>JASLOA010000026.1 GCA_030745755.1 Kiritimatiellia bacterium | reverse complement strand
TCGACCAACTGCTTCAGATAGGGCAGGACAAACTGCGTGAAATGCTCATCCGAGATCAGTTCGGCGCCGCCCGGATACTCGTTCATGCGGATCGCGTGGATGCCTGTTTCTGCCGCGGCACGGGCGTACTGGATAAGCTCTTCAGTCCGGCGCTGCGCGATCGCGTGAACCAAGGCAGGATCATCCATCATCTTCTCGAACAAGCCTTCGAACGTCAGGGAGCGATAGCAGCGGCTGAAAGGCGCACCTACATCGTAGTAGAGAAATGCCTTCTTGCCGAATTCGGCGACAACCTTGCAGGCCATCTCGTTATCCGGCTCGGCAAGCAGCTCCTCGGCCGTTTTTGGCGGGGGCTCGGCTTCAACATCCGCCACCGTCTTGTACTTGGGCTCATCACCAGGCGTGTCCGCGTAGTAATCATCAACACGCGTCCGGTCTCCGGTCTCCAAGTTGTGAATGAAGAGCGGGAACTCGGTTGATTGCCATGTCGACGGACAATCGCCTGCTTCGTTCTCGACTCGCCGGACCTTACCCCGTCCGCATTGCCCACGCCACACCGGCATGCAGTCGGTGCCGAGCTGCTCATAAACGGCCCGGTAGCAAGCCATGCGTTGTTCGTCACTGCCGTCGTAGACGTGCGCGAAGGTCAGCCCGACCAACTCCGGCCAATGCGGTTGCATAGACCAGAAGGGATAAGGATTCATAACGGGATAGCGATCCAACGGCTCACCATTAATGGCCGCCATCATTCTTTCCAGTGATGTCATTCTATGTTCCTTTTGTGTGCTGGCTGATTGCCATTTCGGTTGACGATTCCCCTCTTCATCCCGTTCTCATTCTTTCACCTGCCCATTCGCATCAGGCTAAAGCCTGTACTACATACACTTTCCCAGTATGTAGTCCACGCTTTAGCGTGTCCCCTGACTCCTTCTTCCCTTCCACAACCCCTTATGGCGATTCAGTTGCCTTATCACGCTTCTCTCTGGGTTCAAATCCGACGAGATCTACTTTGCGCAGACCCGAATCATAGGGGGTCAATACACCCATATGATACTTCGGATCGATGTTCGGTTCGGGCACTTCGATTCTCGGCGCCAGTACGGGACGGAACCCCACCTTCGGATAAGGCCAGGCGGGCATCAACCATCCACGCGAGGCGGAACGTACATAACGCAGGCGCTCTTCGGGTTTGGAATAGTGTCGATTTTCCGGCCTGGGGTCGTCGTTGAACTGGTCATGCCCGCCGCGGACCACTTTGTTCTTCCCATTCACAAAGCTCACCGGGTCCGCCGCGTCACCGGCTCTATACGGCGCATAATCGTCGAGTACCCATTCCAGAACGCCCATGTGCATATTGAATAGTCCAAATGCGTTTTTCGTTCTGTGCGCCCTGCCGTTCTTGGCCTGCTTCGCGGTTTCCTCATTATTGAACGCACTGGTGGTACCGGCACGGCAGGCATATTCCCATTCGGCTTCGGTGGGCAGACGATACTCGTATCCCTCGGGAAGCCGACCGGCGGCTCCTTCACGTTCGGTAAGCTTCTCGCAGAATTCCACCGCATGAATCCATTGCACGGCGTCCATCACTTGGGCCCCAGGCACGGCATCGGACTGCCACGCCCCATGCTGATGCAATTCCGGAAGCGTGCGACCCCCCGGAGCTTGCCTGCGAAAGATCGGTTTGTATTCCGGACGCATCATCGGAATGTACTGGTTTTGCTTGATTTCAAACTGAGCCATATAGAAGGGCTTGGTAATCGTGATGGTGCGTTGGGTTTCATCCTCACCGCGACCGATCTCGTCTTTCGGGCTGCCCATGGTGAAGATGCCGGCCGGTATCTTGATCATTTCAATCGTGTCCGGCAGGACGAACTGCTCGGCCTCCATCGAGACGAGTTTCTTCGCATCGGGCTCAGCAGCGCGCACTGCGGCAGCGCTGATTAGGGCTATTACTACGATCAGTATGGTAGTTGTGTATTTCATGTTTCTCCTTCGTTTTCCTGGCCATTTCGGTGGACGCGAACGGCGATCCCCCTTCCCCCCCCCTCTACTCATACATCCACGGCTTCATCCGCTTCAGATAATGCTGCATGACCGGTTGGGCGATCACCTCTTTGTCCTTTTCATAGGGGGCGAGCCGATCCCAATCGGCGGTGCTTGGCCAGGGGCGACTTTGCAGCGCCTTGGCTTTATTGAGTTGGCCAACATCGTCGGGAGCTGCCGGGAGCATCCCCAGTAACACCGTATGGGCAATCGTGTGATGATAGGCGAAGGCCGGGCGGATCGATGTTTGAATCAGTTGCGCTTCCAGGGGGTTGGCCTCGGCAGCAGCGGATACATGCAACAGTTTGAGTGCCTGTTCCATTTTCTGAACCTGCTGATCAATCTGTTTTTGCTCTCGAGCGAACTTCGGATCGGGTTGATAGCGGATCTGTTTTTCCAGCTCCCTATATTTCTTGTCTACCTCTTTCCACTCGCTCGTTTCCTGAATCGTACGCCGCAATTGCTCGTTCTTTCCACGGCGACCCTCGCGATCCCTCCGGAGTTTTGCGGCCTCGGGGGACGCCCACTGTCGATCTTCAACCATGCGATTCCTTTTTCCATGCAATTCCTGTAGCCGCTTCTGTTCCTTCTCCCTTTCGGCACTTCCTGGTTTCATCGCATTCACCGCCTTCTGCAGCGTCGTGATATTCTCCAGTAACTTGGAATACGCGGGGGTCTTCTTCAGCTCTTCCTCGGCCTTGTTACGAAACTCCTGGATTTCCCGCCTCAAGGTTTCGTCTCTCTTACGCGTTTCCCGATATTCCGCGTTGGCCATCATAATCGCGTCCCGTTTTTTGTGGAGTTCATGCATTTGGGGACGCAATTGCTGCTCCCGCTCCTTATGCGATTGATCGTTCTTCCTCGCTTCACGCATTTCCTGATCGATTTCATGGCGACGCTGTTTTAACGAAGCGATTCTGTTTTCCATCCCCGCCACGCTATCCCCGGCCATCTTCGCAAGAACTTCCGTTCGGTATCCCAGCCCCTTGTTATACTTCTTGTAATACAGATACAAGGGATGGCCACTCCATCTGAAATGGGTTCGCTTTGCATGGAAATCGGGGTACCGCGCCTCGAACCTCGCCAGAAATCTCGGGCACAGGTGACGCGGATTCACCATCGGAATGTCCGCGGCCTCAAAATCGTCCAGCACTTCGGTGAAGAACCGAAGATGATCCACCGCACCGGCCATCGGGGTCGCGCCGCCAAATCCGGCACCCAGCGTAGCCATTCGCACCTTCCCGGGCGTGAACGCGTCGGAGGCCCGGAAATCCGCCTTCACTTCGCCGATGTTCTTTCCGTCCTGGAAGAGTTTCATGGTCTTCCCATCCAACTCCACGCGGACGGTTGTCCACTGTTCGGACACCACTTTCCCGCCGCGACAGTCGGCATGTTTCCCGCCACCTTGCCCCAGCAGCACCAGTTTGCCGTCGGCCACCGAGAGCGACAACTGGCTGGAAGCATCGTTGCCGAACATCCAAACGGTTTGCTGTTTGGTGGAATCGACCATGAACCGCACATCGACGGTAATCGTTTCCAGGTCGGCCAACTCGCCGGGCATTTCTGCCCATTGATCTTTTCCATTAAACGTCACCGCTCCAGATTCGACACCATCATAGGTGAATCCGGGGTTTCCGATCAGGACGCCATCGAAGAAGATGCGATCATCACGGTGCGACCCATAGATGGTTCCCGATCGTTCGTTGAAATGATCTTCCAGAAGCGAAGATTCCGGCTGAACAATATCGAAGTTCGCCTGCAGCGGAGGCGCTTTCATCAGTTGTGCATACCGTTTCTGTGGTGCATCGGAATCCGGAGAGATCGTCACCTTTTGCGTGCTCCACTTGGGTTCATTTCGGATATACATTCGCGCATCCTTGCTGAACACGCCTTTCTCCACAGCCAATTTCCCGTATGCACGCGCGCTATCTTTGAAAATGGCATTTCCATACACAATCACAGAATCTTCGATGACGGCATCGTCCAAAACCTTCGCCTCGTCCAGCACCATGGCGTTTGGACCGACATATGCGGTGTCAGCCACCGTAGCCGTATCGGCCACCCATCCGCCTCCGTTGGGATGGTGTTTGCCTTTCATATTCTTGAGGTGCCATTCTGCGGCTTTGGCCCATCGGCCTGCCATTCTCTGATCATCTCCCATTGCAGCCAATACTTCTTCGGCTTGCTGGCGTTGTTCAGGATCGGTGACGGGAATGGACGCAGAGTTGCATCCTTCACCCGGATTACGACCCGATTTCAAGCCGGACTGCCCGTCGGTTCCATCGTCAATGGGCGTGCTATGAGGCGACCCGGCGCGACATCCTTTCAAGGTCACATCGTAGGGATACCGATATCCAAACCCGCCCTGATACACGACATGAACAGCCTGGTAAAGCCCCCGCCCCTCGGTCGGACTCAACGCCGTGGGAGTGGCCGTGACGGTCAACCAGTACCGCAGATCCCCGGGCTGGGTCTTCAGCGTCATCGTCCCTTTGTTCCAGAGGGGCGAATAGCGACATTTTCCATCTCTGTCGACAGCGACGATACAGGCTCGCCAATCGCTGTAGACCTTCGCGTCGTAATGCCCTTGAAAATCCACCGTAAGTTTCTTGGCCCCCTTATCGGGAACCAAGCGAACCATGTTGACGCCGAAGGCTTCGGGCGACCATTTGGGGTCGCAACGATATCGGCGCTTTTCGCGATCGACTTCCAGTAGGTTCACGCGCGTCGGCAGGCCGAAGACTCCTCGCAGACCCATCTCAAGTTCGTTGTCAAACTCGGCAAAGCGAGCGCCGACCTGTCCGAGCAAATCGCCCGTCTCTCGAATTCCATCTTTGAAAATACCGCGTTCTTCTCCCACTCGGGCAATCACGTGCATCGGTGAGGATTCTTTGTCGGACATCATTCGTGCAATCGCGTAGGGAAACACATATCCCCAGTTGGGGTCGTCCCCGATCACGCTCCACGCATACGCACCGGGATACCATCCCCAGAACAGGTTCTTCCACGGCTTAATCACCTGGAACATGCACTTGTGCGCGTTATTCGGATCGCCAATAATTTGACCCGTATCGCACATCGTCTCCCCACCGCCGAGCGTCATTTGGTTTGCGGTAGGAATCCCGTGGCCCCATTCGTGATACAATCCCGCCCACCATCCGTCTCCACCACTGCAGGCGCCGTACCCGCCGCCGAATCCGCGACCCAGCGTCTTTCCATCTTTCTTGGTCCCCCCGACAAGGAAACGATACTTGTATTTCGGACCCAGCTTTTCCGAGAAAAACATCAAGTGTCCGCCATGCTCGAGATACGCCCACCAGTCTTCCCACCCTTGCATAATGAGCTTCCGATTGAGGGCAGCCCTTTCCTTATCATCGGCAATCAACCATCTGGACCCACCCCCATCATCAGGCGGTTCGCTGCCTAGCGTCGCAGTATAGTGTTTGCTGCTAATGTGTGTGGTTCCTGGCGTATAGAGCGGATTGTCGGAAATCTTCTCTCCCATGTTGTGAGAGGCTGCAACCCGTTCAAACCCTTCCTCAAAGGTGTTGTCGCGTAGGACCTTCATCTGCTTTTCGTACAGATCGACAATGTATTGCTCGTCTTTATCGGAGAAACATCCCCGGGTGAAGCATCGTTTTCGTCCATCGGGCAAACGCAATACGACGGCCGGCGTGAGCGGTGTGGTCACATCGTCCGCCCATGGATTTTGGGCCGATCCAATACCCCGGAACCCTAACAGGTGCGCTTTGAATTGGGTCTTCCCGCGCAGAGCGCGAGGCCACCATTTCATCTCCTTCGACGATTCCGCTTCTCGAATCGTCCACGTGCGGGGCTTGCCTTCGGGTTCCTCGACAAAATCGACGCCTTTCTTAGGCCACCATTCCACGACACGGAGCTGATACCCTTCGCCTGAGGTCTGCTTAATCACATCGCGCGAGACCTCGTCCAGTACGCGACCACGCATCTTCGCCCGCTCGAACAGGGGCGCTTCCCTGGCGAGCTTCTTGTCGATCTTCGACTCGCCCGCGATCACTCCCTGGCCAACCAAGCCCAGAAGCGTCATTATCAATATCAGTTGTCTATAGTTCATTCCTATCCTTTCGAAATGCTATCACTTCGCTTCCGGGCCAACCTGTTTGGCGGTGAGCGGTTTCACTGCGGTCATCTTGTCCGAGAATTGGATGGCGCCAGCGGTGGGGGTCGTACTGCGGGTCTGGCCGCACATGTCTTTCGCTGCCGCCTTCACGGGCGGAGCAAGTTCCTTCGCCGACGGGGTACGACGGGTAGGCAGGGGAAGGGGACCCTTCGTGCTACTCAAAGCCGGGGTCCCTTCGCGCAGGCCTTTTGTCGGCGGGATACCCAGCGTTCCGCTGTAGACGTTGCCGGCCCAGGTCCAAGCCTCCGGCTCGTCTCCTTTTATGTACTCGACGATAGTAGCGGCCTTATCTTTTGGGTTGCCGACGAAGAGGTTGTTCGCGACCACGCACTGGCTCGGAGGCGTCCCTTCCGGGTGTTTGGGGTGATTCATTCCGATGCGCAACGCACGGGGGCAGTTGACCACGGTATTGTGAATGATCGTTGCGCGTTCGACGCGTACATACAGGTCATCCGGGGTGCCGTCCATCATGGCCACCCCATATTTGAGACCATAGAAATAGTTGTTCGCCACCACCTGATCCTTCCCCTGAATACGAATCCCTCCGCTGCCGGTGTCCTTGCCGCCGATGAAGATGTTGGCCACGGCCTGGTTCCTGTGCCCAGTGCGTAGGACCAACGACCCCCGACAGTCACGAAACGTATTCCGCCGAATGATGTTCCCACTGGACTTCATCGAGATAATCTCGCCCTCTCCATTGCAGCGTTCAAACAGATTGTCTTCGATCACAGTCTCGCAGTCACCGCCCTTGGGATTGTACGGGTTGTCCGAGGTCATTAATTGAATGGTCTCAAACCCGTTGCCCTTGCCTCTGGGGATGTCGCGAAAGTGGTTGTGGTGAATGTGGTGCCCCTCACCCTTGTTCCGGACCAAAAACTGGAACAACTGGCAGTTCCTGGGCAGTTCCCGGTTGTTCTCCTTCTTCTCGAACAAGCAATGATCCACCTCGATCTTGGAACTTCTGGGATCGACCGTAACCCATTTTCCGGACCTGATATTCGACATGCTACAGCGACTGAGACGCAGGCCTACGCCCCTCATGTGTACACGTCCCTGTGCTGTGAAGTTCACGCCAAGTAAGGTGATATAGCTGCCCTCGATCCTCACCGGTCCGGTAATGCCGACCTTCCCAAGGGTTTGCGTACGGACGACGATCGGCTTGTCCGACGTGCCCTTCCCCTTGAGGGTGCAGCCCTGTTCGTAGTTGCCGTCGGCGAGAGTAATGACGTCACCGGGCTTCGCTTCGGAGACAGCCTTCTGCAATGCAGCCATCGTCGTGACCGTTTCCGCTGCGAATGATGGCAGCGCAAGAAACGGAAGTGTAAGCAACAGAAGCAAAGAGATGAATCGGAACGAGGTATTTCTCTGTACGCAAATAATCATATCAACTCCTTTGCTCGCCTTTCAGTATTTTCCGTGTGTCCGTGCTGTTTCGTACATGGCGACAACGTTTTCTGTAGGGGAGTTGTCCTGGAGGCAGTGGGTGGGGGAGAAGCAATAGCCACCTCCTGGCATCATGATATCCAAGGTGTTGCGACAGTACTCAATTGTCTCCTCAACCGTGCCGGTTGCCACTGGTCCCGCCGTACTGATGCACCCATGAAACGCCAATCTTCCGCCGAAGGTCTTCTTGAGATACTCGGGAGACATATTCGTGGCTTCGGGCTGGAGTGTATCCACGGCATCCATTCCCATCTCGATGAAGTCCTCATAGGCCCAGCTCGATGATCCGCATGTGTGAATCATAACTTGTGTGCCGAACTCCTTGCCGAGATCAACGAGTGTCTGATAGAGGGGCCGAATATGCTTCTTGAAAATGTCCATGCTGATAATGGGAGAATGCTGTGTGCCCAAATCCTCGCCCAGCCAAAGAATGTCGATGCCGCCCTTCGCAGCTTCAAGCGTGCGTCGAGCGACCTCCGCCTGTATAGCAAACCGGCGCTTGGCAAGCAGTAAGCCGGCCGGATCGTCTGTAATCAGATCAACAAGTGTCTGCTCCATGCCGCGCAACATCCCGTTGCCGTTTATCAGGTCACCAAAGCAGTGCAAGAATACCGCGTAGTCCTTCCTTTGCCGGCAGTGATCAAAAACGTGAGAATAATCGTACTGATCCGGATCGGGCATAGGCCAGTTTGCGATGGTCTCTTCATCTGCAGTGGTCAAAGGGAAGTCGCAGAAGTCTTGATACCCGCCAGTATCATGCTCGATCCATTGGGTATGAACTCCCCAGTTGTCAACAGTGACGCCGCGTTCCGGAATGTCCTCGTGTAACTTTGGCCCCTTGTATCCTGCGCCAGCCCATCGAAAATCGACGCCAAGAGCCTGAAGCAAGCCATCGTGGTCGTCAGCTTTGAGCCCAAAGTGCTCTTTCAATCGCTTGTCGATTGCACCATTGGCGGCATAATTGATGGGCACCCGATCAGCTTCCTGATTGGCAAATGTCGTGAGTACTCTCTCTTTTGATGTCATCGGCTATCCTTTTCTGGGAACGTCCACAATCACAGTGTGGCGCGTCCAGTGACACTGCTCTGCATTTGCTTATTATGACGCCTTTGCTGCCCCGTCCTTACCTTAGAAACTCCCGGCATGCATCCCGAGAATGTGCGCTACCTCCGGAAGGGAAATGCCCTCAGGATTCTCCATTTCAATATCGAGCCCCTCGTCCGGCGCGGTGAGACGAGCGCCAGCCTCAGGCGAAAAGCTCCCTGTCCCCAACGTCTCGGTGACTCTGAGAATACTGAGACCTGGCAAGATATCTTTCGCGCTCTCTATCCCTCGCTGGCACGAGAGAGGGATTATAACATCAATTTCTTCAAACAGCTTTCGGTTCCCCTCGTCGTCGAGAAGCGCTGTCAACTGCTCGAGAGAGCATGCGACAGGGAGCAACTCTCGGCTGACAACATTGAAGCCGTCCGCCGAAAGCTTGTCGGCCAAGCTCTCCAGCCCATCTTCACCCCCGAGCCCATCGCTCTGTTTCGCACAGCTATCGCAACTGAGGATCGCAATCCTGTCATCAGGCTGCAGCCTGGCCTTGAGAGCTTCGTATTCAAATCGTCGAACGGTAAGTGTTGGCATAATCTTTCCTCATCTGTAGAACGTCATTGCTCAGCGGCGCGGCTTGTCCGCGTCCGCTGAAAGCTTCTTAATGTGTTGCGCTGATGCTTCTTTCGCGGTGAGCGAACTCTTTTCGGTCATTGGCCAGGATCTCCTGAATCACTGGAAGAAATGCGGAAGACATCTCGCCGAAATTCCGTTGGTTTGCCTCATCAACATCCGTGCAAAGCGATGAGGGTAGCGCGTCAACACCAGACAATCCGCCAAAGAGACCCATCGCCATGCTGGCAATGGAATCGCAGTCTCGTCCATAGCAAACGGCAGCCTTCAGCGTTTTCACTGCATCTCCCTGGCCATAGCGGAGGGCGGCGAGCGCCACCGGAAGCTCTTCAATAGATGAGATGCGTGACGGTCGGCCAACATCGCTGAACTCTGGCAGGGAAAGAGGGGCGTCATCAGGACAGTGCCCTGTCCGTTGATCGTAGGGAGCTACGGCGTCACGGACCTTGAGGACAAACGAGTCGAGCGAGTCTTGAGGGTCCGACGCTTCAATCGCGGCTTGGATAGCGCGTTGAGTACCGTCTTTCGCCAAGGAACTGGCAACCTCAAGAACACTATCCATGGTCCCCGATGCGCTCAACGCCTCTGCCGATGCAGCGGCCATAGCGCCACCTGCCTCGATGGCAAACGATTCATTGTGCGCGGCGCCCAGGAGCACTGCCTCTTGATACGCGTCGAGCGGGCTGCCAGCATTCACTGCCCCCACCGGCATCATCCACATCGCGACGCCGCAATTCACCTTGTTTCCCATCCCAGCGGCTCGCGGTTCGGCATTTGAAGACACAAGGCGAAACCATGGGTACTGCTCGGCAAACCAGAGCCGGTCCCAAAGAGGCGACTCTTTCTGCCACTCGGGAATCCAACGAGGGCAATCCTTGACGAGCGGAAGGAGATAATCGGCGTACCCATAGGCGTCCAGGTGGGATCGCGCCTCGGCGTATGCCTCCATCAGAACCTCTGTCATGAGCGTGTCATCGGTGATGCGCCCTGCGCCTTTGCCCTTTGCAGGATCCATCGTATGGGTTGGCGGAATAAATGTGGCGAAATCATGATCCCCGAATTTCTCCATGATTGGCGGTGATGACCATCCTTCGACGGGCGCGCCCATGCCGTCGCCGATGGCAACACCGTAAAGTGCGCCTGAGAGCTTATCTGCAAACTTCATCCTGTGCCTTTCTCAGGTCCTTCCGGGATTTCCGGGTGTTCTTTCATTGGCTACATGCGTGATCGTTCTCACCAGCCCCAGCTGTCAAGGCGATTCGACAACGATCGGGACAACGATCGGGACAACGATGGTGCCGACAAAGATCGGGACGAGGATCGAGACAAAGATGGGAGCGGGAAGCGATGTGAACGGCGGGGCCGCAAGACTTCTCCGTTCGCCGCCCCTCCCTCCCATTCGTCGTCCTGATCATTGTCCCGATCCTCGTCTCTCCGTATCTTCGTCCCGATCATTGTCCCGATCCTCGTCGATTTCTCTCATGGCCGCCTATCCACCTCTCAGGTCATCATGAGAAGTGTGTCTTCATATCTTCTCCAACTATTCGGTAATGAGCGCATCTACATGGACTTCTTCACAGTTCTCGGCATCGACGAGAGGCCCTTCATATCCCTCTACACGAACCGACTGCAGATGAAGGCCGCTGACATGTCTGCAGAAGAAAGCGCGTTTACTCATCTTCGGGATCGTGCTGGCCATGGCTGTTTCACCTTCATGCGCCTCGGGATTCATCTGAATGTCGACATCATGCAGGACAATGTCTCGCAGCGGCATTTCAGGGAGTCCATGGAAGACTCCAGCTGCAAACTGAGCGTTGCGCGCGGTGATATGACTGAAGCGCAAGCGTTCAATTCTCGGTGTGCCGTCGTCGACGGGATAGGCATGCGTATCCAGCACACGCGCCTCACCGTGCGCACCCCAGTGATAGAAAAGGTTTGCCACGAACGGGGTCTGGACATCTTCCATTATGATATTGGACACGCGGATATTCTCGATGATGCCGCCACGGCCGCGGCGCGACTTGAAACGAATGCCACGCTCAGTGCCTTGAAACACACAATTACTGATGGCCACATTCCTTACGTTGCCGCTCATATCGCTGCCGCAGACAACGCCCCCATGTCCGTGCACCATCGTGCAGTTGGTGATGGTGATGTTTTCACAGGCTCTCTTTTCGCGCGGGCGAAGGCTGTCCTCCATGCCGGATTTGAGTGTGATGCAGTCGTCCCCGACGTCGATATGGCAGTTGGATATGTGGACGTTACGGCAAGAGTCCGGGTTGATCCCGTCCGTGTTGGGTGAATGGCGAGGGTTCCGGACGGTCACCCCGTTAATTCTGAGATTGTCGCAACAGACCGGATTGATGTTCCACTGAGGGGAGTTCATGACGGTGATGCCATCGAGCGTTACATTCGTGCAACCGCTGGGGGCAATCAGGCGCGGTCTTCGGTTCTTCAACGCTCCTTCGTGGAATGCACGCCACCATATTTCGCCCGAACCGTCTATGGTGCCGGAGCCGGTAATCCCGATGTCGCAGACGTCTTGGGCATAGATGAAGGGCTGATACACGTCGCGCTCGCCCCCGTCCCCGAAATAGGGGTCTGGAATGATCGGCCAGGTTGAGATGTCAGTCACAGCGCGCAGTATGGCGCCGGGTTCCAGATGCAGCCAGACATGCTCCCTGAGCGTCAAGGGCCCGGTCAGAAAGCATCCTGACGGAACAAGCACGGTACCGCCACCCGCTTCACCGCAAGCGTCGATCGCTGCCTGGATCGCGGTTGTACACTCGGTTCTGCCGTCTCCTACAGCGTTGTGTGTCAATAC
>JASLOA010000025.1 GCA_030745755.1 Kiritimatiellia bacterium | reverse complement strand
GGCCTCAGCAACTGTCTTAAATGTCAAGGGTTCAGACGAGCAATGCGGTGGCTGGCATGTTTGGTGGTCCCCAAGTTATGTTCCGTTTGACCATCACGTTGAGTATGAGTAGTAGTTTCCGCATGCAGGCTGTGAGGGCGACTTTAGCGGGCTTGCCCGCGGCTCGCAATCGCTGGTAGAAGGCTTTGATGACTACATTGTGCTTGGTAGCCGATAGAGCAGCCATGTACAGCGCAGCGCGGATGGCAGGCCGACCTCCCCATATCGATCGCGTGCCTCGATATGCGCCGCTGTCTCGATTGAGCGGCGCCACGCCAACCAACGCTGCCACCTCGCCACGGTTCAGGCGGCCTAACTCAGGAAGGTGCGTCAGCAGCATTGATGAAAGCACAGGGCCGACCCCTGGTACAGTTCGCAGCAGATCGTCTTGGGCGCGCCACATGGGGGACGAGCGGATCATCTTTCCAATGTCATCGTCGAGATCTTTCATCTGGTCCTTGAGCCAGCGGATGTGCGCCTGGATCTGCGGACGAACACGCTTTGACGCACTGCGCAGACGGTTTTGCTCCGACTTCAGCATGCCCGAGAGTTGGCGCCGCCGATCCACCAAGGCACGCAACTCTCGCGTCTCCTCATCAGGTAGAGTTCGCACCGGTGGTTCGATTGCTTCCCCGAATTGGGCAAGCACCCGAGCGTCAATTGCGTCCGTTTTAGCCAACCTCCCGGTTGCCCGAGCGAAATTGCGAACCTGCCGTGGGTTGACCAGCGAAACGGGGAGCTCGGCTAACTGCAACTCAGTCGCCGCTAACATTTCATACCCACCGGTGGCTTCCAATACTACGCTGGTGGGGTCGACTGACACTGCATGCTCCACAAGAGCCGCTATGCCATCGGCGTCGTTTGAGTACTGGACCAACTCACCGCCAGGAATCATCGCCATTACCAGGTCAGTAGACGAAACGTCAATTCCTACATGCACTTGTTCTGAAATAGCCGCACCTCCTGCTAGAATGATTGAGCTCCTGGTACAGGCCCAGTCTTGTAACATCCGCCCTCGAGTAGTCGGGGCACACAACTATTCGGGCTCTGGGAGCTTGAGACGTGACGATCCAGCTGAGGCCCGGTCTCCTACGACCAAGAATGGAACGATCTGCCACGTCCTTTTCTAAGATACAAGAATGACGGCATTTGGAGCGCCGTTGCTGTCATATGCATTGTCCGCCCTGCGGACATAACGTTGCTCAGGGCGAACGGATGGGCGCCTGGCTCACCACAGCCGATGCTCGCATTGGCGGCAATGGCGACAAACAGATCAAGCGGCGCCGACCGATCGGGGTCATTCTGATGTTTCCGCCGAAGGCTCAGCATCGCGAGAAGCGTTGAGCACGGATTATTGAGTTGATGACCATAACGGCCGGAGCACCGGGCGTCCTTCGCCGAGCCTCCCGATCACTCGCCCAGCGCGTTCAATCGATCCAACACCTCTGGCGGCAGAACCACGTCCGTGGCCGAGACGTTGCTTGCGACCTGCTCAGGCCTCGATGACCCGACGATCACGGACGTGACTTCTGGCTTGGATAGAGTCCAGGCCAGCACGATTTGCGGGACGCTCGCGCCCAATTCGGACGCGACTGTCCTGAGCGTTTCGATCATCCGGAACGTCGAGTCGTTCCAGTACGTGCCTTTGGCCCGCGCCGCGTGGCGTGAGGCCATGTGGCTGTCTTCCGGAGGCTGCACCTTCGCGTCGTAGGTTCCGGTCAGCACCCCGCCCATGAACACCTGGTAGGGAATTACCGACACCTGCTGGTCGAGGCACGCCGGGAACAGTTCCGTCTCGATGTCGCGCTTGGCGAAGTTGTACTCCGGCTGCACCGACTCGAACCGTTCGTAGCCGTGCTTGTCGCTGGCCCACAGCGCGCGCATGAGTTGCCATCCAGCGAAGTTCGAACAACCCAGGTAGCGAATCTTGCCCTGGCGAACCATGTCGTCGAGCGTGCGCAGCGTCTCCTCGATCGGCGTGTCGGGGTCCCAGTAGTGCACCTGGTATAGGTCGATGTACTCGGTGTCCAACCTTCGAAGGCTGTCCTCGACGGCTTGGGTGAGGTGTTTGCGTGAGAGGCCGACGTCGTTGGGGCCGGGGCCGGTCGCGATGAAGCCTTTCGTAGCGATGACGAAGTCGTGCCGGTCCGCGTGAACCGCCCGGCCGACGACCTGCTCCGACATCCCAGAGTGATAGGCGTCGGCCGTGTCGATGAAGTTGACGCCATGCTCGCGTGCAGCATCGACCACGCTGAATACTCTCCGGTCGTCGACGTACCCTTCACCGAACATGTTCGTGCCGAGGCATATCTCGGAAACTTTGAGGCCTGAGCGGCCGAGTCGATTGTATTGCACTTCGAGTCAACCTCCGGCTGGCTTTGGTCGCCGCGGGGACGAGCAGTCGGCAGACTTGGCCGATTTGGCCGTCAACGAAACATGTTGTGGAGCCGGAGCATCTGGGGCCCCACAGGCATCCGTTCGTGTCATGCGACCAGATTCTTCACCTGCGGGTTCAGAATGACATTGATTGGTCGCGCTACGTATTCAGTTTATCGCCATAACAGCCAGAGCGCCTGTAGTTGCCACAGGCAGATCCGTCGCAAGTTCGGCGCCCTCGCCTCAGACAGGGTCGTCAGCCCTGATTAGGACACCGTCTTCGTCGAAGCCTGGGACGTTCATTTGCACTTTTGGCTCGGCGCCGTTGAGCTGGATCTCCATCGACATGGACTCGCCGGGGTTAGGGCGACCCGGGGAGTGCCCCAACGGAATGATCTCGGTTCGCAGCCAGCCAGGTTGCAGCTCCAGCAGTCCGACGGTTCCGAGTCTCAGCTCTTTGTGTCGTGGGAACGTGATCGAGCCGCTGTTTATCATGGCCACTCGATCTCGGTACTCCAGCCGCTCCAGGTGGGTATGGCCGGCAATCATTACGTCCACTTCGCTTGGAAACAGCTTCTGGAGGTCCGCCATCGGACGGAACTGGCCTTCCATGCTGTGGATCATCCCGAGCCGCCAACCTTCGATCTCAAGCATCTGCACTTCTTCACATCGTTGATCCGGAATGGGATCGTTGTTGCCGGTGGAGCATACAACTGGGGCGAACTGCTCCAGCCAGTCCAAAGTCTTGGGCGAAGTCAGGTCGCCGCCGTGGAGAATCAGGTCGACGCTCTCAAAAAACTCGACCGGCTCCGGGCCCAGTTCGTCCAGGTGACGAATCAGATTCGGTAGATGTGTGTCAGATAGCAGTCCGATAATCATGAGGGGCAATATACCGCGCGGACACCGGTGAGTCAATGCGACGCCCGAGCACGTTGACGCGACCTTGACCATATGCTAACTTTGCGGCACCCCAATTGAGAGAGGAGATACGCATGCCTCAACGCAGAGAGGCCGCAATCGTAGGAGTCCACGAGTATCCGCTCAGAGTCGTAGGGCCCGGAACCAGCGCCCTCCAAATCAAGGCTGCATCCGCCAAAGCAGCCCTGGACGACGCTGGACTGTCGTGGTCGGACGTCGATGCGGTATACGACACCGGCAGCCACCAGGGCATCGGCGGGCTCGGGATCTCAGAGTACCTGGGCATCAAGCCCAAGGTCATCGACTCGACCTCGGTGGGCGGCACGTCGTACGAGTTCCACGCCAATCACGCGGCGATGATGATCGCCGCCGGCAAGTGCGAGGTTGCGCTGTTGACCTACGGTTCCACCGCCCACTCGGACAGGCGGGCCATCGGGACGGGCGGATTCACCGGCACGGCGACGCCAAATCCGCAAACCAACATGGAAGCGCCCTGGGGCCTGACGCTGATCAGCAACTACGGTCTGGTCAAACAACGCCACATGCACCAATACGGCACCACCAACGAGCAGTTCGCGGCGATCTCGGTCGCGACCCGCAAGCACGCCATGCGCAACCCCGAGGCCGTGAAGGCCATGACCGACCTCGAGTTCGTCGGCGTCAACGAGCTGTCGATCGAAGACGTGGTCGACTCGCGCATGGTTGCGTGGCCATTGCGGCTGCTCGAGTGCTGCATGATCTCCGACGGCGGCGGCGCGGTCGTCATCGCGTCCCCATCGGTGGCCCGTAATGCGGCCAAAAAACCCGTGTGGATCATCGGAACCGGCGAAGCGACCCAGTACCGGGAAAACGGCGGCGACATCACCCTCAGCGCTGGGGCCCAATCCGGTCCACGCGCGTTCGCAGACGCCGGCGTGTCGCCATCGGAGATCGATGTTTTGATGGCCTACGACTCTTTCAGCATCACGGTGATGTGCATGATCGAGGACCTGGGCTTCTGTGCCAAGGGCGAGGGCGGGGCCTACGTGGCCGACGGCCACATGGCGTTCGACGATCCCACCAAGCCCGCGCTGAACACTGACGGCGGCGGACTGTCGTCCAACCATCCTGGTGAACGCGGCATCTTTTTGTTGCTCGAAGCTACGCGACAGCTTCGAGGCGAATCTACGTCCCAGGTCAAGGATCCCAAACTCGCCGTCGCGGTCGGCAACGGTGGCTCGTTGGGCTCACGCCACGCGACGGGCGTCAGCATCCTGGCTGCGGACTAAGCATTGTCACGGCCCCGGTTGCCTAACGCCAACGAGGCCAGTATCCATTACGAAAACGCTCTCAAAAGGAGCAACGAAAATGACATCACAGGCACTACGACCACAACCACACTTCCCGGAGCAGGACACGCAGCCGTTCTGGGACGCCACCAAGCGGCACGAGCTCGTGTACCAGACGTGCAACGATTGCAGCAACGTGATCTTCTTCCCAAGCCGCCATTGCACCGCGTGCGGCGGCGCCAACACGACGTGGAACGTGTCAAAAGGCGAGGGCGAAGTCTACACGTTCAGCGTAGTCATGCAGAGCAGGCATCCGGCCTTCAAGGACCTGGGAGCGTATGCCGTAGCGTACGTGGACCTGGACGAAGGCTTCCGCATCATGACCAACATCGTTGGCGTCGGCAACCCGATCGAGGAAATACAGTGCGGGATGCGCGTCAAGCTGGTCTGGGAAGACCAAGGCGACGGACAAGTTTCCCTGCCCATGTTCGAGCCCGCCTAAGGCCCCACATGGGCTTTCAATGGGGTAGGCGTGTAGCTGACTCGGCCAGCCGAAAGCATCCCGACCCGCGACCGATCTGGCGAGCGGGGCGGCGAATGTGCAAACGGCGACGGGAGGGCCGAAAATGTCAGGGCGCCGGCTCGCCGAGATTGACGCAAGCCCGGAGGTCTACCGATGGACTTTCGATTCACACCTGAGCAGGAAGAATGGCGGGAAGAGGTTCGCGGCGTCATCGAGTCGCTCATCACACCTGAGCTCCGGGCCGAGATGGAGTCGAACGATGACGTCGGACCCGGCCCAGCCGGCAAGGAGTTCATGCGGGCTCTGGGGTCACGCGGCCTCCTGGGCATACCCTGGCCGACCAAATACGGCGGTCTGGGTCGCTCCCTGATCGACCAGTACATCTTCTCCGAGGAAATCGGTCGCGTTGGCGGCCTGTACACGTCCAGCACGGCGGTGAACATGGTCGGCCCGACGATCATGCGCGTCGGCACAGAAGAGCAGATCGACGAGTGGCTGCCCAAGATCCGCTCCGGCGAGGTCGAGTTTGCACTCGGATACACCGAGCCCGGCGCCGGGACAGACCTTGCCAGCCTGGAGACGCGGGCCGTCGAGGACGGCGACGAGTTCGTCATCAACGGCCAGAAGATGTTCACCAGCGCAGCGCACTTTTCGTCCCACATTTGGCTGCTGGCCCGCACCGACGTCGACGCCCCGAAACACCGAGGGCTCTCCGCCTTTCTGTTGCCCATGGACGCTCCAGGGATAACCGTCCGCCCCCTTTGGCGGATGGACGACGGTCGAACCAACGAGGTCTTCTTCGAGGACGTGCGCATCCCGCGTGCCAACCTGATCGGCGAGGCCAACCGCGGCTGGTATCACGTTGCCATGGCGTTGGATTTCGAGCGGGTGAGCCTCGGAGGCCGATACGCCGGTCTCCTCAAACGCATGAACTCGTTGGTTGCGTACGCGAACGAAACCGTCGTGGACGGCCAGCGTCTTTCACAGGATTCTTACATCCGAAGCAGGTTCGCGGACCTGGGCATCAAGCTGGAAGTGGTCCGACTGTTCTCGTACAGAACCGCGTGGATGATCGACCAGGACCATGTGCCCAACTACGAAAGCTCGGCCCAGAAGATCATCGCCACGGACCTAATTCAAGAGATAGCCGACTTCGGCGTCGAACTTCTAGGGATGCACGGCCAACTCACCCCGGAGTCGCCTCACGCGCGGCTGGACGGCGAGCTGGAGCAGGCGTACCGAAGCGGCATCTTCCTCCGGTTCGGCGGCGGGGCCAACGAGGTACAACGCGACATCATCGCCCGCCGAGGCCTGGGCATGCCCCGCTAGGCGGCGCCTCGGGCGCTTCTGACTACAAAAAGGGTCTCGTTTCGGACTTTGGTTATTGTGATGATCGCCGCGGGTAGAGAAACCAGCACACGAAAAAACGTCGTTCCCTAAGCCGCGCCATCGTCTTAATTAGGAGCGCATCACCATGGACTTGGCCCTAACCGAAGCTCAAGAGATGCTTCGCAGTTCGGCCCGCGATTTCCTGGATCGAGAGTGCCCGACATCGCTGGTGCGGGCCATGGAGCAGGACGAACGCGGTTATCCGACCCAGCTTTGGGAACAGATCGCCGGCCTGGGATGGTTGGGCGTCCCGTTTCCGGCCGAAAACGACGGCGCTGATGGGTCCCTGACGGACCTAGCCGTACTGTTGGAAGAGACCGGTCGAGCGCTGACGCCGGGACCGATGTTCACTTCGGTCGTCAACGTTGGGCTGACGATCCTCGATGCGGGAACAGACGAACAGCGGAAGGCGTACATCCCCGGGCTCGCGTCAGGCGCCTTGATCGGGACCGCCGCCTTTCTCGAAAACGACGCCAGATACAGCGCATCCGCGATCACGCTTCCGGCACAACGAGCCGGCGAAGGGTTTCAGATCAACGGGGCGAAACTGTTCGTCGAGTACGCGAACTCTGCTGACTTGATGCTCGTTCCGGTGCGGACCGATCCCGCTTCGAAAGGTGAGGATGGCATCACGATCTTAATCGTTCAGGCATCCGACCTGGGCGTCGGATTGGCGCCGATGGCAAGCCTCGCCAGGGACCGGCAATTCGAGGTCACATTCGACAATGTGACGGTGTCAGGCGACAACGTGTTGGGCGAGGTCGGCGAGGGTTGGCCGATCCTCAAGCGAACGCTGGACCGATCCACGATCTTGCATTGCGCCCAGAGCGTCGGCGGCGCGCAGAAGGTCATGGAGATGACCGTCGACTATGCCAAGCAGCGGGTGCAGTTCGGGAGGGCGATCGGCAGCTTCCAGTCCGTCCAGCACGATTGCGCCGACATGGTGAACGCGATCGACGGCGCCCGGCTGGCGACCTACCAGGCCATCACGCGCCTGGAGGACGGCGCCACCGCCGACAAAGAGATCGCGATGGCCAAAGTGCTGGCAAACCACGCCTACACATGGACCACGCTCACGGCCCAGCAGATCCACGGCGGAGTTGGATTCATGGAAGAGTACGACCTCCAGCTATGGACCCGCCGCGCCAAGGTCGCCGAGCTCAAATACGGAACGTCCGCGCCGCACCGGGACACGTTCGCGACGGCGATGGGGCTGCGGTAGGCGGAGGCGGCGAATTGACGCCGCCTGGCTCGGACGGTTTGCAAGGCTAGAGACGACGATCGCAGCGATAGCTCACGCTTTCACAATCTCGACCAGTGACGTTCGCGCAATAGTATCCAGAGAACAGACTGGGAACGGCGGAGAAACAAGATACGGGCCGTACATTTCTGTATCGCTGACCAACAGCGGCACGACGGTCCACGTTTTTTCGTCAACGCTCAACTGAAGACTGGTTAGCACTGCAGAAAGATTTGATCTCAACCAATCAACTCTTCGAAGGTGTTTGGTCGTAGTCGGCGATGAATCTCTACTCCCTTTGAAGAGCTCGACAAGCTGGTTCTGGATCTCCCTGGGTGTTCGTGCTAGGGCAAGATTTTTGCATTCGATAGCGACGATCAATTTGGAGTCTGGCAGGGCGGCCAATACATCGACATCACCGAGGTCCTCGCCTTTTGGACCCATCATCCGAGTCCGGTCGAATTTCTTAATCCTGCGTCGTACCAAAGCGCCGGTCTGTTCGGTGATAAGCTGCGCGATTTCGTCCTCGAAGTCTTTGGATGCTTGGTTGCGCAGTCTGTCAATTGCACGGACCAGTTTCGGCGACTTCGCTTTGAGTCTGCCCGAAGCGCATAACTCGATTAGATATCGGGAAGTCTGTATGATATGGCGATTTCCCCAAACGACGTGTTCCTTGAGGTGGACCCCAAAAACAGGACAGGTGGTTAAGCTACAGTCAGGCTCCTAAAATGACCGAGAGGGAAGGAGCAAGGCATGAAGCAATCACGCAGGAAGTACGGTGCATCGTTCAAGGCGAAGGTAGCCTTGGCAGCTCT
>JASLOA010000024.1 GCA_030745755.1 Kiritimatiellia bacterium | reverse complement strand
GATCGGTAAGCGCGGTCTTTCGCAACTCGGCTGGGTGGTACGGTCATTGTCGCCACGGGACGGGGCTAGGTTCTCCAATGCGGCGCAGAAGTTCGCACGCGAGGAAACGCGGCTCGGTATTCCGTTTATCATTCACGATGAAGCGCTGCATGGCCTGATGGCGGAGGGGTCGACGAGCTTTCCGCAGGCAATTGCGATGGCAAGCTCGTGGGATCCCGACATGATGCATCGGATCAGTGTTGCCATAGGCAAGGAAACCGTGTGCAGGGGGATCAATCAGGTCCTTTCGCCGGCGATGGACATAGCGCGGGACCAGCGCTGTGGCCGCGTCGAAGAGACCTACGGGGAGGACCCGTTCCTCTCTGCACGCATGGCGTTTGCCTTTGTGAAGGGTGTCCAGAGCCAGGGCGTGGCAGCCACACCCAAGCATTATGTGGCCAATTTTGTCGGGGCCGGCGGGCGCGACAGTCACGAGGTCCACCTCTCCGAACGGATACTTCGCGAGATCTACTTTCCGCCATTCGAGGCGGCGATTAAGGATGCCGGCGCGCTCTCGCTCATGGCGGCATACAACGCGGTCGACGGTGAGCCCTGTGTATCCAACGCATGGTTGCTTAAAGACGTGCTGCGGGGCGAGTGGGGGTTCCGCGGTATGGTGGTGTCAGACTACGAGGCGCTGAAGTTCACGCATCTTAAACACCGCACCGCCAGCGACATGGCGGAGGCCGGCAAGAAGGCGATAGAGGCGGGGCTGGATGTTGAGATGCCGGGCAAGGACGCCGTTACCGCAATGTTGCCGCTCGCGGAAGAGGGCCGCGTTTCGATGGAGGCCATTGATGAGGCCGTGCGGAATGTGCTGCGTGTGAAGTTCCAGCTTGGCCTGTTCGATAATCCATATGTCGATCCGGCTGAGGCGGCTGGCGTGTGTGATTGCGCCGAGCATCGAGAGCTGGCGCTTGAAGCCGCGCGCAAAGGCATTGTCCTGCTTAGGAACCAGCCCGACACACTGCCGTTATCACGTACGGCCAAATCGATTGCCGTCATCGGACCCAACGCAAAGCAGGCGCAGCTCGGCGGCTACAGCGGGTCCGGTATAAGGCTCGTATCGCCGTTGCAGGGCATCAGGAAACGGGCGGGCAAGAAGATGAAGGTCAGTTTCAGCGAAGGCTGCAAGATCAAGGACGATTCAAGGGCCGGCTTCAGCCGTGCCGTATCCGCTGCGGCCCAGGCCGACGTGGCGGTGCTCTGCATGGGCAACACGTCCGATACCGAGGGGGAAGACAAGGACCGCTGCAATCTCGATCTGCCCGGTGTTCAGGAAGAGCTGATCCTGGCGGTCGCCGCGACCGGCACGCCGGTTATCGTTGTGCTGATCAACGGCAGCGCAATTACGATGGGGCGCTGGCTCGACAAGGTGCACGCAGTTGTCGAGGCCTGGTATCCCGGTGAGGAGGGTGGTACCGCGATCGCCGACGTGCTGTTTGGTGATTGCAATCCGTCCGGCCGGCTGCCCGTCACGTTTCCGAAGACTGCCAGCCAGCTCCCGCTCTACTACAATGCGAAACCGAGTGGCCGTTGTGACGACTATGTTGATCTGCGCGGTCCGCAGGCGCTCTTCCCGTTTGGGTTCGGGTTGTCATACACCACGTTCAAATACACAAACCTCAAGATCACCCCTGGAACCATCGCGCCGATGGGCCGCGTGACCGTAAGTGTCGATGTTCGGAACACGGGTAAGCGTAAGGGCGATGAGGTCGTTCAACTGTATCTCAGCGACCTGTATGCCTCTGTGTCCCGGCCCATTAAGGAACTGAAGGGTTTTCAGCGGCTCACGTTGAAGCCCGGTCAGAAGCAACGGGTTTCGTTCCAACTGGGAGAGAAGGAACTGCGAATGCTCGACAGGAATATGAACTGGGTTGTCGAGCCCGGCGAATTTGAGGTGCTGGTCGGCGGAGATTCGCAAACGGGGCTCCGCGCCACATTCAAGGTGCGCTAAGTTGCGTCGGTGTCAAACCACCTTTCCTCTGGGTAGTGCATTCGATACGCTAACAATAATGAATAGTAAGGAGTAGCGATGTTCAATATAGGCAATGACACTTGGCGGGAACTCGCCGCGAAACACGGCGACCTGAGCGATCTTATGAAGAACGGTATCTTTACCGATGAGGCCACCGGAAAGGACTATTTTACCGGCTACGGCTTCAACCGGACTCTATACGACTGGGACCAGTACTTTGAAGCCGTTGTTCAGCTCTATCTGGGCTGGGAACCAACCTATATCAGCAACGGCATCGAGATCTTTCTCGACCATCAACGCGAAGACGGCTTCATCGCACGTGTTGTGCCACTGGAGGACGACTTTCATGGCAGCGAACACGTAAAGCCGTTCCTCTGCCAGTCGGCTGTCCTGCTGCACCGGGCCGGCAAGGGCAGCGATTGGCTCACCCCCGACTATTTCCAGAAGCTCCAGAAATACCTGGACTACTGGCTCGTCGATATGGATACCGGAAACACAGGACTATCCGAATGGATGAGCTCGCTGCAAACAGGAATGGACAACCAGCACGAACGGGCCGGCTACTGGCGCGATAGAATGTCCAAAGGTGTCGATCTCAATGCGTTCCTCATACGCGAATGCCGAGCCTTCGCCTGCCTCGCCGGTCTGCGCGGCGATGACACGCTCGCACAGGTCTATCGCCGAAAGGCCGATCAGCGAGCGGAGCGCATGCGCGAACTGATGTGGGACGAAGAAACCGGGCTTTTTTATGACCTTAATGTCGGCGCCACCGCCGCGTTCCTGCATGGCGATGCGGAGTGGCAATCGCAGACCACATACACAAGCGCCAGCAGCTGGGCAGCAGTTAATGTACGCATAGGGCTGGATATGCAGTTGGCCAAAGAGAAGGGCACCGCACCGATGATGCGGGTCAAGTATGCCGGCATATTCGCGACCCTCTGGGCCGGGGTCGCTACCCCGGAACAGGCCGGGCGTATGATTTCGGAGCACCTCATGAACAGGGACGAATTCTGGAGCGATTATCCAGTGGCGGTGCTGGCCAAGTCCGAACGCTGGTATATGAGCACTCAGCTACCCGCAGACATCGGTTGCTCCTGGCGTGCCAACACATGGATGCCGACCAACTACTACATCTTCCAGGCGCTTCGAAGTTATGGCTACCCCGAACTCGCCACCAGACTGGTGGACGAAACGATGCGGCTGCTCAACAAATCCGGCAACCGCGAATATTTCTGCTCCGAGACCGGCGAGGGCCGAGGTCTGGATCCATTCTGGGGCTGGACGCTGCTCGGCTGGTTCATGCCGTTCGAGGATGAGCACAACCTGGACCCGACGACGCTGGAATCTTGCGGCGACACTTCGCCCTGCCAACATAAGCGAACCGGTAGATAGCTGTTTTCTTGAATAGAAACGCGGGAAACTCTACGTCGCAACCTAAGCTGTTTGAACTTAAGATAACGTGGTTGGTGAATCTGAAAGCAGATTAGTATCAGTTTAACCCAGGGAATTATCTGAATGTCACTAACGATTGAATGGCGAAGCCGTATTGACCATTGGCGAGCAGAATTGGGTAAGCATTTTTACCGGCAGCTCGGCTCTGTCGAGGTCGAGGGATTCGTCACTGCGGAGCAGCTGTCAGCCGATGAGGCTGCCGGCGGGAGCTTTGTGCCCATGCCGAAAGGGTCATCATGGGGCGGAAAATGGGAGTATGCCTGGTTCAGGACCCGCTTCACAGCGCCTGAAGAGGCAGAGGGTCGAAGACTCGTCGCCATGCTCGGGCTGGGCCACGACAAGACCTGCTACCTCAACGGCAAGCTCGTCGGCGAGCCGGACGGGGATCTGGTTCTGAGCCGGGAGGCAAGGGCCGGTGAGACATTCGAACTCCTCGTTGAATCCTATGCAGGTCACGGGCCCAGGGTCCTCGGCGGCGGGCCGGTACCCATTGACCGTGAAACGGTTCCTGAACCAGCGGCGACTCAGGAGTCAGTCGGAGACGTTACTTTCGGTATCTGGGAAGAGGATGCGTTTCAGCTGCATATTGATGTGGAGTCACTGGCGCACTTGCGCGACAGCCTTGACCAGGACTCACTGCGCGTGCAGGAGATAGACGAAGGGCTTAGAGACTTCTCCGTAATTGTCGATCTTGAGTTGCCGCAGGAAGAAAAGATGGCGTCGATCAGGAAGGGGCGTGAGCGGCTACAGAGCCTGCTGGAATGCACAAACGGTTCTACGGCGCCTACGATGTATGCGATCGGCCACGGACATCTCGACATCGCCTGGCTCTGGCCGCTGGCAGAAACGGAGCGTAAGATTGCCCGGACGCTATCCAAGCAGTTGGCTATCATTGATGAGTGCCCGGAGCACAAGTTCCTGCAACCCCAGCCGCATCTCCTTCGCATGGTCCAGAACCTGTATCCTGAACTCTGGGAGCGTCTGAAGCTTGCCGTTGCCAGTGGTAACATCATCGTCGATGGTGGCAGTTGGGTAGAATGCGACACCAATGTCTCCGGTGGCGAAGCGTTGATACGTCAGTTCATTCACGGGAAGCGCTACTTCAAAGATGAGTTCGACTTCGAATCCGAGGTGCTCTGGCTTCCAGACGTATTCGGCTACTCGGGAGCCATGCCGCAGATCATGCGTGGCTGCGGGGTGAAGTACTTTGCTACCGCTAAGATCTACTGGAACTATAACGGCGGTGACAGCTTCCCTCGCACGACGTTTGTCTGGGAGGGGATCGACGGGTCGGAAGTCTTCGTGAATCTCATGAGTGACTACAATTCGATGACCTCACCTAAAGATCTGATCGGACGTTGGACGGAGCGTCCTCAGAAAGACGGCTATGCGACGCGTCTGTTCCCCTTCGGCTATGGCGACGGCGGAGGCGGCCCCCACCGCATGCACGTTGAGTTCCTGAAACGCGCAGTCGATCTGGAAGGCTGTCCGCGCGCAAGAATTGCGCCGCCCATTGAGTACTTCCGTGATCAGGACGAACGTGGCTGGCCGGATGTACGCTATGTGGGCGAACTCTACTGTCAAGTGCACAGGGGCGTGATGACATCCCAGGCCAAGACCAAGAAGCTCATGCGCCAGTCGGAGCTCGCGTTGCGAGAAACCGAGATCTGGGGAGTTGCCGCGGCGGCATCCGGCGGATCGGTACTGCCGGAGTCCGAGATGGATGAAGCCTGGAAGGTCGTCCTCTTGAACCAGTTCCACGATATTTTGCCTGGCTCTTCGATTCAACGCGTCCACGAGCAGTCCGAAGAGCAGCTCGGCGGTGTGGTGGAACTTGCCGGCAGGCTGGCGGACAAGGCGCGTTCGGAGCTCGCGGAAGACGGTGAGGCCCTGACTCTTTTCAACTCTCTCTCCTGGAACCGGTCCGGCCTGATCAAGTTGCCGGAAGGCATCTCGGCCGTTGCCGGAAGCGACGGAGAACCGCTGCCGGTGCAGACCACTGGCAGAAACGCCTATGCGGAAGTCTCGTTGCCGTCCTGTGGCTGGACGACGGTGAAACCGATAGACGAGACCGCCGGTCTGGAGCCTGACTCAGGCGCGACCCTCCTGGGGAACGTGCTGGAGAACGAACACCTTCGGGTTGAGTTCGGAACGCGCGGCGAGATCACGAAGCTCTTCGACAAGGATGCCGGGCGAGAACTGGCTGCTGCTCCCTGCAACGAGTTCCGGATGTATAAGGATGTGCCTTCATCGTTCGATGCATGGGATATTGACAGCACATACATGGAGGCGCCCGTCGAGCTGTCGGATGAGGCCGTGATGGAACCCGGTGAACAGGGACCGCTCGTGGCTAGCCTGAAGATATCGCGCACGCTTCATGGCTCGGCCATGAGCCAGGAAGTGTCGTTGCGGCGTGGATCACGTACCGTTGAGTTCAAGACGGTCGTCGACTGGCAGGAGCGGCATAAACTGCTGAAGGTGGCATTCCCTGTGACGGTTCATGCAAACGAGGCGATTCATGAGATTCAGTTTGGCCACATAGCCCGCCCGAATCACTTCTCTCGTCAGTTCGACGAGGATCGGTTCGAGGTCACGCAGCACAAGTGGACGGCACTGGTGGAGGGGGCTCGTGGTGCGGCAGTTCTCAACGACTGCAAGTACGGGGTCAATGTCCTCGGCAACTCCATAAATCTCACATTGCTCAGGTCGCCGCTTTCTCCGGATATGACAGCGGACCTTGGTAGACAGGAGTTCACGTATGCCTTCCACGCCTGGAATGGCCCCTTCGCGGAGAGTGCTGTTGTGCAGGAGGGCTATGAGCTCAACGTCCCGGTGACAATGGCCGACGGCGACGGCGGCGAAAAGTCCCTGTTTAATGTCGATGCTCCCAATGTGATCATCGAGGCGGTAAAGCCTGCCGAGGACGGTTCCGGGGATATCGTCGTCCGCCTCTACGAGGCTATGCGATCCGCTACGCGCTGCCGTCTGACAACATCACTGAATGTCACCGGTGCTACTGTCACTGACATGCTCGAGCAGAAGGAAGCTGACCTTGAACTCGCAGAGGGTGGAGTCGCGCTCGAGATGAAACCATTCGGCATAACAACTGTCAGATTCTCCGTCGGCCAGCAGCAGGGGCGTGTGTGAGTTGGGAGTCTGTGGGAGTGTGCGTGAGCACGGGGTCAGACCTTGAAAATGCGTCCTGCCACCAGAAGCGAGCACTCGTCACCGCCATGCCTCAACGCATCGATCAAACAGAGTGCTCAAGAACGTGATGTCTCGCACTTTCCGGTGCGTCGCCATTCTCTCTCGGTCAGGAAACAGAAACGCACCATCACCATCAAGAACATCAAAGTGAATCCATGGCACTACCAGCGGATCTTCGGGATCATGCGTCGCTATCAGAGGCTCGGTCATCCTGAGCAGAAAACAATCGCCGTGGCTCAAATCATACTCCGAGTCACCGGCCCGCAAATGGCCACTGCCTGCACAAATGAGCCAAAATATCATCCCACGCCAACCCATCGCCTCGACATCATGACGCCACTGCCATTCAGGGGCGCAGAAAGCTCGCTCAAACCTATTGATTCTAAGATGGCAGTCACTCAAGCGCATATCGATATAGTTCATCAGCTTATCGATTTCGTCCATTCTAATCACAGCTATATGCCGGTAGTATAGCTCCATATTACCAACTACAGGAGGTTATCGTGACTCATAAGGAAAAATTGCTAGCGGCGCTCAACAACGAGCATGTAGAGGAACTCCCTTATTTTGACAATTTGTGGTGGGAAGCAAAAGTACGCTATGTTGAGGAAGGGGCCATGCACGATGGCGAGGACGAGGTCGTCCACTTTGACATGAGCCAGCGCTCCGGCGCTTCGCTCAACAGCATCGCTAATCTTGACTTCGAGGATGAAGTGCTAGAGGAGACAGAAGAAACCATCCTAAAACTGAACGGGAATGGGGCATCGCTTCGCCACTGGAAAGGAAGATCCGGAACGCCTGAGCATGTCGACTTCAAGGTGAAAGAGCGCCCCCAGTGGGAGGGTCTGATCAAACCCCACCTGCTCTCAGTTGACCGCAGGCGCATTCCTTTTGGGGACTACAGAGAACAGAAGAAGCTGGCGGATGAAGAGCAGCGCGCCTTTTCCTGGACCGGGGTTGCACCATTCGAACTGATGCATCCCGTATGCGGACACGAGTACATGCTTATGGGGATGGCGCTCGATCCCGACTGGGTAAAGGACATGGTCAACACATACGTCGACTTCACAATCATGCACCTCGAGACGCTCTACGCAGAGGAAGGCACTCCCGACTTCATGTTCTTCTATGAAGATATGGGCTTCAAAGAGAAGCCATTCATGTCACCCGCAATGTATGAGGACATCGTACAGCCGGGGCACGCGAAGCTTTTCGACTACGCGCACAGCAATGGCTGCAAGGTTATGGTCCACTCATGCGGATTCGTCGAACCCCTCGTCCCCGGCCTAGTGGCAGCAGGCATGGACTGCCTGCAGTCGATGGAAGTGAAGGCGGGTATGCATATGCCACGCATAGCTGAACAGTTCGGAGGCAAGATCGCGTTCTGCGGCAACATCGATATCCGCACGCTGGAATCGAATGACCGCGAGCTTATCAAGGAAGAGCTCCACGCGAAAATACCGCCGGTTCTAGAAGCGGGCTCAGGCTACATTTTGCACACAGACCATTCGATCCCGCCGGGCGTCGACCACGATACACTCAAATGGTTCTTCGAATACGGATCAACCGTTACGGGGTGATCAGAGCGCCACGGAGCACCACCTTTCTGCATTCGACACGCTAACCCCTTACGGGATTGCTGGTTGTGGGGATTCAGGCGTCCCCAGCAAACCTTAGAGAGGAAGAACAACGTGCAGATCTTAAACTGTATCCGGTACGTGTCGCTGAATATGGTGCGCGCGGGCGTCGTTGGGCATCCGTCGGAATGGCGGTGGTGCGGAGACGGCGAACTGACGGGGCGCCGTAGCCGATACCGACTGCTGGCGGTGGAACGTTTGCTCGAGAGTCTGCAGATTCCTTCTATGTCGGCGTTTCAGCATCTCTACACTGAGGGTAATCGAAGATCTGCTGGCACGCTGCCAGTTTGCGCGGGAGGCGGCTTGGACGGAGGCGCTTGCCATCGGGGATCAACTCTCTGTCGAAAAGGCGGCAAGGAGTATAGGCCATCGTTACCGGTTTACCTATAGTGACGCTGGGACTGAGACACCAGGCACCGTCTGCGTCCGCGAGCAGCATTCCACTTACAGCGATGAATCGGACTGATATTCTGTAACCGTTAAGCTTGGCCGATTTTGCCTGTCGGTGGCCGCTCACGGTTGCGACCTGAGGATGTACGCCCGCTTGTAGGTGGGCGTGGTAATGATCGTCCAGGCGTGCCGATCTTCGAGGCCTGGGACAGTAGTCAGTGCCGGGTAGGCACAGAGGGAGCGGTGGGACTCGGGAATGGAGTCGGCCACCCGTTCGCAGAAGCTCTTCTCTCCGACGATCAGGGCGTCCTCCCACCATTCTTCTTCAGCATACTCGTGACTGTTCCACTTTTCGTTGCTGGCCTGGAGATACCATTCTCGGAACTCAAGCCAAGATGCGTCCATAAACCAGCGCGGCAGAGCCTTGCGGTCGATAATGCGATAGCGCTTACGGACCTCGGTCAACTCAAGGTGTCCGGAATGTTTCCACAACAACGGATGGAAGACATCGTCGGGTTGCTCCCTGAGCATGGCGAAGTCCATATCGAGGGAGCAGCGCAGCGCTTGAGCGCGTGACTGAACCAGCGTCACGTTGAACTTCCCCTTCCATACCGAGCCCTCCCATCCCTTGCGCACGCAGTACTCCTGGGCCGTGGTGCCGTTTAGAAAGCCTATCGGAGCGGAAAGCGCCGCTGGATCAGAGGCGGCGAGCAAAAGGCGATAGCCGTCGGTGCCGACGAGAAAGTTGAGCACCTTGACCGGGTATTTGTCTTTCATCTCACGCAGTCGACGCATGAATCCGTCGCGCTGCTGCGAGAACTGCAACGCTTTGGCGTTGCGCACACAGCGGTGACTGATGTGATAACAGCAGTCCTTCAGCCATGGCCGTCTGGCTCTGGAAAAGATTCGATTCGACCCCATTGGCCGATGATAGCGAGCGGTACTGCGCAGGTCACGCACCGCTCTTGAGATTCCTAAACTTTTTCGATTATTCCTCTTGCTTTTTCTGCAGGTATCTAGTTATATGAATAGCTACTTCAAAGGAGGGTTCTATGGGCTTCAAAACAAAGATCCAATTGATCCAGCGCAAGAGCAGTCAGCAGTACTACATCAACTTTCCGTCAGCCTGTGCCCAGATGATGGACTTTCGAAAAGGCGAAGTCGTGGAATGGGAAATCACTCCCAAGGGCGACTTGCTTCTGAAGAGGAGCAGCCGCACCAAGAAATGAGCGAAGCCGACACATGCGCGGCTGAGGCCACTGATATCGATACGGCGGCATTGCGCCTGGAGGCCGAAGAGCTCAGGCGCCAGGCCCTGACCGACCGGCGCGTCCTGGATAAGTTGCAGAATATCCCGCAGTCCGGCACGGCCAGCCAGACGAGTCAGGCGCTGCATCAGCGTTATCAACAGACCGTCGAGCGACGCAGTGATTTGCTTGAGGCCCTGCTTCAAGACGCGGAGGCGCGCGGAGGCGAATTACAGGAAGAGAACCACGCCCTACGAAAGACGGTCGACCGCTTGGGCTACAAGCTCAAGTGCGCTCAGTACGAACTGAAGAAGGCGCTTGGGGTGAAAGCTTCCACTGACGAAGAGAAGTCCGACGATGGTGATGCTCCGGCGGACAAGAACCAAAAAAGAGAAGCCGACCGCCCACGAAAGCGAGGCGCTCCGAAAGGGCACCAGGGGCGTAGCCGCCCAATCCCCGACAAAATCGACTTCACTGAAATGATCCCGCCTCCCGATACCTGCGACTGCGGAAACCATCACATTGATCCGATTGATACTTTCGACTCGAAGTACATTGAGGACATTCCGCCGGTAAGCAGGATCGTCACGCACCGCAAGTACCAGCGTGGCCGGTGCACGCACTGCGGCAAAGAGGTCAGACATGCCGAGGCTGTGCTCGGGCCACCGGTAGTTATTGGTCCCAACCTGGCGGTCCATCTGGCGCTGATGAACCAGATGGGCACGACATTTCGCAAGCTCAGTGTCTTCAGCTCACGTGTCCTGGGTGCAGAGTTATCGCCCTCTGGCGTTTTGGGTCTCGTCAATCGCGTGGGCCTCTCTCTCGATGGCAGCTACGATAATCTGCGCGAAGCCCTGCGCCAACAGGCGGTGCTCAACGGTGACGAAACAGGCTGGAAGGTCATGGGTAAATCCGGATATATCTGGTGCTTCTGCAACAAGCGCATCGCCTTCTTCCATCCCGATCACAGCCGCGGGGCGGCCGTCATCGAAGAGATCCTCGGCAAGGACTTCAAAGGTATAGTGATGTGTGACTTCTATGCCGCCTACAACTGCCTCGGAAAAACACAGCGTTGCCTGGTTCATCTGCTGCGTGACATCAAGAAAGAGCGCGACGTGCTGAGCTCCAGCAAGCTCCTTGAGCACTTTGAATCCAAGGTCAAAGAGTTCATCGAGAAGGGGCTTCAGGTTCAGGCGATGCAAGACGGGCCAAAGAAGGAGCGGGCGGTTCGCAAGATGGAAAAGCGGCTTACCCGGCTAACGACGATGCCGGTCACCAAAGGCAAGGCCATCACGCTGCAGAAACGAATCAATAAGTACCGTGAGGATCTGATCCGTTTCGTCACACACCCCGATGTCGAGTTCCACAACAACCGCGCCGAGCGGCAGATCCGCCCCATGGTGATCAGCCGCAAGGTCTCCTTCGGGAGCAATACCCAGACTGGAGCCCGGAGGCACTGCATCATCAATAGCATCGTCGAGACCTGCAAACTCCAAGGCCGGGATCCCATTGACTTCATGCGTAGGGCCTACACATCCGGCGGCCTTGACGTCCCCGACATCTGTAGCCCGCCCGCCGCGTGAGGGGGGGGGGCGGTGGCGGAAAAATCGGCCAAGCTTAACGGTTACGATATTCTACTTCTAAGAGCCCCGAGATTCCCGGCCTTCAGCATAAGTCACTGTCACTAGGGGAGTTGCCGTGTCGAATCCACGGACTCTCCCCAACTCACATACTCAGACACCCACATACGCACACACTACCGCAGGCGGTATTGAAAATGCCGGGCAGCGGTCCACATTGCCCCTTGTCGGTAGCATCTCCATGCGCTATGTTTGTGCACCGTTCGCGTAGCGTTTGGGTTTGTTTGGTATCGAATGAAAGCATTGGTTCAGGTGAAGAGAATTATTGGACCGCAGAAGGAGATGAGAATGATGAAGCAAGTGATGAAGGCTGTCGTTGCGATGGCAGTATGCATGTCAGCCGTGTTGGCAACGGCGGAAGATCTCACCAAGGCACCCGATCTGATGCCTGTGACACTGCGCACGGCGCCGAAGCATAAACCGGTTGAGCTGGTCCGTAAGGGCAAGGCGAAAGCGGTTGTGTATGTGGCGCCCCGACCCAGGAAAACCCTCCAGAAGCGGCGCGTAAGGCCCCGCGACGTGATGGTGAAAGAACTTCTTAAGGCAGTGAAGCTGACGAGCGGCGCTGAACTGGCGATCGTCACTGAAGTACCGGCAGCGGACCAGCCTGCAATCATCATTGGCGACTGCGAAGCGTCCAGAAAGGCTGGGATCGATACGAGCAAGATCCCCGTCGATGGTTTCGAGATCAAGACGGCGGCGAACCGCATCTTCCTTGTGGGTTCCACAATGAAAGTCGACATTATCCATAATCGCTCTGAGGATTACGCGAATGACGGGACCTCGGCTGCGATTTCCGATTTTCTGGAGCGTTTTGTTGGCGTGCGCTGGTTCTGGCCTCTAGCATACGGTGGCCGCAGCGTGATCAAGCAGCGTGATATCATTGTTGCAGCTGTCAACTACACCGACGCACCAGTCTTTGCCAAGCGTTATCATTACCCAAGAGATTATGTAGCGTGGGATTCTACTTGCAATCAGAAGCTTCAGAAGCTGATGGACCCCAAGATGCCTCAGCCGCCGGCGCCGGAGGCGTGGAAGGACGCGCCAAAGAAAATGGATCTGGTTCCCATGCTGGTCGCCCTGCGCGAAGGGCACAACTGGCCCTATCAGATTAAGGTGCATACGCCTGCGCAGTTCAAACAATACGACAAAGAGCCACTGGTGAAGATGCGGTCGCTGGTTAAGGATGCGCCTTGGTGGGTGTGGCAGAATGAAGGGTGCACCACCAACCTTGTCCGCAGTAAGCATGTTCTCTGCTACAGCTCGCAAGAGGCGATTGACCATCTCATTGCCGGCTGCGAGGGGACATGGGACAAGGGCGAGTACAATAGTCCGTGGGTCACGTCGCACTACCTGAGCATTTCCCCCGGTGACGAGCCGTTGGGTTGTCATTGCGCGGAATGCCTCAAGCACGCCGATCTCGACTCGCCTCAAATCAGCGCTGCCAGTGGCCACTATTCCAAGCCGATCGCCCTCGGCGTCAAGAAGATGTGCGAGATCGTGGAGAAACGTTGGCCCGAGAAGCGCGTGCTGTATCTCCCGTACTGGAACTATACGACCTGCCCCGAGGATGTGGATTATCCTGACAACCTGGAGCTTGAGGTCTGCACCACGGCTACGGCGCGTTACAACGAGAAGAGTACGCGTGAGTTGCTGGAGAAGAATCTGCGCGCGTGGAGCAAGAAGATCGACGGGCGCAAACTGACCACGTGGGAGTATAGCGGCTGGGCTACCTACTCAACGCACGCGCCCATGCAGTACCCCCACCTGATTGCTGATTACTATCGCAAGAACCGCGAGATGCTCGCCGGCTCCATGATCAATGGCGGAAACTCTCCTGAGTGGCACCGGAATGCTCCGACCCAGTACGTGTGGATGCGCGTGATGTGGAATCCGGACATCAACGTGGATGCCCAGCTCGACGCGCTCTGCAATCGTCAGTTCGGCAAGGGGGCCAAGACGGCTCGGGCCCTACTTCAGTTGATGTGCGATCGCTGGGAAGGTATTGAAACCACGCACATCATGTTCCCGGACTGGGGCAAGCTGGATGACAAGATCTTCCTCGAGCACTATCCGACCGAGGTGGTCGACCAGATGGAGAAGCTCTACCGCCAGGCACGCAAAGAGATGAAGGGCGATCCCGAGTCGCTGGCCCGTTTTGATTTCTGGAACTACACGTTTGAGGCATTCCTGAAAGAGGCCCGCACGGTTCGGCCGGCGAAGAGCGAGTAATGGACCTGGATGAAAGGCACTATAGGATGAATGACAGGACCAACACGATAATGAGAGCAGCCTTTATGATGCTCGTGTTTCTGCTGGGCGCGAGTATAACCTATGCGGGACGCAACGACATTCCTTCGACGGTGAAGATAGGCAACGTGACGGTGGAGCCACGCGACGGGAAGACCCGGACACTGCGCTTCGATCTGTCCTGGGATCACTCCTGGCGTCACGAGGTGAACCACGACGCCATATGGGTCTTCTTCAAGGTGCGTGCGGAGGGCGGAACAGGCTGGCAACACGTCCGTCTGGCGGCTGACCCGGCTTCGCCAAAAGGCTCCGCCGCGGCAAGCAAGGTTCTTAATCCTGCTGGTTACGGTCAGGCTGAGGGAACCCCGCTCGAGTACATTGTCCCGGGCGGCAAGGATGGCTTTCTTGGCATGTTTGTGCGGACCGCGGAATTCGGCGCCGGCTCGGTCAAGGCGACCGGGGTCACGGCGGTGTGGGATTTCTCCGCCAACCAGGGCATTGAGAAAGACACGAAAGTGGACATCATGCCGGTCGGCATCGAGATGACCTATATTCCCGAGGGCGCCTTCGATCTCGGCGGCGGCACTACGGAGAAGGCCCGGCTGTACAAGTACACGGACGGCAAACAGAGCGGTCTGCCTTATCGCATAACCAGCGAGGATGCCATTCCTACCGGGAAGAAGAACGGCAGCCTCTGGGCGACGGATCTCCAACCCGCCGACGGCGGCAAGCTCACGGCCGCCTTTCCCAAGGGTTTTGCCGCCGTTTACTGCATGAAGAAGGTTGCCGCATGCTGGCAGTACGCGGCTTTTCTAAGCACATTGACGCCCGAGCAATATGAGCGGCATCAACCGAATAAGTTGGGCGAGGGCAAGCGGCTAATCGTCCGATCGGGAGAGGCGCCGGACTTCACCTATACCTATAAGGAAAATACGGCCAACCATTGGTGCACGGGCCTGAATTGGGAAGACGAGGTGACCTTTGTCGCATGGGCCGGACTGCGGCCATTCACGGAACTCGAATTCGAGAAGATCGGTCACGGTCCAATGCAGTATGGCTGGGATACGGGAGATGAGCTCGATCACCCAGCCTACTGGGGCATCGATGAGTGGAATGGCTGGCGCAAGCCGAGAGGTCATATCGTGACGGTTGCCAATGAGAAGGGCCGCAGTTTCAAGGGGACGCACGGGAACGGAACGACGTCTGTCCCGGCGGACTGGCCCCAGGCGGATGCCGTCGGAGCCGGGTCGCGCGGTCAGAGCGGGCCGGATGGACGTTGGTCATCGCGGCATCTCGCCACGACCATGAACCTCGACAGCGGCATTCGCGCCGTGCGCACGGCGCCGATAGAGGCAGCCGAACAGTAGTGGCGAATTGTTCAGGAGAGGGGAATTATTGGACAGGATGAACAGGATCAACAGGATGGGGGAGTCCTCTTCAGATCCTGTAGATCCCGTAGATCCTGTCAGAAAATCTTAGCAGAACAATGAACAAGGAGCATACTTCATGATAACGAGATGGATAGCAGCACTTCTAATCGCCGCCTCAGGCGTTGCGATGGCTGACGCAGACAGCGCGGCACGATTCAAGGGCACCGGCAAACCGGATCCCGTCCGCATTACCAATGTTGCAGTCAAACCATCCGGCGAAGCCGGCGCGGCAGATGTGACCTTCGACCTCGCCTGGGACTGGTCCTGGCGGGCAGCATGGAAGGTGAAGCCGGAGCAGCATGGCGGCAAGGACACTCTGAAGCTGGAAAACTGGGATGCGGCCTGGGTTTTCGTCAAGTTCCGCAAACCCGGCGCCGACGGTTGGAAGCACGCCATCCTTTCCACGGATAAGGCGGCCCATAAGGCGCCGACCGGCGCAAAGCTCGACCTCGGTTCGAGCGACGATCCCGCCGATGGCGGGGCAGGCGGCAAACGTGGCATCGGCGCCTTCGTGTATCGTGCTTCGAACGGTCATGGGGCTAACAACTGGAAGGGCGTCTCCCTGCGCTGGCTGCATGGCAAGAACGGGCTGAAAGATCCGAAGGCCGTGGAGATCAAGGTGCTGGCCGTCGAAATGGTTCGGGTGCCGCAGTGCGCGTTCTGGCTCGGTGACGGCACAAGCAAGGATGTGGTCGGCACGTTCTCTCGCGGCACGGGTGTGAAACCGTTCCGGATCACCAGTGAACAGGCTATCGGGCTCGGTGGCGAGGACGCTCAGAACCTGGGCAACAGGGATTCCGATGGCATGTTTGCGAACACGCCCGACGACTTTAATCGCGATCAATCGCGCCGACTTCCCGCCAGCTTCCCGAAAGGCTATGCGGGCTTCTACTGCATGAAATACGAGGTCACCCAGCAGCAGTACGTGGATTATCTCAACCTGCTTTCTTACCGGGATCAGTGCCGGGCGATGGCCCTCAATAGCAGGCACAACAAAGGCAACATGTTTGGCGGAAGAGCGAAAAGCAAGGCCGGAACGCCACTGGATCGGAAGGCACAAGGGAACACAATCATGATTGAAGTACCCGGCGTGACACCTCCGTCAACACCGCTGGTGGTCGATCGGAAGACCTTTGTGGCGAGCGCGAGTATCGAGCATCCCGGCACGCCGGCACGGTTCAAAACGAGCAGTCCACATGTGGCCTGCAACGGCAACTCTCAGCCTCAGGTGGCGGCCTATTGCGCTTGGGCCGGCCTGCGACCGATGACGGAACTGGAGTACGAGAAGACGTGCCGCGGTCCGATTCTGCCGGTGGCGAACGAATATGCGTGGGGCACGACCGAGATTGATTGGGACCGATACCATCATAAAGGCAAGGCGGGTGTTCCTTGGCGTGTAGGCGCATTCACGACCCCCGAGAGTGACCGGGGCCAGGCCGGGGCCTCATATTGGGGGATTCTCGACCTGAGCGGTAATGTACTTGAGACGACAGTTGGCGTTGGTCTGGTGGTAGGGCGCAGATTCAATGGTACCCATGGAGAGGGCGGCAATGCGCCTTGGGAAACCAAGGACACCTTCGGCTACCGTGGCGGCGCTTTTCCCGGTCATCATTACGAGCACAGCGGCGGAGATTTGGCCCTTCGTGTTGCCGATCGCTTCATCGCGTGCCGGGCCAATGTGATTGAGGCAGGGGTGGAACGTTGGTACCCCCTCGGCTTCCGCTGTGTACGAACCGAGCCGTGAGGGATGCTTGTGAGTGTGTGGCAAGTGGCAAGTGGCAAGAATGCAAGCGGGGAATCGGTTGACGATAACGGGCGACGATAACGGATTACGATTGAAGATCGGCCCCTCGTCCACCGCTCTCGTCGCCCGCTCTCGTCCGCCGGGATGTTTAAACTAAGGAGATACCATGACAATACGGAATAAGCTTGTGGCCGGGTTTGTTGGGCTGCAGTTAATTACATGCGCTGTATTCGCGGATAACTTGAAGATCGAAAACGTTGCTGTAAGTGCGCGTGACAAGACGACGGTACTTGTGAAATTTGATGTGTCCTGGGAGAAGTCCTGGCGGCGCGACACGCTCCACGACGCGGCCTGGACCTTCTTTAAGACGCGGGCCAACGACAGGGCACAATGGCAGCCGGCGCGGCTGGTTGCTGATAGAACGCTGAACCCGTCAGGCTATGCGCGCGGTGAAGGTGGCACCGCGGACCTGGTCGTTCCGATGGGTGATGATGGTCACGTTGGACTCTTCATCCGCCGGGCGGCAGACGGTTCCGGAAGCTTCGCGGCCAAGGGCGTGGCCGTTATCCTTGAAACGCCGAACACCGACATTCGCGCCTTTGGCGTTGAGATGGTCTATGTAGCTGAGGGCGCATACTGTCTGGGGTCCGGAGGCAAAGACCTGAACCGGTTCCACCGCTATGTCCCCCAGACTCAGGACGAGCTGGATACTGAAATGCCACTGGCCACCCCGCCGTATATCGTGAACAGCGCGGGCGCGATTCCGACCGGCCGCCAGGCAGACAAACTGTGGGCCGTGGGCATCCCCCCG
>JASLOA010000023.1 GCA_030745755.1 Kiritimatiellia bacterium | reverse complement strand
GAAGCCTGGTCGGATTCAGCGGAAGGGATCTTGAGAAGGGATAGTAATCAGTGATCAGTGATCAGTTATCCGTTGGAGAAGAGAATATGAGTCGGCTTGAACATGCTCGGAGTTTTCGGGATTTGATCGTCTATCAGAAGGCAAGGCGCGTTGCGAAGAACGTGTTCGAGTTGACGAAGGGATTTCCGAAAGAGGAGAAGTATTCGCTGACCGATCAGGTGAGGCGGTCATCCAGGTCGGTGGGCGCGCAGCTCGCCGAGGCATGGGCAAAGCGACGATATGAGAAGCACTTCGTCAGCAAGCTGACCGACGCCGATGGTGAGCAGCAGGAAACACAACACTGGGTAGAGTGTGCGCATGATTGTGGCTATCTCACCCAACAGCAGATGAATGAGATTCTGACACATCTTTCAGGAATCGGGCGGATGTTGAGCTCCATGATGCAGAAATCGAGTTCGTTCTGCGCGCAGGACAACACGATGGTCCGAGAGGATCGTGCGGAGTACTTCCTCTCTAGTAACTGACAACTGATGACTGACAACTGATTACTGATGACTGATTACTGATGACCGACAAGTGACAATGAAGAAACTACTCATACTACTCCTGCTGCTGCCTGGACTGACCACCTTTGCGCAGCCACGTGCCGCGACGGCCACGGCTCGTGAAAAGGCGGCTAGGATTGATGGTGCCATCACAGGCGGGCTGAGCTGGTTGGCTGAGCGTCAGGTTCGTAAGGGCGAGGATGCCGGGTCGTGGCCCGCGCAGAACAACAACTACAGCCCCGCGGTTGCATCCCTGGCCGGACTCGCGTTTCTGGCCAATGGCCATCTGCCCGGTGATGATGGGCCCTACGGAGAGGTGGTGGGTTCTGCGCTGAAATATGTGATGGGCTCGATGGCGCCGGACGGTTACGTTGGCCAGGGCGCCAACAACGGCATGTATATTCACGCCATCACGACGCTGTTCGCGTTGTCGTGTCTCGGCATGCAGGCCGATGAAGCGGTTGAGCCGGAACTGGCCGACTGGTGCCGGCGCAGCGTGGAGGTGACGCTGCGCGCCCAGAAGGTTGCCAAGACACGCATGCAGCAGGGCGGCTGGCGTTATGACCCGTATACGTCGCAAAGTGACATATCGGTCACCTGCTGGCAATTGCTGGTGATGCACAGTGCCCGGCAGGCCGGGTTCGAGATTGAAATGCCAGTGTTCTACCGGGCGTTGACCTATCTCAACGGTGCTTATGCCCCCGTAAAATCGGCATTGGGTGCAGGCAAGACGGCCCCGAAAGCGATCGATCATGCCTTCTACTACCCCGATCGCAGCCGCCCCGGCGCCAAGCCGTCGCGCTCATCCAGCGCGCTGGTGATTCTCGTGCAGTCACTGTTACATGCGGCGAGTGAGCAGCGCACCGCCGAGGTGCTCGGGTATCTGAAGACGTTCCCGCCGAGCTGGGGTGGGGAACAATACGGCGGCTACTTCTATTTCTCGTCGTTCTATATGGCCCAGGGCATGTTCCAGATCGGCGGTGAGGAATGGGACTCGTTCGGGCCGCAGCTTTCCGAGCTCCTGCTCGAGCACCAGGCAGGCGACGGGAGCTGGCCGTATCCCTCAGACAATGCGGAGCAGGCCAACTTGCGCTCAACGGGCCAGGCGTACCCCGTGGCCATGGCGGTGCTCATGCTGTCACTCGACAAACAGTACCTGCCGATGTACCAGCGCCAGAGCAGCCTCTACGGAAGTGGCAAGGCCCTGGTTGTTTCCGATGGCGCGACGCCTGAGGATGAGCCTGTGGCTGAGGAGAAAACGCCGCCGGACAATCTTAGTGTCCCCCTGCCTGTCCCCGTGCCTGAGGATGAGCCTGACGAAACAGAGGATTGGGAGGATGAAGGCTGGGGTGATGAGGATGACATGCAGGACAACCGACCCGCGATTGGGGAACCGCTAGGCGGAAATGGCAATTAGATAAGACCTTCTTTGCATGCATCGTGTTTATGACACGTGGCATTCAATGGCGAAATACCGGAACCCGGGATAGATTAGGGCAGAAGATTAAGGCGAAAGATTAAGGTGATCGGGCTGCTCACGCCCCTAATCTTTCGCCCTAATCTCTCCCGTGGGATGTCTGTGAGTTGAGTTGTGAAAACAAAGAATCGGCCGAGATGGCAAATGGGATCGAATGGTGCCAGGCGGTCACTGGACGGGCTGTTGGGGGCCGTTCTGGGCATGCATCTGCTGGCCGGTTGCGCCAGCATCGGACGCCCGTCTCGAGAGACCGACCGGTCAGCTTTGCCGGTCTTCTCGGTACCGCGCATGGAATCCGTCGTCATCGACGGCTACGCCGGGGATTGGGCGGAGGACGGGTTTCGGGTCGATGTCCTGATCTCGGATCGCGGCAGGGAGCCCGGCCAGGGGCCGATGCCTGCCCGGCAGGACTGCTCGGCCGCCGCGCGGCTCGGGTGGGGCGAGGACGGGCTGCTCGTGCTGCTGAACGTCACCGGCCGTGACTGGCAGGAGGCGGAGAAGGTGGCGGAACTCTACAACGGCGACTCGGTCGAGTGCTATCTCGCCCCGTATCCGGGCGCTGCCGACCGATGTCAGTGGCTGTTTGCGCCGGGCATGGATGCCCGGTTCCCCGAGCCGCGGGCACACCTGCAGCCTTTCGGCACCACGCGGCGACTGTTGCGGGACGCGCCGCGGCCGGTGGTCGCGCGCGCACGGACCGATAGCGGGTACAGACTCGAATGTCGGCTACCGTGGAGCGCGCTGAAGATCGCACCCGGCCTCGGCGATGAAGTGGCGTTCCAGGTCATGGTGAGCGCGCCTGCCCGCAACGGGCGACCCGCGGCACATCTGCTCTGGTATCCGGTGCTGGGCGCGGCGCATGACAGCCGGAAGCTGCACCGCATCCGGCTCGCTGAGAAACCGGATTCACCGGTCACGGCCCGTGCCTCGCTGCGCGTGAACTACCGCGAATTCAAGACGGAGTGCGAAGTGTTCGCGCCGCTGTCGGCGGCGGGCCGCGAGGTGCGGCTGCGCTCGGAGGGCGGCGTGCTGGCCACAGGCAGGCTGACGGAGGAGGCCGGTGGTTATGCCCGCGCGACACTGGCCGGTCCCGGAACCGGCGACCCTGTCGCTACCCTCGATCTGGACGGGCGGCGGGCGGATGCCGTTCCACTGGTTCTGCCGAGGGCCGAGATGGCGATCGAGACGCGTGTCCGCCTGGAACAGTCAGCTTCCGCGCTCACGGTGGTGCTCGGCCTGCCGGAGGCGCAGGGCTGTCGCATCGCTCGCCGGCGTCCGGACCGGGAGTGGCAGGTGCTGACCAGGGAAGCGCCGCCGGGAGCGTTCCGCGATACGGGCGTGGAGCAGGAAACGCTCTATGAGTATGCGGTTACCTGCACAGGCCACACAGCGCGCACGGACTACTTCTGGGCCGGGAGCGACATTCCGCTGCGTGAGCGGCGCGGTACCGTCTTGCTGGTCGTGGAGCGATCACTGGCCGGACCGCTCGCGTCGGAAATCCGCCGGCTGATGTTCGATCTCGTCGGCGACGGCTGGCGGGTCAGCCGGCATGACGTGTCTGCCGCACAGACGGCGGGCGAAACCCGACAGTGGATCCAGGCCGAGTACGATCGCGCGCCTTCCGAGGTGAACACCGTGTTGCTCCTGGGGCGCGTGCCGGTTCCCTGCGCCGGCTGGGGGCGCCCGGATGGTCACGGGGTCGGGGCCTGGCCCGCGGATGTGTATTACGGGGCCCTGACAGGTCTTTGGTCAGACGAGAAGACGAACGGTGTCGGCCGGAAACGTAAGGACCCGACCGATGAGGGTGGTGCCGACGGGAAACTCGATCAGCAAACGATTCCCGGCCCCGTACAACTGGCCGTCGGCCGTGTGGATTTATCCCGCCTGCCCGCATTCGGCGCTGATGAGATCTCGCTGCTGCGCCGCTATCTCGATCGTCATCACGCCTACCGGCAGGCGCGGCTGCCGGTGGCCGACCGGGCCCTGATCCATGACGGATTCCCCGGCCATGTGGAGCGCTTTGCCTACAGCGGCTGGCAGAACTTCACCACGCTGCTCGATCCCGAGAAGGTGCTGAGTGTGACGTGGCCGAACATCACGCCCGGTGCGAAGCTGTTGTTCTTCGGCTGCGGGCCCGGCCATCCGGAATCCATCCAGACGTTCGGGGACATCCACGATATGGTCAAGATGCCGCTGGGCGGGATCTTCACGATGCTCTTCGGCAGTTGTGTCGGCGACTGGAACACGCGCAACAATCTCATGCGCGCAGCGCTTGCCCATGAGCGTGGTGCGTTGACGTGCGGGTGGGGCGGACGTCCGCATTGGGTTCTGCATCCGATGGGGATGGGAGAGACGATCGGGGACTGCCTGCGGCGGACACAGAACAACGATGGCAGGGACTACCAGCCGGTCGGCAGCTTCGCGCGGGGTACCCACATCGCCCTGATGGGTGACCCGACACTGCGCCTGCACCGCGTGGCGCCTCCGTCGAACCTGCAAATCCGGGACGCGGGACGGGGGATGGGGCTGAGCTGGGCTGGTTCACCCCGGAAGGTGGTCGGCTATCACGTCTATCGGGCGAGATCCGAGTTCGGGCCATATGCACGTTTGACCGAGCGCCCGGTAACAGCCTTGACCTTCGACGACCCGGACGGGACACCGGAGCATTGTTACCAGGTGCGCGCCATCGCGCTGCAACGCTCCACCACAGGAACGTATTACAACAGCAGCCAGGGCGCGTTTGCCGGTGTCGGGATGACGCCTGTCTTAGAATTAGATCGTTCATCGGTGAAGTGCGACGCACACGCGTCGCCTTCTGAAACGACGATGGAGCACGATGTGGACGAAGTGATCAGTCATCAGTGATCAGTAGGCTGCCCAGCCGTTCACTGATAACTGATGACTGGTCACTGACAACTGGATTGCGGCTTTGCTGAGGCGGTCCAGCAAGTTGTGGATGCTGGAAGTGGCGGAATTCTGGGTGATTTGGTGTGCGGCGAGCGATGGGATTCAGCCGGGAATTGCGGAGTGATGGCCGTGAGAGGGATGATGTCCTGAGCGTGGACATAGCTCA
>JASLOA010000022.1 GCA_030745755.1 Kiritimatiellia bacterium | reverse complement strand
TTCTCCGATGGGTTTGGAAGTTCTTCGGAAATATAACACACCTTTTTCGGGCATTGGAGTCTTTTTGACTCCTTTTGCCCGGAAATTTCCCGTCGTAACAAACTTTACATCAATGCCTTAGGCGCGGCGGGACAGGCTCTAGAGTAGCCGGCCCGCTGTTGCCCCATTTCCTCTCTCTTAAGGGCGTGTTGCCCAAAAGGAGATCCCTCGACTTCGCTCGGGATGACAGCCTTGGAGTCATTGAGTTTCCTAAGAAACTGTCATGCTGAGCTTGCCGAAGCATCTCGCCGAAGGCGCTTTTCGATTAGGGCAACACGCCGTTAAACATTGTCTCGCGGTGTCGGGTGCGCTATGTGTGGTTGCCAGGAGGACTAAACATGAGTGTTGACCTTACCATTCCACAAGTGGCGAAGCTGGGCAGAGCTGGAACTGATTTCCTGGGGGTGCGCTATCCACTGATCAGTGGCGGCATGACATGGATCAGCGATTCATCGCTCGTGAAGGCGGTACACGACTGCGGCGGCTTTGGTGTGCTGGCAGCAGGCAACATGCCGCCGGAGCTGCTGGAGCAGGAGATTGATCGCTGCAATGAGTTGGGCGGACCTTACGCGGTGAACCTGATCACGATTGCGCCCAACTATGCCGCACACCGCAAGATCGTGGTGGAGAAGGATGTCCCTTACGTGATTTTTGCCGGCAACTTCCCCAAGCGCCAGGCCGTGGAGGAAGTGAAGGCGGCGGGCAGCAAGACGATGTCGTTTGCATCGACCATCTCCATCGCGGAACAGCAGATTCGCTTCGGGGTCGACGCCCTCCTGCTTGAAGGCAGTGAAGCGGGCGGTCACATCGGTCACGTCTCCCTGACGATCCTTCTGCAGCAGGTGCTCTTTCACAATCCATCGGTTCCCGTGTTCGTCGCGGGCGGCATTGCGACAGGCAAGATGATCGCACACTTGCTGCTCATGGGGGCGGCGGGCTGCCAGATGGGTACCCGCTTCGTCATGAGTGAGGAGTGCCTGGCTCATCCCGACTTCAAAGAACGTTTTGTGAGTGCGCGTGCCCGCGAGGCGGTATCGACGCCTGCATACGACCGGGTACGTCTGCCCGTCGTCGCGGTGCGTGCGTTGCAGAACCAGGGCATGCAGGAATTTGGCACGCTGCAGATGGATCTGCTGAAGCAACTCGACTCTGGCGACATGAAGCGTGAAGAAGCTCAGATGAAGGTCGAGGAGTACTGGATGGGGGCCCTGCGAAACGCCGTGATTGACGGCGACATTGACGGCGGGTCGCTGATGGCCGGGCAGAGTGTCGGGCTGATGGACCGCATTCAGCCCATGGCCGAGATCTTCGAAGATCTCCTGAGCGAGGCGGAAGGAGAGCTTACTCGTGTGCGGGAGCTCCTGTAAGGACCGGACCGGCAGGCATCTGCACGCTGTTGGCAGCGGCATCGACTTCAACGCGATCGGCCCCGGCGAGTCTGAGCGCCGCCTGGATCGTCGCTTCCGTGGGAATCACCGGTGGTAGAGCGAGTTGTCCCCGGCGAGCCGCCCTCACCCATACGGTGAATGGGTGCCTGGCGTCGCCCCTCTTTTCTCATTGCACGTAGTAGGGCAGGCATGAGACCATTTGAGTCTCCCCAGAGACGCAAACGAAAGCGGGCATGACTTCTGAGATTACATTGCTATGCGGAACGGCTGCAGCGATTGGCATCGTGCACACGCTGTTTGGTCCCGATCACTATCTGCCCTTCATTATGATGAGCCGGGCGCGACGCTGGTCGCTCGCCCGCACAGGCCTGATCACGCTGTTGTGCGGAGTGGGACATGTTCTTGGTTCTATCGTACTGGGGCTGATCGGTGTTGCGTTCGGAATCGCGGTTACCCGCCTGGAGACCTTCGAGAGTTTCCGAGGAAGCATAGCGGCATGGTTGCTGATCGGGTTCGGCCTGGCCTACTTCGTTTGGGGCATCCACCGTGCGATCCGCAATCGCCCCCACGAGCATGTGCACATCCACGACGATAGCGAGGTGCATGCGCACAAGCATGTTCACCACAAGGAACACGCGCATCCGCACGGCGCCACGTCACGCAACGTAACGCCATGGATCCTGTTCACGATCTTTGTGTTTGGACCTTGCGAGCCCCTGATCCCGATCCTGATGTACCCCGCCGCGCGTAGCAGCGTGTCCGGGATGATAGTGGTGGCGGCGGTCTTTGCGATCAGCACGATCGGCACGATGCTCGGCGTCGTGATGCTATCTGCGTGGGGCGTCTCCTTCGCACGACTCGGCACCATGGAACGCTACACCCATGCGCTGGCGGGCGCCACGATCTGCCTCTCCGGACTCGCCATCCAGTTCCTCGGTCTGTAGGCGACCTGTCTCTCACGGAGTAGTCCGGCATGGATATCTGGACATATCACTTGCGGCACTGTACGCTTTAGTCCCATGAGTAATCCGAAAAAGACGATCATCTTTCTGGGCGATGGGATGGCCGATGAAGCGATTGCGAGCCTGGGCAACTGCACACCGCTTCAGGCCGCCAAGACCCCTGCCATGGACGCCATCGCACGCGAAGGACGCAGCGGGACGCTGCTCACACTTCCGAAAGGCTTCCCCACCAGCAGCGACGTGGCCAACATGTCCGTACTCGGCTGCGAGTTAAAGACCGACTACTGCGGGCGCGGCGCGCTCGAGGCGGCAGGACGCGGAATCGTTCTCGGTCCCGACGATGTGGCGTTCCGGGTCAACCTGGTCACAACTGAAGGCGACATCCTGCGCGACTTCTCCGGCGGCCATGTGGCACCTGAGACGGCCGCCCGGCTGATCGACGTTCTGAATGATGCGTTTGCAACGCCCACGATCCGGTTCCATAGCGGTGTCAGCTATCGAAATATCCTTGTTCTTTCCGGGTCGGAGTTCTCTCCCGATATCCAGGCGGATAAACCCGATGATAACACGGGCAACCCTGTCGACGAGCACCTTCCAACAGCCACGAATCCCGCTGCAGAAGCGACCGCAGCCCTGTTGCGCCGGTTCATTGCCGAGGCACCGGCGGTGCTGGCCGCCAGCGATGTTGCGGGGGAGCTGGCCGCTGCGGGCTTGCCGCCGGTCAACGGCATCTGGCCCTGGAGTGGTGGCCGCGCGGGCGCCATTCGCACGCTCCACGACAAGTTCGGAATCAGCAGCGCCGTCATCTCGGCCGTTGACGTCATCACAGGGCTGGGTATCTGCCTCGGCATGACGCCCATTCCCGTTGAAGGCGCTACCGGCTACATCGACACCAACTACGAAGGCAAAGCCGATGCCGCGATTGACGCCATTCGTACGCACGACCTGGTCTACCTCCATGTAGAGGCGATCGACGAGGTGTCACATGCGCAAGACCTGGACCTGAAGTTGTCGGCGATAGAGGACTTCGACCGGCGCGTGGTTGAACGGGTACTGAACGGAATCGGCAACGACGTCAGGACCGCCGTGCTCCCCGACCACCCCGTCCCGATCCGCCTCGGCAAACACACACGCCTACCGGTACCGGTTGCCATCCGTGATCCGAAAGTGCATCCGGATCAGATCATGACGTTCGACGAAGTCGCCTGTCTCGACGGCGCACTGAATCACATGCGAGGACCACAGTTCATGGAACACCTGTTTGGTCCAGCACGCTAGTCCAAAGCGTGGATGCCGCCGTCGGAGAGGTGCAGGACGCGGTCACACCGCTCGGCTACGCGGCGATTGTGCGTCACCATGACGAGGGCATGGCCTTCACCGCGCGTCAGTGAGAGCAGCAGATCCAGGACGACATCACCGGTCGTTTCATCCAGGTTCCCGGTCGGCTCATCCGCCAGCACGAGGCGCGGCTCATTCATAAGCGCACGGGCCAGGGCCGCCCGCTGCTGTTCTCCTCCGGAGAGCTCCATGGGAAGATGCCGTGCGCGCTCGGCAAGTCCGACGCCATCAAGCAAACCCAGCGCCCGCGTGCGGGCGCGGCCGGCCCCGTGCAGCCAGTCGGGCAGCGCCATGGCCGGCAGCACAACATTCTCGAGAAGATCCATCTCCGGCATCAGGTGGTAGGACTGGAATACGAACCCGATATCCGTCGCCCGCAGACGTGTGCGCTGCGCACGACTCATTCCATACACATCGTTTCCGGCCACAGTCACGTTGCCACCATCCGGACGATCCAGGCCTCCCAGGACATGCAGAAGCGTGCTCTTGCCGGCACCACTGGCACCTATAATGGCCACGCTCTCGCCTTCATCGACAGCCAACCGTGCATCACGCAATACTTCGATACACGCCTTGCCCAGGTGATAGCTCTTGCTCAAATTCTCAGCCGTCAGCAACATAACCTACCTACTATCGAATGGCGCTCAGGTAAGGGCGATTTAGATTCCCAAATTCCCGGCGATTCTCGCCGGGCTATGACGGGGCACCCCGTTGGGGTGCTTCCAGAACGACCCCAAAGGGGTCGAACATCATAGCCAGGGGTAAAACCCCTGGAACACGACGCAGTCCAAACAACTCTTATCTGAGTGCCATTCCCTCCTATACTCCTTACCCCCGGCGAAGGCCGGAGCGCCCTCTATTCCTGTCTCAATGCCTGCACCGGGTCGAGCCGCGCCGCGCGGTAGGCCGGCAGAATGCTCGACAGGGTACAGAACACCATGACAAAGGCCGCGATATTGATAATCTCCTGCGGTGACGTACTCCACGGGATCTCGCTCAGCCCATAGATCGCCTTCGGAAACACTTCCACGTCAATCGACGTCAGGGCAACGATGATGTTGCCGAGGTTGTTCAGCACGAGCAACCCCGCACCGATGCCGCCGACAATGCCGACCAGGCATTGAACCCACCCGAGCCAGACGAAGGCACTCATGATCTTGAAAGAAGAAAAGCCAAGCGCCTTCAGCAGGCCTATCTCACCGGTCTTCTGAACCGTGATCACGATCAGCGTATTGGTCACGCAGAAGATGGCCACAATCGTGATAAAGACCAGCAGCACAAACATCATGGCTTTCTCGTGGCGAAGGGCATCAAAGAGCAGGCTGTCCGCCTCCTGCCAGGTCCGGACATTGTACGCCGGGCCGAGCTTCGCGCGGACAAGTTCAGCATACTCATCGAACCTGAACGCATCTTCCGTCATAACGTAGATACCGTGGGCGCCGCTATCCATGCCCACCAGGTCACGCCCTACACCGAGCGACGTAAAGACGAAGCCGGAATCAAAGTCACGCATCCCCATATCGAAGATACCGGAGACAATCAGCTCCTCCGGCAGATACATCTCGTCCATGGACACGACGTTCATGGGACTGTAGAGCAGAACCGTATCGCCGACGCGTAATCCCATACTGCCGGCCAGGTCGACGCCCAGAACAATGCTATCGTCGTCGAGTGAGAACGTGCCGCGGAACATGTGGTCAGCCACACGGCTGATTCGACCCACACGTTCTGCCGGCACTCCCAGCACGACGGGCGCCATGAGGCGACCTTCATACTGAAGCAAGACCCGTGTCTGGACATTGGGTGCAGCGCCGGTGACGCCCTCAATCGTCTCTATCTCCCTGCAGAGCCGCTCCTCCTCTTCGACGGGGCCGTACATACTGGAAACCGTCAGGTGCGGCTTGAAGCTCAGGATCTTCTGCCGCCACATGTTGTCGAACCCGGTCATGACGGAAAGCACAATCACGAGGATCGCAACACCCAGCAGCACGCCAAGCACTGAGATCACGGTTACAACCGAAGTAAAGCTGCGCTTGGGCCGCAGGTACTTCAGAGCAAGGAAGAATGAAAAGGGCAGGCGCATGGTCGATAATCTAATTACTCACATGGATAAACGCGATGGATAGGATGTGAAAAGCGGCGTCAAGCCGCCGCACTCCAAATGACTTGCCCTGCTCACCCATGTCTATTCGCTTTTCTGTTTCAGTTGTGGGAAAAGGATGACGTCCCGGATGGCTTCCGCCCCGGAGAGAATCATCATGAGACGATCGATGCCGACTCCCATTCCGCCGGCGGGCGGCATGCCGTGCTCGAGCGCGGTCACGAAATCCTGGTCGATCTTAGTCGCATCATCGCCGGCCTGTTCCATGAAGCGGCGACGCTGTTCAATGGGGTCGTTCATTTCGGTATAGGCCGGGGCGACCTCCTGGCCGCGGATGACCAGCTCGAAGACATCCACGAGGGACGGATCGTCCGGGCATGCCTTGGCCAACGGTACCAGTTGAGCGGGCAGGCGTGTGACAAAGGTGGGCTGCTGCAAGGCAGGTTCAATGGTCTTCTCATATACTTCATGGGTCACCATCAGCGTGTCCCAGGCGGGATCGGGATCCAGGCCACTGGCTTCCGCCTTGGTCCGTGCCTCCTCGAGCGACAGGTCGAACCAGTCGTCCCCCATCTTCTCACGAATCAGCTCATGATAGGTCGCTTCGCGCCAGGGCGGCGTCAGGTCGAGAGCCGTGTCGCCCTCCCCCACGCTCAGCGTGCCGAAAACGGTTTCGGCCACGTGAATGATCATGCCCTGGATCAGCTCGCGCATGCCGTTGACATCCGAGAACGCTTCGTAGATTTCGAGCATCGTGAACTCGGGATTGTGGGTCCGGTCGAGTCCTTCGTTCCGGAAGTTTCGATTCAGCTCGAAGACCTTATCGAATCCCCCTACCAGCAGACGCTTGAGATAGAGTTCAGGCGCGATGCGCATGTAGACATCCGACCCCAACGCGCCGTAATGCGTCACGAACGGCTTCGCGGCCGCACCCCCTGCCTGGGACTGCAACATCGGGGTCTCCACCTCGATGAAGCCACGCTCCGCGAGGTAATGGCGGATCTCACGAATCAGGGCGGAGCGCTTATTGAACAGCTCACGCACCTCCGGATTGCCCACGAGATCGAGGTAGCGCTGGCGATAGCGCATCTCGACATCTTTCAGACCGTGGAATTTTTCGGGCGGCGGCAGGATGGCCTTTGAAAGCAGGGTCCACTTGGAAACCTTGATGGTAGGTTCGCCGGTGCGCGTGACGAACAGCTCCCCCTCCACGCCGACCTGGTCGCCCAGATCGAGCAGTTTGAAAGCCTTGAAGGCGTCCTCACCGATGGCCTTCTTCTGGACATAGACCTGGAAACGATCGCTGCCGTCACGTAGATCGGCAAAGATGCTCTTGCCCATGTCCCGCACGGTGGACAGACGCGCCGCCGCCGAGACGGGGCGTTCTTCCTCAAAAGACTCGCGCAGCTCGGCGAGCGATCCGGTCCGCTCGAAGGCGGCACCATAGGGCGGATATCCCATTTCCTCTAACGCCGCCAAGTTGGCCAGGCGCTGTTCGCGATACTCATTGTTGGTCTCTGCTTCGCTCATCGCTTCTCTCCCTGCTTCCATTCACGATCAAGCGCCACATACTAGCCGCTTGCCCTCGAAAAAGAAATACCCAAACGGGTCGGCCGCCCCAGCCCGTCCGCGCCACCCAGAACACCAGCCGAGAGCCTACATTTAGTGGGGAATCTCCCTATGCGCGTTTTGTAATGTTTTTATGTTGCGCTTGTCGCCCAATCAGAGTAACCTGCCCAAGAATGATCGGAGCGGAGGAGGCAGACATGAACAGGAAGATAAGAATGGGAATGGTCGGCGGCGGGCGCGATGCCTTTATTGGCGCGGTCCACCGCATTGCGGCCCAGATGGATGGACAGATCGAGCTTGTGTGCGGAGCGTTCAGCAGCACACCTCAGAAGTCGAAGCTTAGCGGCAAGGATCTCTATCTGCCGCCCGAGCGCGTCTACGGCACCTACCGCGATATGATTCGCAAAGAAGGGAAGCTCCCCGAGGGTGAGCGCATGGACTTCGTGTCGATCGTCACGCCCAACAACATGCACTACCCCGTCGCCATGGCATCACTGGATGGCGGCTTCCATGTGGCGTGCGACAAACCCATGACGGTCAACCTCGACGAAGCCCAGAACCTGGAGCGCAAGATCGAGGCGACCGGCAAGCTGTTCTGCCTCACCCACAACTACACCGGCTACCCGATGGTGAAGGAGGCGCGCGAGCTCGTGGCCAAAGGGAAACTGGGAAAGATCCGCCGCATCGTGGTGGAATACCCGCAGGGCTGGCTGGCCGAGCGGCTGGAAGCTTCCGGACAGAAACAGGCTTCCTGGCGCACGGACTCCCGCTTTGCCGGTGTCTCGTGCTGTATCGGCGATATCGGCAGCCACTGTCACAACCTGGCCGAATACATCACCGGCCTGCGCGTCACAGAAGTGTGCTCCGATCTCAACATCTTCGTTAACGGTCGCACGCTCGACGATGACGGGAGCGTCTTGCTCCGCTTCGACAACGGCGCCCGCGGGATCCTGTGGGCCAGCCAGGTGGCCATAGGACGCGAGAACAGTCTGAATATCCGCGTCTACGGCGACAAGGGAACGCTGGAATGGGAACAGGAAGAGCCCAACACGCTGATCCTGCGTTGGCTCAACAAGCCGACAGAGGTGCGTCGGACGGCTTGTCCGGGAACAGGTAAGACAGCCGGCAATGCTGCGCGTCTGCCCGCAGGACATCCGGAAGGCTATCTCGAGGGCTTTGCCAACATCTACTCGGCCTTTGCACAGGCCATGGCCAAGGCTATAGACGGCAAGCCGGTCGACGACAGCAAGTTCGACTATCCCAAGGTCCACGACGGCATCCGCGGCATGTTCTTCATCGATACCGTTGTGAAGAGCAGCACCTCGGAGAACAAGTGGCTGGAAGTGCCTGAGTAGCCCGTCTTCGCCCTTCCCCCTTCGCTCTGCGAGCTTCGGAGGACAGGGCGGGCTACGCCGGGCAAGCCGGAGGTCGGAAGTCGGAGGATCCGTTTGGCGCTGAGCAGAGAACTCGACGCCGGGGGGGCTTGTAGCTAGACTGCCTTCCCATGGACAGTATCTTCCAAACCGTTGATCCGCACGAACTGCCTCTTGTGATACAGCTCATCGGCTCGCTGATGGTCTTCGCCATCATCGCGGGAATCGGGATCGACATCCTGCTGGTCATCCTGATGCGGATCCGCCCGCCCTCGTTTCCCGGCTATGCCAAGCGCATGCAAAGCCGACCGTGGTCATGGCGGGATGTAGGGTTTCTCGTGAGTTCCGTGGTGCTGGGTTTCCTCTGCGCCCAGGTGGTGGCGGAAATCCTTTTCGCCGTTGGCGCCGAGGCGGCGGGCACGTGCATCATGCAGCTCCACACCCTTTTCTTCCAGGTTCTCGCCATCGGCATCATCATCTACCTTCTGCGGCACCACGGCGTTTCATGGCGGAGAGCATTCGGACTGGGACACGGGCATGTCCTGCTGCGGATCGGACAGGGCATCGTCTTCTATCTCGCCGCCATGCCTGTGGTTCTCTTCTACGGGCTGGCATCTATGATGCTTTTTCATGCCCTGGGACTGCCCTTCGAGCGCCAGCCGGCCGTGGATTTCATGCTCGATCCGAACCAGTCGTTGGGGCTGCAGCTCTACCTGGTCGTGCTGGCGGTTGTCGGCGCCCCCCTGATCGAAGAAGCCCTGTTCCGGGGCATCGCGTTTCCGGCCATGCTCCGCCACACTACCCTCACCCGGGCCATGGTGTTCGTATCGCTCATCTTCGCCGCCATCCACCTCACGCCCACCGCCGTGATTCCGCTCTTCGTCTTTGCCATGGCACTGTCACTGGCCTACCTCTATACGGGGAACATCATAGTGCCCATCGTGATGCACCTCCTGTTCAACTCCGTCAGCATCGGCATGCTCTTTGTGATCCGCACATTTGCGCCCGAGCTTATTCATTAGTATCCTGTCACGCAAACAAGCTTCTAGAATCCATAGTTTCGTGTCATTCCGAGCGTAGCGAGGAATCTCATATCCATGTTGGGGCAGAGATCCCTCGACTTCGCTCGGGATGACACACGAAGTATGCAACCATAGTTCTGAGACAAGACACTATAAGGAAGACGCATGACCGATCTCAAACCGATCGACTGGATTCCGGACCAGCCCGATGCCATGATGCCCGGGCACCTGCGCATTCTGGACCAGACACTGTTGCCCACCGAAACTGTCTACAACGACACCATCGACCAGCAAGCCATCTGGCATGCCATCAAGATCCTTCAGGTACGCGGGGCGCCCGCCATCGGCGTGACCGCCGCCATGGGGGTGGCCGCCGCCGCCCAGGAGCAGCGCGCCGGCAGTATAGAGGACGTACTCGCCGCCGTGGACCAGAGCGCGGATTATCTCGCCACCTCCCGTCCCACCGCCGTCAACCTCTTCTGGGCACTCGAACGCATGCGACGCGTGGCCCACGCTTCAGCGGCCACCTCCGGCAACGAGCTGGCGCTCGAACTGGTCGAAGAAGCCATCGCCGTTCGCGACGAAGACCTCGCCATGTGTCGTGCCATCGGCGAGCATGGCGCCGGGCTGCTCACCGAGGGCGACACCGTTCTGACCCATTGCAACGCCGGCGGGCTCGCGACCTCCGGCTACGGCACGGCACTGGCGCCCATCTATGTGGCCCAGGAGCAAGGCAAGCGCGTCAGCGTCTACGCCGACGAGACCCGTCCCCTCCTGCAAGGCGCCCGGCTCACTGCGTGGGAACTGATGCAGGCGGGTGTGGATGTCACCGTGATCTGCGACAACATGGCCGCACAGGTTATGAAAGAGGGACGTATCGACATCGTATTCGTCGGCGCCGACCGCATTGCCGCCAACGGCGATGCCGCCAACAAGATCGGCACCTACGGCGTCGCCCTGCTCGCCAAGGCGCACAACATCCCCTTCTACGTCCTCGCACCGACGTCCACGATCGACCCCGGCGCCGCCACTGGTGCGGACATCCCGATTGAAGAGCGCGGCGCCGAGGAAATCACCGAAGGCTTCGGTCGCCGCACCGCACCAGAAGGCGTACAGGTCTATGCGCCCGCATTCGATGTAACCCCGGCCCCACTCATCACGGGCATCATCACGGAGAAAGGGGTTTCAGCGCCGTGACCCGAGCCCCTCTTTGAGCACGCAGATCACGCTGTTGCCCTTCGAAACGGGCAAGTGTTCGCAGATTTGAGAATACTCACCCCTGTTGAGCGTCAGAAAGAGTTGTTAGAGGCGGTTTTCCTTCCGATTTACGGCCGTGGCATGTTAAGTGCTAGTTAGAGCCTGTCCCGCCGCGCCTAAGGCATTGATGTAAAGTTTGTTACGACGGGAAATTTCCGGGCAAAAGGAGTCAAAAAGACTCCAATGCCCGAAAAAGGTGTGTTATATTTCCGAAGAACTTCCAAACCCATCGGAGAA
>JASLOA010000021.1 GCA_030745755.1 Kiritimatiellia bacterium | reverse complement strand
TGAGGTGGACCCCAAAAACAGGACAGGTGGTTAAGCTACAGTCAGGCTCCTAAAATGACCGAGAGGGAAGGAGCAAGGCATGAAGCAATCACGCAGGAAGTACGGTGCATCGTTCAAGGCGAAGGTAGCCTTGGCAGCTCTTCGAGGGGACCAGACCATCTCAGAGCTTGCCAGCCGGTTTGAGATCCACCCAACGCTGATCCATACATGGAAGAAGCAACTGGTGGAAAGTGCGCCGGAGTTGTTCGGTTCAGGGAATGGCCGGCAGATTCAAGGCCAAGAGGCGTTGGTAGCCAAGCTCTATCAACAGATAGGCCGATTGACGGTGGAGCGGGATTTTTCGTCGGGGAGGTCCGGTCCATGAGTCGCCACAAAAGGCGAGGCATGGTTAACCGGGGCCACCCTGATCTGTCGGTGGCCAGGCAGTGTGAGTTGTTGGATATCAGCCGGTCTTCGGTGTATTACAACCCAGCGCAGGTTGGCGAGTACGAGCTGGAGTTGATGGAGCTGACTGACAGGCAGTACTTGCAGACGCCCTTCTACGGCTCACGGAAGATGACCGCCTCACTAAAGAAGCACGGTCATCAGGTCAACAGAAAGCGCGTTCAGAGGCTGATGCGGCGGATGAGCATCGAGGCCATCTACCGCCGGCCGAATACCTCCAGACCGGATTCGAGACACAAGGTGTATCCGTATCTGCTAAGGGGTGTTCAGATCGACAAGGTGAACCAGGTGTGGGCCACGGACATCACCTACATCCCGATGACTCGTGGATTCATCTACCTGGTTTGCATCATGGATTGGCACAGCCGTTACGTGCTCTCGTGGAGGCTTTCCAATACCCTGGAAGCAGACTTCTGCGTGGATGCATTGGAGGAGGCGCTAAGCTGCGCCGTGCCTGGGATATTCAACACGGATCAAGGCAGTCAATTCACGTCCGAGGCGTTCACATCAGTGCTGTTGAACCGTAGCGTCCAGATCAGCATGGACTCAGCGGGCAGCTACATGGACAACGTGTTCGTGGAGCGGTTGTGGAGGAGTGTGAAGTACGAGGAGGTGTACCTCAAGGCGTACGACAGCGTGGCACGGGCCAAAGCGGGGATCGGCGCCTACCTGAGGTTCTACAATAACGAGCGGCCTCACCAGGCCCTTGACTACCGGACCCCGGCCCAGGTGTTCGAGGAAGGACGGAACCGCATACGCCAGCCCGAGGTGAGCCTCACCCCGGAACTGGCGCCTGTTTGATATTCAAATAGAGTTCCTGCCTGTAGCTTAACTGGCCCCGACTCGTGCCCAAAGGATTGGGTCCACCTCAGTACAACTCGCCCTCGTAGTAAGGCACACCCGACGACATCTCTTCTTGCAACTCTTTCATTGGTACTATCTCAACACCAAGGTCGATGACGTCACCCACGAAAAACGCTAGATGTTTCACGAATAAGTCGAAGGCGACCGAGAAGTATTTGCCAAATTGCACTTCGACGGCAATGCGCTCTTTTACAAAATCAGTCTGGTTGTACGAATATATCGCCCTCAGACCCGCAGTCTCAATTTCGGCTTTTTGATCCCGCGGTGACATCTGCATTGTCTTTCGGATCAATTGTGCATCTTGCGTTACCCAATAACTGGTTCTGGAAGACTGCCAATTTGCGTCGTCGAAACGATTGCGGAATTCCCTGTTCATTTCAATTGGTGCGTACAAGAGTTTCCCACGCATCGTTTTCTCACGAGATACTTTGGTACGGCAAGCCTCTGCATCAACGTCTTCCACTACTTGGCGGATTTCGTCCCACAGATTCTTCTTGTGAACCAAAAGGTATTCAAGCCCGTTCAAATGAGAGTAGTACTCGGCAATCTTCATCGGCGCTCGCCATCGGCATTATTGGAAATGTCCTTGATCCAATCACTTGGCAGTTGAGCAACCCTCTCGTTGCCGCTTGGTTCGTACTTGGTCGAACCCAATCGGCGGCGCCTGAGCGTACCGTCTAGAAGGGAACCAATCCGGCTCAGAGCGATCTCAGTGAACGATTGATCGTTATCCACTCCCACGCATCTACGGCTATGCATCAATGCGGCCACTAGAGATGAACCTGCTCCCATGAACGGATCGAGTACTAGATCGCCAGGGTTGGTGAGTGCAAGGACTAGCCTTTCGACTAATTCGATCGGGTATTGCGCCGGATGGGCAGTCTTTTCAGGATGGTTCCATTTTACATTCGGAATATCCCAGATTTCATTCTCCCATTCATCCGCCACAAATTGCCAAATGTCGCTTGGGTTTTTTCCTAGTGGATTTCCTGACAGCTTACCCTTGCTAGGACCTTTGTAGTAACGCTTTCCCGGGTATTTTTGTGGTACGCGGACAGAGTCGAGGTTGAACTGATAATTGTCTCCCAACGTAAACCACAGAATCACTTCGTAGCGGCCAGAAAATCGCTTGCTTGCGTGGAGGCCGTGTCCAAAGGATCAAACAATCCTATTCCGTAATTTGAGGCCGAGGTCCTCTTTGAGAATGCGGTAAAAAAGAAATCCAGCGGGAATACCTCGCCAGAGTTAACATAGTTACCGACCTGCCAGCACAAACTTCCGCCAGGTTTCATGATCCTCACACACTCGTGGAGGACTGATGATTGCCAGTCTAAATAATCATTGAGTGCGGCTCTCCGTTCATAAGGTTTCCCTATGTTGTAGGGAGGCGACGAAACAACGAGTTGCACGGTTCCGTTGGGAACTGTGCGCATGAACTCCAACGTGTCGTTATGCGCAATTAGCGCGTCAGCATTATGCATGAACGTCGGCGAGCAGACAACATCCGGTCGTGGTGAACTGGCATCGAACGCTGCCGAGTTTCCAAGCGCCGCCGTATCCCATCCAACGAAGCTGCCTTGACTTGACCGGTCTATGTTTTCAGCCATCGGTGACCCCTACTGCGGAGTTGGCATCGCTCGGCCGGAGCCGTATCGATCGGCGGCATTCGGCGTAGGATAATCTCTGCGGCGATCGTGCGAGTTCGGCGCGCTCAGCACGTTCGCTGTCGTCGACGCGATGCGATCTTTCTCACAAAGCAACGATATCAGATGGCGACACCAAGGGAAAGCGCACTCTGGACCGAACCCCTATACATCATGTCACACAACCCTCCGCGAACCGATGTGCCGTGCGATACGAACATCAGCTTTCGGTTCGAACAAGCGTGATGTCTGAATTGCCTACCCCAGCGCCGTCCACTTCGCGTACAGATCCTCGAGTTGGGCGGTGACTCGGTCGAGTCGGCGTTTGGCGCGGCGGCCGGCGCGGTGGTCGTGGGATGAGAACGCTTTGGCCAGGCCTTCTTCAAGGTCGAGCTTCTCCCGCTCCGCCGCGCGGATGCGAGCCTCCAGGTCGGCGGTGGTTTTGCGGTCGGCGGCGCGTTGGACGCGGTCCGGCTCTCGGCGGCTGCGGCGCTGCGACACGCGTCCGACGACGTCGACCGTCGAGCGGCCTCTGGCTCGCCAGAACTCGGTGAAGTTGCCGGGGTACGACACCAATCGCTTGTCCTGGACCTCGACGACGCGGTCGACGATCTTGTCCAGGAAGTAGCGATCGTGGGACACGACTAGCACCGTGCCTGGGAAATCTTCCAGCGCCTCTTCGACGGCCTCCCGCGACGGTATGTCGAGGTGGTTCGTCGGCTCGTCCAGAATCAGGAAGTTGGGTTTCGTAGCCATCAACTTGGCGAGTTGAAGCCGGTTGCGCTCGCCCCCGGACAGGTCGCCGACTCGTTTCTGCATGTCTTCGTGCACGAACCGAAAGCGACTCAGCAGCGCGAATGCGACCTGATTCGACATCGGCGCGACGGAGCGGACTTCCATAACGACCGTGCTGTCGTCGTCGAGCACCTCTTGATGCTGCGCCGAGTAGCCGAGCTCCATGCTGGGGCCGATGCGGATGTGCTCGTCCTCCCAGTCGCCGTTCTCGACGATGTCGCGAAGCAGCGTGGTCTTGCCGCTGCCGTTGGGGCCGACGAGGGCCACCGACTCTCCGCCCGCCACGTCCATGTCGGCGTCGTCGAAAAGGGTCAGGTCGTCGAAGCTTCGGGCGTAGCCGCGGACCTGGAGGGCGATGTTCGCTCGCGGGGCTTGCGCTTCGAACTCGGCGCTGATGCCCGCGTCGGCAAGCGCCGGCTTTTCGACCGTCTGACGCTTCTCGCGCTCAAGTTGCGATCGCCTGGCCCGAAGCCGCTTGCCCCACATCGCGTCGTCGTAGACGCGTGCGTACTGTTCGAATCGCTTGACCAGCGCCTCCAGCCTCGCCAGCCGCTTCTGGTTCGCGAGGTAGTCGGCTTGCTGCGCCAGCAACTGCCGGAGCTTGGTCGCCCGGTGCGTCGAGTAGTTGCCCTCGTAGGCGGTCACCTTGCCGTCTTCGAGTTCGAGGATGCCGCCGACGACCCTGTCGAGCAAGTACCGATTGTGCGAGACCATCAGGACGGCGCCCTTGAAGCGAGCCAGGAAGTCTTCCAGCCAGGCGACGCCAAGGTAGTCCAGGTGATTCGCGGGCTCGTCCAGGATCAGCAGATCGGGTTGAGCGAGCAGAGCCCGTGCCAGCGCCAGCGCGTTCGTCTCGCCGCCCGACATCGAGCCGACCATCTGGTCCGCCTTGCCCGCGAGACCCATGGTGTCGAGCATCGACCGCGCTCGCTGCGGGAACAGGCCGCCTTCGACGTGGTCGTAGTCGTCGCGCGCCTTCTGGTACGCTCACAGCGCGGCTGACATCACGCGCTCCGGAGCGTCTTCGAGTCGCTGCTCCTGCTCACGCAATGTCTGTGCGATGACGTTGTATTCGGACAGCAGAAAGCCGATCGCGGTGTCGTCGGCGTCGTGTTCGACGAATTGAGGAACGTAGCCGACTCGAACTACTTCAGGGATGACGACTTGCCCGGCGGAGTGCTCCTGCTGGCCCACCATGATCCTGAGCACGGTGGTCTTCCCGGAGCCGTTTGCCCCGATCAGGCCGAGTTTCTGCCCCTCCGAAATCTGGAACGTGACGCCCTGAAGCACGGTCTCCGCGCCATAGTAGCTTGATACGTTTTGAAGGGATGCTGCCAACACGGCGAGTGTCTCCTTTTCGCGTGTCGACCTGTTTCCCGAAAATCCGGACCGCGCCAGGGGAATGAAAAGTCCAAGGCAGTCCGTGTCTCGCGTGTGCGGTTCGCAGGCGAGACACCGGCAGGTTAATGGGAACGGGATCGACTACGCAGATCGTCAACGCGGCCGTCACAATCCGCCACGACGCATCTGAATTCAACACCGTTGATTGGCTTGTCCCGTGTCCCTACTTCACTGGCTGCTCCGGTGTCGGGTTGCCCGCTGGATACCGACAAAGTATAAGATGATTGGGAGGTCCGACGCAATGGAACACCGCGATCACATCCTGATAGTCGAAGACGACGAAGATCGGCATCCTCGACCATTGCCTGCCGCACCAGTTCTGGCGCGTTGACCGTCGGACAGTCTCGAAGAGTCTATGCGGGATTGCCGGTGGGTTAGGCGAGGGTTGAGTGACGCCGGAGCTCTGAAAGCGCAAAGCCCCATGAGGCGACAGGCGCGTCGGACTTACTCTTGGCCGTTGAGGGGAACGTAGCGATCTATGTTGATCGCTCGGTCGCCGCGGGTGTAGCGCACCTTCAGCATGTCGCCGACCTCAAGCATGCCGAAGGTCGCTTCGTCGACCTCGATCTTTGCCGCCGCGACGTAGAAGTAGCACGTGCCGTCCGGGCTCGTCTCTTTGGAGTTCAGTGCGCCTTGGACGACGTTGTACGGCGGCAGGGCGTCCGTGAGCGACATCACGATGGACTCCAACCTGCGAGAAACCGTCTTTACCAAGGCGTATACCCCCATGGACCGCTATCTCCTTTCAGTAGAGAGAGCGTTGTTGCCGGGGCAATCATAACCCATGGTAGCATGGTGGGTACAACGGAGCGGACGGTCAAGAAACGTCATTTTTGGCTGTCACGGAGATCGAACCGCTGGGCGCCAGCGTATTGAAGAGGACATGCAGGCGTCGCTCGAGATCAACCGGCGCCGCGTCCTGACACCGTCGTTTGGGATGCCGTGAGTTGTTCCGATCTCCCGCCCAGGAGCATCCGCCCGCGTACGTTTGGGTCGCGGCGGATTGGTTGATGTAGTGAATTAAAGGCGCTCCACGGATGCGCCAAAGTTTTGCATGGCTGCACGTCACGGAGCCCGGCTGTTTGAAGGTACTTTTCGTCTCCCGCGACCATGGGAACATAACCGAGCTGGAGTTGGCGCTGCGATTGCGTTGGCCCGATGCCGCCTCGACGGTGGTGTCTGACGGACGGCGGTTGATCGACGCGCTGGCTTGCGAGCCCGAGATCGTATTCGTGTCGGGCGATCTGCCCGACATAGGATTGATGGATATCCTCAAGGTTGTTCGGGATGTCACCGACGTGCCGTTGATCGTCGCCGATGAGCGAGGAGACGAGTCGACGGTCGTCAAAGCGTTGCAACTCGGCGCGGACGAGTACATCCGCCTGCCTCGCAACATGATGGAGATCACCGCGCGGGCCATGGCGCTGATGCGGCGCGCGGGCAACGGCAACCCTCGATCCGAAGACGCCGAGATCCGATGCGGCGACCTGCTCATCAACCCGTCGGAGCGGGCGGTCTACCTGGGCGCCGCCCGACTCGAACTCACGCCCACGGAGTTCCGGCTGCTCCATCTGTTCGCCAAGAACCGCTACGTCACGCTCTCGCAGGGGTTCATCCAGCGAGTCGTCTGGGAGGGCGAACAGGACGGCGCGGAGGGCTTGAAGAAGTACATCCAGCGTCTTCGCAACAAACTGGGCGACGATGCGCGCGACCCGGTCTGGATTCGGACCGTCCGCGGCGTC
>JASLOA010000020.1 GCA_030745755.1 Kiritimatiellia bacterium | reverse complement strand
CAAGCGGGAGTACAGGGTGCTGGCCGTCTTCGTGGTGGTGATGGCGGCGGCCCTGGGCGTGGCCAACTACCTGCAGGCCGAGAGCCGCTGGGCCGTGGCCGTCTCCTTCGTGGTGGGGGCCGTCTGCTCCGGGCTGGCCGGCTTCTTCGGCATGCGCGTGGCCACGGCGGCCAACATGCGCACAACCAACGCCGCCCGAACGGGCCTCAACCCCGCGCTGATGGTGGCCTTCTCCGGCGGCGCCGTCATGGGCATGAGCGTGGTGGGCCTGGCCGTGGTGGGCCTCGGCGTGCTCTACCTGGTCTTCGCCGCCCTGTTCGACGCCCTGAGCACCGCGGTGCCCGAGGGCGTCTCCGCCGCGGCCAACGCCCGGTCACTGATGGACGCCCAGCAGAGCGTGGTGGCCATCATCTCGGGTTTCTCCCTCGGCGCGTCGTCCATCGCGCTCTTCGCCCGCGTGGGCGGCGGCATCTACACCAAGGCCGCGGACGTGGGCGCCGACCTGGTGGGCAAGGTCGAGGCCGGCATCCCCGAGGACGATCCGCGCAACCCGGCGACCATCGCCGACAACGTGGGCGACAACGTGGGCGACGTGGCCGGCATGGGCGCCGACCTCTACGAGTCCTACTGTGGCTCCATCCTCGCTACCGCGGCCCTGGGCGCGGCGCTCCCGATGATACTCGCCAACGGCGAAGCCAACCCGCTGCACGGCGTGAACGCTGTTATGGCCCCGATGATCGTGGCCGGTATCGGCATCATCATCTCCATTCTCGGCTGTCTCATGGTGCGCTGCGGCGACAAGAGCGATATGAAGACGCTCATGAAAGCCCTCACCACCCCGCTGTGGGTGAGCACGGGCGCCATCGCGGTTGTCGTCGGCATCCTGGCCGCTATGGGCATCGTGACCTGGGGCATCTTCGGCTCCGTCTCGGCCGGCCTCGTAGCCGGTTGTGTCATCGGCCTCCTGACCGAGTATTACACGTCGGATGCCTATAAGCCCACCCAGGGCATCGCCGAACAGGCCAAGATGGGCCCGGCCACGACCATTATCGACGGACTCGCCGTCGGCATGTTCTCGACCGGCCTCTCGACCCTGACCGTCGTGGTTGGTATTATGGCCGCCTTCGGTTTTGCCGGTGGATTCACCGACTTCGCCATGGGCCTCTACGGCGTTGGCTTCGCCGCCGTCGGCATGCTCGCCACGCTCGGTTTCTCACTGGCCACGGATGCCTACGGCCCCATCGCCGACAACGCCGGCGGCAACGCCGAGATGTCCGGCCTGGGTGAAGACGTGCGCCATAAGACGGACGCGCTCGATATGCTGGGCAACACCACCGCCGCCATCGGAAAGGGCTTCGCCATCGGCTCGGCCGCCCTCACGGCCATGGCCCTGTTGGCCGCCTACCTCGAAGAGATCCGCATCTGGCTGATGAAGTTGGCCAATGTGGACGAGGCGCTGGTCGCCGGTGCCAAGCAGATTGGCGAGGTCCTCTTTGTTACGGATAAGTACCAGGGCGCCATGGATGCGACTGGGATCGAGGGCGTCAGCCGCGTGGTCAAGACCGCCGGGGCGAGCATGTCCGACTTCGTGCTGGCTTACGATCTCTCCGTTTTCAACCCGCAGCTTCTCTGCGGTATCTTCATCGGCGCCATGATGGCGTTCGTGTTCTGCGCGATGACCATGAAGGCCGTCGGCCGCGCCGCCGGCGCGATGGTCAACGAGGTGCGCCGCCAGTTCCGCGAAATCGCGGGCATCATGGAAGGCACCGGCACCCCTGACTACGCCAACTGCGTGGCGATCTCAACCAAGGGCGCACAGAAAGAGATGCTGGTGCCCAGCGTGCTTGCGATTGTCGTTCCCGTGGCCGTGGGTATCATCCTCGGCGTGGCAGGCGTGATTGGCCTGCTGGTCGGCGGATTAACCTGTGGCTTCTCGCTGGCCTGCATGCTCAACAACGCGGGTGGTGCATGGGATAACGCCAAGAAGTCGATCGAGAAGGATGAGAAGACCTATCATCCCGAAGATGACGGCCAGGCCAACCCGCTTACCGGTAAAGGCTCCGATCCGCACAAGGCCGGCGTGGTGGGCGATACCGTCGGCGACCCGTTCAAGGACACCTCCGGCCCCAGCCTGAACATCCTGATCAAGCTCATGACCATGGTCAGTGTGGTGTTCTCCGGCGTCGTAGTAGCCTACGGCGACCAGATCAGCAAGCTGATGGAATACCTTACCAAGTAGACGGGAACGAACAACGGAACCAAGACAAGGCCGGACAGCAATGTCCGGCCTTGCTTTTTCCTTTTCGTACTACTATCCGGTAGAGTCTTGTTGTTTTTGACGGGATTTACAGGATCCACAGGATGGGACGCGCTTCGCGCGACGTTTCCCATCGGCCGGAGGCCGACTATCCTGTTGATCCCGTTGATCCTGTCCAAATTCTCTTTCGTTGCGGCTATGCCGCGCTGTGTTCTTCGTGGTAAAGTCCCCGCATGAAGGCCATCTTCCTCGGCACCGGCACCTCGGCGGGCACCCCGATCATCGGATGCTGCTGCCCGGTCTGCGCCTCCACGGACTCGCGCAATCGGCGCCGGCGCACCAGTCTCTATCTTGAGGCCGGCGGGCAGCATATCCAGGTCGATACGCCACCCGATTTCAGGGAGCAGGCTCTCGAATACCGTCTCCCGCGCGTCGATGCGGTCTGCTTTACGCACTCGCATGCCGACCATATCTTCGGCTTTGATGACATCCGGCGCTACAACACGATCCAGGACCAGATCATCCCTGCCTACGCCTCGCAGGATACGCTGAATGATCTGCAGCGCGTGTTCAACTACATCTCAACCGAACGCGTCACCGGGTTCTACCGGCCGCGCATTACGTTCCACGCTGTCAGCGCGCCGTTCAGTATCGGCGACGTGCTGGTCACACCGGTCGAAGTCGAACATGGGCACAACACCATTTTCGGTTACCGCTTCGACGCCGGGGGGTGTTCGCTGGGTTATGTGCCCGACTGCTCGGCCATGACCGATGCCGCCGTGGAGGCTTTCCATGGCATTGACGTCATGATCCTCGACGCACTGCGCCTCAAACCACACCTGACCCACCTCACCCTCGAGGACAGCATCGCCCTGCTCAAGCGGATCGACGCCACGACGTCCTACATCATCCACCTCTGCCACGACCTCGATCACGAGGAAACGCAGGCCAAACTGCCGGAGACCTGCCACGTCTCGCACGATGGTCTGACGCTGGAGTGGTGAGGAACCCTCTTCTGGAGTGCGGCGGGTTGACGCCGCTTTCGAAAGCGCCGTCAAGCCGGCGCACTCCAAAGCGCTTCGCGCAGATCACACGTCGATGGGATCGAGGTATTCGCGCGCAACTTCCACGACAATCGCCTGGCCGATCATGTCGACGCTCAGGCAGACCTTGTTCTGGCCACGCACAGTCTGCACCCACCCCTCCACGCCCATGAAGGGGCCGCCCGTGATGCGTACGGCCTTGCCCCTGGCGATGGCAGCATCCGTTCCCAGCGTAGGATCCACGTCCAGCGCTTTGCGGATCTGCTCAAGTTCGTGGACCAGGCTTGCCTCGTTGTCCGTCTCCAGAAAGCGCACAATCTGGTTGGTCTTCAGCAAACCCAGGCGCTGCTGCCGGTCGAATGAAGCAAAGACATACCCGGGAAACACCGGTTTCTCCACCGTCACCTTACGCCGCTGATAGACCTTGGTCTCCGAACGCAACGGAAGATAACTCTCAGCCCCGAGAACACGACAGTACTCCGCGATCTTCTTCTCGCATCGCGGTTTCACATGTATCACACACCAAGACATCATCTCTCCACAGTCCAGGGGAAGTCTCCCCTGCATATCCGTCACCAGAGCTAGAGACAGCTTCCTCGGGAGCGCAACTGATACCGCATCATACCCCCTATAACAAGCGCGCTCTGCAAATCGACGCGCCAATCCGTTGATTTCCCAAGGATCAGAAGCCAGATCCAGTTGATTCAATCCTCTCAGAATCCGTACGCCTGCACAGAGCGGCAGCATACCAGAAGAACCTGCCCACACAGATAACAACGCAGAACACCAGGGCATTGTCATCCCGAGCGAAGTCGAGGGACCTCCTATGCGGCCCAGGGCTCGGAATTCGATCACAGTAAAGGTATAGGCATGGACTTTCTGAGACACCCAGTGCTACGGTCGGTTCCGAGAAAGGCATCACCATGCAAAAGCTAAAATGGACGACACACGCTGACCTGGCTATCCGCAAGACCCCATCTGTGGGGCGCGAGGAATACTTGGACCACATGACGTTCAAAGCCAACCAGCGCCCCCTCTTCACGGAGATATTCGGACCACTTCTGGGACTGAAAGAGGAATGGGAGGAACAAGGAGCGACACCGCAAGAGCTGGACTTCTCCGCATTTACCTACCGGTGTGAAGCGCGTGGCGGAGTGCCTGTGAATACGGGCCGGAGCGGAGGCTATCCGGAACAGCTTATCGAGGAGACCACGGAACACAAGATCTGGCGCGATGGACTGGGGCGGACGATGAAACTCCCCAAAGAAACGGCGACACTTGCGCTGCCCCTGGACTATCCCGTCAAGACCATGGACGATTGGCTGAAGATCAAGCCGTGGTATGAGTTTTCAGAAGAACGTCTTGCCGGCGATTGGGAAGCCACGGCTCGGAAGATTCGAGAGCAGGACAGAGTTGTCGGCGTCAACATCCCGGGCGGGTTCGATGAGCCCCGCCAGCTCCTCGGTGAAGAGGAGTTGTGCATCGCATACTATGAACAGCCGGAACTGATCCATGACATTTTGGAGACTATCGGCGATACGGCCTTCAGAGTGCTCGATACGGTATCCTCGGCAGTGCAGATCGATAGACTCTTCGTGCACGAAGACATGGCGGGAAAATCTGGCCCGCTTGCCGGGCCGTTACAGATAAAGGAGTTCATCGCCCCCTACTACAGAAAGGCATGGGATCTCCTCCAGAGCCGTGGTGCGAGGCTGTTTGATCAGGATAGTGACGGAGACATGAACGCAGTGATCGACGCCTTCTTGGATGCCGGAGTGAACTGCATGCACCCCATGGAACCGGCCGCCAACATGGACATCGTCAAGATCCGCGAGCAGTACGACACACGATTGGCCTTCTACGGCGGAATCGACAAGCATGTCATTCGCCGGTCCAAGCAGGAGATTGTGGACGAGCTTGAGTACAAGATTCCGCCAATGGTCAAGACTGGCGGATGCGTGCTTGCGCTGGATCACAGAATCCCGAACGGAACACCATTAGAGAACTACAGATTCTATCTCGAGAAGGCATGGGAGATCATGAACCGGGAAGCGGGTCTGTGAAGTACATCCGAGACAGACGCTGTTACCAGGGCTGACTAGAGCAGTCGCTGCTGCGCACCCGTTGGCTTGAGTCCAAGGCGATCGTAGCACAGATCCGTCGCCACCCGCCCCTGGGCGGTGCGCTTGAGGTAGCCTTCCATGATCAGGTAGGGTTCGTAGACATCCTCGATCGTGTCGGCTTCCTCACCCACCGATACCGCGAGCGAATTGAGTCCCACCGGGCCGCCCGAGAACTTGTGGATGATGGTATCGAGGATACGCTTGTCCATGTCGTCCAAGCCCTGCTCATCGATATCGAGCATGGCCAGTGCCTTGTCGGCGACCTCCCGTGTGATGCGGTTATCCGCACGCACCTGGGCATAGTCGCGTACGCGGCGCAGAAGGTTGTTCGTGATACGCGGCGTACCGCGTGAGCGGCGTGCGATCTCCAACGATCCTTCCGACTCCACCTCGATATCGAGGATCCGGGCGGTACGTTCCACAATGTGCTGCAGGTTGGCCGCATCGTAATAGTCCAACCGGTCTGTGATTCCGAAACGTGAGCGCAGTGGCGACGAGATCAGTCCGCTACGGGTAGTGGCACCCACCAGCGTAAAGCGAGGCAACTCGATGCGTACGGAGCGCGCATTAGGGCCCTGGTCGATCATGATATCGAGAACAAAATCTTCCATCGCGGCATAGAGATATTCTTCAACGGTCTTCTGCATGCGATGAATCTCGTCGATGAACAGCACATCACCGCGCTCCAGGTTGGTCAAAAGGCCGGCGAGATCGCCCGGCTTATCGATAATTGGACCGGAGGTAACCTTGATAGCGCTCCCCATCGCCTCGGCGATGATGTAGGCCAGCGTGGTTTTACCGAGTCCCGGGGGACCTGACAGGAGCACATGATCGAGCACATCTTCGCGCTGGCGCGCCGCATCGACGGCCAGTTCCAGGCGCTCTTTGACCTTCTCCTGTCCGGCAAAATCCTCAAACCGGGTCGGCCGTACGCTCAGCTCGAAATCGGCATCAGGCGTATTCAGGGTCCCCAGTGTTCGGTCATCACTCACGCTACTTCCCTCCCAGGGCCCGCTTGATTAGCTCTTCCACACCCAGGTCATCGCCACCCTTCAGCGCCTGTGTGGCCATCTTGCGTGCGGCCTCCTGTTGGTAGCCCAGCGCAATCAGCGCCAGCACCGTGTCACGCAGGCGAATGTTGTCGGGCGACCCCGGGTCGCCACCGGCCACCGCCTCCAACGCCTCGCCCGGCTTGATCCGGCTGCGCAGCTCCACGATCATCCGCTCGGCCGTACGCTTACCGATACCCGAAATAGAGCTGAGCCGTTTGACATCGCTCTCGACGACAGCCGCCTTCAGCTCGCGCGCCGACAGGCCGCTGAGGGCACTGAGCGCAATCTTGGGACCAATCCCGCTGATTCCCAGCAGCATGCGGAACGTGTCGCGCTCATCATCGGTCATAAACCCGAAAAGCTGACGTGAATCCTCGCGGACATAATCGTGCGTCAACACCTTGCAGCGCTCGCCCGTGGCGGGCAGGCGGTCATAGGTACATAAAGGAATAAGCACCTCATACCCCACCCCGCCCACATCCAATACCAGCCGCGTCGGCTGCTTCTGAGCAATCGTTCCATCCAAGTAGCTAATCATACGTGGCTCATGTCTACCGGATTCTGGACCCCGGATCAATGAATTACGCCTGATGAGGTAGCCCTTTTCGTCTGGTTTTGGTGTCCCGCCCTATGCCAGACTGCGCCGGGACAGGAGAGATGTCATGGATAGTCTTCTTAAGAAACACTCCGGCGTGGCCGGGTTGCCGCCAGGGACTGTTGTCTATCTCGGTGATCAGCGGGTTGAACAGACCCAGATCAGCGTGATCGACTACAGCGATGGGGAGATCAGAGAGCAGCTGCTGGCCTCTGCCGGCGAGTGCCAGGCCTATGTCGGTAAGTCCACAGTGACCTGGATCAACGTGGTTGGACTGCATGACACCGACCTGCTCCAGGAGATCGGCGATATGTTCGATCTACACCCCCTTGTCCTGGAGGACATCGCCAACACCGGCCAGCGGCCCAAGATGGAGGATCACGGCGACTACATCTTCATGGCGCTCAAGATGCTCTACCGTCCCGAAAACGACGATGGCGTGGTGGCTGAACAGGTCAGCCTGGTCCTCGGTCCCAACTACGTGCTGACATTTCAGGAAGTTGAAGACGATGTCTTCGACCGCGTCCGTGAACGCATTCGCACGTCAGCCGGGCGCATTCGCAACATGGGCTGCGACTACCTTGCCTACTCGCTGATCGACTCCGTGGTAGACAACTACTTCACTGTTCTGGAAGCGCTGGGCGACCGGATCGAAGCGCTGCACGATGCCGTGACAGCCAAGGCCAAGCCTGAAACGCTGACCGAGATTCATGGGCTTAAGCGCGAAATGGTATACCTGCGCAAGTGCCTGTGGCCGCTACGCGAGCTGGTGGGCAACCTGGAGTCGGATGAAAGCAAGCTGATCGATGCCAAGCTGGCACCTTACCTGCGCGACGTCTACGGTCACACGATCCAGATTATCGACAACCTGGAATCGCTGCGTGACATGCTCTCCGGCACGCTCGACATCTATATGACGATCGTCAGCAACCGGATGAACGAAGTGATGCGCGTCTTGACCGTCATTGCCACCATCTTCATGCCGCTCACGTTCATTGCGGGCATCTACGGAATGAACTTCGAAGTCATGCCCGAACTCAAGTGGCCACTGGGGTACGCGATGGTCTGGGGCATTATGCTGGCCACAGCCACCGGTATGGCTATCTTCTTCAAGCGCAAGAAGTGGCTGTAGTGGCGAATTGCAGATGGCTTCACTGGACATTTCGAGAGGATAAACGATGCGGATTCTGATTATTGGAGCGGGAAACACCGGGCGCAACCTGGCCGCGAAGCTCTGCGACATGGAACATGATGTGGTCGTGGTGGACCGGGCGGCAGGGCAGCTTGCCGCTCTTGACGCACATCTTGATGTTATGACGGTCCTTGGCCACGGGGCGTCACCTGACGTACTGGAGCGGGCGGAACTTTCCAAGGCAGATCTCCTGGTTGCGGTAACAAGTATGGATGAGGTGAACATCGTCGCCTGCCAATACGCCCATGCCGCCGGTGTAAGCAATACTGTCGCACGCGTAGCCGATCCCGCCTTCGAGCGTTCCTCCCTGCTCGATTTCAAACAACTTGGGGTCGATCTGTTGATCAGCCAGAATGAGGAGCTCAGCCGCGAGATCCACGACATCCTGCGGCACCCCGGCCTGACCGAGTCACTGGAGCTACTGGATGGGCGCGTGACGATTGCCGGTGTACGCGTTTGTGAAACCACACCGCTCCTGCAGGGACCACTAGAGTTACTGCGCTCCGATCCCATGATGTCGAATCTCCGCTTCATTGCGATTCTGCGTGGTGATGAGCTGATTCTGCCCCGTGGCGACACGTGCCTGGAGGTGGGCGATGATCTGTATGTAGCCGTCAGACCCGAGGAGGTATCGGCCACGCTCGACTGGATGTATCCCGCGAGACGTCCCCTGGAGAAGATTGTCATCGCCGGCGGAGGCGGGCTCGGGCTCGGGCTATCCGACCGGCTGGAAGAAGAACGCACGCCCGTTGTTCTGATCGAACGTGATGAAGGACGCGCCGGAACCTGTTCGGATACCTTGCACAAGACCCTCGTCCTCCATGGAGATGCATCCGATCGTGAGATTCTTACCGACGCCGGCGTGGGGGCAAACGCCGCTTTCGTTGCCATCACCGGTGACGAGAAACTGAACATCATCAGTTGCATTCTGGCACACAGACTTGGAGCCGTATTGACGCTGGCCCAAGTCTCGACCGTGAGCTACGTGCCTGTGATCCGAAGCCTGGGCCTGCTTGACCGGGTCGTCAGCTCACACCAGTCCATGGTGAACGCCATCCTCCACTTTGTACGCGGCCGCAATGTGCGATCGGCGGCACAACTGCATCGTGCTGCGGGCGAACTGATTCACGTGGCGGTTCGCAAAGGTCACCGTTGGGCAGGCAAGGAAGTGAGCAGACTGAAGATGCCGGGAGACTGTGTGTTGACCACGGTATTGCGAGGCGATGTGATTCACATTCCCAGTGGTGACCTGATCATCCAGGCAGGCGACCAGCTCGTGATCTTCTGTCGGACAGATGACGTAGAGCGCGTTCAGAGCACATTCAGAAGCTAGAGTCCTGTCACGCAATGTCAGTTTTTTGAATCCGTAAGTTTGTCATTCCGAGCGAAGCCGAGGAATCTCAGACCCTTGCTTGGGCGGAGATCCCTCGACTTCGCTCGGGATGACACGCCAGTTATACAGACGTAATTCTGAGACAAGAAGCTAAAGGAACCGGACTGTGAACCCCAGGCCTGTATTCCATCTGATTTCAGTCATGCTGGTCGTGCTGGGGCTCGCCATTGCCCTGTGTGCCGGAATAGCGAAGCTCTACGCCGATCCCATTACCACACAGGTCGGCCTGCTCATCTCCGCCGCCATCGTCTCTCTTTCCGGTGTCATCATGTTTGCCACCACCCGGGGGTCGGTCGATCTTTCACGTCGTGACGGGTTCGGCATCGTTGCCCTGGGCTGGGTGGTCGCATCCCTTTTCGGTGCACTGCCCTACCTTCTGACAGGGGTCATCGCCGATCCGGTGTCGGCCGTTTTCGAGACCATGTCCGGCTTCACAACTACCGGGGCCTCGGTGCTGACAGATCTTGAGCAGCTCCCGCGTGGTGTCCTGTTCTGGCGTGCGATGACGCACTTCTTTGGCGGCATGGGTGTGCTTGTGCTTTGCGTTGCCATTCTCCCTTTTCTCGGTGTAGGGGGCATGCAGATCTACCGCGCCGAGATGCCCGGTCCGTCCAAAGACCGGCTCACACCCCGTATCGCCACGACCGCCAAGCTTCTCTGGGGTGTCTACATACTGCTCTGCCTGAGCGAAGCCGGACTTTTGCGTCTCGGCGGCATGGACTGGTTTGATGCCTTCTGCCACTCCTTCGCCACGCTGGCCACGGGAGGATTCTCTACGCGAACCGCCAGTGTGGCGGCCTACAACAGCGTCTACATCGAGGTCGTGATCATTGTCTTCATGTTCCTGGCCGGCACCAACTTCGCACTCAACTACCGGGCTTTGCGCGGCAGCCCGCTCTGCTACTTCAAAGACCCCGAGTTCCGCTTCTACCTGGGCGTCTGGCTGACAGCCACCGCCGTAGTCGTTGCCAACGTCTACGGACGCATCTACCCGTCGTTCTGGAAGTCCGTGCGTGTCGCCTTCTTCACGTCGACCTCCATCATGACCACCACCGGGTTCTGCACCGAGAACTTCGATCTGTGGCCGGGGGCATCCAAGGTCATACTGATCCTGCTGATGTTCGTCGGCGGCTGTGCCGGGTCGACCGGGGGCGGCATGAAGAACATTCGGGTTCTCGTGGTACTCAAAAAGGTCCTGCGTGAAATTCGCCTCTTCATGCAGCCGCAGGCCGTCATGAAGGTTAAGATCGGGCGCGACCCCGTATCACCCGATGTCGTCTCACATATAGCCGCCTTCTTCATTGTCTTTGTCCTGGTGTTTGCAATAGGCACATTGATCATGTCGTTCTTCACGCCCGACCTGCAGACGGCCCTCTCCTCCGTCATTGCGACATTGGGGAATATCGGTCCGGGACTCGGCGGCGTGGGTGCGGTAGAGAACTACGCCGCCATTCCTGCCGTGGGGAAGGTGCTTCTGACCGTATTCATGTTGCTAGGCCGCCTCGAGCTCTATACGGTTCTGATTATCTTGCTTCCAAGGTTCTGGCGCAAATAGACCGGCCCCGGGAAACATGGAGGGTGTTGCCATATGGCACAACAACCTGAAGAAAAGAGCGCTGCCGCCCGATTCGGAACATTCGGCGGTGTGTTCACCCCCTGCACACTGACGATCCTCGGCGTGATCATGTTCTTGCGCTTCGGCGAAGTGGTCGGTAATGCCGGCATACTCCGCGCCATCCTGATTGTGCTCACCGCCAAGCTCATCACGACACTCACCGCCCTCTCGCTCTCCGCCATTGCTACGAACACCCAGGTTAAGGGGGGCGGCGCCTACTACCTGATCAGCCGGTCGCTTGGAATCGAGTTCGGCGGCGCGATTGGTGTGGTCTTCTACATCTCTCAGGCCATCGCAGTGGCATTGTATGTCATTGGTTTCACGGAAGCACTGCTGGCCGTGGTGCCCGCCTTTGCCGCCGCGCCACGGCTCGTAGCCACTGTTGTGAACGTGGTGGTATTTGTGTGTGTCTATATCGGCGCGGGATGGACCATTAAGGTTCAGTATGGGATCCTGGGCCTTCTTATGCTCGCCATTGCATCTTTTGTTGCGGGGGCACTGCGCGCATGGGACCCCGCGCTTCTCAACGCCAACTGGTCCAGCAGCTATGCCACCGGCGAGCACTACTGGACCATGTTTGCGCTCTTCTTTCCCGCCGTCACCGGCATCATGGCGGGTGCCAACATGTCCGGCGACCTGAAAGATCCGGGACGGGCCATACCGCGCGGCACCTTGCTGGCCATCCTCTTCACAGGCATCGTCTACATCTCGTTCGCCTTTCTGCTTGGGGGAGCGGTGCCGCGCGCCGACCTGCTCGCCGATTCAATGATCGTATCCAAGCGCGCACTGGTTTCGCTTCTCATCATCCTGGGCGTGTTGGCCGCCACGCTCTCCTCGGCCCTGGGCAGCATGATGGGAGCGCCACGGATTCTCCAGGCCCTGGCGCGTGACAAGGTACTGCCCTTGCTCGGCTTCTTCGCCAAGGGCAGCGGCGATGCCGGTGAGCCACGGCGGGCAACCATACTCTCCTTCGCCATCGCCCAGGCGGGCGTCATGCTGGGCGACTTGAATGCGATTGCTCCAGTCATAACCATGTTCTTCATGATCACGTACGGGGCGATCAACCTCGCGACGTTCTTCGAAGGGTTCAGCGGCAACCCGAGTTATCGCCCCACGTTCCGTTGGTGCCATTGGCTGGTCTCACTCGCCGGTGCGCTTTTCTGCGGTGCCGTCATGCTCCTGATCAGCCCCTACTGGGCCATCATGGCCGTCATCACCATGAGCGCCATCTATCTGACGCTGCGACGTCAGCGGCTGACAACATCGTGGGGGGACGTGGTCAGCGGGACCATATTCGAACGTGTCCGGCGCAACCTGCTGGCGCTACAGCAGAGTGAGTATCACATCAGGAACTGGCGACCGGCCATTCTTGTACTCGGTGGCAGCAGTCGGGAACGCCTCTATATAGCAGCCATGGGGCAGCGCCTGGCCGGCAAGCATGGACTCCTGATGCTTGGAAACGTGCTCGTGGGTTCGCCGGCTGAGTTACTGGATCGACACGGCAATGTACAGCGCACCCTGAGAAAGCTCGTGGCCGATAACAACCTGGAAGCTTTCCCCGTTGTTACCATCGCACCAAGACTGACCGAAGGTATCTCCTCATTGATCCAGTGTTGCGGACTCGGTGCCTTGCGCCCAAACATGGTGCTGTTCGGCTGGAACACCAATCCGGAGCGTGATGCCATCTTCGAAGAGGACATGCGCACCGTTGCCCGTCTTGGCCGAAGCATGGCGGTCTTCTACAGCCACCAGCCGCCCAAAGACATCTGGGCCCTGCGGCCGGGTTCGATCGACATCTGGTGGCAGGGCAAAGGCAGCAACGGGCACCTGATGCTCCTGCTGGCCCACCTGCTCTGCAGTGACCCTGATATGCGAGGGCGACGTATACGCATCGTGCGTATGCTCAAGAGCGAGGCGGGACGTGAAGAGACGCTGACCCATCTGCACGAACTTTCCGAGGATGTCCGTATTCCGTGCGACCCCGTCGTCGTCATCGACAACGGCGACTTCAGCTCGGTGCTGCAGCGCGAGAGCGCCACTGCTGCTCTCGTCATCCTGGGACTACCCGATCCCCGTGAGCAGGAGACGGGCATGCTCGATCAGATGAAAGCACAGGTCATAGGGCTGCCAAACGTTCTCTTCGTCTACAGTGCCGGCGATATGAGTCTACACGCATGAGCCTGCAGAAGGAACAGAACACGATAGAGGCGATGATCCACCTGTTCTGCAAAGGGCATGGTCACACAGACCCGCTCTGCGAGGACTGTAGCGCCTTGTTGGCCTATGCAAAGGAACGCCTGGCGCGCTGCCGTTATGGCGAAGACAAACCCACCTGCCGCCAGTGCCCCACCCACTGCTACAAGCCCGCCATGCGCGAACGCATCACCGCCGTCATGCGCTACGCCGGCCCCCGCATGCTCCTGCACCATCCCGTGCAGGGAATACGACACCTGGTACATGAGAAGCAGTCCAAACAACGACAAGTCGGGCCAGACCAAAAAGGTGTTGATTCCGATACCTGAGCACGGTACATTGCGGGCCATTTCCATCACGGCGAGATAGCTCAGTTGGTAGCTTGTCCGCCGTAGCCCGAAGGGCGAAGGCGGAAGCAGTGGTCCACTGCGGCGCAAGCCAAACGGATGAGGTCAGTAGTCTCACTACTGACAGAAAGACATGGCGAGATAGCTCAGTTGGTAGAGCAGTGGACTGAAAATCCACGTGTCCCCAGTTCAATTCTGGGTCTCGCCACCAGCCTTCGCTCGCAGCGCAGCAAGGCTTCACCCCGTAGCACATCTTACTCCGCGTGCCCTGCGGGAGCGGGCTTGATGTAGCCCCAGTCGATGAGTCGCTGGTGGGCGTGCCGGGCTTCTTTGCCCTGCTGTGTAGCGCGCAGATAGTGGGCGTAGCGGCGGGCGGCATCTTCCTTGCGGCCCATACCCTCTAATGCCGTACCGTCGTGAAACGCGGTACTGGGATTGCCGGGCAGCGCCTTGTCATAGGCGGCGAAGGCGGCGTGGGCGGCGGCGAACTGGCGCGAGGCGAGGCTCACCATGCCTGCAACATGGACCGCGTGCGGCTCACCCGGATAGACGGACTGGGCCCGCTCGACGAATCTCTGCGCTTCCTTCTTCTTGCCCAGCGCCATCTGGCATTTGGCCATTGAGAGCAGGCCGGCGTAATCCTTCGGAGCAATCCTCAGAGCCCCTGTGTACGCGACCAGGGCCTGATCGAACTTCTGTTTCATCATGGCCAGATCACCATCCTGCAGCAGCTTGATGGCGCCCTCAATCTTCCGCAGGCCGGCAGTCATGTCCATGTAACGCTCACGGCCAAGCAGCAGCGAGCGAGCGACGTTGTACTTGCCATTCATGGCCGCCATGGCATCGGCATACCGCTCTGAGCTCATCGGGTGCGACGAGAACATCCGCTGGAGCAGGTCCGGCTTGCGCTTGTGCAGGCCATTCAGCATATCCATGAGACCCACCATGCCTTGCGGGGAATACCCCGCCTGGGTCATGTACTCCATGCCCAGCGCATCGGCCTCCCTCTCATTGCCACGGCTGTAGCGGGCCAGCAACGCTCCGGCACCGATTCCACCCAGTCCGTACGCCAACGACGCGTACTTCTCGTGCTCCTCGGCGATGTACATGGTCACCCCCGCGACGATGGCCTGGGACAGCAGCCCCTTGGTCATGCGTTGGGCGGTATGCCGGGCATTCACATGTCCCAACTCATGACCCAGCACGGCGGCCAATTCTGCCTCGTTCTCCATGCCCAACAGAATGCCACGCGTCACGGCCATGCTGCCGCCGGGGAAGGTATAGGCATTCACATAGCTGGCATTGAGCGACTGGAAGTCATACGGCATGTCGGGTCGGTGCGTTTTGACGGCCAGTTTGGAGCCGACTTCGCTGACATACTGGGCCAGCCGTGCATCCTGCAGGGCACCGTAGTCCGCGGAGAACTGATGGGGGGCACGTTCCTTGTCCATGCTGATCTCAGCGGACTCGGAAAGGAACATAAGCTGGCGCCGGCCCGTGACCGGATTGGTCGCGCAGCCGCCAACGACCGTCACAGCGGCCGTGGCGCCGGACAGTCCGATAAACTGTCGACGAGAGAGAGCGGAGCGTGTTGCAGTCATGGCTGCAGTATGTCACATGCCGGGCAAGCGTTCAACTTACTCCGACCGAGTCTTTCCTGCTTCCTGGGCCTCGGCAATCAGCTCCGCGAGGGCCGTGTGCCCACGTTGAGTAGCGAAGTCTCGTGCGCTGTCGCCGTCGGCATCCTGCATGCCGGGATCGGCACCGGCGGCCAGGAGAGCGGCCACCACCACGTCAGCATGGCCTTCGGCGGCGGCACACGCTGCTCATTGGATAGTCCTTTCGGCCACTTGGGTAGAGGGCGCAAGTGGTATTGAGAGTGTGGCGTCCACACGGGCAGTTTGCAGGGTCAGGACGATGGCTTCTTCCTGTCGCCCTTCTTCCTTCCGCCCACCTTCTGGCCCTTAGGAATGAGCTGCATAGCATACTTGCGCTTCATCGCGTCGGGCATGCCGGAGCTGAGGATGGCGGGCGCCGCGGCGGCGCGGTCGGACCTTATCCAACGGTCGGCCACGGAAGACATGAGCTTGTAGCGTTCCTTCTCGTTGGTCATCTGTTCAGCCACCCGCAGGGCCGTGGCCGGATCGCGGTAGCGCAGATCCTGGACGTGTGAGGCGATAACCGTGTCGCGCGTGTGCGAGGGGGATGCCTCCCGCACCCACTCGCGAAGCCCGGCCGGATTGTCGCGCGACCAACTCTTGGCGATGTGATAGACGGCGCCCCGGCTCGTCTGGGGCAGCTCCTGCTCCAGCAGCCACTCCATGGCCGTCCCCGGCTCGCGCCGCCCCCAGCTCTGCAGGGCGGTCATAATGACGCGCTCTTGCACGTCGGGCTCATCCTCCAGCTCGGAAGCCCAGGCGATGGCGCGCATGGGATCATCGGCGGCCCAGGTGCCCGCGACCATGCGGGCCAGCATCTCGCGCTGGGCGGGATCTTCGGACAGGTCGAACATGCTCTTGAGCTGCGCAGCCCCCTGCTCATGCTCCTCGCGTGAGGACAGGAACAGGGCGCGGAGCAGTCCCTCCTGTCTGCGCAGGTCATCCATTTCCCAGATCAGCGCAAGCGCTGTGTCAGGAGCGCTGGCGTAGAGTCCCTCGAGAAAATGGGACTGACCGACCGGCTTCAACCCGTCGGCTATCCGCCCGTGGTACCAGGCCAGCGCGCCTTCCGGGTCACGGGTTGCCCATGCCTCCGTCGCCGTCGCGAGTACGGTGTGCCGCTGGCGGCTGCTTCCGATTGTCATGGCAAACTCAATGGCGGCCTCGGGGTCACGCGAAGACCACTGCAGTACAAACAGCTCGACCGCCTCGTCCTTGGCGCGCGACCAGGGCTGCTCCTGGAGCAGGCTCCAGGCCTCGGGGAACAGGCCGGCATCGAGGTCGCGGGAGAGGGCGATGAAGCGATCCCAGTTCGGAGCACCCTCGGCGGGAAGCGCCTTACCGAAGTACGCACGCAGTTCCGTGCCGACCACGACCGCGTCGCGCGTAGCCACGGACGTTGTGGCGGGTGCGCGATTGGCCGCTTCGCGGGACAGCTCCCGCTCCCACGCCATCATGTCCGCGGCTGCGTTATTGCCTGCGGCGTAATCGTCGGCTGATGACAGATCCCCGTCATCGTAGGCGAAGTTGGACCCGGAGTAGACTGAGGATGCGGACACCGAATCGTCAGACGCCAACTCATCCGCCGATGCCCCCGAGTCTGTTCCCCGGTTCTCCCGCGGGCCAAGCAGCAGGACAAAGACAGCGATCAGCGCCACAATCGTGACGCCAAACACCACCTCCAACCGCGTGATACCCACCCTCCGCTGTTTCGACAGTACCGTCATCCTCCCAGACTCCTTTATCTAAAGACGTTCAAGCAGTCCCTATTATTGTGCGATGTGCAACGCAAAATTTTGTAGGTCTATGGGAGAGCGTAGCAGGAAGAGCGAGCACGTGACGAGGAAGGAGCGCATCAGGCGTTCTTGCACTGCTACGCAAAACGCTCAATCCAGACTTGAAGCCTGCCTGCCAGTCATCTACCATGCCTGCCCTTCATTGAGCGGGCGATTAGCTCAGTTGGCTAGAGCACCTGGTTTACACCCAGGTTGTCGGGGGTTCAAGTCCCTCATCGCCCACCAGCCTTCGCTCGCAGCGCAGCGGAGAGCGAAGGCTGTCACGCCGTAGTCATTCCGAGCTTGCGAGGAATGCGGAGGCGGACGATGTGTCGCGCTGCGAGACTACGGCTTGGCAGGCCAGCTTTGCGATGTGTCGCGCCGCGAGGCTTCCGCCTACGCCCTATGGGCTGCGGCGCGACAAGACGGCTCGGCAGGCCAGGAGATAAGGCATGGCCACAGGACAGAAACTGAAGATTGGTGTATTGGGGTCGGGTAGCGGCAGCAATGCACAGTCGATCATCGACGCTATCGCAGCCGGCACATTGGATGCCGAGGTGGTGTGTGTGCTGACGGATGTCGAGGATGCCCGCATTCTGGAGCGCGCCGCCACGCACGGGATCCCCGCCCAGTACATCAGCGGCGCCCCCTTCAAGACCAAGCTGGAAGGCGATGCGGAGCAGGAGTATATCCGCGTGCTGAAGGATTATGGCGCCGAGTGTGTCGTTCTGGCCGGCTTCATGCGCATCGTCAAACCCGCCATGTTGGCCGCCTTCCCACACCGCGTTCTCAACATCCACCCCGCCCTGCTGCCGGCCTTTCCCGGGGTTGCATCCTGGAAACAGGCCCTCGACTACGGCACCCGGGTGGCAGGCTGCACGGTACACTTCGTTGACGAAGGCACGGATACGGGCCCTATTATTGTGCAGCGCTGTGTGCCGGTCGAGCCGGACGACACGGCCGAGACGCTGCACGCGCGCATTCAGGTCGAAGAACATAAGGCCTATCCGGAAGCCCTGCGCCTCCTCGCCGCCGACCGGCTCAGGATCGTCGGTCGACGGGTAGAAATTCTTTAGCGTTTTCCCCATTTACAGGGTAGACGTCGGCGCGCAATTGCCCTACTATCCCACGTTCCTGTTTTTTAGGGAGCAATTGGAAACGATGAGCGACACAGACAAACAACTGGTTTTGGGCCTGCCGAAGGGCAGCCTGCAGGAATCGACCTTCATGATCTTCAGGAAGGCCGGCTTCAATATTCGCACCAGTTCACGGTCCTATCTGCCCAATATTGACGATCCACAGCTCGACTCACGCCTGATTCGGGCCCAGGAAATCAGCCGCTATGTCGAACACGGCGTGCTGGATGCGGGTCTTACCGGGCACGATTGGATTGTGGAGAACGACTCCGACGTGATCGAAGTCTGCGAGCTGCTCTATGCCAAGCAGGGATTCCGCCCGGTCCGCTGGGTCGTGGCCGTACCCGAAGCGTCGGATATCACCTCCGTTAAGGATCTGGAAGGCAAGCGTATCGCCACGGAAGCCGTGGGCCTGACCGAGCGCTACCTGGCTGACAACGGCGTGAATGCGACCGTCGAATTCTCGTGGGGCGCCACCGAAGTGAAGTGCCCCGAGCTGGTCGACGCCATCGTGGAGCTGACCGAGACGGGTTCGTCGCTGCGTGCCAACAATTTACGTATTGTCGAAACGGTTATTGAGTCCACAACCCGTTTCATCGTCAACCGCGCAGCCTGGGAGGATCCCTGGAAGCGCAGCAAGGTTGAACAGTTGGCCCTGCTCCTGACCGGCGCGCTTGCCGCGGAGAGTAAGGTGCTGCTGAAGATGAATGCGAAGGCAGCCGACGTGGAGATGTTGACCAACATCCTCCCTTCGCTGCACGCGCCTACGGTCAACCACCTGCAAGAGAGCGAGTGGGTGGCCATTGAAACGGTTGTGGAAGAGAAGGTAGTGCGGGAGATCATCCCGCAACTGAAGAAGGCTGGGGCTGAAGGCATTATTGAGCTGCCGCTCAACAAGGTCATCGCCTGACGCCTGGGGCAGGCAAGGGAGAGAACACGTGGGTTCAATCAAGAAGAAGCGCATCAAGAAGATGACGAAGCACAAATACCGCAAGCGTAAACGTGCTGATCGGCACAAGAACAAGTAGTCACCTCTCTTGCCGTAACAACCGCCGCGGTCGGGACGTAAACCGTCCCGTCCCGGCGACAAGGCATGCCGCTATGCGGGCTCGCATCGTATTCTTTGGCGCGCTCATGCTGGTCGGTGCATGCCGTACCCACCGTGCGCCCACGCGAACGGCTCCCCTGGCTCTGACTCCGGCCGAGCAGGATACCGCCGCCGCGCTGGCGCACTTTGCGCTCGGCTCCTTCTTCGAGCAGGACCGTGGTGCCAACAGCCCCGATACCATCCGCGAGTTCGAGCTCGCGTCCGACTATGACCCGGGCCGCCACCGTATCCATTCCAAGATTGCCGTGGGCTACCTGATGCGGCGACAGCCGTCCAAGGCAATTGCCGCTCTCGAGGAATCCTGCCGTCACAATCCGGGTGAGCTGGAACCACTCGTTGACCTGGCTGTAACCTGCCAGATCGCCGGCAAGGTCGACAAGGCGCTCACCAACATAGAGAAAGCCATCGAGATTGCCCCCACCGAAAGTGCCCTCTACGCCACCGCCGCCAAGCTCCACATACACAACAAGGCAGACGAGGCGGCCATCGCCGTGCTGCGACGCGGGCTTGAGATCGCCCCCCATGCCGACCTGCTGCAGCTGGTCTCAACGCGCGGCCGGCAGCTGGTCGGACAACAGGACCTGGCAGGCGCCCTACGCTACTTTCTGCTCCTGCGCGACACAGATGACGATAGCGTGACGCCGGCCCTGCTTAACCTGATCGGACAGATCTACCTCGAAATCAAACAGCCCGAACGTGCGGCCACCGTTTTTCACGAGGCGGGACAGCGCTCGCAGCCACCTGCCGAGACCTTCACAAAGCTGGGCGCCACCCAGATATTCCTTGGTCGGACCGAAGAAGCTGTAGCGTCATTGGAAAAGGGCCGTGCCATACACCCGCAGAACACACGCGTGCTCTTCTCTCTGGCCCTGGCCTATAGCGCCGCCGAACGCCCCCTGGATGCCTACCAGACATTGGCGGCGATCAAGGCGATGACCGCTCGGAACCCCTCCCAGAAGCTCTCGATGGAATTCTACATCACATTCGGTGCCGCCGCCGACCGCGTTGGCCGCTCACTCGTGGCCGAAGAGGCGTTTGAAGAATGTGTTGGACTCTATCCGGGTTCCGACCAGGCGCTCAACTACCTGGCTTACCTGTGGGCCGAGAGCAATCAGAACCTGGAACAGGCCATGGCGTACGTTGTGCGTGCGCTCGCAATCCGGCCGAAGAGTCCGGCCTATATCGATACGCTGGCCTGGGTTCACTACCGCAACGGCGACTACGCATCGGCCAGGGATGAACTCAAGAAGGCTCTGGAAGTCATGCCGGATGACCCCATCATCAACGAGCACATGGGCGATGTGTATGATGCGCTGGACGCGCCGGACGAAGCACGGCATTATTGGACTCAAAGCGTGATGCAGGACCCCGACAACCAATCGGCTGCCTGGAAGCTCGAAGCCACGGGCGTTGACGTGGACGCGATTCGCCGCCGAGCACGCAAACTACGCAGGAAGAAGGACCAGGACTGACACGACCATGACAGCCCAACGCCCTACAGCCATTCACCAGTTCGTTGCCGGCTTCAGCAATGGCGACGCTATCAGCAACGAGGCCCGCGTTCTGCGCGATTGCTTTCGAGGCTGGGGGTTATCTTCAGAGATCTTCTGCGAAACCAAGCGTATCCTGCCCGAACTGCGCAAGGATGCCCACGATATCAGCACGTGCAATCCGGCACCGTCGGATGTGGTGTTGCTCCATCTCTCCATAGGATCCCCCGTGAACGAGGCCTTTCGGGCCCTCGCCTGCCGCAAGGTGCTGCTGTACCACAACGTCACTCCACCCGAATACTTCCGGGCGATCAACCCCCAGACCGCAGACAGCCTCGCGCGGGGCCGTGACCAGGTCAGGGCCCTGGCCGGGGTGGCCGACATCAACCTGGCTGACAGCCAGTTCAACGCAGATGAGCTGGAGGCTTTCGGCTACACTGATGTTCACGTGCTTCCGTTGGTGCTCGACCTGGACCGACTGGTGACCTCCCCCGACCGCCGCGTCTCGCGACAGTTCAACGACGGTCGCACCAATATCCTCTTTGTGGGCCGCTGTGTTGCCAACAAGTGCATCGAAGACCTGATCGGCACGATTGCGGTCTATACGCAGTCGGTTGATCGGAATGCCCGCTTGATCCAGGTCGGCTCCTATGCGGGTAGTGAACCCTATTACGCGTTCCTGCTCGCCCGCTGCCGTGAGCTCGGACTGGATGCGGAAGTCAGCCTGGCCGGATCGGTCACGCAGGCCCAGCTCAATGCCTACTTCGAAGTGGCCGATGTTTTCCTCAGCATGAGCGACCACGAGGGATTCTGCATTCCGCTGCTTGAGGCAATGGTACACGACCTGCCCGTGATCGCCCACGGCGCTGCCGCCGTACCGGAAACGCTTGACGGTGCCGGTATCATTTTCAGAGAGAAGAACTTTGAACTCGTGGCCGAGACCATCGGCCGCGTCGTGTCCGATGCACCACTCCGAAACGCCATCGTTGAGAAGCAGCGCGAACGCCTGGCCCGCTACCGTAGCCGTGATCTCCAGGCTGAACTGCGCCAACACTTCGCACCCCTCCTTCGCTAGTGTCCTGTACTGCAAACAAGCTTTTTGAACATGTTAAGCCCTGTCATTCCGAGCGAAGCGAGGGATCTCAGCTCCATGTCTGGGCAGAGATCCCTCGACTTCGCTCGGGATGACACACCGGTTATACAAGCGCAATTGTGATACAGGACACTAGCGTACGGATGGCAAGCAAACAGTAATCATGAACACAGTTCAGTCAATTGGTGAGACAGCGCTGATCGAACGTCTGGTTGGGCGACTTGCCAACGGTCGTGACGTGATCGTGGGCCCCGGCGATGACTGCGCCGTCGTGCGCGCGGGCGCAGAGGACTGGCTTCTCACATCAGACCCCGTGATCGAGGGTATCCACTTCACTCCTGACGCCAAACCCGAGCACGTCGGACACAAGGCAATCGCCCGGGCGCTGAGTGATATCGCCGCCATGGGCGGTGCACCACGCTGGGCACTGGTGGATCTCGTGGCGCCGGACACCACCGACTCGGCGCGGATCGAGGCGATCTACGACGGCATGGCTGCCACGGCTGCCACACTTGACCTGGCCGTCGTGGGCGGAGATGTTGCCCGCGGCCCGGCCCTCGAACTACACATCTTTGCCGTGGGCAGCGTCCCGCGCGGGCAAGCCGTGTTGCGCTCCGGCACCAGGCCCGGCGACGCGATCTTCGTGACCGGTGCACTGGGCGGCAGCCGGGTTTCGGAACACCACCTCACCTTTACGCCCCGCCTGCGCGAGGGGCAGTGGCTGTGTGAAGGGAACTGGGCATCGTCCATGTGCGATGTCAGCGACGGACTCTCAACCGATCTGCATCACATCACGGCTGCCAGCGGCGTGGGCGCCGAACTTCAGGTCGCCGGGATCCCCTGTTCCGAAGCGATCCGCGGCAGCAGCGACCCCATCACACACGCCCTGAAGGACGGAGAGGATTTTGAATTGCTGTTTACCGTGCCACCCGACAAACACAACGCGTTCATCGCGGCATGGTTAGAAGCACATGCCCTGGCATGCACGTGTATCGGCACCGTAACTGCCGGGCACGCCATCGAAGGTGTGGCCGCGGACGGTAACCGCACAACGCTGGTGGCCGCGGGCTATGACCATTTTTCCGGAGGAGCACGCTCGTCATGAGAGAGGTGATTTCGCACAGTCCTTCCGACACCCATGGCCTGGCAGCAGAGATCCTGGCCACACTGCCCAGCAATGCCGTACTGGCGCTTTACGGTGACCTCGGCAGCGGAAAGACCTGCTTCGTGCAGGGCCTCGCCGAAACCATGGGCATCACAGAACCGGTAACCAGTCCCACGTTCACGCTGGTAAATGAGTACCGGGGGCGAACACCCCTGACCCACGTTGACCTTTACCGCCTCTCCCACCCGGACGAAGCGCTGGCGATGGGATTTGAGGAGCTGGTTGAATCGGAGGGCGTGACGGCCATCGAATGGGCTGAGCGTGCCGAGGGGCTGCTTCCTGCCCATACGCTTCGGCTACGCTTCCGCACGCCGGAGGATGGAAGGACGCGGGTGATTACGATTGAGGGGGAGTGAAACGCGGCTCGCCCGGAGAGCTCGCCCTACCTGACCAGTGATGCACTTCTGATTGCGGAGAGCAGGTCGCGTGATGCACCTTCTACATCCGCTGCCTCGGTAACGGCCGTTACCAGGGCAATCGTTTCAGCTCCGGCTTCAATCAACTGCGGAATGTGATCCTGCTTAATGCCTCCCATGACCGTAAAGGGCACGGTCACCGTGGCGGCGACTTCACGCAGGCCGTCCAGCCCAAGGAAACCTGTGGCGCATTCCTTTGTAGTGGTAGGGAAGACCGGGCCGATATTGACATATGATGCCCCTTCGCGGATGGCGATTGCCGCCTCTTCTGCCGAGTGCGTGGAGGCGCCTATGATCAGGTCGGGCGCCAGCTCGCGCCCGGCGCTGATCGGCAGATCGTCCTGCCCGAGATGTACCCCGTCCGCGCCCACGGCAAGTGCCACATCAAGGCGATCATTGATGATCAGAAGCGCCCCGGCCTCACGGGTCATGCGCCGGGCCTCGATGGCCATGGCGTAAAGTTCACGTAGAGGCATGTCCTTCTCGCGCAGCTGCACGAGCCGTACGCCGCCTCGGAGCGCCGCCTCCAGGATGGTCAGCGTGGTACGTTCGAGGGAGCGCGACTGGAACGTTACAAGGTAGAGGCCTGCCTCCCGGAACCGCGTCATGCGCTCATCGTGTGCCGTCATCAGTTTGTGCCGTGGGTATCGTCGAGATGCTTGATCTGGTCACGCAGACGTGCGGCATCTTCATAACGCTCATCCTTGATCGCCTTCTTGAGCTGTCGCTCAAGCAACTCACGCGGCGTGAGACGTGGGCGCCCCTTGGGGTCCTTCACCTCTCCGGCCCCACCTTCTTCATGACTATCCTCGGGGATACGGCCAGCTTCAGCCAAGACGGCTTCGGCAACGAAAAGGGGCGCGCCAACGCGCAACGCCAAGGCAATCGCATCGCTGGGACGGCAATCCAGCCGTTCGACCGTCCCATCACGCTCCAACACCATCTCCGCATAGAACGTGCCCTCCTCGATCCGTACGATCTCCACACGTTGCAGGCGGACCCCGAGGGAATCGATGAGATTCCTGAGCAGGTCATGCGTGAGGGGGCGAGGCACCTTCACGTCGTTGACATGAATGGCAATGGACTGTGCTTCTGCCGCGCCGATGAAGATAGGCAGCGTGCGTCCGTCCTCGGAGCTCTTCAAAAGCACAACGAATCCGAGGTTGGACAGAAACAGCTGATCGACGGTTACCGGAATCATCTCAAGACTCCTGACTTACGTTTCCACCAGGACATCCGCCACACGGCCAATGGTCTCCGCTTCCAGCAGCTTCTCTCGAACGGCCGGACACATCAGTGCGCGACCCAACTCGCCGAGGAACTGGATGTGCTGCGTCGGTTGTGTAACAGGGGAGACCACCAACACGAAGAGCGTGGAGGGATTGCCGTCGAGCGCCTTGAAGTCCACCCCCTCGGGCTTCAGCCCAAAGGCGGCCACGAGGTCGGGCAATGTCATGCTCTTGCCATGTGGCAGTGCCACCCCGTCTTCCAAACCCGTCGACATGGTGGCTTCACGGTCCATCACGACCTTCAACGCCTCGTCACGATCGGACAACTTGCCCGCCCGGTCCAAAGCATCGATCAATTCCGCGATGATGGCTTCCTTGGTGTCGCCGTGAAGGTGCGGAACGAAAGCACTGCTGCGCACCTTCGCCTCGAAGTCAATCCTGTCGTCCATACGCCCAAACCCCGCTTGTCGCCCGGCATGTCCTCCACAGCCCACCGGGCGACGGAGGAAGCTCGAAGAGCGAAGGGGAAGCCTAAGCCGTTAGCTCTTCGATCGTCTCGATCAGCTTCTTCGGATCAACCGGTTTGTCCAGGAAGCGCGTGATCGGGAGATAGACATCATCAATGTCGCGATTGGTGATCTTGCCGGGGATATTTCCCTCGGCGTTGACACCTGACAACATGATGACGGGCTTGTCCTTGATGTTGTCGTGATGACGAATGCTGCGCGCGATCTTGAAACCAGCCATATCATCTTCCGGCAGCATGACATCCAGAATAATCACATCCGGATTGAACTCGCGGATCTTGTCATCCACTTCGCGCTCATCATGCTGCGAGGCCACCTCGAATCCCCTGGCCTGCAGGGCTGCGGTCAGCGCCATGACCAGATCAGTATCGTCATCAACCACGTATATCTTCATGCACCCATCCTCCTGAATGTGTTTTAGGTTATACAAATAAAACCGTGGCCCAGCATACCCTAAGCAGGCCCAATAGCGACACCATAAATTGAGGGCTGTTGCCCAAGAGGAGATCCCTCGACTTCGCTCCCGCCGTCGCCCGCTGGGCTATGTCGGGCAGGCGGGATGACAACTCCGGAATCAGCGAGTTTGCTAAGGAATTGTCATGCTGAGCTTGCCGAAGCATCTCCTCCGACCGACCCCGATGGTTTGGGCAACACGCCGCTAAACATGGTCATGTACCATTCACTCATACAGCAGGTCCTTCTGTCGTTCGCGGCCGCGAACGCTCTTCTCCACGAAACATGGTTTCCCCGAAAAAGGATCCTGTTCTGTCCAGTACATCACCGTTGAATAGGTCGAGGGTGTCGGTGTGAACACCTGCACCTGCTCGGGCTTCACCTTCAGCTCTCCCGCGCAAAAGCGCCGTAGCGCCTGCATGTCTTTCTCCTCACAGCCGGGGTGCGCCGCGATGAGATAGTAGGTCAGGTACTGTTTCTTACCCAGGCGCTTTGTCAGTTCATAGAACCGGTCACGAAACGCCAGGAGCGATGCCCGGCCCGGCTTGCCCATCGTCGCCAGGACCGCGTCTTCCGAATGCTCCGGCGCGATCTTCATCCGGCCCGATACATGGTGCGCCACCACCTCGCGCAAGTACTCGTCACCGCGTTTCTCGTCGGCCATAACCATGTCGTGTCGTATCCCTGATGCCACGATCACCCGTTTTACACCGGGAATCTTACGCAGCTTCCTCAGCAATGCCAACTGGGGGCCGTGGTCGACACCGAGCGCTGCACACAGCTTCGGGGAAAGACAGCGCATGTGCTCGCAACACCCCTTGCCCTCCAGCTTGCGCGCGCACTCACATCCGTACATGTTGGCCGTGGGCCCACCCACGTCCTGGATCGTGCCCTTGAATTGCGGGTGCGCCGCAATGGCGCGGGCCTCTGTCAGGATCGACGCCTCGCTGCGCCAGCGTACCCGGCGCCCCTGGTGCACGGCGATGGCGCAGAAGTTGCATTCGCCGTAACAGCCACGGTGCGTGGCGATGGAGAACCGAATCGTATCCAGCGCCCGCACAGGTCCCGCTTTCCCGTAATACGGATGCACATCGCGCTCGTACTCGAGGCCGTGCACCGTGTCCAACTCCGCCTGCGACAGGTGGGTGGCAGGCGGGTTCTGGACCAGGTAGCGCGTGTCCTGCTGCTGCACCAGCGGGCGGGCGGTCACGGGATCGTTATTGCGGTAGAAGCCATGAAACATCTCCGTGAAAGCGTCTTTATCGTCTTTCACCACCAGAAAAGGCGGCAGCTCGAGAGCGTCTTCCGGCTTGGTGCGAGAGATATAGCACAAGCCACGAATGGTGGTGGGATCTCCATCCCCCTTGAGCGCCGCTGCCAGCTCGACTACGGCCCGCTCTGCCATCCCGTAGAGCAGGTAGTCGGCCTTGGCATCAAACAGGATCGACTTGCGGATCTTATCGCTCCAATAGTCATAGTGCGCCACGCGGCGCAGACTGGCCTCGATGCCGCCCAAGGCGATCGGGCGTGTGTCCTTGAAATGGTTGCGGATCAGGTTGCTGTAGACGAGCGAGGCACGATCGGGCCGTTGATCGTTAACGCCGCCGGGCGTGTAGTCATCACGCTTGCGCCGACGCCCTGAGGCCGTGCGATTCGCGACCATTGAATCGATACACCCGGCCGTTACACCCCAGAATAGCTTCGGCTCCCCCAGGCGTGTGATGTCGTCTGCCGATGTCACGTCCGGCTGCGCGATGATCCCGACCCGGTACCCGGCATCAACCAACACCTTTCCGATCACGGCCACCCCGATGAATGGAGAATCGATGTAAGTGTCACCCGTCACCAGGATGACATCCAGCACATCCCAGCCGCGTTCGCGGCATTCCTGTAGTGTGGTGGGCAGAAACATTCTACTCCCCTGCGGCGGTTCGTCCCGCCAGCCAGCCGGTAGAGAACGCGGCCTGCAGATTGTAGCCACCGGTATCGGCCTGAAGATCCAGCAACTCACCGGCAACGAAAAGCCCCTTGCACCGGAGCGACGCCATGGTGCGGGGATCAATCTCAGTCGTATCCACCCCACCAGCGGTGATGATCGCCTCGTCAATCGGCCGATGACCACGCACCTTCAGCTCGAAACACTTCAGCCAACGTCCCAACTTCTTACGATCATGGGCTGAAACCGAGCGGCCAAGTCTGTGTCCAGGGATGCCTGTTTCCTGCAGACACACAGGGACAAGCGGCTTGGGCAAGAGTCCCCGCAACAGGCTACGCATCGGCTCCTCGGAGCGCCCCTCCAAATCACGCAGCAGGCGACGGTCCAATTTCTCAACACTCAGCGCCGGCTTGAGATCGATCTGAAGCGTCACATCGCACCCGCTATGCAACGCATCAACCGCATCCCCGCTGAGCGTCAGGATCACGGGACCACTGACCCCAAACGCCATAAACAGGAGTTCGCCAAACTCCTCGCGCCGCTTCAGCCCGTCAACCAGGAGCGTTGCGCGAACATTGCGCAACGACAGGCCCTCCAGCCGCCCCGCCACCTTGCCCGCCGTTTCGAACGGAACCAGGGCTGGACGTGGGTCTCTGATGCTGTGCCCCGCAGCACATGCCAGGGCGTACCCATCACCGGTAGAGCCCGTGGCGGGATATGAGGCCCCGCCCGTCGCCAGAATCACGGCATCGCCCCGAATAGTCTCCCCTCCACAGCGCACACCCCTGACCTCTCCCTCTTCAACCAGGAGTTCATCCACGCCGGCACCGCACTTGGAGGTGACGCCACTGCGAGTCACCCACTTCACCAGGGCCTTCACCACGTCCGGCGCCTTGCCGCTGGCGGGAAAGACGCGACCACCACGCTCTGTCACCAGCGGCACACCCCGTGACTCAAGAAAGGCGACCAGGTCTTGACTGAAATAACGGGAGAATGCCTGGTGGAGAAAGGTGCCCGTTTGTCCGAAGTGACGAATGAACTCATCCTGCTCCGCTACGTTCGTGACGTTACAGCGCCCCTTGCCCGTGATGCTGAGTTTGCGGCCCGAGCGCTGCATCTTTTCCAGGAGGATGACTTCCGCGCCGGCCTCAGCAGCCTGACCCGCCGCCATCAAGCCGGCCGCACCGCCGCCTACCACTATCACACGACGTCGCATTGCCTCTCATCCCCTTACACCAGGTAGCCAGCACGTACAGAAACGGCCTGCTTTCGAGAAAGTGTCCCATAGCGACCTTCGTGTGACGATGCAAAAAGAGGGATGCGATCGCGGGCGTTTTTGCCATCGCACGCCGTCTGGCAATTTGGGATGCTACCGGATGTCGACGCCCCTGGCACTGCATACGTGCCCGCGGAGCAGTCGGCACGGAGAGATCTGAGACGATGATACCATTGACACTTGCCTATTCGCCCTGCCCAAACGACACGTTCATCTTTGGAGCCATCGCCACGGGTCAGATTGATACACACGATCTCTCCTTCGACATCCGCCTGCACGACGTTCAGACACTGAACGAACGACTGCTTGAGTCCACCTTTGACGTCTCCAAGGTTTCCTTTCACGCCTACCTCCGTGCACGCAACACCTATAACCTGCTGGATGCCGGAGCCGCTCTCGGTTTCGGATGTGGCCCCCTGGTTGTGGCTCGCGATGCCGAGGCACTGCGTCAGCCCGGGCACATCCGCATCGCCGTGCCGGGCGAGCTGACCACCGCCAACCTGCTGCTTCACCTCTGGAACCCCGCCATTGAGACGCGACTCTTCTGTCGATACGACGAGGTCATGGCCATGGTCGCCGACGGACGAGCAGATGCCGGCGTCATTATCCACGAAAGCCGGTTCGCCTATGCCCAGGCCGGCTTGGTGTGCATCGCCGATCTGGGGGCATGGTGGGAGCACGAGACCGGTCACCCCATCCCCCTCGGGTGCATTGTGGCACGACGCGCCGCAGCGCTCCCTTCTGCCGACACCCTTGAATCCCTCATTAGAGAGTCGATTGCCTACGCCCAAAGCCACCCGGAAACGACAACGCCCTACATCGCCGCGCATGCACGCGAATTGAGTCCCGATGTTGTGGCTCAACATGTAGCCATGTTTGTGAACCGCTTCAGCCTGTCATTGGGCGAAGAGGGCCGTGCCGCTATCGACCGCCTCGCCACCATGGCACAGGGAAAGGTGCCGGGACTATGATCGCCGTTCTCTTTGCCACCCCAGCCGAAGCCGCACCGCTGATTGAACGTACCGGCGCCACCGAGACCCACCGGGACCCTTTTCCCGTCTTCCATGCCTCACTGGATGAGACCCCCCTGCTTATCGCCATCTCAGGAATGGGCGCAGAGCCTGCCGGGCAGGCATGCCGTCATCTGGCCGCCGAGCATGGCGTAAGACAGATCGTTAACATGGGAATCTGCGGAGCACTGCAACCCGATCTTCACCCGGGTGATATCCGTACCGTCAACCGTGTGCTGAACGGCGATCCGGCGAGCGCGGCCGACACGGCCGCCGCGGACACGGTTACACTGTCGCCCTGGCCGCGGGCGACACCCATCACGCTGGGCACCGTGAGGGAACCCATCTTTGACACGGAGCGCCGGAAGGCCCTCGCGAGCCACTGTGACGCTGTGGATATGGAGGGATGGGCCATCGCCACAGCCTGCCGCGAACTGGGCATCACCTGTCACATGCTGAAGGGCATCAGCGACCGGGCCGGACCCGGTGACCGGGCCGACCTCATGCGCAACCTTGAACCGGTCGCACAACAGCTTGCCGACTGCTTCCTGCGTGACCGGACGCTCTGGGCCAGGGATGATCGGGGACTACCGGGGCGCCTATGGCGCTTCACCCGGGTCGAGCACACCATCTTCAGCTTGCCCCTTCTTTTCGCCGGCGCCTGGCTGGGGACGGGTGGGCTCCTCACGACGCGCCTGGTTGGCCTGATCGTTGTCGTGGGTTTGGGCGCACGCACATTCGGCATGGCCATGAACCGGATTCTCGACCGGGATATTGACGCACGCAATCCACGCACGGCATCGCGCGAGCTCCCAACGGGACGACTCAGCCTGGCCAACGCCTACACCGTGGCCGCCATCGGACTGGCCGCCTACCTGCTGGGGTGTGCGGGGCTTGGCCGTCTCTGTCTGCTCCTGTCGCCCGTCCCACTGGTACCGCTCAGCACCTACGCCCTGCTGAAACGCTTCACTCCGCTCTGCCATTTCGGCATCGGCATCTGCCTGGCGACAGCGCCACTGGGTGCTTTTGTGGCCGGATCGGGACGGATGCCGATGCAGGCCGACATTCTCCTGCTGGCGGCATTCACATTGCTGTGGATTGCCGGCTTTGACATAATCTATGCGCTACAAGACATGGCATCGGACCGGGAGACCGGCATCAGGAGTATTCCGGCCGCCTTCGGGAGCCGCGGTGCACAGGTTGTGGCGGCCGTGAGCCATGGCGCAGCACTGGTCGCACTGGTGGCACTGTGGCGTTTGACCGGTATGGGAATCGGCAGCGGCGTATCGCTGATCGTGGCGGCGGGAGCTTTTGCAGCGGCCTACGTGCCGGCCGTTCCATTGCCCGTGCGGTTCTTCCCGCTCTCGGCGATCGCGGGTATCGCGGGCGCCTGCGTCGTGTTGCTGACGTGATGAAAGATGACCGATATGAACAGACATGATGAGAAGCTGGTACTGGGCGTGACAGGCGCAACCGGCACCACTGCCGCCTCGCTTCTGCTCGATCAGTCGCCCTGGCCGGTTGCACTCATCACCAGCCGCTGCGGTGCCGCCGTTTACGAGCACGAGTGCGAGCCTGTGGCAAACCTGGCCGCACGGGCAGCCGTCACCTACGCCGACGATGATGGCTTCGCTCCCATCGCATCCGGATCGGTCGCCACCGTGGGCATGGTGGTGTTGCCCTGCACAACCGGGACGCTGGGGAAGATTGCTTCCGGCCTGTGCGACACGCTGATTACCCGCGCGGCCCACTGTCACCTCAAGGAGCGACGCCCGCTCATTCTCTGTGTGCGCGAGACCCCATGGACCGCGATCGATTTCGCAAACGCGGAACGGGTCACGGCGGCGGGCGGCATCGTGATGCCCCTCTCTCCGCCCTACTACATGTTTGCCAAAGAAGATCCCGACAGTGTCAGCATGCGCGATCTGCTGGCGCGCTATGTTGAACGCGTACTGGCCGTCCTGGGCCGGCCCGCCTCGCAGACATGGGGGGATCTATGTTAGCACCCCGCGATCAGCGTGAGTTCATCGCGCGCCTGGAAGCGGACGGCGAGCTCGTACGCGTGCAGGCCGAGGTGGATCCCAACCAGGAGATCACCGTCATCCAACACCACGTGCTGGCCGCCAACGGGCCGGCCCTCCTGTTCGAGAACGTCACCGGCTCTCCTCACCCTGTCCTGGCCAACGCCTACGGAACCCCGGCACGCGTGGAAACCGCCATCGGTCGTTCCGCCGCCGAGATCGGCGCCTCTATCGCGGCGGCAGCCGAACAGCTCATGCCGCCTTCCGCCGCCGCGCTGTGGTCACAGCGCCGCATGATCGGCCGCGTCCTGCAGGCACGCAGCCGGTCCGTGGCGGGCGGCCCCATCATGGACAGCGTCGCCGAGCCGGCCGACCTCGAGCGCCTGCCCTGCCTGACATGCTGGCCCAGGGACGGAGGCCCGTTCTTCACACTGCCCCTCGTGCGCACCCGCGATCCGGAGACCGGTAAAGGCAATCTCGGGATCTACCGGTTGCAGCGCTACGACGCCCACGCCACCGGCATGCACTGGCAGATCGAGAAAGGGGGCGGCTTCCATTTCGCCCGTGCCCGCGCCCGTGGCCAGGCCCTGCCCATCAGCGTATTCCTGGGCGGACCGCCGGCACTGACGATTGCGGCGATCGCCCCGCTGCCCGAAGATATTGATGAATACCTGCTTGCCGCCTTCCTGCTCGGCCGCCCGCTGAAGACCATCCGGCGGCCCAGCGGCCATTGCATCCCGGCCGAGGCCGAGTTCGTGCTCGAGGGATCCGTCGCCCCGCATGACCTTCGCCGGGAAGGGCCCTTCGGCGACCACCTGGGCCACTACTCCCACTCGGCCGATTTCCCGGTCTTTCGCGTGGACCGCGTTCTGGCCCGCAAAGACGCCATCTACCCGGCCACGGTTGTGGGCAAGCCCCCGCAGGAGGACTACTACATAGGCGAAGCCCTGCAGGATCTGACCATTCCGCTATTGCGCATCATCAAGCCCGCCATAGCAGACTGCTGGGCCTTCCCCGAAACCGGGTTCCATCCCCTGGCCGCCGTTGCGGTCAACGTGCGCTACCCGCACGAAGCGCTTAAGCACGCCTTTAGTATCCTCGGCGAAAGCCAACTCTCATTGACCAAGGTTCTCATCGTCGTTGACCCGGATACCGACGTGCGCGACTTCAAGGCCGTGAGCCGTGCGTTGTGGCAGAACCTGGACACCGGGGAAGGCCTTCACCTCGTCGCCCCGACCGCGCAGGATACGCTCGACTTCACCGGTCCGGCCATGAACACCGGCAGTCGGCTCATCCTGTTGGCAACGCGCAGCCAGGGCCGGCCGCCGCGTCCGGAGCCGCCACCACCGCCGCCCCGGGATTCCCTCCACCCCGCCATTACCGGTATGGCGATGCTGGGGGACGGGGTGTTGATGGTGCAGGTGCGGGCCGACGCCAACAAGGAAAGCGTACGCGAGGCGCTGCAGACGCATCCGGTGACCAGCGCCACTCTCTTCCAGGTGCTTGTATCCGAAGACGTACCGCTTGATGATCCACGCCTGATGCTGTGGGGGTGGTTCACTCGCTTTGACCCGCTCGTCGACCTGCATCCCGCGCGCCGCGAAGCGGTCGGCAATCGCCTGATTCTGCATCCGCCCATCCTGATTGACGCCACGTGGAAGCCCGGCTACCGCGACCCGGTCGCCTTCGATCCGGAGATCCGTGATCGTGTTGGCGCACGCTGGAATGACTATGCCATCCCCGTACCTCTACCGGAGGCGCCTTGAACAACGCCGTTCACAACCCGTCCCTCACACCCAGACCTGACGCCCCGCTGGTTTTCGCCGCCGCCCCGTATCTCAACGCGGCCCCGCTGACAGAAGCCATGCGTAACCGCAGTGACGTTACGTTGATTGAGCAGGCGCCGTCGACACTGTCGGCTCTTCTTGCATCGGGCCGGGCGGATGCCGCCCTGGTGCCGGTCGTCGACCTTCTGTACGATGCCGACCTCGCCATGATTGGCGGTCTCGGCGTCAGCGCCGACGGCAAGGTGGCGAGCGTACTTCTGGAATGCGACGGCCCGCCCGCCGCGGTCAAGCGGCTGGCCGGGGACCCCCGCTCGCACACCTCAAACCTGCTGGCCCAGCTATTGCTGCGTGACCACTGGAAGAGCCGGCCGGATCTCATCTGCGATGAATCCGGCACGCCCGATGCCACGGTCATCATCGGTGACCGCGCCCTGTGTCTGCCGGTCAGTGGAAAGACCCGATACGACATGGCCGAAACGTGGCAGCAGATGACCGGGCTGCCATTTGTCTTTGCGGTATGGGCCTGCCGTAAGGAGCATCCATACACGACAGAGCTTACGCGACTGGCGACCGAAGCCTATGCCCAGGGGCGGCAGGCCTGCGATGCGATCGGTCAGCGCTTTGCCGCCCAGCTCAAACTCAGTCCGGAGTTCTGCCGGGACTACCTCGTGAACAACATCGATCACATCATTGGCGAACGTGAACAGATCGCTATCCAAACATTCCGCCGGCTCTTGAAGAAACACCGGCTGACCCTCGCAAACAAGGACGCTTCCGCCTGATGACCGCCCGACCACCCCCCACCACTGCCCCACCCGCCGACCGCCTTTCGTGTGATGAGGCGCTTGAGCTGCTCACGCACAGTTCGCTTCCGGAGCTCATGCAGCGCGCGGATGCCAAACGACGCGCCATGCACGGCACCAACACCACCTTTGTACACAGTCTGAACATCAATCCCACCAACCGTTGCGAGAACGAGTGCGAGCTGTGCGCCTTCTGGCGCGAGGAGGATGCCGAAGATGCCTACACCGTTACGCTGGATGCCGTTGCCGAACAGTTGCGCGCGGCCGCCGGTGGCGGGCTGACGGATCTCCATGTCGTGGGCGGCATCGTTCCCCATATCAACATCGACTACTACGAGCAGTGCTTTCGGATCGCCAAGTCGATCCTCCCCGATGTCTGCATCCAGGGCTTAACCGCTGTGGAGATCGACTACCTGGCCCGGCAGAGCGGGACCGGCGCGAGCGAAGTGCTCAGCCGCCTGAAGCAGGCCGGTCTCGACGCGCTGCCCGGCGGGGGCGCCGAGATCTTCAATCCGGCCATACGCCGGCAGATCTGCCCCAACAAGATCTCAGGCGACAGGTGGCTGAAGATACATGCCGCCGCCCACGCGCTCGGCATGCCGACCAATGCCACCATGCTCTTTGGTCACATCGAGAGCCCCGCCGATCTCGTGGATCACATGGACCGGCTGCGCCGTCTACAGGACCAGACCGGCGGTTTGGCCGCCTTCATTCCCCTGCCCTTCCATCCCAGTGGTACGCGCATTGATGTGGGTCGCGGCCCCAGCGGCATGGAGATTGTGCGTACGGTCGCCGTGGCGCGCCTCTTCCTCGACAATGTGCCCCACATACGCGTCCTCGCGAACTATGTCGACCGCAAGCTGCTCGAGGTCTTGACCGCCAGCGGCGTGGATGACCTGGGCGGCACGAGCCAGCAGGAACGGATCGCACGCGCCGCCGGGGCCCCGGACGATCATCGCTTCGTCTCGGTCGATGACATGTTCACGTTCGTAGAGCGCCTCGGTCTCACGCCCCGGCTGGTGAACAGCGTGTACACCCATGTCGACGGACACGCGCAGGCGAGCGAACCGGACACGTCCGCCGGAGCACAGACAGGGAGTCCTGCACTCGAGGAAGCGCTCCATAAAGCCGGGACGGGGGAGCGGCTGAGTGCGGCCGATGCCATCGCCCTGCACGACCACGCGCCCTTTCAGCAGCTGGGACACCTGGCCCAGGCAGCACGCCAGCGCCACGTACCGGGAACGGACGCCACCTACGTGGTTGATCGGATCATCTCGCTCACCAATGTGTGCACGGCGGGATGCTGCTTCTGCGCTTTTCACGTGGCCCCCGGCGACGACCGGGCCTTTACACTTACGCGAGCCGATGTCGTGCGGACGACACGAGAGGCCGTCGAAGCCGGCGCCACGCAGATCCTCATCCAGGGCGGGCTGAATCCGGATCTCTCACTCGAATTCTATGAGCAACTCCTGGGCGAGGTAAAAGCCGTGGGTGATATCTGCGTGCACTCGCTCTCGCCGGCCGAGATTGCCGACCTTGCTGAACGTGAAGGTGTGGAGGTGCGGACCGCCCTGGAACGACTGCACGCGGCCGGGCTCGACTCTTTGCCGGGCGGGGGAGCCGAGATTCTGAACGATGATGTGCGCCAGCGGGTCAGCCCCAGGAAGCTCAGCAGCGAGGGATGGCTGAACGTGATGCGGACCGCACAGGACCTGGGGCTGCGCACCACCGCAACCATGGTGTACGGGCTGGGAGAGACGACCGCCCAGCGGGTAGATCACCTCATGAAGATTCGCGCCCTTCAGGACGAGACCGGCGGCTTCACCGCCTTCATTCCCTGGAGTTTCCAATCCCCGCACACCGCCCTGGCACTCCCCGCTCAGACCGGAATCGACTACCTGCGCATCGTGGCACTCTCCCGACTCGTGCTCGACAATATCGACCACCTGCAAGCCGGGTGGGTCACCGAGGGACCCGATCTTGCACAGCTCGCCCTCGCTTTTGGCGCCGATGATTTTGGTGGCGTCTTGATGGAAGAGCTGGTCGTCAGTGCCGCCGGAGCCGACTACACCGCCACCCGTGACGATGTCGTGTCACTGATCGCACGCGCCGGACTGAACCCGGTCCAGCGCACCACGCAGTATGAACGGATCACTGACGCTTAATATTTCGAGGTCTCGCAACGCCGCCAGGCGGGATGCATCGGCGGCCAAAATGTGAAGTTGTTTCTGCGTGAGCCCTTAGTGCGGCAGCTTCGAGCGTAAGACACCGCAGGCAATGAGGGCGATGCAGGCGACGTCTGTTCGGAGTGGGCCGAAAGGCAAGCTGACAGCACGGAAGCCCGCTGTTTGCATGAGCTCCAGTTCGAACGGTACCCAGCCACCTTCGGGGCCGACGGCCAACAGAAGCCGCTGACCCGCCTCCCCCATCCGCGCGGTCGCCAGCGGTGCCGCGTCATGCGGATGCGCAACCATGCGTTTCGTGTCGGGGCACAGCTCATCCAACTGGTCTTCGATAAGCGGACGGAATCGTCGGGCAACAGTCACGTCGGGCATGCGCGTTGTGCCGGCCTGCTGCAGCCCCTCGATGAGCAGAGGCTCATAGTTGGCCCGGTCCAGCCAATGGGTGTCGAAGTAGTTACGTTCCACGCGGGCGGCATTGGTGATGATGATGCGGCCAAGTCCCAGCGAGGCCAGCGGCGCCCAAAGCCGCTTCATGACCTTGGGGCGCGGTGTAGCCAGCAGGAGATCAACAGGGGGAACTTCCGGGGCCTCCGAATCGAAGTGACAGTCCAATTCGACGGAGTCTTCGCTGAGCGCAACGACCTCACCCTCCCCTTTCGGCCCGTTGAGAATGCCGACGCGAAGGGCCTCGCGGAGAGAGGGGCGCAGCACGGAGCAGACGTGGTGTGCCCGCTGGTCAGTGAGCAGTACCCGCCCACTGTCCGGCACTTCATTCATCCTGAACAGAATCCGATTCATGGTCGACCATCATAGTCGGCCATGATCAGTCCGCAACCACATACGTGTAACCGCCGGCGCCTGTCCGCCTGAAGCGCCCGGTCATGAGATTGCCGTCATCGATCTTCTTATCAACAAGCCGCAAGTCCGCAAGCGATGCCGTCGCGCCGATAACCGTCACGCCCGCTGATATGCCAACCGAATTGTGGTCCCAATCCCACCTTCCACCCAGAGGCGTATCCTCACTCCAATCCAGCCCTTTCACGTAGTCAGTCAGTCCGTCCGGTGCTTGGCGGGGCCCCCTGTCAGGCGGATACGAACCGTTTTCCATCGCGTAGAGCTCTATGTAGTCGATTGCCAGTCGAATATCATTCAAATAGCGGGCAATCCGGCTCTCGTTTCTCGCTTTTGAGAAAGACGGGATGGCAATCGACGCCAAAAGCCCGATGATCATGACCACAATCATAATCTCGACGAGGGTAAAGCCGCTTTGCTTCGATCTCTTCTGGCCAGTCATAGCTATGCACTCTGATAGTGGAACAGTCATACGCCCTTGGTAGTACAGCACACTCCGTACCACAACGGCGGCCCGCGCGGCTCGTGCTTCGTAGCGAAGCTACTTCGCAGAGTAGCAGGCGCGGGCCCTGCAGGGGTCATTTTCCGAGCATGCTCAACACCACGTGCGCAAGCAGACTGTAGAGGGCAACGCTGAGAACACACGGCCTGATAGACCGATAGACGTCGATCATGCGCGCGCCGAAGTACTCGCGCGTCACAAGAAAGCAGAGATGCACCGGGGAGAGCATCATCCCCATGTATCCGAATCCATAGGCCAGCACCAGCGTTGCCCACGGTGTAAGCCCTGACCCCTCTGCAGCCATGAGTCCCACCACGAGCGGAAACGATGCCGCCGTGAAGCCCACCGCCACACCGGTGACCAGGCCGGCAATGAAGGGCAGCACGGCTATGGCTATGGCCAGCGGAATACCACTATCGATCAGTTCACCGCTGGCCAGCGGAAGCAAGCCGGACTGCATCAAGAGCGACTTGAAGATCATCACGCCACCCAGTGCGAGCAAGATGCCCAACGACTTCGGCTTGAAAGCAGTAGCGAAGAGCCGCACACGCGCCACGCTGACACCACCCGCTATGGCGCCGCGTCGTTGCTGAAACTCGTCAATCGAGATAACGACCATACCGAGTATGAGCCCCAGCAGGATGCAACTCAGCTTCTGCACTTGCGTCGTCGCCGACGGCAGCAACAGGCGCAGCAGAGGAGGAAAGACGAAGAGCGCGCCCACCACGGTCATCAACGGCAGAAGCGTCATGAACGCACGCAGGTTGTTGCCCGCCGCCGCAGTGTCAGATGGCGGGGCCTCGGCCACGTGCGGGCGCACCAGGAAGAGGTATCCGCCCGCAACGGCTACAAGGGTGAAAGGGAACTGCACCGCCATGAAGACGCGCGTGTCCATCTCGAAGAGCGAGATAGCCACGATCACACCAGGATAGAGCGGCCACCAATACTCCCAGATATGGCGATGCCAGTAGTTCACGGCCGAGCGCCACTCGGGTGTTGTCTGCATGCCCTCACCGGCTTTTTCCACCAGCGGGGCCGAGAAGAGCGCCCCGGCGGGCATGGGCACGAGACCCACCACCGCGGGCAGCGCCATCAGCGAAGCAGCCCGACCATGCCGGCCCCCCCATCGCCGTGTCGCCGCCATCAGTTCGTCCGCATTGCCCGGTCGCGTGATGTGACGCCCCAGCTCAATAATGAACACCGTAATGACAAGCAACAGCCAGAGATCGACGGCGAGAAAGGACTCCCACAAGTTGTGGAGTGTGACACCCACCGGCAGCCCGGCCCACAGATTCAGGACTACCCCACCGACAATCAGGGCAATCCCCAGCGGCACCTTTACCCGCGCCAATGCGAGCATTCCCGCGAACACGATCAAGATTTCTGCAATGGCCGGCATTCAGGTACCTCTCCCGTCCGGACGACGAGTCTTTGTGCTCCCGCATTTGTAACTCCACAGCATAGTCGGGCCGTGGTGACTATCAAGAGGCAAGTCGTGGACGCCCCCTTTTTTTGCTGTTGGCGGGGACAAACGCCTTTTGCCATACTCAGACCACTTAGGAGGCTGTCATGTTTGAGCTGGGAAAAACGGCTTTTGTACTTGTGGATGTGCAGGGCAAGCTGGCGTCGGTGATGCATGAGCGCGAAGCGCTCTACCGCAACCTGGAGATCCTGGTGCGCGGCATGAAGGCACTGGACGTGCCGGTGATCTGGATGGAGCAGATTCCCGAGAAGATGGGGCCGACCATCCCTGAACTGACCACACACCTCGATGATCACACACCCATTGCCAAGCGCTGCTTCAGTTGCTGCATGAGCGAGGAGTTTCAGGCAGCCCTGAAAGAGACCCGCGCCAGCCAGGTTATTCTGGCAGGAATCGAAACACACGTCTGTATCTACCAGACGGCACACGACTTACTGGAGTTCGCGTTTGACGTCGAAGTCATTGGTGACGCCGTCTCCTCCCGCTTTGCGACCAACCGGGACATCGCACTTCAGAAGCTCATTGATATTGGTGCGGGCGTCACTAGTGCCGAGGGCATTCTTTTTGAGTTGATGCGGACATCCGAACACCCCGCTTTCCGTGATATTCTGAAGATCGTCAAGTAGAAGCGATACCATGTGTCTATCCCGTGAAGCCCTGCGCTACAACATCCGGTTCCTGATCAGGCAGAACGCCATGTTCCTCGATCCCATCCCCACCGAACTCATTCCCGACGGCGTGGAAGCCAAGGTTGAACGCGTCATGGCCGGCCTCTTCTACAACATCGTGTTCCGTAGACCGGAAGTCAGAAGTCAGAAGTCGGAGATCAGAAGTCAGAAGCCGGAGGTCAGCAGCCCGGAGCCTGAGACCAGGGAGACAAGGACAAACGGGGGCCATCATCCCAGGCATCCCCCGCTTCTCCTCCGACCTCCGACTTCCGTCCTCCGACCTCCGGAATCGGCTTGCCAATCCAAAGGGGGCAGACTACCTTTGTCTGTTCAGTTTTGTGAAGGAAGCGAGAGGGGATTATCACATGCATTTTGTCGTCTGCATCAAGCAGGTTCCCGAGAAGAACGACGTTAAGATCAACCCTGAAACCAACACGCTGATGCGTGAGGGTGTGGAGTCTATCGTCAACCCGTTTGACGCCTATGCGATCGAGGAATCGGTTCGGCTGAAAGAGCGTGTCGGAGGCAAGGTGACGGCCATCACCATGGGCCCGCCGCAGGCGGAAGCCGTTCTGCGCGAGGCTATTTCCGTGGGCGTCGATGAAGGCATCCTGATTTCGGACCGCGCCTTTGCCGGCAGCGATACGTTTGCCACCAGCTATACGCTGGCCCAGGCCATCAAGAAGCTTGGCGATGTGGACATCATTCTGTGCGGCAAGCAGGCTTCCGATGGCGATACCGCCCAGGTCGGCCCCGGCATTGCCACGCACCTTGATCTTCCCCAAATCACGTACGTGCGCAAGATCGAGGAGATCGAAGAAGGCCGCATCGTGGGCGAGCGCCTGCTCGAGACCGGCTACGAAGTGATCGAAAGCTCGTTGCCCTGTCTTCTCACGGTCGTAAAGGAGATTAATGAGCCGCGTCTCCCCTCTCTAAAGGGCAAGATGGCCTCCAAGAAGGCCGAGATTCCGGTGTGGACGGCAGCCGACATGGACTGCCGCCCCGAGTATCTCGGGCTGGATGGATCCCCCACGAAGGTGGACACGATTTTTACCCCGCCCCCGCGCGGTGGCGGCGAGATTCTGACGGGCGATCCCGAGGAGATCGTTCCCCGGCTGATTGAAAAACTTAAGGAGCTTGTGGTTGGCGCCGCATCGTAGGGAGCAGGTAGTCTTATGAGCAATGATCCGATCAAAGTTATCGACGAAACCTGTGTAGGGTGTCAGCTCTGCGTCAAGGCCTGCCCGTTCGGCGCCATTGAGATGGACGACAAGCTGGCCGTGATTGACCTCACCAAATGTACACTCTGCGGAGCCTGCGTAACCGCCTGCAAATTCGACGCCATCGAAATGCGCGAGAGCGAGAAGGTCCAGGCCGACTTCAGTGAATACCGGGACGTATGGGTGTTTGCCGAGCAGGATGACGACGTTATCCAATCCATCACCTACGAGCTGCTCGGCGAAGGCCGCCAGTTGGCGGACGACCTCGGCATGAAGCTCTGCGCCGTGCTGCTGGGCTCCAACGTGTCGGAACAGGCCAGCGAACTGATCACCCGCGGGGCTGAGACCGTCTACGTAGTCGACCAGCCCGAACTGACCCACTTCCAGGACGAGCCCTATGCCGCCGTCATTTCCGACCTGGTCAAGCGTCACAAGCCCAACATTCTGTTGTGCGGGGCGACGACGATTGGTCGCAGCGTCATCTCGCGCATCGCCGTGGAAACCGGCGCCGGGCTGACAGCCGACTGCACCGGGCTGGCGATCGATCCCGAAACCAAGAACCTGATGCAGACGCGTCCGGCCTTTGGCGGCAACATCATGGCCACCATTCTCACGCCAGACACCCGCCCCCAGATGTCAACCGTACGCCACAAGGTGTTCAAAGAGGCCGAGGTAGATGCCTCGCGCACCGGTGACGTGGTAGCGCTGGAAGTCGACAAGGCCCTGCTCGCCTCGCGCACCAGGCGCCTCTCGTTTGTGCCGGAAGAAGACACCATCATGAACATCGCCGAAGCCGACTTCATCATCAGTGGTGGACGCGGCATGGGCAAGCCCGAGAACTTCGACCTGCTGCACGAATTGGCCGAGGTGCTGGGTGGGGGCGTGGGGGCATCACGCGCCGCCGTTGATGCGGACTGGATTCCCTACTCGCACCAGGTGGGCCAGACCGGCAAGACCGTCTGCCCGAAGATCTATATTGCCTGCGGTATCAGCGGCCAGATTCAACATCTGGCCGGCATGTCCTCCGCCGACGTGATCATCGCCATCAACAAAGACCCTGATGCGCCGATCTTTTCTGTTGCCACGGTGGGCATTGTGGGCGATGTTTTTGAAATCGTTCCGAAGCTGACCGCTGAACTGCGCAAAGTACTGGGAAAGTGAACTGACCCCGAACCGTGATACGGTTTGGACCAAGACAACGCAACTGGGAGATCCAGTCATGAAAAAGATGCACACGCTATTTCTCGCCCTCCTACTCATCGCAGGCCTGGGCAGCACCGCCCACGCAGGGCGCAATGATCGCACACTGATCGTGATGCCCGTGCGTTACACGGTTGTACAGTTTGCTTTTGATGTGGCACGGATGCGCCCCGTTCAGCTACTGGCCTATGACAGAGGTACGGGTGACGAGCCGCTGTTGTTGCATGTATGGGACACTGCGACCAAGAATTGGGCCCCGGCTGACATCACGGCCTATCAGAACGGTTCCCTTTTCGCTTCCACGCCAAAGCGTGTCTTCCTGGTCGGCGGCGAAGCGGATCTCCCTGCCGACCTGGCCGCACCTGGCTGGGCCAAGGACGTCTCCCCGATACCGTCACTGAAGGTGCTTGATATGGCCAACACCATGAACAAGGACATGAAGTTCTCGCGTCGTGAATGGAAGAAGTTGGCCGGCCGCCACAACCTGGACCTGGTGGAGGAGAATTACGAGGAGCGTCGTTACGGCCGTTATGGCAAGCCGGGCACGAAGTACGAAGGCCCCCGACCGGTCAACCCGCTGGTTGCCCGTCTGCGCAGCCTGAAGAAGGACAAGCCCGCCATGGAAGACGCCGGTGAAGACGCCGTTGAAGACGCCGTTGAAGACGCCGTTGAGGTAGAGACGGTCGAAGAGGATGCAGAGGCGCCCGCCGAAGAAGCCACGGAGGCCCTTCCCGCATCTGAAGGTGATGCCGATGCCGCCGCGACGGCTGAAGCCACCGCGGCAATCGAAGAGGCCATGTCGCCTGACGATAAGTAGAGGGTACTACGGCCTGATCTGGCCCTTGCCGTGGACCAGGTACTTGTAGGTGGTCAACTCTTCCAGACCCATGGGGCCGCGGGCATGGAGTTTGTCCGTGCTGATCCCAATCTCCGCCCCCATCCCGAACTCACCCCCATCGGTGAAGCGAGTTGACGCGTTGACGTAGACCGTCGACGAATCGACATCTCGCAGGAACACCTTCCGGGCCGAGTCCGACTCCGTGACAATCGCATCCGAATGGCGCGAGCCATAGGTGTTGATATGCGCGATCGCCGCTTCGGTCGATTCCACCACGCGGACGGCCAGGACCAGATCGAGATACTCCTCGTACCAGTCCTGCTCTGTGGCCTCTTTCATGGCGGGAACGATGGCACGAGCCGCCGGATCGCCCCGCAACTCGACACCTTTCTCTTCCAGAAGCTCCGCCGCCTTCGGCAGGAACTCAGCGGCAATCGCCTCATGCACCAGGAGTGTTTCAATAGCGTTGCAGACACCCGGCCGCTGACACTTGGCATTCACTGTGATGCCCAGCCCCATTTCGATGTCTGCCTCCTCATCGATATAGAGACTGCAGACGCCCTTGTAGTGTTTGATCACCGGAACATGCGCCATCTCGGTGACGGCACGAATCAGGGCCTCGCCGCCACGCGGGATGACCAGGTCGACCGTCCCTTCGAGCCGGACCAGCTCTTTGACGGCCTCACGATCGGTGGTACGGATGAGCTGGATCGCGTTCTCCGGAAGCCCCTTCTTACGACCGCCCTCGATCAGCGCATCGGCAATAGCCGCGTTCGAGTGTACGGCTTCCTTGCCGCCGCGCAGGATGACCGCGTTGGACGCCTTGAAACAGAGCACCGCACTGTCGGCCGTGACGTTGGGGCGCGATTCATAGATAATGCCGATGACGCCGATCGGCACGCGCCGCTTAACAATTTCCAGCCCGTTGGGGCGAATCCAGCGGCTGATATTGGTACCAATGGGGTCTTTCAGAGCCGCCACGTCCTGTATACCCGTGATCATGCCGTCTATGCGAGCGTCTGTGAGTAAGAGTCGATCAAGCATCGCATCCGAGAGCCCTGCGTTGCGGCCCTCTTCGATGTCGGTTGCGTTGGCGGCCTGGATCGCTTCGCGGCGCGCCTCAAGCTCATCCGCCATGGCGAGCAGAATGTTATTCTTCTTGCGCGTCTTCAGCGGCACCAGCTCACGCGACGCTGCCAGCGCACGCTGCCCAATCGCAACCATATCGTCATGTAGACTCATTGTGGGAATCTCCCCTTTTGTAGCTGCAGCGGCCCGCGCTACAGCCCCGAGGCAAGGATGATTGTTCCGACATCCTCACCGTTCATGATACGCGTCAGGACATTCGCCTGGCGGCCGTTGGCTATGATGGAGGCACAGCCTGCATCAGCCGCGGCCTTGGCGGCCTTCAACTTGGTGGTCATGCCCCCCTTGGACAGGCGCGATTCACCGTCCTGCACGAGCTTGAAAGTGCTGCGATTGATCTTCTCCAGGTAGGGCACTCGGCGCGAACGCCCGGACTCCCCGATCTCGCGGACCCCGTCTACGGTGCTGAGCAGCACCAGGAGATCCGCCCGGATCAGCTTCACGACCAATGAGGCAAGGAAATCGTTATCCCCCACCGTATCGACGGCCCGGATCTCCTCGTTGGCAACCACATCGTTCTCATTGATGATGGGAATCACCTCGTTGCGAATCAAGGCGTCCATCGTACGGCGCGCATTCGTGAGCGTCACTTTGTGCTCAAAATTGTCGTGCGTCAGGAGAACCTGCCCTACCTTGCAGCCCTTCTTGCCGAAGAGATCCTCGTAGCGCGACATCATATGGGTCTGGCCTACAGCCGCCGCCATCTGCAGAGCCGGCAGGTCGGTCGGGCGACGCGTCATACCAAGCGATTCCATCCCCGCCGCGATCGAGCCCGACGAGACGAGGACGACCTCCTTACCCGCCTTGCGCAGGTGGGCGATCTCATCAGTCAGGGCGCGCATACGCCGGACGTCCGGACGTCCCGTGCGCTGCACCAGGACCCGGCTGCCGATCTTCACCACCACCCGGCGTACATCCCGGATGACTTCACGATACTTAAGCGATTTCTTCATAAAGCCCGTGTAAAGTACCCCAGACCCCCCCCCGACACAACGTGAAAACGGGGTGAACACACCTGTGGTTCACTGTGCCCTTCACGCTATCTCGCCGAAGAAAGCAGGTTCCTCATGGCGACGAGCTGCTCCTCGCTCGGACCTCCCGTCTTCCTGAGGACCAGCGCGGTCCGGGCGGGCAAGTAGAGCCGGAGGGTATGCCGGAGGTGATTGCCCCCGATAAGTGGCACGGTTTCGTGCACCTGGTTGCTCGCCCGCCGGTCAAAGCCTCCGAAACGCGCCTCGTCACTGTCGAGCGCCACGGTGTAGAGTCCGATGGGCGCCTCGATGGCGTAGTCCGGATAGGATTCGTTTGGGTGGAAATTGAAAATGAACAGGTCGCCGCTACGCTCGAAGACGAGAATCTTCTGGTCGTTGTGCGCGTGCAGCAGGCGCGGGGGATACTCCCCGACCACGTGGTCTTCCCTGATTGCCGCAACCATGGCGGCATCGAAATCACCGAGGGTGTGATATTTCAGCTCCGGGTTGTCGCGCAGGCTCCACTGGCGGCGGGCATAGTGATAAGACCAGTCGTTGCCCTTGCGCGGAAAATCGATCCATTCGGGGTGTCCAAACTCGTTGCCCATGAAATTGAGATAGCCTTCGCCGGAGGTGGCCAACGTAATCAGCCGGATCATCTTGTGCAGCGCGATGCCGCGATCGACTTGTGGGTTCGCTTCGTTCACACCCATGTGCGTGTACATGCTCGCATCCATCAGTTCGAAACTGAGGGTCTTGCTGCCGACGAGGGCCTGGTCGTGGCTTTCGGCATAGCCGATCGTCTTTTCCTCGGCGCGCCGGTTCGTCAGCTCGTGCCAGATGGCGCTCATGTTCCAGTTCTCGTCTGAGGCCTCTTTGAGTAGGCGCACCCAGCAATCGGAAACGCCCATGGCCAGGCGGAAGTCGAACCCGCACCCTCCGGCTTCGAACGGGGCGGCCAGACCGGGCATCCCGCTGACATCTTCGGCGATCGTCACGGCTTCAGGGTTGATCTCGTGGATCAGCCGGTTGGCCAACGCCATGTAGACCCAGGCATCCTCGTCGACGGCCCAGTCGAAGTACGTCCCGTAATCGGTGAATGCCGTCCCGAGCCCATGGTGGAGGTAGAGCATACTGGTGACGCCATCGAACCGGAATCCATCAAAACCGTACTGCTCCATCCAGAAGCGGCAGTTGGAGAGCAGGAAATGCTGCACATCGAGTTTACCGTAATCGAAGCAGCGCGAGTCCCAGGCGTCATGCTCACCCCGTCCACCGGCATGGAAGAACTGGTGCGTGGTGCCGTCAAACTCGCCCAGGCCCTCGACGGTGTTCTTGACCGCGTGGGAGTGCACGATATCCATGATAACGAGCAGGCCCATCCCGTGTGCGGCATCCACCAGCTCGGCCAGTTCATCGGGCGTGCCGAACCGGGAGGAAGCGGCAAAGAAGTTGGAGACGTGGTAGCCGAACGAACCGTAATAGGGATGCTCCATGATAGCCATGAGCTGGACCGCGTTGTACCCGGCCGCTTTGATGCGCGGCAGGATATGCTCACGAAACTCGATGTAGGTTCCCACCCGCCCCCATTCCTGTGCCATGCCCACGTGTGCTTCGTAGATCAGCAGGGGCGTCGGTCGCGGGGGCGGCGGTTGGCGGCGCTGGTAGGGTTCGGAAGGCGCCCAGACCTGGGCGTTAAAGATGTTCGACGACGCATCCTGCACCACGCGACGTGCGTGCGTCGGAATGCGATCGCCGCTGCCGCCATCCCAGTGAATCCGCAGGCGGTAGAGATCTTCGTGGTGCAGAACATCGGCGTTCAGGTGCAATTCCCAGTCACCGCGATCGTTGAGGCGACGCATGGCGAAGTCATCGGACTCGCTCCACTCATTGCACGACCCCAACAGGTGGATGGCCGTGGCATTCGGGGCCCACTCGCGAAAGACCCAGCCGGTGGGCGTGCGGTGCAGACCGTAATAGTCGTAACTCAGCGAGTGATCGGAGAGATCCCGGTCTGCGGCCAGCCGCGCCGCAGCCTCGTCGACCTTGTTCCAGCGCCGCTGAATGCAGTCGCTATACGGTTCCAGCCATGGGTCTTGCCTGATGATCGACAAGGGGGCGTTCGAGCATGCGTTCATAGATATCGATATACTCCCGCGCAGTATTGGAATGCGTGAACCGTTCAGCGCTTTCACGCATAATCCGCCCGACCTGCGCCTGTTTGACTTCGGTCGGTAGCCGGTAGAAATTCATCGCCCGCTCGATCGCCCACCAGAGCCCGTTACCGTCGTACGTTTCAAAGGGGAACCCGTTCCCGGTCTCCTGCCCGACATCAACCATGGTCACCGTATCGTGCAGCCCGCCCGTATCGTGCACGATCGGGAGCGACCCATAGATGGCGCTCACCATCTGGGGCAGACCACAAGGCTCAAACAGGGAGGGCATCAGCATGAAGTCCGAGGCCGCGTAGGCCTGGTGCGATGTCTCTTCGTCAAAGTTATAGACCGCCACGCGGTCGTGCAGCCCGTGTGCGTTGACAATGCCGCGGAACCACACCTGGTAAGGCCCGGTTGCCACGAACACGATCTGCAAGTTCTCGTCCGCATAGTGCGAGGTCAGGGCGTAGAGAATGTCGGCCAGGATCTGGCAGCCTTTCTGAACCGGATCGAGCCGTGATGGCCAGAAGAACATGGGCGCGTCGGGGTCCTGGGCAAGTCCGAGGCGTTCCTGCAGATGCAGCTTATTCTGCCGCTTTGCCTCGGCATGGGTGTCGGGCCCGAAGCGATGCTGAATCAGTTCATCGCTTGCGGGATCGAACGAAGGATCGGGAGCATTAAGGATGCCGGAAGCACAGCCGGACATCATCTTCTGGGCCATCTCGCTGCGCACGGCGGGGGGGACGAAGTCGTGCTGACCGTCGCACACCTCGTAGAGGAACGTGGGGCTAACCGTATTGACGAAGTGCGAGGCAAACAGGCCGCTGGCCAACAGGTCAACCGGGTTACTCCATCGTGTCGTCTCGTAGTCGCCGGCATGCCATTTATAGAAGAGGTCCTGCCAGAACTCGGCGGCATCAATGCCTATATCCTCGGCCTCGGCCAGCGTCAGCTCCTGGGTATGGATGTTGTGCACCGTCATAAGCGACGGTATTCCGTGGCGACGTGCCATGGCGGGAATCAGGCCGGTCATCCAGTCGTTGCAGTGAATCAGGTCGGGATTGACTTTAGGAATGATGTTGTTGATCACCTCGCGCTGAAAGACGAGCGCCAGTTTCCGGCTGGTGTCCGCCGACGAACTGTAGACTTCGCTCTGGTAATAGAAGATCCGATCCTGGGCCAGGTGAATCCTGGAATCCGGGAGGACCCGCTTGTAGATGCGCAGTTCGTCATTGATCAGGCGGCCGACGTCGACGTTGAACATGCGGCGATAGTGCGGAAGCGCCACATGGACGTCCGCCCCGAGCTCGAAAAGGGCTGAGACCAACGACGCCGAGACGTCGGCCAGGCCACCGGCCTTGGCGCGCATATGGTGGGCGGCATTGCCCATGCCGTCGGGCAAGTAGGTGATCTCGGGTGTTACGATCAGGATGCACGGATTTGTCGGCATCGTCTGCCTTTCCTGCCCTTGCGGCATATGAGGCCTACGCCCCGTTGGCCCAGGTGGTGTAGCCGGGCATCGTGCTCGACCAATCCAATCCCTTCGGGACCACCCGTGCCGTCAGCCCATAACGTCCCGGCCGATTGCAGGGCAGCTCCTGGCGATAGACGTAACGCCCGTTGCCCTGCTCTTCAGCCATGGTCATCTCCCGGACCTCACTCTCAACAATCTCGTTATGCGAGTCGGCGATCCCAAAGTAGACCTGCACATCGACCTCGTCGGGGGTCAACTCACCCAATTCCACCACGCTGGTTACGACGAACGTGTCGCCCACGTGCAGGCCGGTGAGGTCACGGTCAGGCTCGGGCATCTCAACCTTCACACTGCCCCAACACGAACCGAGCCGCTTCCGCTGCGAGACCAACGCCTTGGCCTCCTTCGCCCCATCGCCAACCAGGCGGTCATACACATTGAGGGCAACGTTGTAGTAACGATCACGGTACTCCTCCAGCATACGATGTGTCGTAAAGAATCCAAGCGCCATTTTGATGGAAGCCTTCATCATCTCCACCCACCGCTCAGGAACGTCGCCCTTGGAGCGTTGGTGGAAGGTCGGGATCAGCTCGTTCTCGAGCAGGTTGTAGAGCGCCTGGGATTCCACCTGGTCCTGGTAGTCGGTATTCGTGTAGTCCTCGCGATTGCCAATGGCCCAGCCGGTGTCAGACGTGTATCCTTCGTCCCACCAGCCATCCAGGACACTGCAATGCAGGCCGCCGTTCACGGCCGCCTTCATGCCCGAGGTGCCGCTGGCTTCCTGCGGGCGGCGCGGCGTATTCAGCCACACGTCCACGCCCTGCACCATGTAACGGGCGAGCTGAATGTCATAGTTCTCAAGAAAGATGATCTTCTGACGTACGTTCGGCTTGCGCGAGAAAGCGATGATCTCCTTGATCAGGTTCTTGCCGGCTTCGTCGGCCGGGTGCGCCTTGCCGGCGAACACGAACTGGACGGGACGCTCCTCGTCCGTCAATAGGTTCTCCAGCCGTTCCGGATGCTTCAACAGCAGCGTAGCGCGCTTGTAGGAGGCAAAGCGGCGTGCAAAACCGATGGTCAACGTGTCGGCACCGAAAATCGATGCGATGGCATCGAGCTCCTGGCGCGTTGCGTTGCGTGCCTTGTACTGTCTTTCGCCATGCTCACGCGTGGCACGCACCAGCCGTGCACGACCCAACTCATGCGTCCGCCAGAGGACATCGGAAGGAATACGGTCGATCCGTTTCACTACATTCTCATCGCCGGGATGGTCCCGCCAGTCGCGCCCCAGGTAGCGGTCGAACAGTGCGGCGATGTCGGTTGATAGCCATGACGAGATGTGCACGCCGTTCGTGACGTGCCCGATGGGTACCTCCTCAACCGGGAGATCCGGCCAGAGATATGACCACATCTTCCGCGCCACCACGCCATGCAGCTTGCTGACCGCGTTGTAGAAATGGGCACAGCGCATGCCGAGGATGGTCATCGACACTTCCTCTTCCGCTCCCGCTCCGGGCGCCTGTCCCCAGCGGATGGCATCCGACGCCTTGACACCCACCTCGGGCTCCAGCGCTTTGAAGTAGGGCTTTAGCATCGCAATGGGGAACGTTTCGTTGCCCGCAGGCACCGGTGTGTGGGTCGTGAAGATGTTGGTCCGCGACATCACCTCGAACGCGGTCTTCGCGTCAATGCCCTGCGACTGCACCAGGTGGGCAATGCGGCCCAGCCCGAGGAAGGCGGCGTGCCCCTCGTTGAGATGGTAGACATGGGGGTCAAATCCCATGGCCAACAGGGCACGCACACCACCCACGCCAAGGAGTATCTCCTGGCGAATACGCATGACCTGGTCGCCACCGTAGAGCTGGGCCGTAATGCCACGGAATTCAGGCTTGTTGGCCGGAATGTTCGCATCCAGGAGAAACAGCGGGATGCGCCCGACATTGACCTGCCACACCTCGGCGCGCAGCTCGCCATTGGGCAGAGGCACACTGATCTGGATGGGCTTGTTGTCGCTGTCGCAGACCTTGGTCATCGGCATGTTGTGCGCTTCGCTTTCGGGGTAGAACTCGCACTGCATCCCGTCGTCGTCCAGGTACTGCTGGAAGTAGCCCTGGCGATACATCAGCCCGACAGCCACAAGCGGAAGATTGAGATCAGAAGCCGACTTCAAGTGGTCGCCGGCCAGGCAGCCCAAGCCGCCGGAGTAGATTCGCACGCTTTCGTGAATGCCGAACTCGAGTGAGAAATAGGCGACACCTTCACGGGCTGCACAGGTGTCCCCCCCCTTGCAGTCCTTCACCACATGGGCTTCGTACATCTCGCGGACCTCTTCCATGTGCGCGATGAAACCGTCATCGGCAGGCAATTCGGCCAGGCGTTCAGGCGGCAGTTCGCTGAAGAACTTCAACGGGTTGTGTTTACACTCCGTCCACAGCGTTGGATCGATACGGCGGAACAGTTCAATAGCATCCGGACACCAACACCACCACAGATTGTTGGCAAGGGTCTCGAGAAAACGGACCTCTTTGGGCACCGAGGGCGAGACGTTGAACAGTTGGATATTCTTCATAACGGATCTTCTTTCTTAGTCAGGAACACCGGCACTCAACACCCGCGGCAAGCGGCGGTGCGCCTGAAGCACGCCCTGTCGAGCACGGACCCACCTGACTCCGGACCCCTCCGGACTAGGCGACAGTGAGAACGCTGTTGAGAGAGCCGAAGTCGTTCGCTGCCCAGTCTTCGCGCTCCGGGTCGACGCACCAGATATCGTTCACGACGAACTTATACTGATACTGCCCCGGCTCTAGGAGTACGTTCAGGGCATACTCCCCATCCTTCTGCTTCAGCACGTGCTTCTTCGGATTCCAGTCGTTAAAGCTTCCCGCTACAGAAACCCGACTGTTCTCGTCCGCCTGAATGTGGAACTTCACACGACGTCTCTTTACCTGTGCACCCATGATTACATATCTTTCAACAGTTAATGAGCTCTGTCTCCGCGTATGTAGCCCCACGTGGGGCATGGCACAGGCGGAGAGACTTCACATCACGAAATTCGGGGCGACTCTATGCGTTTCCCTGCAGAAGTGCAAGCACGCGGTAGAGCTCGGTGACGCCCCAGGCCTGGGCGCCGCAACCCCGATCGGCATGCGGAGCATCGCCATCGAGGATCTCGGGAATCTGCCCGATACACCCCCGGTTGAGCAGCACTTCGCTGCTGTGCAGCAGCGCGAGCGCGGTGTCGCTGGCGGCCGGTCCGTGGACCTGGACCAGCGCTTCGCAATAGGAGGGAAACGGCCACGTCCAGGCTGTCCCGTTGTGATAGGCCGGTTTGCGCCGCCTGTCTTCATCGCCACGGTACTGGCCCTGGTACGGGTGCTGCGGGTTATTGAGCAGCTCGCCATCACGCCACACGGGCAGTTCATGCGTCACAGGCCGATCGGCCAGGCTCCGAATCGCCCCCGGCACCAGGAGCTCTTCGCAGGCAGTCAGAACCGCCGTGCAGATATCGGCATCGGTCACCGCCGCAAGCGTCACCGCCAGTAGCTGATTGGAGCGGACGTGGTCGTCGGCCACGGCCTCTGCGGCAGACGTCCCGGGCGCCCCATGCAGGCAGTCAGAAAGCCCTGCACCACCGGAACGCACGTACAGCGTGCCTATTGATGCCTGCACCTTGGCAGCCAGGGATGCGATCTCATCATCAGCGTCCACCTGCGCCAGGAACGCCAGGGCCCGATACCAGAGCGCCTGGATTTCAATAGGATATCCCTCGCGCGGGGTGCCGGCCGGGTGATTTGTATCCATCCAGGTATAATGCGAGGGACTGAACACCAGCCCGCTGTCGGCATCCATAACAATGCCGTTGGCCGTGCCTTCACGGTAATGCGTAACGATCGACCGAATGACATCCCTGAGCGACCGCCCGTCACAGTCCATATCGAGCAGCGCGGCATCGCCCGCATCCAGCAGATCCTGGCAGGACACCACAAACCAGAGCGGGGCATCGGAGGTGTCACGGTTTGAATCATCATCACCCCGAATCATGTTGGGCAATGTGCCCTGTGTCTCGAAGCGGGCAAACTGGCGCAGAATATCGCGACACTCCGCATGCATCCCCGCTGCAATCATGCCGCGCAGGCAGATCAGCGTATCGCGCCCCCAATCCAGGAACCAGGGATAGCCCGCGATCACGGTCATCGAATCGTCCCGCCGTACCACGAAGGCATCCATGGCGCGCCGCAGTACGGCCAGTAGAGAGGTCGTGTCTGAATCGTTGGGTTCTGCCAGGTCTGCGGGGGCAAAACGGGACGACTGGGGTACCTCTATCGCCGCGTTCAGAACCGTCTCACCCCCTTCAGCCAGCTCGCAGGCGAGGTAGCCCGGACTGAAGAGGTCCGATTCGGCGTCCAGGCCACGGTCGGCCTCGTGCGGGTGCTGCACCATGTAGGTCCACTCCGGCTCCCAATGGAAGGTGCCCGCCGTCACCGTCACACGCAGAGCACGGGATGGGTCGGGTCGAAACAGGAAGCCCTCCCGCATCGGCTCAACCGCCTGCGACCAGTGGGCTTCCGGGCCGGAAAAGGCCTTCGTCTTTCCGTGGTTGATACGGTCTTCAACATCGGGACGAACCACAAGGCGAACAGATTCACCGGGGGGCAACGCCTCACCATCCATGCCATCGGCAACGCGGGTAAACGCCAGCTGCACGGCGTTCTCGCCGCGCAACATACGTAATGCCACATCGAGCGTGATCACTTTCCCACGCCCCACCGGAACATCGAATCGCCACTGCACGTCGCCCTCCGGCTCTTGCCCGAAGGTCCGCAGACAGGTTTGGCCCAAGGCCTGGTGGTAGCCCTGGTAGACGACCCACACGCGGCACCGTGTCAGCATAACCTGTCGATCGACAGGGAAGTCGGGGTGGAGATTGGCCGCCAGGAGTGCATCATATTGACTCTCGATCTCGCCCCATGCAGCGCGCACCTGCGCCATGGCGCCCCGTCCGTTTGTGCAAAGGGCATAGGTGCTGCGCGCGGCAGCCTCGGCGCCCTGGAGCATGACCTCGGGCGCTGCGCTCTGACCGGAAAGCAGTAGAAGCGTGTCATCACCGCGTTGCGTACCGGCCGGATCATGCACGCAGAGATGCAGGACAGCACGGCGTATTGCCACGGCGTCATCCGGGGCGATACGTGGTGGCAACAGGACCACGTGTCCGTCATCAGCCTTGAAGCTGCGGGCACGGCAGGTAACGGCCCCACCTTCCTCCAAGTCAATTCGGACCGGGTGCGGACACCGCACAAGCAGGGCATGCCCATCGGGCCACATGACATCGCGCGACAGGTCTTGCGGCCACTGCCACGTGGTCAAGGCAAAGGCCCCGCGCGGGGAGAGCGCCCGCCAGTAGGCCGCCGGATCGGCCAGGTAGCGGTCGGCTTCGGCGTCGACATCCAGATCGCCTACATCGCCACAACCCGTGACGACGGCCTGCAGTTCAAGAACCGCGGCGCGGGCACGCTGCCGGCGCACGGCGGGCGGCTCAGGAAGGTCTTCCTCATGCACAGACTCAATCCCCAGGCACAGCACAGCGGCGGGCTCCAAGGTGACACGGAACTGGTCCGCTTCTTCGGCAGGCGCAACAGGATGTCCGGTAAGCAAGTCCACCGCGCCTTCGCCGGCCGCAAAATCGGCGCACGCCCAGCGCACGTCTTGCGGGTGATCGCAGTCCAGGTTGGCCAGCACCATGACGCGGGCGCCCGCGTGCCCGCTCCGCCTGACGGCCACCGTATGCCCGCCCGGCTGGATGATCCACTGAAACTCAGCCCCGGCGCCAAAGGCCGGATGTGAGGCCAGCAATGCGTTGAGTCGGCCTATCTCGTCCACCTGGCTGACATCGGCGCCCCAGTTCAACGACGTCGCGCCGTGTACATCAACGCGCTCGGTGGCAAACCACTCCACACCGGCCGTGATCCCGAAGGCCCCCTCGGTCGAGGTCAACGCCGTCAGGGCGGTCCGCATGCGGGAATAGGCGGGGGAGGCAGCAGCCATACGGGTGTTGTCGTGGGTTTCGGCATAGTGCATCATCAGGCCGCGCGTATCGGCCATGCGCACACCGCCCATGACCTCCGCTTCAATCTGGCGGGCCGAACAGCTCTGAAACAGTTCGGAGTAGGCCCAGTTCATGTTGGCGCCGTCCAACAGGTGCTCTGTCAGCCAGCGCGGTCCACCAAGCCCTTCGAGAAGAAAGATCGTGTCCGGGAACTGGGCCCGCACCTTGGCAATGATGTAACACCACGCCTCATACGGCACCATATAGCCCGCGTCGCAGCGGAACCCATCCACACCAAAGCGACACCAACGCAGGAAGACCTCCGCCATAGCCTCCCAGAGCGGCTGCCCTGCCCCGTAGTCCAGCTCGGAGAGATCCTCCCAGGTGACCCCCCAGGCGCCGGGCGACCGGAAGCTACTGTCGCGGTGACGCGCAAACCATTCCGGGTGTTCATTCTGCATGTGCGACGCCCAGCCGGTGTGGTTGGCCGGGATATCCATGAGCAGCCGACCGCCCCGTGCATGGATCGCATCGATCAGCTCAATGTACTGCTCAAGCGGAGTCGTTTTGCGGTCGAACTCGGCATGGGCCGGATCAACATCCATGAAGTCGAGCGGAGCAAACGGACTCCCGAACCGTCCCATGCGGGCATAGGTCGTGGGAACGGGATGTACCGGCAGGAGATGCAGTGTGCTGAACCCGAGCGTGCCGATGATGTGATCGAGCTCTGCGATCAAGTCGCGAAACGTGCCGGAGCGTGGAATCACCGTGAAGCCGGCCTTGTCCAGGCCTTGCGCGGCTTTGCTCTGTTCAGCCGATACCGCCCCGGCGGTCTGGTTGGGACCAAACTGACGAACAAACGCACTGTAGACCGAGTTGGCACAGACCGTTTCGGCCGGTTCAACCTTGATGACCACGTTGTCGCCCTGGTCCCACACGGGCGCCTGGCCCGGACCGGGCAGCAGGTAGGGCTTGGCCTCGAAACGCCCCACCTCACAGAGCCCCAGCGTCAGCTCCCACTGCGAGTCACCGATCGGGCGCATCGGCACATCGTGCCAATCACGATCCAGAACAGGGGTCTGTTCCTCGACAAGCGCCACGACCTCCTGGCGTCGCACTTCCGCCCACCCGATGTTGGTGCGCAGGAAGGCCGATCCCGTGCATGCTGACCCACAGGTCAGCGTGAACGTGAGCGTATCACCCCGAAAACGGCGATACCGCGTCCCGGGTCGGGGAGTCTGGGCTACTGGCATTGCCGAGTTATACTCGAAGCAACCCGTGCCATACAATGAGCGAAATACCCAAACACCCCGCAGCCCGAAGGGCAACTGGCCGACGAACGTCGGCAACGGAGCGCCATTCAGCACGAGTGTCTACCACTTTGTCGATGCGCATCTTCGAAGGGTTCCATCTCACGCGACAACCTGCTATAGTCCTCACCCATGTTGTCGCATAAACAGTTAACGGGTTGGGCAATCTTCTTCGCCGCACTGGCTCTGCACGCCCAGGCAGCCGATTTGCAGCGTCTCGATGGTGTCACTCTCGTCCCCTCCCGCTGGAACGATGGGGACAGCTTCAAGATTCTGCATGCGGACAAGGAACTTACGATCCGGCTATACTACATTGACTGCGCTGAGTCACATGCCGCTTCGGCGACTGATGCGAGGCGCGTGCGGAGTCAGACCCGCTACTTCGGCCTGCCGGGCCATGGCCGCACGACGCATTTCGGGCGCCAGGCCGCCGCCTTCACCAAGAAGCAGTTAAGCCAGCCATTCAGCGTACACACGGCCTTCGCAACGGCGCCCGGTCGTTCCCGCAAAGATCGCTACTACGCCATTGTCACAACCGGCGACGGAGAAGACATGGGGCAACTGCTCATCAAGAACGGCCTTGCCAGGGCCTACGGTGTCAGGCGCACGCTCCCGGACGGGACCACCGCCGCCGAAGCCGCCGCCCGTCTTTCAGACACCGAACATGGGGCCATGTTGGACCGGCGCGGCATCTGGGCCGAGACTGACAGCAGCCGTCTCGTTGCGCTCCGCGCCGCCGCCCGCAGCGAGGTCGAGGAGCTCAAGCAGATCGAACGCGAGGCCCAACCCACGGGCAAGATCAACATCAACACAGCCCCCCCGGAAGAGCTCGAGACCATCACTGGTGTCGGCCCTGTGACGGCACGCCGCATCATGGAGCACCGCCCCTTCAGAACACCCGAGGATCTGGGCCTGGTCCCCGGCATCTCACGCCCTATCCTGACCAATCTCTTGAATCATATCACGTTCCATTGATGCCATGATATCAACCATGAATCTCAAAGCTCTGGCGGAGGTGGTGGGCAAGAGCGTGCCTTTTGTAATGACGCTGCAGAAGAAGTACGGACTGACGGCGTGTGCGCAATATGGTGGTGGGTATGCCGTGCTGATCTCGAAACTGCTCTACCTTTCGATCTGCGCCGTGCCGACCAAGGATATCAAAGAACTCCTGAAAAGGGAACGACGGCTGCTTGAGCTGCTGAAGGTGGACTCGATTCACAACTGCAAGGACTGGTTCGAATCGCTCTGCAGCATGAAGTCGGGCCCCACACGCCTGCTGCTGAGCGGCTACGATATCGGGTACGACCTGGCAGACAACATGGTACAGACCGGACTGGACTTCAGTGACCGGGACAGAGAACTGTTCCATGACCACGAGATGGGATCGGATGCGCTGGTGGGGCTGAAGCTCTACTCCAAGATTGTCGACAAGGTGTGCGAGAGAGTGAAAGTCGAAGTCCCGGTCATGGAAGACGCACTGCATTGGTGCAGAGAGATCGGCGAGGCGGAGTGTGTGGGTGCGTGAGCCAGGGGGCAGACCAGGTCAGCCTTGCGGCTTCAGCTTCCCGAGAGCACGCCCGGCCCGAAACATCCGGCGTTCGTCCATCGGGGTGTCCTGATAACGCGCCTGCAACTCATCCAAGCGAATGAGCCCGCGATGCACAAGCCCCTGTAGTAATTCCATGTCCTTGTCTCGAGCTACACACAACTTCGCCACGGCCAGATCATAGGGGTCAAGGCAGACGATGTTATCTGAGACTTCCATGGGTACACAGCGGTCGCGCCACCCGGGAGGCAAGGTCTCTTCAATCTCAGGACGAAGCAGATCTACATAGACTCCGTACTCGCGATGGAAGAGACTCCCCTCACCCAGCGCCTCATGAAGAATAGCGACTTGGGCACCGTCAATCGGCTCAATCAACAAGTCTGCATCAAGGCTCAGCTCAAGCGGCTGACCTTCCTCGCCTAGAGCGGCGTCATATGCGAGAAGCGACGATGACCCCATAACGACAATCTGATCCGGATGGACCAATGCGCTGACCGCTTCAATTACGTGCTTTAGTGATCGTAGGTGCATTGGAGAAAAGCCTTGCGTCTGTCTTCGCGCGGAAGAATGCCGGCAAAGGGCGCAAAGTCTTTGAGTCGCCGCGCCTCATCGCCGGAATCCGAAAGCAATTCGAGGAGCGCGTTATAGCCTTCTTCACCTGCTTTAGCCGCCAGCAGCAGCTTGCGCCATTCGTTACGGCGCCTGGCCGGTCCCACCTCTCGCTCATCCCATTTATCGAGCACCTCGATTGCCCGGTCCAAGACTGTTTCATCCCATTTCAGTCGTTCTACGATGAGGGGATAGATATCCATAGAGCAACCCTAGCAGGAAGCCATCGGACTGTCTACTCCGGCAGGAAGACAAGAGAGGCTATTACACCAGGAATAGGGTCGAGGTGCCACGAATCTCACTGACACGCGAGGGCAGGATTACACGTAGCTATGCAGCTTGCTGGCCAGTTTGGGAAGCAGGTTGACCAAGAGGAAGGTGGTCAACATCGCGAGGAAGGCGAGGGCGTGGGCCAGGTTGGCGTGTCTACGCAGGGCGCCGTGTTTGCGGCAGTGGAAATAGCAGAGGTAGAGGAACCAGGTGATGAGCGACCACGTCTCCTTGGAGTCCCACGACCAATAGTCGCCCCATATCTGGTTGGCCCAGAGTGCGCCGGAAAGCATACCGAAGGTCATAAGCGGAAAGGCGATCGACAGGATCTCGTAGCTGCCGGTCTCAAGTTTGGCGGCATCGAACGACCGATCGCTGACCGACTTTCTGATGAAGCCGGCCGCGAGCAGGAGGAACGCGATGAGCGCGAGCGAGTAGGAGATCATGTAGGCTATCACGTGCGGCACGAACCATGGCGACTGCAAGGCCGGGGCAAGATGCCACGCTTCGTCGCGCCGGAACACCAGAGCCATGACCAGCGGAATCGCGCCGGCCAGCGGAAAGGCGGGCGTCATCCAGGTCAGCCCGCGTCCAAGCACCAGCACAGCGTAGGCCGGCAAGGCGCAACCGCCCAGGACGAGCATGACGTGGTGCATACTCGAGAAAGGCGGCTGCCCGGCGGCGGCCCAGTCCAGTCCCACGATGACCAGGCAGATAAGCGAAGCGGCCAGGAACGACATAAAGCCGAGGCGCGGACGCCGCAGAAAGCGGAGCAAGAGCGCCAGCATATGCAGAATCAGGGCCATACCCATGAACGCTTTCATCATGCGGACTTCCTCCGGATGAAGAAGGTGACCACAGTGCCAATCATCAGGCCCAGGACACCGGCAACCACGAGGCGGTCGCCGGGATCACGCCGCAGCGTAAGCGTCACATGGCGCATCGCCTGCGAGTCGTATGAGTTCAAGTAGATCCTCCACCCAGCCACGTCGATAGGCTTGTTGATGACCAACTGGCGTTTCCGCGACTCACCATCCACCTCCAGAACGAGTCCGGCTTCGTAACGCCGGTCGGCCGCACGGTCGAGAACAACCCTATGTCCGTCTCGCTCCGCCGCATCCCCAAGGTGGGCACCACGCTCCAGGAGATAGGTGTGAGCGCCGTTGTCGAATAACAGCTCGGCAGCAAACGGTAGGTCCGGATTGTCGGAGGAACTGACCGTGACATCCTTCACGTCCGGGAAACTGTAGTAGAGCGGCGGGATAGGCGGCGCCTTGGCAGGGTCGGACGGCGAGAGCATCCGGGCGGCTTCGCCGGCGGCCAGTGAGAGAATAGCCACCTGGTTGCTGGCCATGACATGTAGAATGAGGCCGGGGCGGACCGGATAGGCAGTCTCACGAAAGGTATGTCCCATTCGCATGTTGGGCAGGTTGTTGTAGGCGCGGGCAATGAACAGGGAACTGCCATCCGGAAGCGACACCCGCTGCTCACCGCTGGTATCCGTTGCCACGCGTGCAATGGGAGCGGCCGGATCACCCACAATGAGCTCAGGCGTGCCGTCGAGTTCAATATCGCGGATATCTGCATGAGGCAGAACACGGGCGACTGTGAGAGAGCCCTCCCCCACGCTCACTTCGGCATCGGGTGCGAGCCGATGCTCACCGACGACGGTATTGTCCTTGAGCACAAGCAGGTTGGGCGGATACCTGTCGACGTGGAAAGATTCAACCGCAATCCCAAACCCGAGATCAACAGACGCTCCATCCGACAGTCGCACGCTATGAAGCGGGGGCGTCGCGAGCTCTAACTGGACATCGAATTTCTTCTCCGCAAGAGCGCCGATCATGGCACCGATCATGATAAGGACCGCGCTGGCGTGCGCGAGATGATAGCCGATGCTGCGCAGGGTCAGTTTGCGCCGCAAGGTGCAGGCAACAGTGGACGCACCGAGAAGCGTTAGAACGAAGAAGAGCACGGGTGAGCGAAACAGAGATTCCTGGCCGCCCCCGCGCACGGGCAGTACGCCGGCCAGCATCAACACGACGGCCACTGCCATGAGCACGACGGCTAGTGGCATGGACGACAGCCGCAGACGGCTTGAAGGTTGTGGTTCGGAAGCACTCATATGGAAATGCCGCGCAGTGTAGCAGCCCGAGCGGGAGAGAGCCCACAAAAAAAGCTGACGATAACAGTCATCTAACGGCGGGGAGTTTGTGCAGAAGCTGTGTGCTGAGCTGCCTCATCCTGTCGAAGCCGGGATAGCGCCGTTCCAGGGCTCGAAACTCGGCCGTGTGGTGGATCACGCGTCCCCCTCGCTTCTCCCCGGGTACAACGACATGCAGCATCTCGTGAAACACAATGTAGCAGACGAATTCGCGCGGCACGGCCTCGGCATCGAGAGCGGGATGGATCCGAATGGTGCGAGTGGGCGCATGCCATGACCCAAACCGAATGCTGCGTCGTTTTCGGCGGCGTGGTGAGCCGTCGCGTCCCCACCCAATGCGGCATTTCACAGCACCGCCGAAGTAGTCGCGGTTGACCTCGTCGCGCAGAGCTTTCAGATCATAAACCTTCCCTTTGCTTCTGAGCTTAGGTGCCGTAGCGCGGCGCGGCCGTTCAGGCACCTGGCGCGCGAACTCGGCAACGGTTTGCCAATCCTCCTTGCGCTGCGTGGCAATGTAAGCGCAGAGCGCATCGATCACGGCCGGGGGCGCCCAGAGGTATTGCTCATCGAGCGATACACGAATGGGACCTCGTTTCGAGAAGTCGATCCACGCCATGGAAACGCGGTTGTCGGTGAGACGCAGCGTGACACGGCGACGACTGACCGCGTTGAGCCGGTCGAGCAGTGACTGCGGATCGAGACAGGTACTCCCCTCGAACAAGTCAAGTTGTTGGGCCGTGGTGGACATGGGGAGATGGTCGGGGAGGAGAAGGTGAGAGTCAAGCGCTCCGGAGAGGGGGCGCCCTCTTGGCTGGAGTATCGCTACGCGATAATAGGCCTGCGAGAGTGCCCCCTCTCCTCCGCTGGGTTAGATAGAGCTTGTCCGAAAAGGGCTGGCACATGCGAAAGGGCTGGAATCAGGAGGTAGGGCGTGGCGTCCCGCCGCGCCGTGAGCAGGGAGTGTGCATGATTGAGCGAGAAGACGCCCTCTAGACAACCATGTCACAGCAGGATATGGGGAAATTCCCGTAATCCTAAGGTCCTATGTACGGCGGTGTTGTGGGGGGATAGGATCGGAAAGGTTAGTTGAGGGCAAGTATGGGCAACGCTGTTATGAGAGATGGGGAAGTGCGCCTGCCTGAGGTGAAGAGTCGGGAAGCCTGTGAGGCTTTTCATGCGGGGCTCTGCCCTGTGCTGACTGGTCGCGCCATCAGGAGTGAATGTGGCTGCCATCTCAGCTGCACCCTCACGGGCGCGACCGCGCTTGTGGCCGATGATGACAAGGATGTGCTGCACCTCAACACACGCATACTGGAACGGATTGGCTTGCGGGTGATTCCGTGCAGCAATGGCAGCTACGCGCATGACGCGGTGGTGACCGACCAGCACTCACTCGATGTGGCTCTACTGGACGTATCCATGCCGGGCAGAACGGGGTTCGATATCTGCCGGGCAATCCGTGCGCGGGAGACTCCGGTACCGGTTGTCTTCGCGACCGGCTACGATGGGCACGACTTGCACAAGACCCTGGACGAGCTCGAAGCAAACGCGCTGGTATGCAAACCGTTCACACTTGAACGGATCCGGCATGTCGTGGGCAGCATGCTCTGTCCCTTCATTGGCCAACACCTGTTCGGGAACTCATAGGAATAAGTGTTCCGCCCTGCCCAGCAGTTCTCATTTTGGCACGACTTCAAGCCGTTCTGTCATCCCGAGCTTGCCGAGGGATCTCCTGATCATCGAAAACACTGGAGATTTACTTCGGCAAGCTCAGCACAGGCTCTCGACTTCGCTCGGAATGACAGATCAGACAAGGGACAGATGCATCCAAAATGAGAATTGCTTGCAGCCTGCCACCTTGCTCTTGGCGTGACAGCGCAAAGAGCTGTATAGTGATGGGCATGACACAGAAACTCCTATCCAACCTACCACTCGATCGGCCACTGGCCTGTTTCGACCTTGAAACAACCGGGATTAACATCCGGACGGACCGCATTGTTGAGATTGCGATTGTCAAGGTGTTGCCTGGTGGAAGCTACGAAAGCATTGACGAACGGATCAATCCGACCGTTCCGATCCCTCCCGAAACCACGGCCATTCACGGCATCACCGATGCGGATGTAGCCACCTGCCCGACGTTTGTCGATCGAGCCCAGCACTATCTGGACTTCCTCAAGGGCTGTGACCTGGCCGGATTCAATCTGAACCGCTTTGACGTCCCGTTGCTGGCCGAAGAGTTCCTGCGGTGCGACATGGCGTTCGACCTGGAGGGGCGCCGGATCGTGGACGCCCAGACCATCTTTCACAAGCGCGAGCCACGCGACCTGTCGGCGGCGCTTAACTTCTACTGTGGCGAGTTGGAGTTTGAGAATGCGCACAGCGCAGAAGCAGACGTCATGGCGACCATTCGCGTGCTGGAGGGGCAGCTCAGTCGGTACGGCGATCTGCCTCATGACGTAAAGGGGTTGGACGCTTTCTGCAGTCGTACCCAGCCAGACTGGGTTGATCGCAGCGGCCGCCTCAGGTGGGCCAACAATGAGGTGGTGCTCAACTTCGGCAAGAAGAAGGGCACATCGCTGCGCTACGTGATCGATAACGAACCCAGCTTCGTCAAGTGGATCCTGCGCAGCGACTTTCCGCGCGACGTGCACAACATCGTAGAGAATGCTGTCGCGGGCAAATGGCCCGAGCCGCCGAAGAAGTAAGGAAGAAGACAGCCGTCAAGGTTGAAGCTGGCGGACCGGGGACGGTCCGCCCTACCGGACATGCCCGGCCAAGCGGCCTGGATGTGCCCTGATACACTGAATTGATCCGGTCAGGCAGGGCGGGGCATCCCTGCCCCGCCGGGCTCGCAGCCCCCTCTTACCCGTAGAGTGATTCGATCTTCTGGGCGATGTCCTTGTAGCCGATATCGGCCTGGTAGATCAGCTTGTAGTTCTCGACCGCCTTCTCCTTGTTGCCGATCTCTTCGTAGAGGGCGCCCAGCTCGTAGCACACATCCTTCTTCACGCTATCCATCGAGACAAGTTCCTTGCTGGCGGTCTCCAGTTGGTCGGAGGCCATGTCCAACTGTCCCTTGGCCTTGAAGCATAGTCCCATGTAGTAGAGAGAGCGTACACGATCCTTGGGACTGCGCTGCGCCAACTGGAACTGCTGGATGGATTCGTTGAAGTAGTCGTTCTGAAACAGGAGTACGCCCCAGCGAAAGCGCAGGGCCAAGTCGTTCGGGTAGCGCTCGACTTTCTCCTGCACATCGCTGAACTCAAACTCCATCCGCTCATGCTCCCTGGCGGCAGCGCCATCGGTATCGCCGGCTGTCTTGAGTGCTTCAATCCCGTGGTCGAACTGCTGCATTTTCATCTGGCTGAGTGTGTTGTCGAGCTCGGGATCGCCCGGATTCATCTCAATGGCCTTACGCAGTGTGGCGGCCCCTTCGTCGAACATGTTGTTCTGGGCGTACAGGCGGGCCAGGGCGCGGTAGTAGTTGACGTTTTCGGGCTCGCCCTCGATCTTCTTGACCAGGTCGTCGATCAATGCCTCGGCATCGGCGCCCGTCTTCACGGCCTTGGATTCCTTCTCCAGGCGGGTTGCCTCTTCCTCGTCGCGAATCATGCTGCGGAACGAACCGCCTTCGCCTTCTTCCGAAGCCTGCTGCCAGCCATCGCCGTCTATACTTTCCATCGCGGAGGCATCCTTGAGCAGCTTGACCGCATCCGCATCTTTCGGCCGCAACTCAACCAGGTGCTCAAAACACTCGCGGGCCTGGCGCACCTGGCCAATCTCGGTATAGAGCCTGCCCAACGATTCAAACAGATCGGCATCGTTCGGATTGTGCTCACGGATGATCTCGAGCGTCTGTACTCCCGCTTCCGGGATTTCGGCGGCCGAGGCGGCCTTGGCGAATGGAAGCGCGTACTTGGGATTGAGCGGGTCATCCTGAAGGAGCTTGTCGAAGGCCACCAGCGCCTTGTCGATCTTCCCGGAACTGAGCAGGACCGAAGCCGCCCCCAGGGCGGGCATGGCCTTGGCGGACGCCATCTTACGGGAAAGAGCGCTACGCTTGGTACTCTTGAAGCGGGCGATCTCGGCAGCACGAAGGAACTTGCGCGCCTGCAGGAAAGCGGGCTCTACCTCGACACAGCGTGAGAGCAACTCGATGGCAAAATCCAGGTTGCCACGCTCAAAAGCACTGAAGCCCTTATTGTAGAGTGCCATCGCCTCAGGTGATGTGTCTGCCTTGGTTACTTCTGCCATCTCTCGCGTCCTTCCAATTGCGCTAGACCTTGTAGCCTATGACGGGGGTTCGGTCAAGCTCAGGCGGGTTGGGCACAGCAATTTTCATTACGGCAGTCGGTAAAGCGATTCTGTCATCCCGAGCTTGCCGAGGGATCTCCTGATCATCGAGAATAGTGGAGATCCCTCGACTTCGCTCGGGATGACAGTCTCCGGTTTCTTGTCATGCCGAGCGAAGTCGAGGCATCTCAGGCATGGCTGAACGGCACAGCCCTGTTATACTGACGACTGGTCACTGATCACTTTCGCCGGTAGAGACACAGGTCGGTTTGGGCCTGACCAAAAGCCGGGATCACGGCGGTGGGCGTATAGCGGGACCGGAGCAGGCTCTGCAGACGCGCCACCTCATCTTCCGGGATGGGCTGAACAGCAGGCCCGGCAATGCTGAGACCGTACGCGCTGAAAGCGGCAACGGTCGCCTCGCTGGTCGCCAGAAGCTCGGCCAACAGCTCCCGATTGAGGACATGGCAAGCCTCCGCCTTCTCGGTCGCCATCTCGGGAAAATAGCAGAAGGGGCCCATCTCCATACCCGCAGGGACCGACAATCCCGCCTCGACGGCGATGTACGTGTCCTGGGTCAGCAACACACCCTCCGGGCCGGCCTGTTCGCGCAGCTCACCGGCAACACGGCGCAGTTGGGCCACCGGCGACTCGGTCCGCATCGGCCACCAGATGCGATCGCGCGGTGCGGCAAACAGATCCTGCAGGCGTGGCGACGAAAAGGCGGCCAACGCGCAGAGCAGCACGAGGAGAAATCGCCCGGAAACCTTGCCGAGCAGATCCGTAATGCTGACACCCACCAGTACGGCAAAGAGCGGATAGATGACGGCCTGGTAATCGTCATAGGGAAACGGGGCCAGAAAGTGGACGATCGTCACGACCCCGATGCCCAGCACAAGCGGCACAAGCAGCGGAGAACGTGCCGGATTCTCACCCGACCGGTGGCCGGCGGAGTGCTTCAGGACGGCAACCACAAGGAGGGCAACAGGAACGAGATAGGCGCGTACCGTGCGCAGGATGAAGGCGGACTTGTAAGCCAACAGCGATGCGAGACTACCGGCTTCGCGACCGGCATGATACTGCACCATCCCGAAGAATAGCGGTTCCGGCGCCGCCATGAGGAAGGGGCCAAAGATCGCGCCAAGCGCGAGCGCGGCGCCGAGCGCAAACGACCACGGACACGCTTCGCGGCCGTCCCTGTAACGCACCACCGCCAGCCACAGGAAAACAACCGGCAACAGTGCACCCAGAGAAATACGGCTCCCTGCAGCCAGTGCAAGCAGAACGCCCGCGACAGCCGCCCAGCATCGCTGCCGCCGCCGCGAAGAACCGCCGGCAGTCAGGGCAAGAAAGCCGCCCGCCACGAGAAGCCCACCCAGGGCGTAGGTCTTCACGACAGTGGTGAAATAGGATTGATAGATATTGACGCCTATCAGGACGAAGGTCGCAAACGCGGCAGCCGAACGACTGCTTCTATCGCCGGACCGCAGGCGCCAGGCCAGTGCAGCGGCAAGGCCGGCAGTCGCCCACCCCATTAGCGCGGTAACCAGGCGCCCGCCAACCAGGCCCATCCCCTGCAGGGGGCCCCATAGCGCGGCGTAGGCAAAAGACATGACCGGGCCCTGTGTGCTGGCGAAATCGATGAAGGGATAGCGCCCCTGGAGGATCTGCCGGGCCGAGTAGAGATACCACCCCTCGTCCTGGTTCAATTCGCCGAACCAGAGATTCAGTGTCGTAAGAAGAAGGGTAAGCAAGACGGTGAGAAGAATGAGAAGGTGGGAAGGTGAGAAGGTGGGTTTCTCTTTCATGACCCCGGATGCACCAGCTCCTTGCCCTCCTCGCAGAGCGGGCAGTGCTCGGCCTCCCACGTGATCGGTTCAATCTCGAGCAGACTGATCATGGGCGCATCAAACGACGCCTTACCACCACTGCGATTGACGAGCAGCCCGATGGCGGCCACCTCGGCACCCGCCCCGGTCACGATGTCCACCGTTTCCTGCACGCGCCCGCCGCGTGTCACCACGTCCTCGGCCACAATATAGCGCTCGCCGGGAGCAATCTTGAAACGGCGAAGCACCAGCTTGTCGTTCTCCTTCTCAGCGAAGATCGACTTCAGATCGCGTCGACCGGTCCGGTCCGATACGGCACGCGCGACCTCGTGTCCCACCACGATGCCACCCAGCGCCGGCGCGATAACACCGTCGACGTTGAGCCCTTCCTCGCCGAGCGTCGCGGCTAACTCCTCCACCAACGCGTCACAGAGCTGGCCCGCCATCTTCGGGTAACGCAACACGTTGGCGCATTGGAAGAACCGGTTACTGTGCAACCCCGAGCGCAACTCGAAGTGCCCTTCGAGCAATGCCCCCGCCTCAATAAGTACTGCTTGAACCTCTTCTGGTGTCATAATGGTGTGAGTAAAGCAGAACGACCGGCCTGGTGTCGAGTAGCAAGGAACCGCGCGGCTCGCCGGGACGGCTCGCCCTACCTGGCCCACGACACGTCTTCGCACGCGGTGAGGTAGGGCGATCTGTCCCCAGCGAGCCGCGTCATCCATCGAGAATCCTGAAGTGACGAGGACACTCAAGTTAGGGTATGCTTCATTTCTTTCGCAGAAAGAACCTATGAATCTCGAGAACGTCAGAATCGTACTGGTAGGACCGCTTTACGGCGGCAACGTGGGTGCGGTGTGCCGTGCGATGCGCAACATGGGGCTGAACGACCTGGCGATTGCCGATCCGCGTCCGCTCAACATGCTCGAAGCTCGCATGATGTCCTGCCATGCCGAACCCCTGCTGCGGGCCCGACGGACGTTTGATACGCTGGCCGAGGCGGTGGCGGACTGCGGACTCGTGATCGGCACATCGGCCCGACGCGGGCTCTACCGCCAGCACGCCAAGCCACCACGCGAATGGGCCCCTACCATCCTGGAGGCCAGTGAGACAGGCAAGGTCGGCCTGGTGTTCGGGCGCGAAGACAAGGGGCTCTCGAATGAAGAACTCGCCCTTTGTACGCATATAGTGCAGATTCCAACAACGGATGAGGCCATGTCCATCAACCTGGCCCAATCGGTCATGATTTGCTGTTACGAGCTGTTCGTAGCCACAGACGTGTACGAGGCCCCGCAGGAGAAGTCCGGCGAGGCGCCCTCCGCATTACGTGAACGTATGTTCGGGCTCTGGCGCAAGATGATGCTCGATGTAGGCTTTATGGAAGAGGACAAGGCCGACCACATGATGATGGGGCTGCGACGGATCCTGGGACGCGGCGTCCACACAGTCGATGATGTAAAGATTATGATGGGCATCGCACGCCAGGCCCAGTGGGCCAGTAGCCGAGCCAATAGTAGAGAGAAGGAGAGTTCGACAGGATTAACAGGATGAACATGATTGCGGGCGAGCTTCCGTCTTCGCGCTACGCGCTACGCCGGGACAAGTCGCTCGCCCGAGAGCAGCAACAGCATCTTCGGCTGACCAGTGTCTTCGACGCTTCTCGGGCGTTTGGTTGATCAACTCCTCGGCAGCCTCTGGCTGCCGACCATCCAGTTAATCCTGTTGATCCTGTCAAAAGAACTCCCATACAAGATCTAGGAGTACGATGTTTGGAAGCGCATATAGAATAGCGACAGTGTGGGG
>JASLOA010000019.1 GCA_030745755.1 Kiritimatiellia bacterium | reverse complement strand
TCTGCGCGACAACCACGAGATGTATGTGGCGGGCCACATGCTCGAGGGCGCGGTGGCCTATTTCGAGGCCACGGGCAAGCGCAAGTTCCTCGACGTGATGATCCGGGTCATCGAGCATATCGCCAAGCGCTTCGGCCCTCGCCGGGGTCAGCAGCGCGGCTATCCCGGGCACCAGGAGATCGAGCTGGCATTGGTAAAGCTCTACCGCCTCGAGGGTGAACAGCGCTACCTGGACCTCGCCAGCTTCTTTATCGATGAGCGTGCGACCACGCCCTCGTTCTATGACCGCGAGAAAAAGGCGCGCAAGGAGACCTCGCACTGGACCGACCCGCTGGGCATGAAGTACTTCCAGGCCCACGCACCGGTCCGGGAGCAGAAGGAAGCCGTCGGCCACGCGGTGCGTGCCATGTACATGTATTGCGGCATGGCCGACGTGGCCAAAGAGAACGGCGACAAGAGCCTGGTCAAAGCGTTGAGGACCTTGTGGCGCAATACGGTCGACCGCCGCATGTATGTAACAGGGGCGGTGGGGTCACGTTCAGCTGGCGAAGACTTCACACACGATTACGACCTGCCCAACGAGACCTCGTATGCGGAGACCTGCGCGTCGATCGGGTTGATCTTCTGGGCGCAGCGCATGCTGCGGCTTGACGTGGATGGCGAATACACCGATGTCATGGAGCGCGCGCTATACAATGGCGCTCTGACGGGGGTCTCGCTTGACGGAAAACACTTCTTCTACGCCAACCCGCTGGCCTCGCATCCTGATCCCGATAAACCCGGCAAGAAGCTGCGCCCCGGCTGGTACGGCTGCGCCTGCTGCCCACCCAACCTGGCGCGCCTGATGACCTCGCTCGGAACCTATATCTATGGACAGTCGAAGCAGACGTTGTTCGTTCACCTGTTCGCCAACAGCGACGCAACCTTCACAATGGGTAAAGGCACCGTCACGTTGGAGCAGAAGACGAAGTATCCCTGGGACGAGACCGTATCGATCAAGGTCAACCCGGACGAGGCGCGCAAGTTCCGTCTGGCCATTCGCATCCCGGGCTGGTGCCGCAAGCCGGCACTCAAAGTGAACGGCAAGCGCGTCGCATTGGACGCGATCGTACGCAAAGGGTATGCGATTATCGACCGCACCTGGGCGCCCGGGGATCGGGTTGAGCTGGTCCTGCCCATGCCGGTCGAGCGTGTCTACATGCCGACCGCCGTCAAGGCGGACGTCGGACGCGTGGCCCTGCAGCGTGGCCCGGTAGTCTACTGCCTGGAAGAGGCCGACAACGGCAAGCAGATCAACGCCGTCGAACTGCCACGCGACGCGGCCCTGAAGGTGAAATCGGGCCGTATTGGCGACGAGACGGTGCCGGTGATTCATGCCGAGGGCGTGCGCCTGACATCCACCGATGATACGGGCATCCGCACACAGCCGCCCAAAGCGAAGAAGACCCGCCTTACGGCCGTGCCCTACCACCTCTGGGCCAACCGCGGCGAAGGCGAAATGCAGGTCTGGATTCGTGAGTAACCAAGGCAGGCATCCCTCTTTTCCAGACTGACCCAGTTGTTCGCCTAAATGGAGTGGTTTCGGCTTGCGCTTCTCTACACGTACGCTTGCCTTACTCTGCCCTACTCCTCTCGATCGTCATCGCTATCAGGCCCTTCTTCATGAGCAATCGCAGGAATGACGTTACGGCGGTTTCCGCCTCGGGGCCGCTGATGTGGTGACTTTTGGCGAAGCGTCTGATGATCGTCTCTACGCAGACCTTCCCGTCGCAGGCGTCATAGACAACTTGCCCATAGGGGTCGAGGCCGAAGGTACGCTCGCGGATGCGCGCAGCCCCGAACAGGCGTTGCCAACCACCACGGTTGAAGGTCACCGTGACATAGCGCTTCTCGCCCTTATGTTCTACGCGCCGCGGCGGAATCTGCACTGGCACGGCTGCCATGGCAGCATCGCGCGTTATCCGCGGCCCCCGCTTTCCTGGTCCGGGGTCGGCAGCGGTGGTAGACGTGGGGGGAGTGCCCGCTCTTGAAGCCTTGCGACGCCGGAATGTGTCCTCGACTGTAGCGGCCAGCGGCTTGCTTATCATCTGTTGCAGCGCCAGCTCTACTGTGTCCATGTTGTGCTCTGCTGCCTCCTGGTGCTCGGCAATCAGTAAGCGGTCCTGCGCTTCGTCGATGGTAGCCATGGCCGTACTGAAGCGCGGTGAACAGCAGCCCATGGGGGAACGCAGGCGCTTCCAGCCCCGGCAGCTGCAGCTCCCGGGGTCGGGTGCCCGGTTGGCGAACACGTGCTTGTTCCAGAAGCGTCGTTCCGTAAACGGCGGCGTCTGCAACCATCGGTCCAGCGTTCGGCGCGCGACAGCGAGGCCTGCCGGATAGACCTGCCTGAGCAGTAGTGTGTCTCTCTTGCCACGAGCCAGCTCAAGGGCGATGTCACCCGAGAAGAGGTGGCTGCGCCGCAACACATAACCCGGAGGTGAGATAAACGAGATTCCGTACAGATTCCAGGTGCATGGCTCGTCATCCGCGGTAACAACCAGACAAGGCAGGCAGGCGCTGAAGATCTCGTCCCGCACGGCCGGCTCAGTCAGATCCGTCGTGACGATCTCGATCAGCAGCCGGGATTGCGCTGCATAGCCGTACCACGTGGTTTTGCGGCCGCCCTCGGAGTCTGCCGTATCGTGGGCCCAGGCGGCGTGGTCGATAGCGACGGGCTGCGGAGTTTTGTCATCCGGCGTCAAGCCCTGTTTCCGGAAGCGCGCGGCCAGCCAACGCTGCACATCGAATCGGCGCTGGTTGTGGGTACGCATCCAGCGCACGAGCAGGATCGGTTGCCGACCGTCCCCGATCATCATCGAGCCCTTCGCATGACCACCCTCGATCTTGAGTGGTCGCCAGTGATCGGGCAATGGCAGTGACCACCCGCACCAGGCAATTCTCGTTTCATTGGGTGTTGGCTGGGTATCCGTCATAGCGTGCAACCTAACCCCCTTCCGACGCGAGCAAAGCCGCATTGATCAGGGTCCACACGGTGATGCCAGTCACTTCACCCAGGATGAGACCCAGGAACAGACTACGGCCGCGCGCGTAGTTGCGAGCCCCGCCATATTTCATCACGAGGGTCTTGAGTAGCCAGCCAACGAAGACGCTGAACCACACCGTGTTGCCTGTCCACGTCGCAATCAGCAGCAAGCCCAACGGGTGAAATGGCCACTTAACACTGAATGAGCAGAGCCACTGCATAAGCCCGGCAAGCAGTGCGCCATAGAGAATGAACCAAGCCAGTGCCGGCTTTGTATTGAGTATCTTGCCGCTTCCCCATGCTTTCAGGGCTCCCTCCGCCGTCCACGGGAAGACTCCGCGCCACCACCCCACGATGTTGTCGCCGCTAATCGTTTCCCCGACCTCGTAGCCGACCACCAGGTAGGTGGCACCGGCGATGACACACGATGCGACCAGTACTCCCAGAAACAGCACCCCCAGGCGAACGTGCTTGCGCGCGCCGGCCTTCTCGTCCAGCCCCAGGGCATGCAACACGACCGTGGCCGCGCACATGCGGTTCATGTAGCCAACGAAGACGGCCATGATCCCGGCGAAGTACATTGAGGCGGCCGTACGCCAGGCCACCGGAACAAGCGCGATCAACGTATTCCCGTAATACGCCGTAGAGGAGACAATCGGCAGTCCCGTTTCAGCCACGATCCGCGCATAGACAATACCGAACACAAAGGCCACCAGGATGATGCCGACACTCCAGCCGGGATGTACGCCGACCCACGTAAACCAGATAAACATGGCGACAAGACTCAGCAAAAGCGCCGCTGCCGCCAGCCGATCGCGACGCTCGGCATCCGTTCTAACGCCTTTGATAAAGGTGGACCCGATGTGCGCCAGATGCGAGCGAGCGAGCCATAAAACACCCGCCGCGATACCAAAATGCACGCCTAGTTTCATGGGCATCAGGCAACCCCATTCAAAGGGTGGCGAGTATACGGTCACCATCGCGATGAGGAGGCCTGCAATCAGCTGTATGGACCAGATAGAGAAACTCACCCGCTTCTGCATGAAGAAAGCCAAGCCCACAACCACAAAGCGCACCGTGTATCGCCCGCTGATCCATCCGGGCAGATGACGCACAAAGCCCTCGGTGAAGTACGGCGACATGTCGAACGAGAGCGGGATAGCCGGAAACATGCCCGGCCACTTGACGCTCACACGCGAGAGCATAATGATGAAGAATGAGAGACCAAGCCCCATCAGCAGCAGTCGGTCACGGAAGATGCCGGGCAGTCTGCGCCCGGTGGCAGGTGCCGAGCTGATCGCCTTCTGCACCTCGAGCAACGGGAACGTCACCCGCTCGCGATCACGCCATTGCGGCAGCGCAATCATCGCGATCGCGATCATCATCACCCACCAGGGCACCAGGAGCCCGAGCCAGGCAATCAGCGGTTTACCCCATGACTTCCAGGGAATCTGCTCCCCGGGCTCGAGACCGTTGAGCAGCCGATTCGCAGCGAACGGCTCGCTGCCAAACTCAAGTTTGTCGGGAAACAGTGCCGCTGGGGCATCCATTTTCTCATACAACTCAGCCATGGCCGGATCCTCACACGCATTCTGTGTGCAGTTTGCCAGCGGGAACAGAAACGGCAGAAGCAGGCCCTGGTCAGACGTCACGGAGGCCACGAGCAGCATGCCAAACACCAGGGCGAGCTGAACGCGATTCAATACCATCCGTAGCGAGATCAGCGAAAGCAGAGGATTAAGCCCGAAGACGATGACCAGCATCAACGCCACCGCGCCAACCGGCAGGTAGTCGGTGCAGAACCCGCCGGTGCCAATAAGTGCACTGGCCGTACCCAGAGTCCATATCAGCAGCGAGCCGACAAGCCCGATGAAGACAGCCACCATAGTCCGTTTCATACCGTCAACTCTCCACAGTTCAATCAACGGCTCCGTCGACTTCGCCAAAGCTGAACTTGATCTGGTCCCGCGTCTTGATGTCGACCACCTTGCCATCTTCCAGATAGACGACGCGGTCAGATGCCGCCAGCATCTTGTGGTCGTGGGTGGCACTGATGATCGTCACACCCAGCTCATGCTGCAATTTGCCCAACAGCGCAATGATTTCCTCGCCCGTCTTCAGGTCGAGGTTGCCGGTTGGCTCATCGGCCAGGATAATCGATGGCGAATTGGCCAGGGCACGCGCACAGGCCACGCGCTGTTGCTGACCGCCGGACAGCTGGGTTGGCAGATGGTCGTGCCGCCCCGTGAGTCCCACCTGGTCAAGCAACTTGTGACCGCGCTCGGCCGCTTCGGCCTGGCTCACACCGGCAAAAACCATGGGCAATGTCACATTTTCAAGCGCACTCATAATCTCAATCAGGTTGAACGTCTGAAAGATGAACCCAATCGTCATACAGCGCAGATACGCAATCTGTCCCTCGCTCATGTCCGTTGTGGAATGCCCGTCGATGGTCACGGTGCCCTCGGTCGGGGTGTCCAGGCCGCCAATGGCATTGAACAGGGTGCTCTTGCCGCTGCCCGAGGGCCCCATAATGCTGAGGTACTCGCCGCGCGCAACATCGAGGTCCACGCCGCCCAGGGCCCAGAGTTCCTCCTTGCCCAGCACGTAGAGACGTTTAACGCCCTTTGCCGATATGATGACATCAGCTGACATGCATCGCCCCCTCTTTGATCTCTATCTCGTCACGGCTCTGCATTCGATCTATCTTCCCGTCACGCACCCAGGCGATACGATCCGAGGCAGCCAGCATCTTGTGGTCATGTGTGGCGGTGATTATCGTGACGCCCTCGGTTGCATTGATCTCCCTGAGCAGATCGATAATCTGCTCACCGGTAGCGCGATCGAGGTTGGCCGTGGGTTCGTCGGCGAGTAGAATGGCGGGGTCATTCGCCAACGCCCGTGCACAGGCGACGCGCTGCTGCTGACCACCCGACATCTCCACCGGCTTGTGCAGCAGTCGTTCGCCCAGTCCCACCTTCTTGAGGATCTCGACCGCCTTGTCCTGCGCATCCGCCTGCTGCATGCCGGCAAAGGTCATCGGCAACATCACGTTGTCCAGCGCCGTTGCCACGGTGATCAGGTTGAAGGACTGGAAAATGTACCCAATCTTATGGCAGCGCAACCAGGCCAGCTCAACGGTGTCCAGCGAAGCAATATCCACGTCGTCGATATAAACGCGCCCCTCCGTGGGCTTGTCCAGCCCGCCGATCATATTGAAGAGCGTCGACTTGCCGGAGCCGCTCGGGCCCATGATGGAGATATACTCGCCGCGTTTGACTCTGAAATCTACGCCATTGAGCGCATGCACCGGCTCCTCACCCATCCAGTAGGTCTTCCGCACGCCGAGCGCTCGTACCACATTGGCCGCTCGCAGGTCCACGTCCGGGACATCGGCCTCAGGCACAACCGGTGCCGTGTCCGGTTCGCCCTGCTGTTTGTCTATAGAGTCACTCATTCCGCACCTGCCCGCCACCATGGGCGAAGCCCTTTGGGCGGGTTCCGCATTCTGCATTCCATTTTCTGCATCACTACACCTCTGTCCGCAACGCCGCGACCGGCGACATCTTCGCGGCCTGCGCGGCCGGATACAATGCGCCCAGAATGGTCAGCGCAACACCCCCGACAAAGCAGGCGGCCACCATCGTCAGGAACCGGGAGGCGGAGAACAGTGCCCATACTTCGCCACCATACAGGGTCAGCCCCTCGCCAAAACCAATCGCTAGTCCAAGCAGCACGCCCAGGCCTGTACCCACGGCCCCCTCCAACGCGCTCTCAACCAGGAAGAGCCTCAACACGAAGCGATTCAAGGCACCCAGGCACTTCATCGTCCCAATCTCGCGGAACCGTTCAGTCACGCTCATCAACATGGCATTCACAATGCCTACGAAACTGATCAACGTGGCCAGCCCCACAATCCAGAAGGTCTGTACCCGCTGGTCCGCCGCGTCGGCCTGACCGAGCAGGCCATCCTGCGTCAGGCGCTCGACCAGACCCGCCGAGCCGTTGATCGCGGCGCCGCGGAGCAGTCCATCCCCACAGAGAATGTAGGTCAAGAACGCAACCGCGAGCACGATGCCACTGATGACCAGCGAGGCCCGCCAGATGCGGATGCGCAGCCCCTTCAAGGCAATCGCAAATATCTCACCGAATGGCAGGCAGGTCAGCACACGGCTGTCCGGCTGCCTAGGCTCGTTCGCAGAAGATGAATTCTCTGTCATTGCTTTCGTTTCCGCTCTCTAGACAGGTAACACATTGGCGCTCTTGGCCATGAAAACACAGCCCAGAGCAAACATGGTGATCAGGCCCATGCCGGCTCCGAACCCGGCGGCAAAGACGATTCGGTATCGCGGCCAGTTGTCGCCAAAGCGCTTGCGACACCAGAATCGCCCGATGAAAGCCCCGGTAATGGTGGGAATAATCATATGCGGCAGCGACTGATCCAAGCCGCGAATCAGGCCATACACCAGGAACACCGGTAGATTGAAGCGCGCCAGTACCGCATAGAACATCAGCGCCACCCCCAGTCCCGACCCGATAAAGTCCAACCGGAGCGCGTCGCGGAACGGGCTGATACCGGCATCCGGCAGCGTGGCCGACCACATCAGCCCGTTGTTATAGGCGCGCAGCTCCCAGAACTCATTGGCAAAGGGGAACATCTCACTCGGTACCGGCCCCAGCGACCAGATAAACTGGGCAAAGAGCACCGTCCCGATCAACATCAGCGGATAGGTGAGGACCTCGGCCTTGAGCAGTGAAGTGAGCTTGGTGCCGGTCAATTCCATGACCCGGAACGAGCGAACCTGGTTAGCATAGTTGTGCATGGGAATAGGCGCAAACCAGATGGCGGCGCCCTTGTACCCGGACATGATAAACGTCGCCTCCTTGACAAACGGGATATTCATCTGCATGCCCACGATCCCCTCCATCCGAGCCGAGATGTACGACATCACCGGCGTGTAGATGAACCCGTAGAACAACAGCAGGAGCAACGGAAAGCGCTTATCAATCACGGGGGAGAGTTCGTTGACAAGAATATAGGTCAGGGTGATGTAGGTCAGCGTCGAGACCAGGTAGATCAACAGCCCCACCCATATCGGGATGTCCCCCCGCTCCCGGTTGCGCGCCAGGGCATCACGCCAGCGGATCTGGGTCCGCCCGGTCTCATCCATCTCCTGCTTGCGCTCGTCAAACTTGCTCTTCATATGCAGGAAGCCGATGATCGCAACCGCGAAGGTCAGTCCCAGGTTGAAGCTGAAGTAGAAATCGAACGTATTGGTGCGCACGGTTTCCATGGCTGACATGCCCGGTTCCCAGCTTGCCAGCACCCCGACGCCCTGCAACAGCGGGTTGACGACCATCGTGAATATGACGCCGAAGAGCGAGCCCATGACCGCCCAGAACGGCATCACCATACCCGTGATCACGAGACCCAGATCGAAAGAGAGCATCATCGGCATGGCCGGCAAGCCGCCCTCCGTGTAGCGGGTCAGATCCAGGAACGGGATGGGCAGTGGCCGCATCGGCTTTGAGAATACCGCACCGGTAATACTGGGCACGGCAAGATAGATGAAGCCGAACGCAATACCCAGGGCCGCCCCCATGGCAAAGACCCTATAGCGCCACGTCTCCCGGTCATCGGAAGAGTCCGCTAAAGCGGTCATCCCCGCGGCGCCAACCGGGGCCATCGGGAAGGGTAACTCCTCCACATCGGCCGTCAGCCGGAACATGACATAGCCCAGCCCGAAATGATCGATTCGCTGGAACAGCATCATCAGTGCGGTGAGACCGAGTGGCACGGCCCAGGCCGCCCGGAAGAACGAGCGGAACTCGCCGGCATCGGCAGGGGCATACCAGGCGGGGATCATGCCGGTCAACCCCATCTTGCGCAACTCATCGCTCTGAACCAGGAACTGGCGCCACAGGAACCCCTCGCCGCCGGCTGCCATGGCGGCACCGCACATGTAGAACAGAACGAAAATCTCGGGTCGCTTCAGCTTCTTGAAAGCACGGCGCATGATTTCGACATAGAGCAGCACGGTCACCCATTTGGCCGCCTCGCCCATCTGCAGCCCGGCGACCAGGTTCATGTAGACGGATGCAGGGGCCATCACAAACCCTACAAACAGCCCCATCAGGATCGTGCCGACTTTAAAGCCGTCACTGAACTTGTCAGGCCGGGGCATCAGATCCCGAAATTCTCTAAATTCTTTGTCTTCTCTCACGTCTGCTCTTTCTGGGCCCATTTGGATGCCATCCGCAGGAACTCCCGGATCCTCTCCGGCTTCACATTGCGCCAGCCGAGGAGCTGCTTGCGCATGTCTCCCAGGAACGTGCGATTCAAGCGCCACCAGTTCTGCGGTTTGCCCGACTCACGCCCGAGTTCTATGTGGATATCACAAAGGTCTTCCTCGGCGCGCCGGATTTCGACCCGAACGCTCTGGCGCACGCCCAGATCGTATGGGGCAATCCAAACCGTGGACTTCAGCCCGGCCACAATATCGTCGGTTACTGGCAGCAGCGTAAGTGCGTCTGTTGTGAAATTCCCGGTGCTCCCATCCTTGTGCGCCGCCATAAACTCGTGGATGAATGCGTTCAAGCCCCCCGCGGCTGCGAGCGAAACGGTGAACGGGAGAATGTCGCGGATCATATCGTCTTCGGGCTCCGGCACACGCCACTTCATGTCCTTGCTGGGGGTGGCAAGGCGGCTGGCCATCAGGGCGGGGGCGATCGCGGAAAGCACCACCACAAATATGACAACCCCCATCGTCACAATCACACTCGACCCCGAATAGTTCAACGTAATGCCGCCCATCAGATCGAAGTGCGTCAATATCTTGGCCACACCTTGCCCGACCACATAGCCGAAAATGGACCCCATCAGACCGTAGGTGACCGCCTCCGCCAGGAAGAGTACCCCGACATGCCGCGGCGCCAGCCCCAGGCTGGTGTAGATATGAATCTCGCCCTTGCGCTCAGCGACCGAGCTCAGCATGGTGTTGAAAATAATCAGCGCCGCGATAATCATCGGGATCAGCAGGCTGCGCGGCGGTTTAGGCACCAGTGGAATGGTCACCGCCACTTGCACATCCTCTGCGGCGCCGTAATAGATGGGGAACGAGAGTACCTTGAGCAGGGAGAACGCCGTCGTCGCTGCCGCTTCTGCCGTTCCTGTGCCGATCGCAAGGCTCCTCAGCGTTCCACCGAGCGATTTCACGAACGATGCAGGCAGAAGCACCACATCGTCGCCCGCCAGCGCCGTGACATTGCGATCCACATCCATGCCGCCCCCCGAAGCGAACGACTGCTCCATATCCCCCTGGCTTTGCATGGCGTCGCTCTGAACAGTGAGGTCGCTTGGCAACAGCGACTGGCCGTTAAGCATGCGTAGTTTCTCATCGGCCTGCCGTCCGTCGAATACCCCAAGCAGTTGCATGTCCCGGCCACACACCTCAATGGTTTCGCCCGGCTCAAGAGCCAGTGCCACGGCGGCGCGTTCCGAGATGTAACACCCCGCACCCACGGCAAACTGCTCCCAGTTAGGGAGAAACTCGACGGGCACCGCCAGGCCGGACTCGTGACCCGTAAGTCCCAACGCGCCCCGCACACCATGTGGCTGCCCCGTTGCGGGGTTGCGCATGGGCACCTGCCATCCGGATGTCGCACTATTGAGCCAGTAGCGCGCGGCGACGTTCCCGCCGTCACCCAGCAGGTTCTCGACCGTGGCCGCAGCGCGCGGCGACAGCGCTTTCATGGCCGGTAGATGAACAAGGACACCGGCGTAGGGACTCTCTACCCCGCGTAGCGTCATCTGCCGCTTGTCTCGATAGTAGGAGGTCGATGAGAAACAGAGCAGCACGAACGTAACCAATGCAATGGTCGTACCGGTCAATACGGTACGGACCTTACGCTTGCGCATGTTGGCGATCCCCAGCCAGACCGCGCTACCGAGAACGCCGCCTCGACTGGTCTGCGCACCACTGGCCTCAGCCCGTCCGCTGCGCAACTCTTCGAGATCCTTTTCGAACTTCTTCATGATCATGATGATAACCAGCAGGCTGAGCAACAGAATGCTGAAGGCCATCATAATCACGGCAGGCTGCACCGTAATCCGAAAGGCCGGATGGAAACTCCCCAAGATGCCCGACATCAGCGAAAAGATCAGGACGCTGCCGACAATGCGATGACCAATCTTTGGAAAGGCAAAGAGCAGACGCTCCATCGCCACCGCGAACGGTGCCAGCAGAAGCAGCAGAAAAATGGCCCCGCGAATAACGTCGTCACCGAGTGCCCGCAGCGCCGTGTAGGCCCTGATTTCGCTGGCCAGTGCCGTGGTGGCGGCGCGCTGGAACGTAGCCCCATCGTTGTCGTTCAGCGCCTGCTCCGCCTTGGCCAGATCTTCACCGGTCCGCTTATGCAACGCATCAATCGCCTGATTCTCGATGCCGGCACGCCTGAACGCAGCCTGTCGGTACGCGTCAATCGAGTACAGATCCATTGCCGAAATGTGAATCGCGGTGGACGGCAGCGCCTCGCCGGCTTCGAACCCGCTCGAACGCAGACCCTCACGCAGTGTCCGCCCGGTCTCATCCAGATCCTGGTCCAGTCCCAGCAACACCATACGGTTGGCGATCTGGCCGGCCCGTAGCACCATATTCCAGCGAGTCCCCGCCTCAACCAGGCCGCTCATCTGCCCATCAACCAGACTGAATTGGAACCGCTTAGGCGGCCCCCCACGCGTCACGTCCATGAAAGTCGCCTCATTCAGAGGCTCCAGAAAGCGTGGATCAAAGAACTCAGGCCCATCGAGTTCCATGCACTCGAACGATTCGAGACGCGCCTGGACCTCCGGTTTGGCGCCAAGTTCGACGATGGAAGCATCCAGGCCGGCGATCATGCTGCGGCGGTCTGAAATCCCACGGATAACCCCTCCCCGCTCATCCAGCACGAAACCATGCACCTTGAGTTTCTTCATATTCCGGCCGACATTTGCCGGCAGCAGGGGGAAACGAAAGCGGCCGTCCGCCCCCGTCAGCACGAACTCCGAACGCCGGACGCCGGACGCATCGGTGTCCTCCCCAAGCTTGCGCTTCTCCGGAACCAACGTCACCAGGCATCCGGGAATGGGCGTACGGGCCACGGTCTCGGCGACGGACTCTTCCACGATCAGGCCGCGCCCGAACCGCCAGCCACTGACATCCCGTGCGCGGGGCGTATAGGTCGGAGCGAACTCCCGATCGTTCAACAGGCGAGCCAGCAAGAGATAGGTGGTTTCCACCTGCGGGTCCAGACGACGCCAGTCCAGCCGTGCGGCCGTGTCCTGTGGCGTATCCGTGCGCGTGGCCAACCCGCCCACTGTCGTCCAGGTCACACCCAGAGGGCCCAAACTGGCCAGCGGCGCGAGCAGGGCCGCGCGGCGTCCGAACAGGTACGAGTCCAACTCCCCACGCCCTGCGGCGAGGTCGACATTTACGGTTCGCGCCACCAGGGCCGCGGTCGAGACGGCCGGTGATACCTCGCCCGACGCTGCGCCCGGCAGCACCATGGACTCCCAGGCCGCGGCCTGGTCCTTGGCTATCGCGGTGCGCAGCCATTGGGTAAATGGACGTGCCGGCTTGGTCAGGCTGGTATGCAGATGCTTGCACGTGACCAGGGCGCCCAGTGTGGTGCCGGCATCGGAAAGGTCCACTCCGAACACGAAGGGCGCCAGCCGTCCCCCTGCCCCATCAGCCCCAATGGCCGTCAGGATTTCGTGCCGTATACGGTCATGCGTATCGAAAAGGGTCAGCCGCGCTTTCTGCTCGGCAAGTTGTGCCGCTATCCCCTCCGTTGCCCGTTGCCATGTATCAATGGCCGTGGGCATGACCTCCTCAGAAATAGGATCGTCGGTGAGCACCTGCGAGACGGTCCGCGTCAGTAACCGCTGCCGGGAATCCTTCACCTCAAGCTCTGCCCGTAACACCTCAACGCGCGCAGTGTCATCCCCGTCCATCGCATCGTCGATAGCTAACCGCAACGCCCCGCACTGATCCCTGAGCTTCAAGATGGTGGGGCCAACCACATTCTTGAAACAGCCCTGCAACTCGCGGTAGGTACCTTTGTCGTGTAGCTGACTGACAGCCAGCGCGCCCTGACCGAGTTGTGTTGCGTCCTCATGCAGCGTGGTATATGAGGCGAGAATATCGGCGTCGACCTTCTTGTATCGCTTCCGGATCGCGCTCTCAGGCGTCACGGCGAGCATGGCCAACATCTGACGCACGCCTAGCTGATTGATGCCATCGGCATCGACAAAACAGAACAGGACGGGTCGCTTGGGTGGCTCGGCCGCAAAGGCCCGCAGCGCATTGAGGGCGAAGGCGGCATCCACGGCCCGATCGGCACCGGGCGCCAGCCCCATCACGACACTCATGGAGTCGTAAGCCGCCGCCACCGCGATCGGCGGCAACTCCGGGTCCACCGCTTCCGGTTGGAGCAAGGCATAGATATTGCGCGCCGTGACCACGCGCCACTCGCCATCACAATGGATTGAGCCCCGCCCTGCCCCGCCCTGTCGCAAGGCGTCCGCCAGCGGACCTTGCGGCACGTAGTAGCGCGGCATGTAGAGACGCTGATACTCCGACTCAAGCGCCACGTCGTCTTTGCCACCAAGCAGAAGCACCGCCTTGCAGCCCATCGCAAACGGGTGCTTCCAGTTCCGGTAGGCCGACATCTCCATCACTGCGATGTTGCCGCGCAAACTGCGCGCCGGGATCTCCGCATGCGATGCGGTGCCGACATAGATGAGATCTCCGGAAAGCCCCTCCTCCGGCGTTGTCTTCATCCGCACGAGGTCCGGCCAGACGGGATAGACCGCATGGGTCCCTGCTACAGAGCCACCGGTGAGCTCAATCGTCGCGCGCTGAACCGTCGGCACCACAACCGGAAACTCATGAACCCAGGTCTGCACACCAGGTACAGCACGAATCCGCTCCAACAGCCCGTCGGAAGCCTGATCATGCCCCACGGTGCCGGGCGTCCGCGAGTCATGGCCAGCCAGCCACTCCGTGTCACGGCGTACGCTCTCCGTAAGATCCCCTCCCATGACCGCACCGGCAGCAAACCAACCGATGGCCACGGCAAGAGACAGAGACACTTTTGTGCTAATTTCGACCATGGTCTTAGACTACCGCGGCGCCCCTATAGCGTGAAGGATACAAAAGCGAACATTAGCGAGACAAATCCGACAAACGGCGTCGTACAGGCGTGAGCGCCCTGTGAAACCGGGCCGCATTGGCGATGTAGCTGTGCCGATGATTCATGCCGAGGGCGTGCGCCTGACATCCACCGATGATGCGGGCATCCGCACACAGCCGCCCGAAGCGAAGAAGACCCGCCTTACGGCCGTGCCCTACCACCTCTGGGCCAACCGCGGCGAAGGCGAAATGCAGGTTTGGATTCGTGAGCGGCAGTAGAGCAACCTGAATCAGACTTCACAACCGCGTTCCATGCACGCCACAGTCGCATCGGTGAACGAGAACGGCGACGAGAAAGGTGGACGATTAGAGAGTTTCTCCCCTCGTAATCCGCTCTCGTCGCCGTTCTCGTTAACCGGATTGACAGCACGTCGCTCTCCTTCACCGAACACGGCTCACCGAATTCCTGCTGTGACGCGGCGTATGGATACCCTCGTGGTCGTGACCTCGTCGCAGAGCGGCAGAACAACCGTCCAGGCACCATCGCTATGCAAGGTGGCGCACTGGCTGTGCGCGGTGCCGGCATCCAGCCGGTAGTCGCCGGCCGGCAGCCCTTCCATGCGGATGCGGGTCTCGTGGGCCGGCAGGTAGTGGCTGTCGATCACGAAGGAGATGCTCGCGAGATCACCGGCGATGCGCACGGGTTCTGAATCGCTGAACGCGTCGCGGTCCAGCGACAGGTGACAACGAGCTCCCTTGCGGAGGATGTGTAGCCGTCGATTCAAGCCGTCTCTGGGGATGACCTCCATGACCTCGTCGTCTGCATTGAGTGTGCCGCCGAAACAGAAGAGCCCGAAAATGGGGTCATCCGCGACAATGGTACGGGCGCAGCGCAGTGCGCCGCTGAAGCCGAGCTCAATCTCGCACCCATAATACCATGAACCGCGTCCGTGCGGCTGTTCCAGCCATGTGGTGCCATAGGCAGCGGGCTCGAAGCCGCCGCCGGCACCGCCGTCATTCGCCTTGCCGGGAAACCAGTACCCATAGTCGCTCTGCGGGGTGCCGGTATTCATCAGTGCCCATGAACTGAGCGCCGAAGCGTAGGCCAGACGAAGGGTGGCGAAGGGGTCCTCGGCATGATAGAGCGCGTAGTCGAGCAGCGCCCAGCCGCTCATCTGCGACATGTAAGAGAGCGTGTAGGCTTTGGCTCCGCTGGCCCGCAAATCGCTGCCAAGCGTGTAGTAGGCGGTTTCGAGCCAGCCGCGGCAGAAGATGTTGCCGGCAATCTCCTTGCTCATGAAAGCATCAGCCTCCGCTGCGGAGATGCCCAGCTGGGTATCGCCCCGGTCGGCGGCGGCAACCGCGTAGCGTGCAAATTCGTGCATGGATTCGAATCCGGTTGAGTCAAAAGCATACTCCGAGCCGAAGAGGCTGGGGTTGTCTTGAATGAAGTGGCGCATCTTCTTGTGCCAGTGCGCTTCCAATTCATCTGCCGGCGCGATCATGCCTTCGCTGCGTAGGTCGGCAATGAGCTTGGTGTAGATCAATTCATTGTAGAGACCGGTCTTGTAGGCGTCCCATTCTCGGATTTCCATGGGGATCACGAACATCGCAATGGCGGTGCCGGCGGCGCGACGCAGGTATTCTTCTGCCGGATGTTGCATGGGCATCGCCGGATAGCGCTGTGCGATGCGATACATGGCCCAGTAGAGCATCGCAATATGCGGATAGTCGTAGATGCGCCAGATGTGCAGCTTGCCTTTGGCGCCAGGCTCCTGGCTTTCGCGGTTCCTTTTCCAATTTGGGATCCCATAGATGCCGAACGGATGCGATTCATCGTCGTTCATCTGCAGTTTGCCCCAGACGAAATCATCGATATAGGCGTCGAGCCCTTCGATTTCGCCGGCAACCGGATATTCCACGTTCTTGAGTGCGACAAAGGGGGCTTTGGCCAGACCCGGATCGTCACAGGAGGCCATATACTCGCGCCAGCCTTCGATGGTGTCGAGGTGCTCGGGGTCCAGTAGGGTCTCGGATTTCATGTTCCAGTCGGAGATCAGGCCGTTCCACCACTGGGACGGATCTCTGTGCTGGCAGCTGTCGACCAAGAATGCGGCGCGCTTCTTGATTAGCGTCCGCACCGGTTCGGTAGCGAAGAATTCCAGTACGCTACGTTTTCCGTTTTCGGCAGTGACATCTAACAGATTCTCTCCGAGCCGCTCGAAGGCGACCTCGAAGATCTGGTGTTCTCCCCTACCCGGCAATGCCTTGAGCGTGGTGCGATCGGGGAACTCGGCACTTATGCTGCAAGGCGACGTGCAGCGGATGGAGATGCGTGCGGACATGTCGCTGGGCACCGTCATGCCGGGTACCACCTCAATGTCAAACAGGTCGTGTTCGTAAAGTCTATTGCGAATTTGCGATACGGACTCGACCCATTCGAAGCGGAAGGCAAGGCGATGGCTTGACCCGGGTTGACCGGCTGGCTCGAGAGTAAGGCTTGTGTGCGGCTGGCGCCAGGATCCGCTATGCGCGGCAATCTCCTCTTTCAGCGCCTTGGAATATGGGTATGCAGCGATGGCGCCGTATTTCAGTTCGCGGTCGACAAGCTCTTCCTGCATACCCCAGAACTCAAGGGCAGTATCGCCCTCAGGCGTCATCAGCAGGTAGGGCGACGCGGAGTTGGGGCGTAGCCAGTAGAAGAAGGAGCCGTGCGCGGCAACATGGTGATGACAGAAGACGCGGAGCTGGGCGGTAGTCTTGGGGTCCCAGACGAAGTCGTCGTGCATGGGCAGCGGCAGTCCGAGACCGCCGACTTCGATGGCGTGATCTGCGGTGTTCTCGATGTCGATGGTCCAGAGCAGATCCTCGCCATCGGGCGTGAACCGGGATGTTGCCTGGAGCGTGGTGTCGCGATCCCGTTCGTCACCTGGCGTCTGCTTCGTCCATGCCTCGTCGGTGTGGCGGTACCAGAGCGACAGGTCGCCAAGTCGTTCGCCGGGTTTGATGTACTCAGTGGGGTGAACATCGTCACGGTATTGGAGGCTGACAATGGCGTCATCCTCGACCTGCAAAACAAAGGGCGATTCAGCTGATTCAGTCATGGTTGTGCGCTCCTCCTTACTGATCACTGATTACTGATCACTGATCACCGGTAGACGATGCGGCTTATGGCGCCCGCTTCTACTGTCGCCTGCTTGTCATTGACAATAAACTCAATCCTGTTGGATGACAGATTTTCGACCTCGAGCGCGTCGGTTCCGACGGAGACGCGAACCAAATCCTTCTTCCAGTAGACCTTGAAGGTGATCGATCTCATCTCCTCCGGCAGGCAGGGCCGAAACGTGAGTGTGTCGGTGTGCAGGGCCGTAACCATACCGGCAAAGCCGTGTACGATCTGTTGCCACATGCCGCCCACATTGGCGCAGTGTATGCCGTCTTTCGATCGAGGCAGCGGCCCGAAATCAATATCGATAGATGCCTTCCACGAGTCGTAAGCGATCGTGGCGTTCCCGCTGTTTGCCGCGAGAATCATATTGTGACACATGGAGTTTGACGACTCATTGGTGTTGTATGGCGCGTAGTATTCAAGCGAGGCGCGTTTCTGGTCGGTGGTGAAATCCTCAGAGAACAGACAGAGCAGTGCGGCGACATCGGACTGTTTCATAACCTTCGAACGATACCGCTTCTCCTGCAGAATATAGTCGCCGAACGGTTTCGTTTTGTCTTTCCAGATGCCCTCGATGTCGATCTCGGCGTAGTTGCTGTCGTAGTCCTCACATTGCCAGACGATGTTGCGTTCCTGATCGACCGGGATATCGAGGCCATCGGCCACTTCCGCAAAACGGTCGAGCTCGGTTTGCTCCAATCCAATCTTGTCACAGAGCGCCTGGTATTGCGCCGGAGCGTCCTGCTTCATCATGCCGGCCACTTCGACAGCGAGGTTCAGGCCGTACTTCACGGAGTGGTTGGTGTAGGCGTTATTGTTGCAGAAGTGGGTGTACTCATCCGGGCCCATGACTCCCAGGATGTGGTAGCCGGGTTTGCCCTTGCGTTTGTCGACGCGTTCCGCCCAATAGCGCGAGGTCTCCATGATGACCTCGGCACCGTAGTTGAAGAGAAATTCGGTGTCGTTGGTTTCCTTGAAGTAGTGCCACAGGCCAATGACAACATCTGAGGTGACGTGGACCTGGTGTTCGGCGTATTCGAAGAGGGGGCAGGTTTCGTTGCCTTCGACATCAGCGTTCCACGGATACCTGGCGCCCTTATAGCCTGCGGCCCCGGCAAGCCGGCGTGCTCCCTGGAGCCCGTGGTAGCGAAACATGGCAGCCGTCCTGGCTGTTGCGTGATTTGTGTACAGGTAGAACGGCTGGATAAAGATGTCCATATCCCAGAAGACCACGCCAAAATAGACTTCAGAGGTTAATCCCTTGGGGCAGATCAGGGCGCGCTCTTCGTCTTCACCCTTGGCACGCAGCAGGTGGTAGACGGCCAGGCGGGCGGCCAGCTGAGAGTCGTAGCCCTTCGAATCGTTGGCTTCAATGGCGATATCGGATATGTCCCATTTTGCAGCCCAGACATCGCAATGCGCCTGGTGCAGGCTGTTCGCATCCTGCATGAGCTGCTCTCGAACCGTCTTCATGGCAACGTCAAGAAGCTCGTCCTTCGGGTAGTACATGTCGGAGATCACGACGGAGGCCTTGTGCACGGTGGCCTCTTCACCTTCCTGCAATGTCATCTCGTAGACGGCCGCTGCCTTGCGCGTCTCCTGCTCGATCAGGTAGTCGGATGTTGTCGATACCCTTGCCGCGGTGGCAGTCACGATCCGGTTGTCCCGGTTCGTTGTAACATCCGAGTACACGATCTCATCGCAATGACCGGTTTGGTGCGAGGTGAATGTCTCGTATCCGTTCGTTCGCACATCATTATCCACAGAGCTGACGATGCGGACATCACAACTGCCTGAGAGCATTGTGATCTTGCATTCCTGTATGCAGGTAAAGCGCAGTTCGGGGTTCATGAAGCGCTTGAAGAGGATATTCAGCTTCTTGCCATCCCGGGTCTCCCAGGCAAAGGTGCGGTAAAGTGTGGCATTCTTGATGTCGATCCAGCGATGATAGTCCGAGATGCGACCGGTCTCCATGTCCAGCTTTTCGCCGTCCGCATAGACGACCAGGCCCAGGAACCACGGCAGGTTAACCATGCCAACGCGCAGGAACGGGTGTGTGCCCTCAACAACCGGCAGGAACGTGCCGTAGCGGCTTTTCGACTCGGCCTGTTTCTCCAGCGTCACATTAACGGGCAGGCGCATATAGTCGCGCGACTGATCGTCATCATGGAAGCCTTCGTCGACGCAGGATCGCACGGTCATGTAGCCGGTGCCGAGTGCAAAGAGCGATTCATAATGCCGGTTATCCTCAAGCTTGAGCCCCTGCTCCTGCCTGTACCAGCCCGCTTCGCGCGTGTCCTGCAATTCGTCTACGTACATGATTCTCTCCGGCTATGCTGTTCCTGTATTCTTAGTTCAACGTCCTGAATCGTTCCCGTGAAAGGCCCCACGCTCTCCATCTTAACGGAGCAGAGCGCGGCCGCAAATATCAGCGATTGCTGCGCGTCGTGATCAATACGGTGCGACAGATAGGCGGCAAAAGTGGTATCGCCGCGACCGGTCCTCCCGATCGTGCTCTTGTTCGAAAAGCGCTCATAGCAGGTCTTGCCATTGTGCCTGGCCAGAACACCATCTGACTGCGTAATGACGACCTCAGGGCAGCCCCAGTCGGCAACGATGGCTGCCGCTCGCTCAAGGTCATCCGTGCCGGTCAAGAGCTTGGCTTCCACCACATCCATCTTGATCAGGTCCATCATCTCCGCAATGGCTTTCTTGTCCGGAACATCTGCAAACGCAATGACTCTCGTATCCGGATCTACCTGGCGCACAAAACTCTGCATGTCAACTGAGAGCGTATGACTGCGGGCCGCGAGCGAAGCGATCAGGTCCATATCGAATTCCGTATCCGATATGCCGGCCAGGTGCACGTGGTTGACCGAAATATCGGGGAGCTCCGTAGAGTCGATGACGCCGGCGCTCTTGAGAATTGTTAACTCCCTGATATCCACGTCGGCAACGGGATGAAAGACCTTGGAGAACGTCGTCTCTTTCGCTGGAATCAGGAACGTGTCGATCCCGACGGCTGTCATCGGGTCCAGAATGGGCGCGTCGTCCGGCGCCATTTTCACAATGGCGGCGACGCGCTTCCCTATTCGGGCCGCGACCATGGCGCCGCAGAGCACGGCGCTGCCCGGCGCGACCTTCTCTTCGCCACCAAACGGCGTGATGGCGTCAAAACACATATGTCCGATAAACGCGACATCGTATGGCTGCATGCTGTCCAACTCCCATTTTCATATAAAGAACCCGGGCACCCTATCTCGCACGATGCTGAAAACAAGAGGGCCAAGTCCCGACTGGCACTCAGCGCATCATGGCCTCTATATCATCGATCTCGCGGACGATGTCTGAGGAGAGATGTTCATATCCTGTTGCGGTAACGACCACGTCATCCTCAACGCGGAACCCGATATTCTTTTCCTCAATGTAGATACCTACATCTATGGTGAAGACCATGCCTGGCTCTATCGGAACCGGCTGCGCACCGACATCGTGAACATCGAGGCCAACGTGATGGGTGCCATTATGCCAGCGATACTTGCTCACATCTTCATCCTCAGAAAGATATCCAGCGCTTACAAGCTCCTCGGCCATACGCCTGCGACAGAGATCTTCTATATCAGCAAATGTCACCTTGTGAGGGACAAGCATAGCCATGAGGTCCTTGCTGATCTTGAGCGCAATGGAGTAGACCGTCTTCTGCTCCTCGCTGAACAAGCCGTTCACGGGAAAAGCCCGCGATATGTCATTCGAATACCCGTTCTTCCGCGCACCGACGTCCACCAGTATCAGGTCGCCGTCGTTGAGAATATCCATCGGCTCATCGTAATGTATGCAGAAGTTGTTACGACCCGATGAGATGATGCTCTCAAAAGCCGGTTCACGCACACCCGCATCGGCCAGCACCTTGTTAAACACCGCCTCAAGCTGGTACTCATACATGCCCGGCTTTGCCGCCTTCATCATCGCATGGATGCCATCACGCGTTATGCACATGGCTTCCCTGATCGCGTCGATCTCATCCGGCGCCTTTATCGCGCGCGCGCGACTGATAGGCAGGTAGGCGTTCTTGAAGGCAATCGCCGGGTAGTCAGCCCGGACCGTTTCGCAATGCCGGTTATGCGGTGCATCCTTCCGGCCGACATCAAATGGGTCAAAGTCGTACCAAACCGTATCGATCTGCCCGCTGTTGATGGCGCCCTTCACAGCCTGCTCGAATGCGGCCAAGTCCTTTACCGCCTCAATACCGGACAGCGCCGACGCTTCATCCGCCGCAAGCCTGCGGCCCTGCCAGCGTTCAGCCATTGGATCTTTCGGCAGCACGAAAAGCGTCTCCTCAACATCGCCGTCACGCTTCACGGCGAGCAGCACACTCTCCTTCTGAAGTATGCCCGTCATATAGTAGAAGTTTCGGTTGGCGAAGAAGCGATAGCTCGCATCAGCCGTCTTTCGGGGCGCGGATCCAGCGAAGAGAACCAGGGCGTCATGATCGCTCATGTTCCTGTAGAACTGCTCTCTGCGTGATCGATGAAACTCTGCCTTCATTATCTCCCCCTTCCCGGAGCGTCCGGAATCTCCGCGGTGTTTCCTGCCGCCAATCCCGGAAGCCACTCAAGCACCAAAGATATCACCATCCTGCTGTGTTCAACAAGGGGGTCAGTTCCGTCGATTTACGACACATTCCCGACTTGATGACGCCCTGTGCGGCAATCGTGGGTGGCTGATGCCGGTAATGCTGACACCTTGATCTCGCCATGCAGCCGCGAAGGCCATATATTCCACGATCTACAGAGGATTATCTATGAAACACACTGAGCGACCGAATATTCTGCTGATCCTGAACGACGATATGGGCTATTCCGATCTGGGTTGCTATGGCGGCGAAATCGAAACGCCGAACCTGGACCGACTCGCAGCGGGCGGGCTGAGGTTCACGCAGTTCTACAACACGGCCCGCTGCTGTCCGTCACGGGCATCTCTGCTGACCGGGCTGCATCCGCACCAGACGGGTGTGGGCGGCATGGTCGGTACCGGAGGCGGTCCGGAAGGCTACGAGGGTACGATCAACGATCGTTGCGTGACGATCGCCGAAGCCTTGCGCGCTGAAGGATACGCCACCGCCATGAGCGGCAAATGGCACGTGGCCGGCGATCACGAGCACGAGAACGCCTGTTGGCCCAACGCGCGCGGTTTTGAGCATCACTATGGCATCATTACCGGCGCGGCCGACTACTATGCACCGCGTACGCTGAAACGGAATGGGCATGATGTAGAACATGAGGCCCTTGAAGATCCGGAGTACTACTTTACGGACGCCATCAGCGACGATGCGGTCGACTGCATCAATCGGCATTTTGCCGAACCTGATCCCCCTCCGTTGTTTCAGTACGTGGCCTACACCGCGCCCCATTGGCCGCTTCATGCCCCGCAAAAGGACATTGCGCGATACAAGGGCCGCTTTGCTGAAGGATGGGACTCCCTGCGCGAAGCGCGCATGAAACGCATGGTGGCGCTGGGCGTGGTCGATGCTGAATGGGCGCTCAGCGCCCGCGATGAAAGCCAACCCGCCTGGGAGCAAGCCGAGGACAAGGAATGGCAACAACGGCGCATGGAGGTCTACGCGGCCCAGATTGATGTGATGGATCAGGGCATTGGGCGGATCACGGCCGCGCTTGAAGCACAAGGGCAGCTGGACAACACACTGATCCTTTTTCTCGCGGACAACGGCGGCGCCGCCGAAGAGGTATCGACGGCGTGGCTGAAGCAAGGATGGATGGACGAGTTATCGATCATTCAACACGAAACGAAGGATGGCAAGCCTGTGCGTTTCGGCAATACACCGGACATTCAGCCCGGCGCACAGGACACCTATTGCAGCTATGGCGTCCCCTGGGCCAACCTGTCAAACACGCCCTTCAGGCTCTACAAGGGCTGGATACATGAAGGCGGCATTTCGACGCCCTTCATCGCGCACTGGCCCGCCGGTATGCAGGCTCAACCGGGATCACTGCACCATTCGCCCTGGCAACTTCCCGACGTGATGGCTACCGTGCTCGACATTGCGGGCGCGCCCTATCCCCTCGACTATGCGGGACGCGACGTCAAACCGCTGGAAGGACACAGTTTTGCCTCTGTGTTCAGCGGACAGGCAGCCGAGCGGCCTGCCCCCCTGTTCTGGGAACATGAAGGCAATGCGGCGGTCCGCGATGGGCGCTGGAAGCTGGTGCGCAACTACCCGCGGGATAGCTCGCTGCTCATGACGGATCCGGCGGCATGGGAATTGTACGATATGGACGAGGACCGTACGGAGCTACACGACCTGGCCGCAGAAGCACCCGACCGTGTCCGCACGATGCTCGACGCTTTCCTGGCCTGGGCCAAACGATGCAGCGTTCTCGATGTCCACGAGCTGCGAAGATGAGAATCGGTTGACGAGAACGGCGACGAGAACGGGTAACGAGCAGGGGATCCTCCCAATCGTCCACCATTCTCGTCGCCGTTCTCGTTCACCGATGCTACTGCGGCGTTCCAGAAACGCCGGCGGCACCTACGCCGCAACGCCTTACAAATAGCGCCCCCCGGCCCTCGGGTCGGGACGACCCGGGGCTACTCGGAGGCACGACGTCGCCCCCCTACCCTATGTCACCACGCCGGAGCCTGTGGCGCAGGGCAGTGTTTGTCTCTGAGTTTGGCTATCACCTGGACCAGGCAGCCACAGTGGCTACAGGTGGTGCCGTATTGCAGTTGACTGCACTCCCGGCACACGCGTAGCCGGTCGGCATAGATCGCATCGGAAACGAGCGGGGCAGGATTCCCGCGGAGATAGTCCGCCAGAATCCTGTCGACCTCACTCTGTTTCAGCCTGACGCTGGCGCTGCAACCTTTGCATCCCGATTCACGCATAGCGTGCTTGATCCTTCTCAGGAAAGCTCCAGGACCACCACCGATTTCGACGGCATCTTCACCGAGAGTGTGTTGCCCCGACGCCGGGTGCCGGTGAACTTCTCGGGTTTTACCGCGTCCGCCTTCGTGAACGTGTTATGCGCGGTCATCTTCGGAGCGGTCAGAACGCGGCCGCTGACCTTGGCCACCTTTGATCCACGCACATCGATCGACACCTCCACCGCCTTCTTCGGGTTCGTGTTGGAGAGGGTGATGTGGACCTTGCCGGCACTGTCGAGCGATGCCGAACCGCTGACGGCGGGGATGGACTCATCGCCAAATTTGTACTGCTCGGTTTCGATATCCATCGGCAACAGTGTCGCGTCCTGGTGCACTGCATACATCTCGAAGACGTGGTAGGTCGGGGTGAGCAGCATCTTCTCGCCCTCGGTGAGGATCATGGCCTGGAGCACATTGACGGTCTGTGCGATGTTGCACATGCGCACACGTTCACAGTGCCGGTTGAACATGTCCAGATTCAGGGCAGCGACCAGCGCGTCGCGCAGGCTGTTCTGCATATAGAGGAATCCAGGATTCGTGCCCGGCTCAACATGATGCCAGGTGCCCCATTCGTCGACGATTAGCGCGACGCGCTTCTCGGGGTCGTGCCGATCCATGATGGCCCCGTGTTTCACCAGGAGCTCATCCATGACCAACGCCCGCTGGAGCTGGGCGAACCAGTCGCTTTCCTTGAACTTTGTGGCGGAACGTGACTCTTTGCCTGACACACAGTAGTAATGCAGCGTGAGTGCGTCGATGTTGCCGCCCGCCTGGCGCATGAGTACATTGGTCCATTCGTAGTCTGCAGCGTTGGGGCCGCAGGCGATCCTGTACAGCTTCTGGTTGGGATAGCTGCGGCAGTAGCAACCGTAGCGGCGTACGAGATCGGCATAGTACTCTGGGCGCATATTGCCGCCGCAGCCCCAGCTCTCGTTGCCGATGCCCCAGAAGGTCACGTTCCACGGCTTATCGCGCCCGTTCTTGCGGCGCAGGTCCGCCATCGGCGAGACGCCGTCGAAGTTGACGTACTCCACCCATTGCGACATTTCCTGGACCGTGCCGCTGCCAACATTTCCGCAGATGTAGGGTTCACAGCCGATCTGCTCGCAGAGGTCGAGAAATTCGTGTGTGCCGAAGTGGTTGTTTTCCGTGACGCCACCCCAGTGGGTATTGATCATGGTTGGGCGTTCTTCGCGCGGACCGATCCCGTCCTTCCAGTGATATTCGTCGGCAAAGCAACCGCCGGGCCAGCGCAGGTTGGGGGTCTTGGCCTTCTTGAGCGCCTTGACGATATCTTTCCTGATACCGCGTTTGTTCGGGATAGGCGACTCCTCGCCAACCCAGTAGCCATCGTAAATGCAGCGTCCGAGGTGCTCGGAAAAATGGCCGTAAATATGCCGGTCGATCTTGTGCTTACCCGTATCCGTATTGATCACGATCTTGTTCATCACTATCTCCTTTGAACCTGCCACGCACTGTCAAACCTGACAGCACTCCTTTTGCCCAATTCTCTTTCCTGTAGGGGGTTAGCCATATCTGGGCCTTCTCCCCTCTTTTTGCGCTCCTCTTCGGTGGACGATAACGGGCGACGAGAGCGGCGGACGACCTGCCCGCAATGTCTGCGACATAGTCGCTGCAGGCGGGTTGGGACAGTCTCTACTCGTTATCCGTTCTCGTCGCCCGCTATCGTCAACCGATCCCCGTTTTTCACCCCTTCCGCAGAACGCCTAACAGCACCTCGCGACTGCTGTCCTATTCACGCACCCAGACCTGCATCTCGCCCGGCGCACGGTGGGCCCAGAGACGGTAGGGAATGGCGGTGATCCGGGTCTTTTCGAAGGCAGGAGCCTCACTACTGTAGAGTTCAGCCTTCGACCGGCCCGCCTTGCGGCGCAAGGCGGAGCCACGGACCACCACGGTGCCGTCGAACAGCGAACGGTCCATCGCGGCGGTGAGCTTCGCATCGCGCGGCAAGCGGATATCGTTAAGCGCCTTGCCGTTATCGACCTCCTCGAGACAATACACCACGGGGCCACGTTTCAGCGCCACGCGTCCGCAGGTCTGGCGCGCTTGCGGCGGCGCCACGATGCGCTCAACCGGCATGGGCAGCGTGAGGAGAATCTTGTCGCCCGCTTGCCAGGTTCGCTTGATACGGGCGTAGCCCTTGCGCGTGATGGGGCCGATCGCAACGGCCTTGCCATTCACCTGCAAGGCGGGTTTTCGGCACCAGGCAGGAATGCGCAGCGCCACGGTGAAGGCTGTGGGCTTCGCGGGGTTGACCGTCAGGCGCACCGCATCCTTGTCGGGATAGGCGGTGGTCTGGACCACCTTGACCTGCCTCCCGCCGAGGTCGACCTCGGCCTGGCCATTGACATAGAGGTGCACGCTCAGCTCGCCGCGGGTGGTGGAATAGAGGTAGCTGCCGAGCGAGGCCAACAAACGCACCACATTGGTTGGGCAGCAGGCGCAGCCGAACCATTCACTGCGGCGGTAGTGATAGCCAGGCCCCCGGTGTGTGGTCCCGGCCATTTCTGGATGCGCCGCCATGGGGTTGCCGTAGAAGAAATGGTCGCCTTCCAGCGAGACCCCGCTGAGCACGCCATTGTAAAGGGCCAGCTCCATAACATCGCCGTAGTTCCCGTCCAGGTCCGCCTGCAGCATACGGTGGGCCCAGAACACAAGTCCAATCGCCGCGCAGGTTTCCAGGTAGGCCCCTTCCGTCGGCAGATCGTAATCCATGGTGAAGCCTTCATTGGCCGCGGTGGGCCCGATCCCGCCGGTCACATGCATCCGCTCCTGGGTCGCATTGTGCCAGAGACGCTTGCAGGCTTTGAGCAACGTCTTGTCGCCCGTGGCGGCGGCCACGTCGGCCATGCCGCAATAGAGATACATCGCCCGTACCGCGTGCCCCACCACCTTGCTCTGTTCACGTACCGGTGCGTGCGCCTGGTTGTAGACGGGGGTGCCAAAGGCGTAGGCCGCAGGTGCTTCGCCGCGGGCACGCGCTTCCTTTTTGAAGTAGTCTGCTTGCTTGCGGCCACGTTCGTCCACGAAGAATCTGGCCAGCTCCAGGTAATCCTCGTTCCCCGTCACATCGAACAGTTTCACCAGCGCCAGCTCAATCTCCTGGTGGCCGGGGTAGCCGCGCTTCTGGCCGCGACGCGGCCCGAACACGCGGCCGATATGGTCGGCATTGCGACACATCACATCCAGAAATGCACGCTTGCCGGTAGCCCGAAAATAGGCGACGGCCGCCTCCATCAAGTGACCGGAGCCGTACAGCTCGTGGTTATCGCGCAGGTTCGTCCAGCGCTTGTCCGGCTCCACGGTGCGGTAGTAGCTGTTGAGATAGCCGTCCTCGGCCTGGGCCTTTTCCAGCGTAGCGACGATGGTGTCGACCCGTTTCTCCAGCTTAGCGTCCGGCTGGGTAGCCAGCATGTAGGCCGCCGCTTCCAGCCATTTCGCCACATCGGAGTCCCAGAAAATATGTGGCTTGTTAGGTTTGCCCGGCTTCCACTTCAACGCCATGGCCTCGATGCGGCCGGTTGTTGTGAGCTGCTGATGCTGGATAGGCATGGTCACATCACGATTCGTCTGGATGCGCTTGCCCCAGAAACCGTCTTTGATGGTCACATGATGAAACTGAACCGGCTGACGTTTTGTCACTGCTTTGGTTGTCAAATTGCTATCCCATTTTAAAGAGGTGCAGCCACGCATTCCGCTCTCGTGCCGCCCAATAGACTACCCCCGCCCCCGCCTTTCCGCAAAGGGTCAAAACCCAATATTATGAGCATGATTCCGACTTCGCCCTGTCAACAGTCGGAATCATGCCGACAATATCGGGTTCCGTACCGTTGTCGAAGGCCGGGTATGGGGGTTACTCTTTAGTAGCACCACAAGGAGATTTCCATGAGAGAGCCGACAACGACATTCAGCGTTACGCTGCCGTCCCTGATCGCGGTGACTGTACTCGCTGCGACCGGTGGCACCTTACAGGCCGAGCCGCCCGCGAAGACACCCGCCGAGGTCGACCAGATCATCGCCGCGCAAAAGGCTCAGCTCAAGACTGACTCGCAAGCCTTTGCCACGTCGAAGACCTATCCCTACTTTTCCTTCTATCAGTCGCCCGGTATGAGAGGTCGAGCCGACACCGAGCTGCGTGAAGTGCTCGTCGGATCGTTGCCGGACGAAAAGCCGGAAGCGTACAACCTGCGCGTCGTGACCTTCGCCAACCGAAAGGGCGTGGACACCATCGATGTCGATCCGCGGATGCCGCTTCGGGAGTGGACTTTCACCGATAGCGCGTACTCCGCCAACGCGATTCCCGGGAAATACCGCACGGCGAACCACAAGATCAAGGCGCACCTGGCCGGGTTCCGCGGCATTGGGTACGTGATCGACAAGGGCGAGTTCAAGGGTGCCTATCGCATGCCGAAGGCCTTGCTTCGTTTCTCAGATGGCCGATTGCGCACGGTGGACTCGCAGCTCGTCAGCGAGGCCGATCGAGAATTTATGGTGCAGCAATACAAGATTGCGATGGACGATCTCAAAGCCAACCGCTTCCCCGAGAAGCCCTACGTGGTTCCGGAGAACTTCCAGAAGAAGTTTGCCAACCCGAAGCAGCCCGGCGAGAAGAATGGCCACATGATTACGGAATCGGAGTTCTTCTTCTTCACCAGCGGAACCGAGCACCCCGATCCGGGCAATAAGGATCACTGGTGCCAGTGGATCAACCCGATGGGAGATCGTAAAGCCGGTCGCAAGCTACGGGCCGAGACGGGCGAATGGAACGATGCGATGTGGCGGATCTATGAGTACGCCGGTCACTGGATGAAGGGCGCGGAAGATGCCGAACCGCGGAAGAAGTTCTGGTGGAAGGTCGGCGGACCGACGATCGACGGAAAGAAGACCAAGGGCGGTGGCGGCGGAAACCACATTGGAAACGGAGAGTTCGGAATTGGCGCCCACGAATGGGGCCATTGCAACGACCGCTTCCTCAATGGCGTGATTCACGGTGGTGGCGAGACGTGGGCGGACACACTTCGCGACACGGCGTTTGGCAGCGGTGGTGGTCCGCAACTGGGCGCGCCGCACAACCACGTGTTCCCCGCGATGAACGATTACGGATTCACCTACTTCTACTCCGTGACGGGCGAAGACCCGAGCTTGGGTTACATGTGGTATGCTCGTCTTCCCGTTTTCCGCGGCAAGCCGCAGGAGTCGAGTAGCTCGGCGCTGCACTTGGCGGCAGAGATGTTCAAGCGCCAGAAACTCACCGACTACGCGTCAGACAAGATGGTCAATAAGCCGGTCGAAGAATTGGGCGACCTGTACGGCGAGTTTGCAGCGCGGTCGGCCACGTTCGACATCCAGCGGGAAGGCGAGATGGCCGCCCGCGGACAGGTCCCGGTGCGACAAGGCCTGGAACTCGTCGACGCCAAGAGCAACCTGTGGCGCATTCCGGTCGACTTTGCCCCGCACGCACAAGGATACAACACCGTTCGCCTCGCGCCCGATCCGGGCGCTACAAGCGTGACGGTCGATTTCACCGGGATGCACGATCCCGCCATCTATAGCGATTGGCGCGTATGCATCATCGCCGTCGGCGCCGAAGGCGTACGCCGGTACTCGGACCTGTGGAACAAGGGCCCCATGACGTTGAAGATCAAGCCGAGCGATGCCTCGCTCTGGCTTTCGGTGGCAGCGACCCCGACGGCGCTGAAGGAAACGCCGGCTGGGGGAAATTCCCCGCGAAAAGCCGCGTGGCAACTGCCCGAGGGGCATGACATGGGAAAGAGCCTGAACGACCGAGTCACGCTTCTCAAGCGGATGCCAACCTATCCGTGGATGGTGAAACTCACCGGTGCAACGGCAGGTACCCCTGCGTCGCTGACCGAAGATTTCGGAGCCGGTTCGAAGAAAACCGCAGCGATGACAGAACCGAAGCACAAGTATAGTTACGGGCTGGACGCAGTGGACCGCTCGAATCTCAAACCGCACGCCAACGGCGGCGGACTCGTCGCCGCCACCGCCACCGTCGCAGAGACGGCCTACGTGGGCCCCAACGCGGTGGTGCTTGACAAGGCCCAGGTGTTGGACAACGCCCGAATCGAAGGATTCGCCATCGTCCAAGACAACGCCATCATCAAAGAAAACGCCAAGCTGTACGGCAACGCCATCGCGCGCGGAGAAACGGTCGTCGGCGGAAGCGCCCGCTTCCATGTGCCGGTCTCGAACCCGTCCAAGAGCGAACTGGACGTGATGAGCGTCAACCCGCTTCCACCGCGAGTCGGCAACGCCAAGCGCAACCCCCAGGGCCTCTGGGCTGCCTACGCGATGATGGACAGCGACGCGGTGTATCTCCAGGACTATTTCCGGATCGAACGCGTCCAGTCGCACCGTAACCGACCCATCTACCCAACGATGAACGGATACGTTTTCGGAACCCCCCAAGCCGTCCGCTACGACAATGGCACGGGAACCCCCGCCGCCGGGTTGCTGTTTGACGGTGCGACACAATACGCCGAGCTGCACCCCGCTGCCCTCGACTTGCCAGAGGCGACGATCGTGGCTCGCCTCAAGGTTGAGCCAAAAGCGACTGGCACGATCTTCGATGTGGGAACCGGTGCGAAGAACAGGATGGTTCTCTCGCTGGAGGCTAACGGGGAACTGCACCTGGTAGCGACCCTCGACGGAACAAGACGCATTGATCTGACGGGCAGCCATAAGATGATTCCATCCAAGGTCGTTCAGCTTCGCGTCGAAGCCGATGGCCAGACCGTCGCCTTCTGGATGAACACCGTGAAGCTCGGCGAAGCAGAATCATCCCTTCGATTTACCGACTTGTTCGGCCCCGATGTAATCCGTAGGAATACGATCGCAGCCAGTCGCGACGGCGAGCACAAACTGAAATGCCTCTTCGATTCGCTCACGGTCTACTCGGAGGTCTACAACGCGGTGGGCCCAGATGGCGTGGTCGCATTCGACAAGCTTCCGCCACCGGCGATCGAAGCACCGCCCATCGTGAAGGACAATATCCTGGCATTGCTGGAGTCGCGCATGGACCCGGCGCGAGCGGCTCCGATTCGTGAAGCGGCGATGAACATCTTCAATTTCTACAAGACCGAGGGCTTTGGCACGGTGCGGGCTCGTTCAGGCGGCACGTGGAACGCGCCGGAAGGCTTCTTTGTCGAGAACCTGACCGGGCGCCGGTGGATGCAGCTGACGCGTCGCGACCCGGACTGGGTCAAATGGACCGACGAGATCATGCCGGCCAGCAAGAACGACCCCAAGGAGGTCCGCGAGAAGAAGGAGCGGGAGTATAACAATGTCATCCGCAACAAAGCGATGGGCGGACGACATCGCGATGAGTGCAAGATGATAGACGGGTTGGCGATGGCCCTGTGGCGAACACACTGGGATTGCGATTACATGCGGTATATCGACCAGAACTACATTCCCGCTAAGGTCAGCGCCGTCCTGGGTGGTGTCGGTGGCGAGAACCTCCACAGCGTCACCGTGTATAACAACCTCGCCAGCGATCCCAAGTCGTGGATCAAGAGCGAAGATATCACCGTGCCCATGCCCAGCAACCGCGTGCGACGTCCACGAGAAGATGGAAAGGGGCAGGACAATGTGTTGGTGGAACCCTGGAGCGTCGAGGGGATTGCCTCCGGCGAGTACGACAAGCTGACCCCTTACCAGAGACAATGGTACCTGCATACATTTGGGCCGATCAATAGATAGGGTGCTTCAGGGATCTGCGGGGTTTTTCTATTGGGAATCGAGAGATGAATGGCGCGATTGGTGAGGGAAGCCGACGACGATCGGGACGAAGATCGAGACGACGATGGGAGGGGACAACGATCGGGACTAAGATCGAGACGACGATGGGGGAGCGGGAGTGGATGCGGGCGGTGTGGCCTTTTGTCTGTCCGTCCGCATCGTTTCCCGCTCTATCATTGTCGCGATCGTTGTCACGATCGTCGTCTCTGTATCGTAGTCCCGATCCTTGTCCTGATCGTTGTCGAATCCCCATGTTGGCAGATTGAACGACCGACGTAACGACAAGATACACAATCAACGGAACCAGAAACCTCAAAGGAAAACCGATGTTTCACACGCATACACCCATACACGTTGTTGCTCTTCTTCCGTTGCTGATGCTCAGCACCGGTTTTGCTGAAGAGCTGTCTGCAGAAGGCATGAGCCCACTGCCGTACGGCTGTCAGGAACTGGGCAAGGAGACCACCGTCAAGCAGTCGCTGGCCGACCCTGAGTTCAAACTGCGTAAGCTGAAGAAAGATCATTATCTTCACTTCAAGCAGGTCGCCCCTACGGCCAAACAGGTCGCGGCAATGAAAGAGCTCAAGGCCCCCGAGTGGACCGTTCCGATCATCGCGATGGAGATGAAGCGCATCCCCGCCGGTGAGTTTGTCATGGGCTCGCCCACCGACGAACGCTATCGTCGCGAGGATGAAGTGCAGCGCAAGGTGAAGATCTCCAAACCGTTCTACATGGGCACCTGCGAACTGACGCAGCGTCAGTTCTACTATCTGACGATTCCCGACTACGATTTCGGTATGTGGATGTTCTGCGATGGTCCTGTGCATGTGGGCGCAGCCATGCGGCTCCGAAACAGCAAACGATGGGGCGACCACATCAACGAGGAATTGGAATTCCTGAAGGATAATCCGATGGAGTGTTTCTCATGGGTGACGGCGGTGAAGTACTGCAAGCGTCTCACCGAATTTGAACGCGTTGCCGGGCGCGTGCCCGAGGGGTATGAGTATCGTCTGCCGACCGAGGCCGAGTGGGAATACGCCTGCCGCGCAGGAACCACAAGCTACTTCAATACCGACGCGGACCTCGAAGAACTGATCGCCAATAACACCAAGATTCAACCCGGCCATGCCTTTGTCGCGCAATTGCCCGATCTGGGCAAATTCGCGTTCAACGGCGGACAGCCCGGTTCGACCACCATCAAACGCCAGCCTAACAAGTTTGGCCTGCAGGACATGCACGGCAATGTGTACGAGTACACGCTGGACACCTACGCACCCTACCCCACCGACGGGAAGCCGCAGATCGATCCGGTGAACTGGGAGAACGAGGCGAACCAGGACGTGTTTGTCGACGAGAAGGTGATTCGCGGCGGGAGTTGCATGCTGCATCTACCCAGGCCTAAACCGGACGAGAGAATGGAAGACCTGACCGACCAGCATTACCATTATGAGAACTTGCGCAGTGCCGCACGAAACAGCATCCCGTATGACTTCGATTACAACACCATCACGGGTATGCGAATCGTGCTGGCCCCGAAGATCGACATCCCGATTCCGACCGAACCGACGTACCACACGCTGGCCACCCGGAAGAAAGAAGTCGAGCAGCAGAGGGCCCTGAAGACGGGTAACTAGTTTCGCACACCACACACATCGAAAGGTTCGCTATGCCACGCCGGACACTCACTATCGTTCTCCTGTCGCTGGTCCTTGCTGCGCCTCTCCTTGCTGATGCACAGAAGACCCACCACTACGATATCGTCAAAGCAGGAAAGTTGACCCAATACGCGCGATTCGTCGGCTCGTTCCATCCGCAGCGGGATCAGAAAGATGATGGCACGTTCACCTTCGGCAACTTACACAACTTCCTCTACGCCGGGGCGGGATTCACC
>JASLOA010000018.1 GCA_030745755.1 Kiritimatiellia bacterium | reverse complement strand
AATTGGATCCATAGCTGGTGGAGCCGATCGGACTCGAACCGACGACCACCTGCTTGCAAAGCAGGCGCTCTTCCAACTGAGCTACGGCCCCATGATTAATGATGAATTAAGAATTAAGAAATTAAAAGCGATTCTTAATTCTTCCTTCTTAATTCTAAATCTAATTCGTTGGCCGCCAGAAAAACTGCAAAGAACAAAAAACATTCCCTCGTGGGAATTTCTCGACGTTCATAAAATCTATTTTGTGCGATTGTTGGGGTATGCCAGACACACTCATCGTCACCCCGATAAATCAGGATGTCGACTCGCGTCGACCTCATCTCGCTCGCGCGAGATTACTCCTTAGAAAGGAGGTGATCCAGCCGCAGGTTCCCCTACGGCTACCTTGTTATGACTTAATCCCAATCACCAGCCCCACCTTTGGATGCTGCCTCCCCACCGAGGTGAGGTTAACACACATACTTTGGGCAGGACCGACTTTCATGATTTGACAGGCGGTGTGTACAAGGCCCGGGAACGTATTCACGGCGTCGTAGCTGATACGCCGTTACTAGCGAATCCAACTTCATGGAGTCGAGTTGCAGACTCCAATCCGAACTGGGACCGGTTTTCTGGATTTGCTCCACCTCGCGGTATTGCATCCCTCTGTACCGGCCATTGTAGCACGTGTGCAGCCCAGGGCGTAAGGGCCATACTGACTTGACGTCATCCCCACCTTCCTCCCGCTTGTACGGGCAGTCTGGCTAGAGTGCTTCCAGGCTCATCACCTGAAGTGGCAACTAACCACAGGGGTTGCGTTCGTTGCGGGACTTAACCCAACACCTCACGGCACGAACTGACGACAGCCATGCAGCACCTGTGATGGTAAAGGGTACTTTCGCACCCACCCCCGAAGGGTCCCCATGTCAAGCCCTGGTAAGGTTCTTCGCGTTGCATCGAATTAAGCCACATGCTCCTCCGCTTGTGCGGGCCCCCGTCAATTTCTTTGAGTTTTAGCCTTGCGGCCGTACTCCCCAGGCGGCACACTTAACGCGTTAGCTCCGGCACTGGAGGGGTCAATACCTCCAACACCAAGTGTGCACCGTTTACGGCTGGGACTACCAGGGTATCTAATCCTGTTTGCTCCCCCAGCTTTCGTGCCTCAGCGTCAGTAACATTCCAGAGAGCCGCCTTCGCCGCCGGTGTTCTTCTTGATATCAACGCATTTCACCGCTACACCAAGAATTCCGCTCTCCCATCCTGCACTCAAGTTATGCAGTTTCGGATGCAATTCCAAAGTTGAGCCCTGGGATTTCACATCCGACATACATAACCGCCTACGCACCCTTTACGCCCAGTAAATCCGAACAACGCTCGCCACCTCTGTATTACCGCGGCTGCTGGCACAGAGTTAGCCGTGGCTTCCTCTTGAGGTACCATCACACCAATAGGGTATTATCCTACTGGCCGTTTTTCCCTCATGACAGGAGTTTACAACCCTAAGGCCGTCATCCTCCACGCAGCGTCGCATCGTCACGCTTTCGCGCATTGCGAATGATCCTCGACTGCAGCCTCCCGTAGGAGTCTGGGCAGTGTCTCAGTCCCAGTGTGGCCGATCACCCTCTCAGGCCGGCTACCCGTATGCCTTGGTAAGCCTTTACCTTACCAACAAGCTGATGGGACGCGGACCCCTCCTCGAGCGACAGGTTCCGAAGAATCCCCGTCTTTAGTGAGCCTGTCCTGCGACAGGTTACCACATTCGGTATTAGCACTCCTTTCGGAATGTTGTCCCCAACTCAAGGGTAGGTTATCCACGCGTTACTCACCCTTCCGCCACTTTCCACTTCAGTTTCTCTCTCGAAAGATTGAATCCAAAGCTTCTCGTTCGACTTGCATGCCTAATCCACGCTGCCAGCGTTCGTTCTGAGCCAGAATCAAACTCTCCATCAGAAAAGAGCAACCCAACCAACCCCGAAGGATCAGCGGGTCATTATTTCATGCTCATAGTTTATATTGACAAGAGTGAGACCTGACACAAGCGTCCAACAAGTCACACCATTTCCGAATCGAAAATAGTGTCACATCTGCTCTACTTAAATAGAGCAGCAATAGACTTCGTATGCTATTCGGTTTTCAAAGAACCCATAAGCACGCAAGGCCCCGTCTCCTCAACCCTTCTTCTCAAAAGGATCAAAGGATCCACGGCCTTGTTTTCCCCAGTGGCTGCTTGAACCACTTCCCCAAAAGCGACCGTGACTGTATCACTCGGCTTTGGCGGTGTCAACCTCGCGACGAAGTTTTTTCAAACTTTTTTTCGCCGCCCTTTTTGGTTGCCCCCGCGCCACCTCTGTGGCAGTGTCGGCCAGCCTTCGCTAACGGCCCCGGGCAAACCCGGTTTCGTCAAGCGAGCGCGCAGTAGACCACAGATCGTGTTTCAGTGTCAACAGACAAAAACAGAAAAAGTTAAGAAAAATGTCAGATGCCCAAAACCCCCGTAAATCAAGCGTTATTGTAGCCCTGGATGTTCCGCAAGCCGCAGATATCGAACCGCTCGTGAAAAAGATTCCGTGCGAAATCGAATGGTATAAGGTGGGGCTGGAACTCTTCATCAGTGAAGGCCACAAGGCAATTCAGATCCTCACTGACATGGGCAAGCAGATCTTCCTGGACCTGAAGCTGCATGATATTCCCCGCACCGTGGAACGCGCCGTCCATACCGCCAGCGCGCACAACGTTGGCCTGCTTACGGTACACGCGTCCGGCGGACCCGCCATGCTGCGCGCCGCCGCCGAAGCCGCACAGGCCTGCGACAACCCACCCCTGGTTGTGGCCGTGACTGCACTGACTTCGCTGGATCAGTCCGACCTGACCGCCCTGGGCGTTTCACGCGATCTAAAGGAACACGCGCGCGCGTTGGGGCGCCTGGCGATCGATTCCGGCATCGACGGGCTGGTCTGTTCCCCGCACGAAGCCGCCGCCCTACGCGGCGACTTGGGCTCAGATCCCATCCTCGTAACGCCCGGCATACGTATGCCGGAAGGCGATGTGGGCGACCAGAAACGCGTCGCCACGCCCGCCGATGCGGTCGCCGCAGGCAGCGACTTCCTGGTCGTGGGACGCCCTATCGTGCAGGCCAACAACCCCGAACAGGCCGCAGCGAAGATCCTCAAACAGATGAATGAGACCCCATAAACAGCAATATACTGCCGTTTCTTGCCTGTTTTCTCACTATTGACACAAAAGACAAACTGGAGCCCCTACCATGACAGAACAACGCCGGGACTACGAGAATCACGAGCTGCCCCATATCAACCGCCTGCCGCCACGCGCCTATTTCACATCCTTCGACTCTCCCGATGCCGCCCAATCCATGGAGCGCAAAAGTGCCCCTCGGGAACGTCTGCTCAACGGAGCGTGGTCGTTCTGTTTCGCCGAAAACCCGGACCTCATTCCGCCCGCATTTGAAACCACGGATTTCGATGATTCCGGCTGGGACCAGGTACCCGTCCCATCTACACTGCAGATGCAGGGACACGGCCGCCCCCATTACACAAACGTCATCTTCCCCTTTCCGATCGATCCACCCCATGTACCCACCGAGAACCCAACGGGAGCCTACCGGCAGAGCTTTCGCATTTCTGAGAATATGGCCGGAAATCGGCATATTCTCCGCTTTGGCGGGGTAGATTCGGCGTTTCACCTCTGGATCAACGGCTCGCCGGTCGGATTCAGCAAGGGCAGCCGGCTGCAGGCGGAGTTCGATATCACGCCGTTCGTCCAAGCAGGAGACAACCTGCTTGCCGCCAAGGTCTACCAGTGGTCTGACGGCAGCTATATCGAAGACCAGGACATGTGGTGGTTCAGCGGCATTTTCCGCGATGTGACCCTCATATCCCTCCCTCCTACTCATATATATGACATCCGCGTGCGTACCGAGCTGGACGACACCTGCACCGATGCCACGCTGAATCTGGCCGTAGAGCTCCAAGGTCTCAACGCCGACCAACACACCGTTGAAGCGACGCTCTTCGACGCCAACGAAAATGAGGTCGCGCAGCTTTCTGAGGGCGATTCATCCGACCTTCCGGCTTCGCCAGGGCTACGCCGGACAAGCCGGCACCTGACTGCCGGCCTCCAATCTCCGGCTCTCTGGACCGCCGAGACACCCACTCTCTATACCGTGGTCGTGACGCTCAGAGACGCCGACGGCACCGTCATCGAGTCCGTTCCCCAGCGCATCGGATTCCGTTCCGTCGAGATCAAGGACGGAATATTCCTTGTTAACGGACGACCGGTCAAGATGAAGGGCGCTAACCGCCACGATCACGATCCCGATCTTGGAGAAGCAGTGTCCTACGAGTCCATGCTCGAAGATGTGCTCCTCATGAAGCAGCACAATCTCAATGCCGTGCGCACCTCCCACTACCCCAATGACCCGCGCTTCTATGATCTGTGCGACGAATATGGTCTGTATGTAATGGACGAGTGCGACATCGAAGCACACGGGTTCGATTACCAGCCACCCGACATCCCCACTAAGCTCCCCGAATGGGAGGCGGCTTTTATCGACCGCATGGAGCGTATGGTTCAGCGCGACAAGAACCATCCCTCCATCATCATGTGGTCACTGGGCAACGAGTCCGGCTACGGGCGCAACCACGCCGCCATGTACGCGCGTGCACGGGAGCTGGATCCGACCCGCCCAATTCATTATGAAGGCGATTACGATGGCGAGATATCGGACGTCTACAGCTCGATGTACGCACATGTCGACAACGTAGTCCGGATCGGCAAATGCACCGCCCGCACAAAAAACGCGCGGCGCGGTGACAAGATGAAGGCCAACCTGCCCCGGAACAGAGCAAAGCCCTTCGTCCTCTGCGAGTATGCCCATGCCATGGGCAACGGTCCTGGCGGCCTGAAGGAATACTGGGACGCACTATACAAGTACCCCCGCCTGATGGGTGGGTTTGTCTGGGACTGGGTTGACCAGGGCATTCGCGCCCGGCCGCACGATGACAAGCGCGCACCCGCCGGAGGAACAGCTACGGGCGCGGCCTACGAGGATGCCGGTGCCGTAGTGGCTCCACGCCCGGAGGGCGGGCCGCTGCAGGATGACGAGTTCTGGGCTTATGGCGGTGATTTCGGCGACTGGCCGCATGACGCCCAGTTCCTTATCAATGGGCTCATCCTACCTGATCGCACGCCTTCGCCGGGCCTGATCGAGTACAAGAAAGTGCTCGAACCCATTCAGTGCGAAGCCGTTGATCTCGCGGCCGGCAAGATCCGGCTACGCAACCGGCTCGATTTCACATCGCCCGATTACCTCTCACTCAGCTGGTCGCTCTGCGCCAACGGCGAGATTCTACAGAACGGCGCCCTGCATCTGCCCACGATCCCGCCCGGACGAACCCGCAGCGTCACGGTTCCGTGGAAGCCCATTCCCCAACCCAAAGCGGACACCGAGTACTGGCTCAATATCACGTTCCGCACCTGGCGGGAACTGCCTTGGGCCGAGATCGGCCATGAAGTGGCCTGGGCCCAGTTCCTCCTGGATATGCCGACGCAGGAGGCCTCAGCGCCGGCCGCAACCATGGAACACGCTCCGCTCTCGGTCGACGAGTCAGATCCAACACTCATCCTCGTGAGTGGCGAAGATTTCGAACTCGGGTTCAATCGCATTAGCGGGGAACTCGACCACTGGGTTCATCGTGGCAACGACCTGGTCGATGCCGGGCCACGCATCAACTTCTGGCGGCCACCCACTGACAACGACCTGCGCAAGTTCGGCGACCGCGACCCCTGGGCAGCCCGCCTCGACCGCGCGCAACACCGCACCGACAGCGTCGCGTGTGAATCAAAGACTGACTGCGTCGCCGTCACCGTCACCACCCAAGTTGGCCTCCCCATCCATCGAGACCGGTTTGATTGTCGCTACACCTACACCATATTTCCGTGCGGAACCGTGCGTCTTGACGTCGACGGTATGCCGAATGGTGAATGGAAGCTTTCACTTCTCAAGATTGGACTCCAGATGGCACTACCGGACGACCTTGCCAATGTTACGTGGTACGGCAAGGGCCCCGGCGAAGCCTATCCCGACACCTGCCAGGCCCAACGCGTCGACATCTACGAAAGCTCAGTTGATGACCTCTGGTTCCCTTACGTGGTACCGCAGGAAAATGGCAACAGGATGGATGTGCGATGGCTGACACTTACGCGCCAGGATGGTGCCGGACTCAGAGTTGCGGGTGTCCCCACGCTCAACTTCAGCGCGTCCTACTACGAGCAGGACAACGTCACAGACGCCAAACACCCGTTTGACCTGGTTCGCCTGGACAGCATCATGCTGAACCTGGACCACAAACAGCGCGGAATCGGCTCGGCTTCGTGCGGCCCCGACGTACTGCCGCAGTACGAACTCCCGGCAGAACCGTTTGCGTTCAGCCTGACGCTATCGCCATTGCAGGCGGGAAGAACACTGTAGTCCGAGACTGCCCCGAGCCAGGCAGGGCCCGCTCTCCGAGCGGGCCGCGAAATCGTCGACAGTGCTCGGCCCGCGCGGAGCGCGGGCCCTACCTCGCACACGGCGAATCAATGCCGCTCTCGCGGCCATCTTCCTACATCAAACTCACCGCATCCACATCCACCGACACGCGCACATCACCCGGAAAGTCCATCGCGTTCAACGCCTCGCGAATGGGCCCGGTCATCGCCTTGACCGAGACACTGCGCAGCATGATCTGGAATCGGTAGCGTTTCTTGGCTCTCGCCAGCGGTGCGGGGGTGGCGCCCCCAAAGACCACCCGCTCATCAAGCATCGACTCGAGACGATTTGCCAGGGCCTGGGCTGAGAATGCGGTCTTCTCTTCGTGTGTTCCGCTGAGACCGATACACACGAGGTGCGAGAACGGCGGGTAGCTGAGTTCCTTGCGGAACTCGAGCTCCTGGTCTGAGAAGCCCTCGAAGTCTACGCGTCTGGCAGCCTGCACGGCTGGCTGGAAAGGCGTATAGGTCTGCACAATGACTTCACCGGCAACATCTCCGCGCCCGGCGCGCCCGGCCACCTGGGCCAGCAGCTGAAACGTTCTTTCGCCTGCGCGGAAATCCGGAATGTGCAGACTCATATCAGCATAAACCACTCCCACCAATGTGACGTTGGGGAAGTGAAGCCCCTTTGCAATCATCTGCGTGCCAATCAGGATATCAGTTTTCCCCACACGAAAATCTCCGAGAATCCGATCATAGGAGTCCTTGCGCCGTGTCACATCGGTATCCATCCGCTGCACCCGCGCCTTGGGGAAGCAGGCTCGTACAACATGCTCGACCCGCTGGGTGCCCACGCCTGAGTACTTGAACTCCGGGTCGCCGCAGCCCGGGCATTTGTTTGGTACCCCGCGCTGTGCGCCACAGATGTGGCAGTGCAGGTGCTCATCGTGACGATGATAGGTCAGCGATATACTGCACGACTCGCACTCCGCCACGTGTCCACACTTGCGACAGATCAGGGACGACGAGAAACCGCGTCGATTCAGGAACAGTATCGTCTGCTCCCCTTTCTCTATTCTGTCCCGCACTGCTTCGATCAGATCATGCGACAGCACATGGAACTTCTTTTCCTCCGGATTCTTGAGGCGCATGTCTACAACCCGCACGCGCGGAAAACTGCGGTGGTCGGCCCGGTGTGGCAGCGTGGCGAGCTGGTACTTCCCGCGTCGCACATTCATCCACGATTCGAGGCTGGGTGTGGCCGACCCCAGCACCACCGCCACTCCCTCCAGGTACCCGCGCATCACGGCGATGTCCCGCGCATGGTAGCGCGGCATGTCTTCCTGCTTGTAGCTCGGTTCGTGCTCTTCATCCACCACGATCAGCCCGAGCGCCTTGACCGGCGCGAAGATCGCCGAGCGCGCCCCCACAACCACGTTGGCATCACCGCGCCTGATCCGATGCCACTCATCATGCCGTTCACCGTCCGAGAGATGACTGTGCAACACCGCAATCCGATCCCCGAACCGCGCCCGGAACCGGCCCACCGTCTGCGGTGTCAGCGCAATCTCGGGCACCAGCACAATCGCGCCCTGGCCACGCTCCAGCACATCCGCAATCGCCTGAAGATAGACTTCGGTTTTGCCGCTGCCCGTCACCCCATACAGCAGCACAACGTGTTGCTTCACCCCGCCGCCAGGTAGGGCGAGCCGTCCCGGCGAGCCGCTCTTCTTGCCCCGGCTCGCCGGGACGGCTCGCCCTACCTCACACATAGTCTGCTTGATGGCTTCCAGCGCAGTCGCCTGCTCCTCCATCAACTCCAACGGCTCGGATCTCAATACCTCGCGCCCGGCAAACGGATCACGCCGAGTGGCCTCGCGCTCAATCGTCACCAGCCCCTTCTTCTCCAGGGCCCGCACCGGCGCCGACGAGATCCCCAGCCGCCCCGTCAACTCACTCAGCGCTATCCCCGAATCCTGTCGCACCACATCCAACACCGCCTGCTGCTTCTCCGAGAGCCTACCTACCCTACCCACTCCAGAAGCATCACCCGTTGCGCTGTCCTCCCCAACAGAAGAGGCTCCCCTACCCTCAGCAAAGTCCGGAGGAAGGGGGCTATCGCTCCTTAGCGGTTCGGTATTCCGAACCGGTCGGGCGAGAGCCCCCTTCCTCCGGACGACCAATACCTCTCGATGCTTCGCCCCCTTCTTCCGCACCGCCCCCGGCAGCAACGTCCGCACTGCCCGCTCGAACGGGGCGCAGTAATAGTCCGCCATCCAACGTGCCAATGAAACCAGCGATGGTGAAAGCATGGGGCCATCCGCGGCCAGGCCCTTGATAGGCTTCAGGTTCGAGATGTTTGACTTCTCAACAAACCCGACAACATAGCCTTCAACCACGCGACGTCCGAAAGGCACCACCACGCGTGCTCCAACATGGATAGGGGTACGCAGATCATCAGGGACCGCGTAGTCAAACTCGCGATCCAGCGCTACATCTACTATCACGCGCGCAATGGCCACTTCTAGAAATCTCCTGAGGAGGACCTCATGCAGTCACTCTGCATAAAAAAAGGGCCGGACGCAACGTCCGGCCCTTCTATAATCTCGCGCAAGTCTGCTAGTTGCCCACCATCGCGGCCAAATCGGCTAGACCAAGCATATTCGTATCGCCGCCGCTTCCCCCCCACTCGTCACTGTCAGGACCGCGGTTGACCCAGACAGCAGATCCATCAACGTAGAGAAGGTTTCCCCCTCTATTGGCGTGGTTCCCGCCGAAAGCGGTATCAACAGTGTCCCAAGACAGGGCCTGATCGTCAGTCGCTCCTCCTGTCTTATCACAGGCCACCATAGTGTTGGCATCTGCAGCGGCGGACATTGGGGTGGAGTTGCCGTCAGCCAACTGCACGGTCAGCCTGTACGCACAGTTCGTATCCTGCATTGCGGTGGAACTCACCGCCTGAGCCGGCCCCCACTTGGCCGTCGCGCTCTTGCAGATAAACACGCGCGGTTGCGTAATGTACTCGTCACCAAGATCATAGAAATGACCCGGGAATCTCTCATCGTTATCCATGGAGTACATCACCAGGGCTTTGCCGATCTGGGACAGGTTGCTCATACAGCTCGCGCGACGCGCACGTTCACGTGCGGACGACACGGCCGGAAGCAGCATGCCTGCGAGGATACCGATAATTGCGATTACGACAAGCAACTCAATCAAGGTGAATCCGCGTTCACCCTTCCGACGCCACAATTTCATCATGAAACTCTCCTAACTATGCTGTTTACAGCGCAACACTACGCTAATTCCTGACCCAAAGTTACACAGCATCTTCAAGTGCGTCAATAGCTTTTGATACTCATGTGCAGAAAAGTCGCAGCTGACAGCGAGGACACACCCCGGCTCGCTCGGAGCGCTCGCCCTTCTATCTGACCGAGGGCACGGCCGCACCGAACGCAAGGAAGGGCGAGTTGTCCCCGCCACGGCGGGCAAGCCCAGCGAGCCGCCGGACAGACCAGCGGCGCTTGCCGACCACAACGATATTCCCTATCATCCCCGTCATGAACACAAAACTCTACCCCCTACTCCTGACCCCCGTCTACAAGGACTACATCTGGGGCGGCACCAGCATTCCGGAACGTTTCAACCGTGAACCCCAGCCGGGACTGTGTGCCGAGTCATGGGAGCTGTGCGACCATGCCGATGGCATGAGCATCGTCAGCAATGGGCCACTCGAGGGAGCAACGCTGCACGACCTTGTGCAGGATTTCGGCCCCGACCTGGTGGGTACAGCACCTCACCTCGGTCCTCCTGCCCTCCATAGCCCGACTTGTCCTCCGAAGCTCACGGAGCGGAGGAGGAAGGGCGGCGGAGGGTTTCCTCTGCTGATCAAGATTATCGACGCGGCGCAGAAGCTCAGCGTGCAGGTTCACCCGAACGATCAGACAGCCCCTCTTGTTGATGGCGAAGCCAAGAGCGAGATGTGGTACCTGCTGGACGGTGCCCCGGGGGCACGATTCTACGCCGGTCTCATCCCCGGAACAACGCCCGAGGCGTTTGATGCCGCGCTTGAAGATAACACCGTACATAACCTGCTTAAGCCCCACGACGCGGCGCCGGGCACGCTCACCTACATCCGCGGCGGATGCGTCCACGCGATCGGCGAAGGCTGCCTGATCCTGGAAGTGCAACAGAACTCCAACACAACGTACCGCGTATACGACTGGGACCGGGTTGACGCCGAAGGCAACTCGCGCGAGCTCCACATAGAGAAAGCACGCCAAGTCATCGACTGGGAACTCGACCCCGCCGGCCCGACGCCATCAGAGCCGATCATCGACGGTCCCAACCGCACGCAAGATCTGCTGGTCACGCCCTACTTCCGCTTCGGAAAGCTAAACCTTGAAGCACCCCACACCGCAACCAACGACGGCCGCAGCTTCCATATGCTCTTTGTCGCAAAGGGCACGCTGACCGTGTCGAGCGAAGGCGGCGAGGAAACCGTTGGCGCGGGCACGACGGTTCTGCTCCCTGCCGCGATAAGCGAATACACGTTGATACCTGGTGACGCGTGTGAAGTTCTAAGGGTGAGCGTGGTTTAGAGAAGAGGAAACCACGAAGGTCACGAAGATCAGGAAGGGGGCGCTGGCGCGCCTATTGGGAGACCGTTTGCGGACAGACAGTGGTGCTCCACCAAACGCGTCAGCGTATCCTTCGAGACCTTCGTGTCCTTCGTGGTTAACTCCCTTTACATCTCATACAGAGTGTCATCCCGCTTCGGCTCACCGCGCTTCTTCCCGCGTGACCCTGCGGTTCCGGCCTGCTTCCCGGGCAAGACAAACGGATCCTCGCTCTCCATCAGGTCGCCCATCTCGGCTTCGACCTTCTCGGGATCTTCGCCCGCCTCCATGCGACCAAGAGCTTCCTGCATGCCTTCGCCAAACTCCATGCCGGTCATGTCTGAGAACTTCCGCATGAGCTTCGCCGCTTCACGCGGGTCATCCTCGTTCATGCTCTCGGCCTCGGAAGCCATTGCCTCCATGGCACGCTCCATGCGCGATTCATCAATGGGCATATCATCGAAATCACCATCCTCCGAAGCCTCGCCCGTATGCGCAAACAGGGACACCTGCTTATCCAGATGTTTCTTCTTGCAGCGCGGACAAGCAGGCCGCGTTTCAGTATCGATCGATCGCGACAGAAAATTGAAGATCACATGACAATCAGGACAGTAGAATTCATAGATGGGCATCTCTTGCTCCGCAAGGGGTTCAACGTTCAGGGCTCGAGGGGCTGTTGCCCAGAAGGAGATCCCTCGACTTCGCTCGGGATGACAGTTTCTGAAGCAGCGAGAGCCCCAGGGAATTGTCATGCTGAGCTTGTCGAAGCATCTCCTGTGAGCGACTCTGATGATTTGGGCAACACGCCGTCATGGTTCAAACTCTCTTGTTCGTAGTTCGGCTGTTCGCTTGCCCTCCGCAGCTTCAGCGAAGGAGGGGCTGTTCGGCTGTTCCTACTTCCCCCGCCTCCTCAACCAGTTCACACATCATGGTTACCGCATCACCCGGCTGCATCCGGGCCAACGCGGCGCGCTTCTGTTCCAGGTAGTCAGGTTCTGCAATACATCGCTCAATATAGGGCAACAACGAATTAACGGACAACTCATCTTGTTCGATCAGGTCGGCCCCACCGGCCACAACCATCGCGCGCGCATTCTCGCGCTGGTGGTCGCGCGCCGACGACGGCAGCGGCACCAGCATCGACGGCAGAGCGCACAGCGCAAGCTCGGCACAGCTCGCCGCACCTGCGCGACAAATCGCCAGGTCGGCCGCCGCATAGGCACGTCCCATCTCGTCCAGAAACCCGTAAGTCCTGGCCGGTACACCACCTTCTTCATAGCGCGACCGCACGGACGCCTCGTCAGCCGCTCCGCTCAAGTGGATCACCTGCAGAGGAAGCCCCCGTCGCACGGCGGCGCACAGAACATCCGGCACGGTCACGTTCAGGGCATGGGCGCCCTGGCTGCCCCCCATGACCAATATCGTGAACCGGTCGTTTTCCAATCCATCCAGCGGCGGGGCCCCCTGCAGGTTGTCGCGCAGTGGGAACCCGACCACCTCGCGCCGCCGCCCACTGAAATAGGGCTCTGCCCGTTCAAAACCCAGGCCGATTGCCGCCGCATACTTGGCCAGCACGAGCACCGCTTTGCCCGGAATCGCGTTGGACTCATGCAGCACCAGCGGTATACGCAACAGGTGAGCCGCCACACCGGGGCCCACCGATGCGTAACTGCCCATGGCCAATACCGCGTCCGGCCGCTCACGGCGCATGTGTCGCCAGCAGGTCCAGATCGATCCGGCCAACCGGAAGAGCACACCAATGGTTCGCAGCGATAGGCCGGAGGGGAAACCGGCCGCACGAATACGCACCACAGGCCCGTCCCAGGCGCTCGTCGACAGATCCTCCACGTTGCGCGCCCCCAGCCACAACGTCACGCTATGACCACGTGCACGCAGCCCCTCTCCCACTGCAATGCCGGGAAAGATATGCCCCCCGGTTCCGCCACATGCGATTGCCACGTTCATGTGCGCATGCTAGCGCCACAGAATGCAGGATGCAAGGTGCAGGATCCAGGGATCCCAGTTCTGAGTCCCAAGACGGATTGGAGATGCCTCGGCTACGCTCGGCATGACAAGAGAGCTGAGAACACTGTCATCCCGAGCAAAGCCGAGGGATCTCCTATGCAACCCAAGGCAGTGAACTGCGCTCCAAGCATTCGCGGCGGCAACAGGGAATGCCTTTCTCAACAGCCGCCTTGCACCGGGGGCTGTGAACGGAGTACTCTCACGGCGTGATGCATTCGACTTGGATTATAGAGAACGGAACCTTGCTCGACCCCGCCACGGGCGAGCACGCGGCGGGCGATCTCTTCATTACTGACGGCCGCATCGTCGACGCCCCGCCCGACGACGCCCGAACATTCGACGCCTCGGGCCTCACGATCATGCCCGGCTTGATCGACGTTCATGTCCATTTTCGCGAGCCGGGCAACGAGCAGGCGGAAACGATCGAATCCGGTTCACGCGCTGCCGCGCGCGGCGGCTTCACTTCTGTCGTCACCATGCCCAATACACAGCCTTCCGTAGACACCTCTGAACAGGTGGCCTACGCCCTTCAGCAGGGCGCCGCGACTGATAAGGTCAACATCCTCCCATCAGCCTGCATCACCACCGAACGTCGCGGCGGATCCCTGGCGGACCTTCAGGCTTTAGCCGCCGCCGGCGCCGTTGCCTTCACCGATGACGGCTCGACGGTCAGCGATGACGCCCTCATGCGCAGCGCCATGGAACGGGCCGCCACCCTCGGCATACCCGTGATGGACCATGCCTTGGACCCCGCTATTGCCGGCAACGGTGTCCTCCATGATGGCGACGCCGCGCGCCGACTCAATCTGCCCGGAATTCCTTCGGAAGCGGAAGATACCATTGTGGCCCGCGACATTGAACTCGCCGCCGCAACGGGCTGCGCGATGCATATCCAGCATGTTACCTCCGGCCCTGCCGCACGCATGATCGCCGAGGCTGCCGCACGCGGGTTGCCGGTCACCGGCGAGGCGACACCCCATCACCTTGCTCTCTCCGACGCCGATATTCTGAGTGATGACGGTAATTTCAAGATGAACCCGCCGCTGCGCAGTCCGGCCGACCGTGAAGCGCTGATCGAAGAAGTGTTGACCGGTGGACTGGCCGTTCTTGCCACCGATCACGCCCCACATCTCGCCTCGCTCAAGGCCAGGGGCATCCGCAAGGCCCCGTTCGGTGTGGTGGGCCTCGAAACAGCTCTTGGCATCACCTATCGACTGCTGGTTATCGAACGCGGCCTGTCCCCGGTCGAATGGTTGCGCCGCTGGACCCAGGCGCCGGCCGCCCTCCTCGGGCGCCCCTGTCCCTCGCTTGCTCCCGGCGCCCCGGCCGATATCGTGCTGGCCGACCTTGCATCGGAATGGACCGTGGACCCCTCCACCTTCCTCTCGCAATCCCGCAACACCCCCTTTGCCGGACACCATTGCCAAGGCCAGGCCATGCTCACACTGAAAGCTGGCAGGATTACTTGGAGCGATGTTGACACGGCCACGTGATTGTGAGACAACCTGCTGGATTATGGCTATTTTACGAATACAGAGCGAAGGCACAGAGGACCGTATTATCACCCTCGACCAGGATGAAACCGTCATTGGGCGGGCCTCAGACAATGCCGTGACCATTGAAGATCCGGCCGCCTCGTCGCGCCACTGCACCATACTTCGCAAGGACAACTGCTTTACGCTGCGTGATCTGAACTCCACCAACGGCACCTATCTCAACGGCGGCCAAGTCACTGAAGTTCCCCTTGCACCGGGTGATGTTCTGACTGTGGGAAGCGTTCGGATGACCTTGGAAGGCGACGACATCGATGGCGCATCAACCGTCGCACTAACCGACACGGGCCCACAGGACACCATACGGACCGGTCCCGTGCGCCACGCCCCACCGGAATTCGGTGTTCGCAAGAGCCGTACAGGACTGTGGGTATTCATAAGCATCATCATCGTACTCGCTCTTGCCGGACTCATTTACTGGTTTGTTTCCGGTATCATGGGCTAGCATAGCACCTCATTTTTCACTCTCACTGACTCAAGAACAGGAATAGCGCCCAAGGAGGAATAGCAATGGCAGTTATTGATTTTGGCGGAACCAAAGAAACCGTCGTCACCCGCAAAGAGTTCTCGCTCGCCAAGGCGCGCAAAACACTGAAAAACGAAGTTGTTGCCGTCATCGGCTACGGCGTGCAGGGCCCCGCCCAGGCGCTGAACATGAAGGACAACGGCATCAACGTGATCATCGGCCAGGCCAAGTCGTTCCGCAAAGACTGGAACCGCGCCAAGAAAGACGGCTGGGTTGAAGGCGAGACGCTCTTCACGATCGAAGAAGCCGCCGAGCGTGGCACCATCATCATGATGCTCGTGGCCGATGCCGCCATGAAGCCCGTCTACAAGATCGTCAAGCCCTACCTGAACGATGGCGATGCCCTCTACTTCTCTCACGGCTTCGGCCTGGTCTACAACGACCTCACCAAGGTTGTGCCTCCCGCCAACGTGGACACGCTTCTCGTCGCCCCGAAGGGCTCGGGCACCTCGGTGCGCCGCAACTTCCTCGCCGGCGTCGGCATCAACTCCAGCTTCGCCGTCGGACAGGATGCCACGGGGCGTGCCGAAGAACGCTGCATGGCTATCGGTCTCGCCGTTGGATCGGGCTATCTCTTCCCGACCACGTTCGAGAAGGAAGTCACCAGCGACCTCGTGGGTGAGCGCGGCATCCTGATGGGCGCACTTGCAGGCGTAATGGAAGCCCAGTACGACGTGCTCCGCAAGAACGGCCACTCGCCGAGCGAAGCGTTCAACGAGACCGTTGAAGAGTTGACCCAAAGTCTGATCCGCCTCGTGGACGAGAACGGCATGGACTGGATGTTTGCAAATTGCTCAGCTACTGCCCAGCGTGGTGCGCTGGACTGGCGCCCGAAATTCAAGAAGGCGACCCTTCCGGTCTTCAAAGACCTCTACAAGGCCGTCGCCACGAAGAAAGAGGCGGCCCGCGTCTGCCGCACCTGCGGCAAGAAGAACTATAAGGAAGAGCTCACGAAGGAGCTGGACGCCATCGGCAACTCCGAGATGTGGCAGGCGGGCGCAGCCGTGCGCAAGCTTCGTCCCAAGGATAAGGCCCGCGCCATCACGAAAGACACCAAGGGTGTCGGGGGACGCAAGACTAATTAGCTCTTAACGGCGTGTTGCCCAAAAGGAGATCCCTCGACTTCGCTCGGGATGACACTCTTGGGATAGTCGAATTCCTTAAAGAACTGTCATGCTGAGCTTGCCGAAGCATCTCGCCGAAGGCGCTTTTCGATTTGGGCAACACGCCGTTAATCAGGGAATCCTGAGGAGGAGTGATGACTTTCATCACTCCTCCCTTTTTTGTCACCTATTCTCTACTTGGTCATTGGATTTGAGTGTTGGATATTGGATATTTTCTCCTTCACAGGGAGTCTAACCGCATGCAACCATTCTCGACAGGTGCCATCCTACTGATCAGCCTCGTGCTCTCCGGCTGTCGTCCTCCTCCCGCGACACCCACACAAGACATCCGCATCGTCTCCCTCGCACCCAGCCTCACCGAGAGTCTGTGCGCCATCGGGGCGGCTGACCTTATCGTGGGCCGTACTTCCGTTTGTGATTTTCCTCCCGAGGCCATAGAGCGCATTCCCGTCATCGGTGGCTTCGGCACGCCATCCCTTGAGCTCCTCGCCCGTGCGGAGCCAACCCTGGTTCTGGATACCGCCCTGGCTGATGAGACCGTTGCTACACAGATTACTCGCATGGGGATCCGTCACCATCGCATCCGCTGCAAGGGACTGGACGACATCGTCCCTATGCTGCGGGAGTTGGGCACACTCACGGGCCATCAGGCCGAAGCCGATGCACTGGCGTCGTCGCTTGCCGATGCCATCGACCAGGCCCGTGCCAACCTCCGACTTTCCGACTTCGCCGAGGCTACGACGGACAAGCCGACCGCCGACCGCCGGTCTCCGGTCTCCGTCTACGCCGAAGTCTGGCACGACCCCATGACGACAATCGGCAGCCACACCTTCCTCGCCGATCTCATCCGACTGGCAGGAGGACGACCCATTGCCGATTCCGTCAAGAAGGACTATTTTCAAATCGGGCCTGAACAGGTTATCGCAGAAAATCCAGATATCATCCTCTGCCTCTATATGGGGCCGAGCGATGGCGCGGCTGAGATGATCCGACGTCGCTCCGGATGGGAGCATATCAACGCGGTAAAGAGCGGCCATATCTTTGACCAGCTCCATTACGATGTCTTACTGCGTCCGGGACCGCGACTGCTGGAGGGCCTTGCGGCACTGCGGGACTGCGTACGCCAGGCGCAGCAAGGGGCCGAACATGATCTGTGAACCAAAAGTACCGTGTGGCTCATCGCGATGGCCCATCGTCCTCCTTGCGCTCGCCGGCGTGCTGCTTCTTGTCCTGTGCGCTCTTAGCGGCCCGTCAGGTTTCGGGCTCCCCGCCATCGGGACCCCTGTCGGGCGAGCCATTCTCTCACTCCGACTCCATCGTATCGTCACCGGTCTCGTCGTGGGGGCGGCGCTCTCGTGCGCGGGCGTGGTATTCCAGGCGCTGTTGCGCAACCCGCTTGCGGAGCCTTACATCCTGGGAGTCAGCAGTGGCGCCGGTCTCGGCGCGGCCGCGGCCATCCTCACCGGACTCGGTGGTGCGGTCACCGCCTTGCTTCTGCCCACCACCGCGTTCGCAGGCGCCATGCTGGCCTTGTTGACTGTTCTTGCTGTAGCCGGTGGGACCCGCGCCTCGGTCTACAGTCTCATTCTCAGCGGCGTTATCGTGAGCGCCATTGCGTCGAGCATCCTGATGTTTCTGGTCGCCACCGCACCCCGCGAAGGCCTGCACAGTGTGATCTGGTGGATGCTCGGAAACCTGCAACCAGCATCCCAGGTGCAGATGCTCGTAACCACGGTCGTGGTTGTCGGTGGCATCGTTGCCGCCTGGCTTATCGCCCCGCAACTCGATGCCCTGACACTGGGACGCGAGGTCGCGCATCATGTGGGTGTTCGCACGGAACTGCTGACTGCCATCGGGCTTGTCCTGGGCAGTCTGCTGGCGGCGGCGGCCGTATCGCTGGCCGGCCTGATTGGTTTCGTTGGTCTCATCGTTCCACATGTGATGCGCAGCCTGCTGGGACCCGGGCACCGCCGCCTGATTCCGGCCACGGCCCTCGCGGGGGGCGTGTTCCTGGCGCTGTGCGACGCCCTCGCGCGTTCGGTCCTGGCCCCGCGCGAGATTCCGGTAGGCGTCCTGACCGCCCTGTGCGGTGGGCCGTTCTTTCTTGCCATTCTCAAGCTGCGTGGCCGAAAGGGGTGGGTCGAATGAGCACTCCCGCCCTTACATTCAACAAGGTTACCGGCGGCTATCGGAATGTGCCGGTCTTCGACGACATCTCCTTCAGCATCGAACCCGGATCGCTCTGTGGCGTGATCGGACCCAATGGCTGCGGCAAGACCACGCTCATCCGTGCCGCGACGGGGCTGCTGCCACGCATGAGCGGACGTGTATCGCTCTTCGGGAAAGACGTTTCCGGATTGAAATCTGTCGAACGGGCCAAACGTGTGGGCGTCGTCCCCCAGGAGCTCAGCACCCCCATGGCTTTCACCGTGGAGGCGCTCGTAGCCATGGGGCGAACGCACGCCATCGGGGTACGCCACGCCCTGTCGCCCGAGGATCGCCACATTGTTGAGCAAGCCATGGTCTATACCGACGTCATGGAAATGCGCCATCGCCCCTTTCCCGAGCTGAGTGGCGGCGAGAAACAGCGCGCCGTCATTGCGATGGTACTTGCGCAGCAGCCGCGTATGATCCTGATGGACGAGGCCACCTCGCATCTCGACATCAACCATGCGCTTGAGGTGATGCAGATTGTGGAGCGCTTGAATCGCGAGGCCGGTGTCACAATTCTGACCGTCAGCCATGACCTGAACATAGCGGCCGAATTCTGTGGGCGACTGCTGCTGCTGGATCACGGCCGACTCGTCGCCGATGGACCACCGGCCGATGTGCTGACCGAAGAACGACTGCGGGAGGTCTACCATTGCGATGTGCGGGTACAGCCCAACCCGGTCAACGGATCTGTCATGGTGACACCCAGTCCTCGCCTGGCTCCCGGGCGCAGCGGCAAGGGCATCCACATTCACTGCATCGCCGGGGGCGGAAGCGGCGAAGAAATCCTGCGGCGCCTGCACCTGTGCGACTACACGGTAACCTGTGGTGTGCTCAACCAGGGCGACAGCGACAGCCTGACCGCTGCCGCGCTTGGTATAGAGGGGACATTCGAGCAGCCGTTCTCAGCCATCGGCGCACAGACCTTTGTCGAGGCAGAGACGCAAGCGCGCCAGGCTGACGCCGTGGTCGTCTGCCCCACACCCTTCGGTCCCGGCAACGCCGTGAACCTTGACCTTGCCGCACGTGCGCTGGAGCAGAATACCCCGGTCTTCCTTGCCGCCGGCGTGGGTGATCGCGACTACACTCCCGATCGGCGCGCCACCACAACCGCAGCGCAGCTGGTTGACAAGGGTGCCAGGGAATGGCAGTCCGTGGCAGACCTCTTCACGCTTCTGGCCACGGTGGCGTCACCACAGGCATCATCTGCAGAGGACACCCCCCATCATGAGTCTTGACGGCATTCCAAGCGTAAAGGGACGTTTCCCGTTCCGAGTGGGCACGACCTCCTACATCATCCCGGCAGACATACTGCCGAATGTCAGGGCACTGGCGCCGCTCGTCGACGATATCGAGCTGCTTCTGTTTGAGATACCGGAGATGACAAACGTCCCCTCCCCCGCGTCCATCCAGGAGCTCCGGCAACTGGCTGAAGAGAACAGTCTCAGCTTCACGGTCCATTTGCCTATCGACCTGCAACTGGGCCACAGCGATGACGACGGGCGTCGACAGTCGGTCGACGCATGCAAGAGCATGATTGAAGCGACCACAGATCTGGACGCCTTCGCCACTGTTCTGCATGTCGATGCATTTGACACCACATCCAGGGAACCCACTCCCGCAGCGGATATTGAATCCTGGACCGAGAATGTGTCGCGTTCAATTGAAGACATTCTCGTCACGGGCGTACCCTCACGCCATCTGTGCGTGGAGACACTGGCCTACCGTTTCGAGTTTCTCGCCCCGATCATCGAGTCATATGACCTTGGGGTCTGCCTCGACATCGGGCACATCCTGCTCTATGGATTCGACCTCGAGGAACACCTGGACCGCTACTTCACGCGCACACGCGTACTCCATGCCCACGGCATCCGCGACGGAAAGGACCACCGCGGACTGGAGCACCTGGATCCGGCCGCTCTCGATCGCGTCCTCCAGACGCTCAGCGCCGATGCCGACACGCCGCGCGTCCTCACTCTGGAGGTCTTCTCGGAACCGCACTTCGCCTCATCCATGCGCACCATGCATTCCCTCTTGCCCGCCGAGTCTGCATAGAGGAGAGTAGGAGTCATTCAGCACATGAACCCGGAAGCAACCCAACACATCACGCTCGTCACCGGCGGCTGCCGCAGTGGTAAGAGCCGCTACGCTCTTGAGCAGGCAACCACCGGCACACACCCCGTCTTCATTGCCACGGCACAGGTGTATGATGCTGAGATGGAGGCACGCGTTGCACGTCACAAACTCGAGCGCGACCCGAAATTTGTAACCATCGAGGAGCCCTACGACCTGGCCGGCACGCTTCGCTCACTTCCGCCCGGCACAGACGTCGTGCTGGTGGACTGTCTGACCATCTGGATGAGCAACCTGCTGTGCCGTCCTGAAGCGACGGACGAGACCCCGGCCGAGGTCGACGATCTGCTGGGCGTTCTACGCGACCCGCCATGTGACATCATCCTGGTCACCAACGAAGTCGGCATGGGAATCGTGCCGGAGAACGCGCTCGCCCGTCGGTTCCGGGATGAAACAGGATTTCTAAACCAGTCTATCGCCGCCCTGGCCGACACGGTCGTATTTGCCGTAAGCGGCATTCCAACCATCATCAAACCACGGAAGGGACCAAGCCTGTGAGCACAGAACAAGCCGTCACGAACACCCTTAACGCCATCAGCTCCGTTGACGAATCCCTGTCCGACGTCATTCAAGCTCATCTCGACGACCTTACCAAGCCACAGGGGAGCCTCGGCCGACTGGAGGCCATTGCCATGGCCTACTGCAAGGCGCGCGGAACAGCGACCCCCACCTGCAAGCGCAAGCGTGTGGTGGCTTTTGCCGCCGACCACGGCGTCGTGGCCGAAGGCGTCTCCGCATTCCCGGCAGAAGTGACCCCGCAGATGGTCATGAATATGCTCGCCGGGGGCGCCGCCATCAACGTACTGACCCGGCACGCCGGTGCAGAGCTCCGAGTGGTGGACATCGGCGTCAACGACCCATTGGAAGCCGCTGATGACACGCTCTGCCGGCGCAAAGTGCGTCCAGGCACTGCCAACATGGCGCAAGGACCCGCCATGACCGAAGACGAGATGCTCCAGGCCGTCTCTGTGGGCATCGAGATGTCCTGCCAGGCCGCAGCCGACAAGGTCGATCTGCTGGCTTCCGGGGAAATGGGCATCGGCAACACGACCGCCTCCACGGCGCTCTTCTCGGTTCTACTGAATCTTCCGGTCGAGGAGATTACCGGGCGCGGCACCGGAATCGATGACAGCGCGCTTGCACACAAGATAGAGGTTATCAAGCGTGCCATCGACGCAAATAGGGCGCAGCTCGACACTCCGCTGGGCGCGCTCGCCGCCATTGGCGGACTCGAAATCGCCGGCATTTGCGGACTCGTTCTTGGCGCGGCCGCCAACCGCATTCCCGTGGTTGTTGACGGTTTCATCTCAACCGCCGGTGCACTGTGCGCCATCAAGGCCAAGCCAGAGGCGGCCGACTACCTCATGTTCAGTCACCGCTCCAATGAGCAGGGCCATCGGCGCGTACTCGAAGCGATGGGCGTCGACCCCATTCTGAACCTGGACCTACGCCTCGGCGAAGGAACAGGCGCGGCGCTGGCCATGCCCATCATTGAAGCCGCCATCAAGACCTACAACGAGATGGCCACATTCAGCGGAGCAGGAGTCAGCAACCGAGATGAGTGAGAACCACACCAGGTGCCCATTCCTGGGCGGACTCGTAACCGCCGTGCGGACCCTGACCATTCTGCCGGTGCCGGGGCGGGAAGGAGCCACCCCCGCAGCATCACTCGGATGGTTCCCGCTCGTAGGGCTTCTCCTGGGCGGGATCGTGCTCCTGGTAGCCCACTCGCTTGACGCCATTCCTCTGCCGCTACCCTCGGGTGGTATCGCCGTCTTGCTACTGACAGTCGCCGCGCTGCTGACACGCGGCTTTCACCTGGACGGACTGGCAGACTGGGCCGACGGTTGGTGGGGCGGATACGACCGGGAACGGATCCTGGCAATCATGAAGGATTCCCACATTGGGACCTTCGGTGTCGTCGCCTTGATCCTCACAATCCTGGGGAAGTGGACATGCTACGCACACCTGCTGCGCAGCGGAGGCCAGGAATGGATCGCCGTGTCCTTCGTTCTTGCCCGCATGGGCGTGGTAGACTTAGCCGTAGCGCATCCCTACGCGCGAACCGAATCGGGCACCGCCTCTCGGTTTGTGCAGGAGGCCCGCTCACGACACTGGTTGCTCGCCGCTGCCCTGACCGTGGCAATCCTGTTTCTCTGGCCCGGCTTGCCGCTCCACCACGCAGCAATGGGCATGCTGACTTCGCTGCTCGTTGCCCGGCTGTTCGGGCTCCGTTGCAGGAAGCGCATCGGCGGCGTAACAGGCGACATTCTGGGCGCGGGCAGCGAACTGATCGAACTTGTCACCCTCGCCCTGGGCGTGCTGCTGCGTGCCAGCGGAACGCTTTCGTGATTCGAACCGCCCCTGTCACCGGCCCCATCATCTACGAAACACGTTCAGGGCGGTCCATGCTTGACACCTTCTCAATAACGACTGATCCTATCCCCACAATTTGACCCCGTATTCGGCAGATGTCGAATATGGGATGACTGCTTCCTGTTGAACGGAACACGGTGTAAATCCGTGGCGGTCCCGCCGCTGTAATCGGGGACAGGATGCCGTAACGCAAGACCACTGTTATATAGCTGTAGCGGGAAGATCACGGCATCCTGGCTGATCCGAGAGCCAGAAGACGCACAGGAGCGAAGCGAGCGAAACGCAATGGTAAAGGGTTTCGGCAGTAGCAATACTGCCGGAACCCTCTTTTTTTGGGAGAGTGATATGAAAGCCGTTCTTGTAGAGCGGATCGGCTCATTTGAGCATGTAGAGCTGCCCATCCCAGAGCCGGCCTCGGCCGAAGTGCTAATCCATGTCGCAGTGGCCGGTCTGTGTCGAACGGACATCAAGCTGATTGATGTGGGGCACCGCGACCTGACGCTTCCCCGCATCCCGGCCGAGGAGGTCGTGGGCAACGTGACGGCACTGGGGGCAGGTGTGGACCCCGCGTGGCTGAACAAGCGCGTATATGTCTATCCCGGCACAAGCTGCGGCGCGTGCCGTCCCTGCCGGCAGGGCGCCGGTAATCTCTGCCGGAGCATGCAGATCATGGGATTCCATCGCGATGGTGGATTTGCCGAGTACGTGTGCGCGCCCGTCGACAGTCTCATCGAGATCCCGAATGCGTGCGACTACGATCGCGCCGTTACGGCCGAACCGCTGTCTTGCTGCCTGAATGCGCTTGAACTGGCGCAACTGAAAGCTGGCGAAAGCCTGGGAATCTGGGGCGGAGGCCCCGCGGGGGCATTTCTCTCGCGTGCCGCCCTGGCCATGGGTGCTTCCCCCACCATCTTCGAGCCAAACCCGCACCGACGCAGCATGCTCGGAGCCGCAGAGCGGGCTCAGCCTGATGACGCATTCGATGTTGCCGTCGTGGCCGTGGGGTCGACCGAAGCCTACCACGAATCCATGGCGCACCTGGCACCACGCGGGCGACTGGTTCTGTTCTCCGGCCTTTCGCCCACCGAAACGCTTCAGTCCGTTGACTTCAATGCCCTGCATTACCATGAGCAGTCCCTCGTGGGCGCCTACGGGTGCAGCTATCGCCACGGCGAACAGGCGCTGAACTGGATCAGCAGCGGCACCGTGCAAGTCGATGACCTGATCTCACACCGCATACCCCTCTCGCAACTTGACCAGGCGATCAAGCTGGTGCGTGAACAGCAGTGCATGAAGATTTTGCTTTATCCCGAATCCTGAAACACACAGAAGGACACACCATGAACGAAGAAACCATGAAGCAGTTCGGCGCAACCATTCAGCGCCTGATCAACAAAGAGGACCTGACAGAGGAAGAGACCTACAGCATGTTCAAGGAGGTGCTGAACAACGAGCAACCCGACCTGCAGCAAGGCGCCTTTCTGGCAGCACTGGCTAGCAAAGGCGAAACCATCGAAGAGATCGTGGGTACCTGGCGGGCCATCGTTGAATTCGACACCGTCCCGGTGCACCTCGACAGTGAGGGTCCCCTGGTGGAGAATTGCGGCACAGGAATGGACTCGTTGAAGACCTTCAACGTTAGCACGGCTGCCGCCATCGTTGCGTCAGCCTGTGGCGCAACCATGGTGCGCCATGGTGCACGGGCATTGACGTCGTTCTGTGGAACCGTGGATATGGCGGAAGCCCTGGGTGTTGATGTCGAGTGCGATGTCTACACCGTTCTTGCGAGCATCAAGTCACAGGGCATCGGGCTCTTTAATGGAATGAGCCCGAACATCCATCCCGGCGGCCTGGGGCGCATCCTCAGCCAGATCCGTTTTGGTTCGACGCTCAACATCGCAGCATCCCTTGCCAATCCGGCACGACCCTCGCATGGTGTTCGCGGAGTCTACAGCGAGGACCTTCTTGAGCCTGTCGGAGCAACCATGTCGGCTATCGGATACTCACGCAGCCTTGTGGTCCACGGGAAGGCAGAAGGCCTGGACGGCGGAATGGATGAGTTTTCCGTATGCGGTGAATCGCTCGTACACGAGGTAGATGCAGATGGTCACACCAACACCTACACACTGAGACCGGAGGAACTCGGACTCAAGACAGTGCCTTTTGCCGATATTGCTACAACGGGAGACCTGAAGCGGGAGCGAACAAGGTTCCTGGATGTCTTGAGCGGCCGCAACCATGAGAGCTGCATTGCCTTCACATGCATGAATGCCGGCGCCGCACTCTACGTAGCCGGGCTGACCGATTCCATCGAAAGCGGCGTCACGCAAAGCCGACAGGCCATTGAATCGGGCGCAGCCACAGAGAAGCTTCGCAACTGGGTGGCAACCCAGAATCGCCAACCCGTTCAGGGCCTGGCAAAGCTGAACGCGGCGACAAGGGCAAAGGCAAGAACGTAGCTGACCCACATGAGGCGAATAGCCGAGGTCAGATGCGTGACCGAAGGACCGCACCCGTCGCCCAGCAGGGGGTGCGGTTTCGGCTCACCCCCGTAGCTGTCGACGCCACCCAGTTTGACCCCGAGGGCACCGGCAAAGGCCGCCTCGGACCAGGCGGAGTTGGGGCTGTCGTGTTTCTTCCGATCGCGCCACCCGATCCGCAACGCCGCTCCGCTGTTGAGCCGAACCAACGGTGCCGCCACTGCGATCAGGAGATACCCCAACCGTGCGGGAATGAAGTTGAGCACGTCATCAAGGCGAGCCGCGAAAGTCCCGCATTCACGGTAGCGCTCATCGCGCTTGCCTATCATGGAATCCATGGTGCTGACAGCCTTGAACACGACAGCACCCACCGGGCCGAACAGTCCCGCAAACAGCAACGGGGCGATCGCACCATCGACCAGGTTCTCTGCAACCGATTCGATCGCCCCGCGGCTGACGTTGCCCGCGTCCAACTCGCCCGTATCGCGACTGACCATCATGCCAACGGCCTGGCGCGCGCCCTCAAGATCCTGCTCTGCCAGTCGGCGCCTGACACGCACGGCATGGTCCGACAGATCACGCGCCCCCAGGCAGCTATAGATAATCAGGACAGAGACCACCGCGCCAGCCGTGGGGTGCAGTCTCTGCGCCCCCTCCACCAGTGCAAATGCAACCCCTCCGCAGACCGCCATCACAAACGCCGCAGTGACTACGCCCGCCCATCTGCTGCTTGAAATCGCACCACGCGTCCACCGCTCGCCGAGACGGATCAACCACCCCATGCCCCGCACGGGATGTGGCCACCGCTGCGGATCGCCCAGTAAGAGGTCAAGCGCCACTGCCAGGAAGAGGACGACCGTACCTGCGCTCACAGTCCCATGATCCTGTAGATCCGCTTCATGTCCAGATGCTCCCGGACGGCTTCCGCGAGCCGGTCAAGCGCCGGCTCGAGACCGTAGACCCCGGCGGACCGTTCAATCGGGGAGAGCCCCCGCCGGCGGCGCAGGTCGTTCAGGAACCAGGAGCGGAACGCGTCACCATCAAAGACACCGTGCAGGTACGTGCCCCAGACGCTACCGTCCGGGGAGGCATAGCCGACAGCGTTGCCATCGTCCGTCTTCATGGCAACCGCCACGTCCCCACTGGACGTTGTCTGACCATGGTGAATCTCGTATCCCTTCACCGGCAGCCCGCTGAGCAGATGCGTGGCGGTCGTCTGACGCAACGTCTTCTCCTTCATCATAACGGTACGCACCGGAAGCAGTCCCAATCCGCGACCCGATCCGCCCTCAACGTCGCTTTCATCCAACACGTGCCTGCCCAGCATCTGCATACCGGCACAGACCCCTACCACCATGCAGTCCCCGGCGGCCAATTCGGCGATCGCAGGGGCGAGGCCTGTATCCATCAACATCTGAAGATCGGCCGTGGTGTTCTTGCTGCCCGGCAGGATGACGGCATGCGGAGTTCCGAGATCGCGTGGACTCGACACCGACCTGAGTCCGACATCCGGCTCGATCAGAAGCGGATCGAGATCCGTGAAGTTGGAGATGTGTGGCAGTGCGATGACCGCGATGTCCAGCGCATCTTCACGCTGAGCCTTCCGGTGGTAACGACCCACCCCAAAGGTGACGCTGTCCTCTTCGGGCAGGTGCAGGTCATTGAGAAACGGAACGACGCCCAACACGGGCTTACCACAGCGCTGCTCCAGGTGGACGTTGGCGGGAGCCAGCCCTGCCGCCTGCCCACGCAGACGGTTAACGATGAAACCGGCTACAAGCTGGCGTTCCCAGTCATCGAAGGTCTCCATGGTGCCGATCAGCGAGGCGTATACACCCCCACGATCGATGTCGCCCACGAGCAGCACCGGCGACTGGGCCTTGCGGGCCATCGCCATGTTTACCAGGTCACGGTCTTTCAGGTTTATCTCCGCCGGGCTCCCCGCTCCCTCGAGGACAATGGCATCGAACTCGGCTGACAGTGAGGCATAGCTGCGATCGATGGCGTCTTCCAACTTCTTCCGCTCATGGTGCTGTTCCATCCCCGTCCAGACACCAATCGCTTTCCCCTCGAGCACGACCTGACAGCCGGACGCTCCCATGGGCTTCAGCAGCAGCGGGTTCATACGGACGTCCGGCGCCAAACCACACGCAGAGGCCTGGGTGACCTGCGATCGCCCCATCTCTTTGCCATCCGCCGTCACATAGGAGTTGAGTGCCATGTTCTGCGCCTTGAAGGGGGCCACCCGAATGCCATCCTGTCTCAGCACTCGACACAATCCGGCCGCAAGCAAGCTCTTGCCCACTCCCGAGGCCGTCCCCTGCAACATGAGTGCCGGTGTTCTCCGGCTGGGACGTGGAGCCGCCTTGCCCCACACCGACTGCAGAGCATCGAGCAATCGCCCGTTCTCATGCGGCGTGCGGACGGCAACCCTGAAAGCCCGCCCATCAAGTCCGTCGAAGTCGGCGCATGCCCGGATGGCAATTCTGTGTGCGAGCAGCGCTTCGCACAATCCTGCTGCGTCACCTCTAGCGCTCGGCACATGGCACAAGAGGTAGTTCGCCACCGCCGGGACAACCGACACGCCAAGCGCTTCCACCCCCGCCTTCAATTCTGATCGCCATAGGGCGGTCAACCGCCGCGACCGTTCGGCATACTTTGCGTCCGCCAGGACGCTCAGACCAACGGACTGGGCCGGTCCATTTACTGACCATGGCGGCAATTGTCGGCGCGCGGCATCGACAAGCGCAGGCGCCCCTACCATATAGCCGAGACGTAGTCCCGGAATGGCATAGAACTTCGTCATGGAACGAAGGACCGTGACGTTGTCGGGCCGTCCGCTCACCAGGGAGCGCTCAGCACCGTCGGCCACGAAATCCAGGAACGACTCGTCAACGAGGAAGTGGCAGCCGGGGTGCTCAGAACACACCTTGCATAGAACGTCCTTGTTCAGCAGACGCCCTGTCGGGTTGGCAGGATGTCCCAGCAACACGACATCGCCTGACACAAGCTCGCCCGCCAGTCCAGGCCAGTCCACCTCATACTCCCCGTTAAGCGGCAATGCCACAACGGGAAGCCCGACGGCGTCCGCCGCCTCGCGGTAGCCGATATATGCCGGCGAGGGTATCAGGGCACGCGTTGCATCGAGAGCGCGCAACACCCCGGCAAACAGTTCCGATGAACCGTTACCGCAGAGAATGCTCTCCGCCTCGATGTCATGCTGCTCAGCGATGCGTGCGCACAGCTCGCGCGCGAAGGGATCGGGATAGCTCGAGACATGGTCCAACGCCCGTGCCGCTGCCGCCCGCATACACGAGGGAGGGCCCAGTGGATTAATGTTGGCCGAGAAATCAAGAATGTCCGATGCGTCGCAGCCCAAGGCATCCGCTAGCCGGTTCACGTCACCGCCATGGTGCCAGTTGGTCTGTCGCTTCTCTCTCATGCCTTGGTGAGTGGGGAAGGAACGTGGTAGTCGAGCGCCCAATGCCCGCCGTGTTCATACACCTCACCCGCCTCAAGCACAAGCGGTCTCTGGAACATCGGTCCATCTACAACAACCGTGTGGAACTCACCATTCTCCCCGCAGGCATCGATGCCTGCTGACTCAAGTGATGTCGCCAACTCATGCGTCAGGGCCTGGCCAAGGTACTCTTTCCCCATCAGCTCTGCCTTGCAGGACACGATGCGACAGTCGATGCCTGCATCGATACACTCACGCACCATGTCGAGGCGGGGCTCATTCCAGAGCGGCAGCATAGCCCGCATACCGGCGGTGGCACAGACACGCTCAACCCAGTCGCGGTGATCCTGAAGATCTATGTCGCCAAAGATCCCAACGTCGACACCACCCGCCCTCACTTCAGCGAGAACATCGATGAAGTTCGCTTCGTACTCGTTCCATGATGTTGCACGGCGAAACAGCGGCAGCCCCATGGCCGCCGCCTGTGCATCCACAACATCCTGGCGCAGACCATGCGAGCGCGAGCGATGGCCATCTTCAATCATCATCGTGATGAGACCGGCCGGTCTTGCACCGGCCTGCATCGACCGATGAAGCGCAAGGCAGGAATCCTTGCCCCCACTCCATGAACAGAAGCAATCGCCATTGAGTTTATGCATTTCGTTCACCGCTTCCCGTTGACGCCTTGTTCGTGTTGAACTCACCCCGTTACAGCGTGACGCGAATACCGCCATAGCCGGAAAGGCCCGGCGTACCGTAGCCGGATATCATCTCGTAGTCCTTATCCAGCAGGTTGTCAATTCGCCCGAACAATGTAACCGTCTCGGAGACATCCCACGAAGCGGCCGCGTTAAGGACCACGTGTCCCGGGAGTTCCTCCTCTACACTTGCGAATGTGGCTGAGTCATAGAACACGTCCTCCCGCGAGCCAACGTAGACACAGGACAGACTGAGATTCACATCGTCGCCCCACCGACTCCGGATGTCAGCAGATGCCCGGTTACGGGCACGACGGACCAGCACATCTCCTGCGCCGTCCTCGCTATGCGTGTACGTGTATGCCACACCCATATCCACGTGCTCGCACACCTTGATGTCAGCCGTGACTTCGACGCCACGGATTTCGGCTTCAGCTCTGTTGACGTACCCGTTCTCGAAGTCGATCAGATCCTCGTAGTCGCTGCTGAAGTAGGTGACCCCCACGGTGGCGCGACCATCGCCCAGGCTCTGCTCTATCCCGGCATCCCATGTCTTGCTCTTCTCCGCCGCCAAATCGGCGTTCCCTATTGGCCCGAACTCCGATGCGGACGCATAGAGCTGGTAAAGGGAGGGAGCCTTGAACCCGGTTCCGTAGGTCGCTTTCAGGCGAGAACCAAGATCTTTCAATGCGTAGGACAGTCCCACACGACTCGTGATCTCTTCGCCAAATGTATCGTGGTCGTCCAGCCTCACCCCGCCCACTACGACAAGATCCCCGAGCCGCAGTTGGTCCTGCACGTAGAGACTCTTGATCTCGCTATCGACTTTCTCGAAGGAATCCGTCTCCGCCGATTCATCCTCCACTTCCATGCCGGCGGTGAACACGTTCACATCCTCGTGGTAGAGATCGTGTTGCCAACCAACCTTCGCGAGTTCCGAATCGAACCAGTTGTCCCCCCAACTCGATGAGAAATCCCGCTGGTGCGTTGCGATTGAAGCACTCAGATGCTGTTGCCACTTCGAATCGAGGAGCCCCAGCTTAGCCGAGCCCCCTAGAGACAGCCGTTCCACATCGGCCACGTTGTCCTCAGCGTCGCCCCCTGCTCCCGCACCAGCATCGTAGTCGGCTTTGGATCGACTGTAGCGTGCCACCAGGTCGAGGACCAGGTTTTCAAGTGGCGTGATACCTATACGCCCGGATACACCGGTTCGTTCATAACCATCTTCCTCGGTGTTCCCGTCACGTTCGTTCGCGGCCGAGATGCCATCCGAATCGATCCTCGTGGCGGTAAACGCATAGTTCACTATACCCGTCGATCCGGAAAATGACGCCGTCTCGCGGTAGGTCTCGAACGATCCGGCCTCAGCCGACAGCGTTACTTTCGGTGCACCTTCACCACGCTTGGTAATAACGTTGATTACGCCACCCAAGGCATCGCCGCCATAGATCGCACCTTGCGCCCCCCGTAAGACTTCGACCCGTTCGATGTCGGCCACATCGAGCATCGCCAGGTCCGCGCGTCGCCCGGTCATGGAGGGATCGTTCATCTCGACGCCATCAACCAGCACCAACACATGGTCCGAACTCGCGCCGCGGATGAAGATACTCTCTCGCTGACCGACCCCGCCATTTCGGATGACGTGTACCCCCGGCACCAGCTGCAGTGCCTCCGGAAGCGCCGTGACTTGCATACGCTCCAGGTCCGCCGCCGACAGCGATGTTACCGAACTGGATACATCCTCAGCCGCCGTCGGTACCCGACCGGCGCTCACGACGATTTCCGCCTCTACGATTCCAGCCAGCACCGCCAGGATGCCTGCCACTACAATACTACACTTCTGCATTCTATCCCCTTTTGTCTGTTGTGTGTGATGGGTACCCTATCTACCTCCAGCGGAGGCCAAGGGGAGGGTCCGCAGGCCTTAGCGGTTCGGTATTCCGAACCGGTCCAGCCAAGGACCCTCCCCTTGGCCGGAGCCTCTCACGGGCACAAAAAAGACCCGCGCGCCTTCCGGATGTGTAGCGCGAGGGTCTGTGCAGAGAATGCAGCAGCCTCATTCACTCCCCTTGTCCGCGAAGGAGCAGGACACCCGCCGGTATCCCGATAATGAGCACGATGAGCAACGTCTTCTGGCTTTCTCCCGTCATCGGTAGCCTTCCGGTTTCATACCCGAAAGCGTGGCCTGCAAGACCTACGACGTTCTTCGCCCCCTGGCGAAGAGAGATTACAGCGGCGCGACCGCGTCTGATTCTCACAGACTTCCGTTCGCTCCTCGTGAAAAAGGTGAATGATCAAAGAACAACGGTGCGAACGGTAGCCGCACACCTTAACGACGTCAACGACCAATTTCATCTGCGCGCCACAGCCCGCACCCGTGCTATGCTTTCTCACAATGAAACGGACGATTCTGCATGTTGACATGGACGCCTTCTTCACCTCGGTGGAGCAGCGCGACCGGCCGGAGCTGCGCGGCAAGCCGGTCGTGGTGGGCTCGGCACCGGACCAGCGTGGCGTCGTGGCCGCAGCATCGTATGAAGCGCGACAGTTCGGCGTTCACTCCGCCATGCCCTCACGTGAGGCCCTCCGTCGCTGTCCCCATGCCGTCTTCCTGCCACCCGATGGCAAGCGCTACGGGGAGGTGTCACGACAGATTCGCGATATCTTCGAGCGCTTTACACCGCTGGTCGAACCGCTCTCGGTCGACGAAGCGTTTCTTGACGTGACCGGAGTCATCCGCCTCTTCGGTAACGGCGAGCAGATTGCCGGCCAGATCAGGGATACGATCCGTGACGAGACCCGGCTCACTGCTTCGGCCGGCGTTGCATCCAACAAGTTCCTCGCCAAACTCGCCAGCGATATGGACAAGCCCGACGGGCTGACCGTGGTGCCGACCGACCCCAACGAGATAGCCGCGTTCCTCGCGCCCCTTCCACTTGGGCGTATCTGGGGCGTGGGCAGAGTGACGCAGAAGCACTTGGAACAGGCGGGACTCCATACTATCGGTCAGGTCCAGCGGCTGGAGCTGTCGCGCCTCACCAGAATCCTGGGCGAACACGGGGCGTCTCATCTCTATCGGCTAGCATTCGGACGGGACGAGCGTGAGGTCGAAACCGAACGCGAAGAAAAGAGTATCTCGAACGAACATACCTTCACGCACGACTGTTCCGACTACGATGAGATCCGGGGGGTACTGCTGAACCTGACCGACAAGGTGGGTCGCCGTCTGCGTGCCTCCGGCAAGCTCGCCGGACTGGCGCGACTCAAACTGCGTTGGCAGGGGTTCGAGACTATTACCCGCCAGCGTCCCCTGAATCCGCCCGCCTGCGACGACTTCACGCTACGCGCCATGGCAACGGATCTGTTTGACAACGAAGCACTTATCAAGCCCGTCCGCCTGATCGGTTTCGGCGTAAGCGATCTTGCCACTGAAGCCCCCGCCCAGCTCTCCCTCATGATGGACGACGAGAAAGAGCGTCAGCGCAACGAGCGCCTCAGCCACACCGTCGACACCCTCCGCCAGACCTTCGGCTCCACCAGCATTCAGCGGGGTTCGGCCCAAGGACGCTCTTAGAAGACCGATCGGGGCACCGCTGCGCTTGATTCACTGCTACATCGGACGCGCAGCTTTCATGGCTGCGATCTGGCCCTGACGGGCGAGGTCCGCGGCCTCGGCCAGGATCCGCGCGGCTTCCTGTGGCGCATGGAAGCCCATTGAGTTCTCGGCCGCAATGTAGTCGAGGCGCCACTGGGCCTTGCGCTGGAGCTCGAGCGCGGGCTTGAGCTGTTCGGCGGTTACACCGGCCTTCTTGGCCTCGGCTACGGCGTCGAGTAGATCCATCAGGGCGGCTCCGCCGGCCTGCAGCAGATTGAAGTTCTTCTCCTGGATAGAGTCGACCCGTTCCAGGAGTTCCTTCTCTGAAACGTGGTGACAGGTCTGGCAGGCACGGTTCACGTTCAGGAGCGGACTGCGTACCCAGTGATCCGAAACCTTGGACGCACCATCACGCATGTAGGGCATGTGACAGTCTGAGCAGGAAACCCCGCTGCGGGCGTGAATGCCCTGCGCCCACAGCTCAAACTCCGGGTGCTGGACCTTGAGGATCTCGGCCCCCGACTCCTTGTGCTTGTAGTCGTAGAAACGCGAGCCGTCCTTCATCTTGGTCTCGTCCCAATGCTGCTCGAGGTCTTCCATCTTCAATCCGTGCTTCCACGGGAACGTGAGTGGGAACCCACCGGCGCAGTAGTACTCGACGTGACATTGCGCACAGGCGAAGGAGCGCATCTCACCGCGTGTGGCATCTTCGTTCGGGTCATAGGGCTTTGAGCGGGATCCCTGGCGCCATATCCCAACAGAGGGAAAAGCGGGAACCGGGGCATCCGATGCCGCCAGTTCCTGAATGCCGCGAATGAAGCCGGGGCGAGTCACCCGGACCTTCATGCTTTCCGGGTCATGGCAATCCACGCACGAGACGGGGTGCGCGTGCCCCATGTCATGCAGCTTCTCGTTGGTCTCCTTGTAGGACATCTTGTGCGTCTCATCCATGCCCTTGAAGGCATCCCCGTCGCCCAGCTCGCGATAAAGCGGCATGACCGAGCCGTGGCAGTGCAGGCAGGACCCCGAGAGTGGGACCTTCTGCCGTCCGGTCTGCTCCTGGTCTTCCAGCATGAAGGCATGGCCGCGGCGATCACGGTAGTCGATCGAGAAGGCATAACCGAGGAACATACGCTTCAGCCAGGGATCGCGCTCGATCTTCTGTTCTGGCAGCGCTTCGCTGCCGCCGTGGCCACCAAAACGGGTGCGGGTGGCAATGGCCGTGCGCTTGTAGGAATCGTACTGGCGCGGCCAGTTCTTGCCCCACTCCGCCGGATCGGTCGTGTCTTCGGTTACCTCGACCAGGCGTACGTAGGGGTTGTTCGCCTCGGCCTTTCGCTCGACGATGTTAACCAGCAATGCACACACACCCGCGGCACCAGCAGCCACAACCAGAATTGTGACAACAAACGCGACTGCTCCAACTGACTTCTTCCCATCTTTGCTCATGGCCTCTCCTTTTAATGCTTCCAATTCTTGCCCGGGCCGCCAATGCTCGTTGGCAGTGACCCGTGACCCGCCGATGCATGGCAGTGCAGACAGCTAACGGCATCCGGCTTGGTCATATCGCGGTGAAACAGTTCGTGAACCATATCCTCGTGGCATTCGATGCAGTTATGCTGGAGAATCTCGCGGTTCTTCTCCTTGATCATGATCGGCTCGTGGAAGTCCTGCAGCGTGAAGCCCTTGGAGTGGTGGTAGCCGTTGTCGGCCTTGGCGATGTACTTGCCGACAAAGTCGTGAGGCAAGTGACAATCGACGCAGGTAGCAGCACCGTGATGGCTCGACTTCTGCCACGAGTCGTACTGCGGCGTCATGATGTGACAGTTGACGCACGCCTTGGGGTCAGTGCTGAAATAGGAGAAACCTTCGGCATACCGAAACGTGTACGCACCGGCTCCTATAGCAATCCCCAGCAAAACAGCCCCGTTGACTCATCACAAAATGTCACCGAAGGACCCGTAGGGTCGTGAGAGCCAGAGAGGTCGCGCCTCTTCCCATCATACCCTCCCTCTTGCCACGATACACTAGCAGGACTCTCCCGTTCTGCAGAGACAAATCAGCACTGGAGAGCCGCTTTTTTCGAGAAACCAAACGCGTCAATGGTGATTGTGTTTACCATCTTTTACGCATTGAATAAGCGGCAAGAACCAGGTCTGCAATCACACACGCGAAGCTTGCTTAGGCGGAAGCTTTACTGAAGATGCCGGGGGCCGCAACCCAGCCACGCCGGTCAGGGGCAGGCAGGTCCGCGCAGGCACCAGACGAGTCGTTCCAGAGATTCTCAACAGCGACCCCGCGTGGGATTCGGCAGCCATGCTCAGCACCCATGCAACAGCTAATCTACGAATAGATAACCGTCTACTCTTCGAGAACGTAGGTGTATCGACTGTTGGCTGCTATCTTGCGAAACATACCGGATGTCAGGTCGCCGTCATCCAGGATCTTGTCGAGCTGACGCATAGTGTCCTCGGTTGCCGTGGCACCAAAGATCGAGATGCCGGCATAGGGGTAGGAATCAGGGCCCTCCCAGTTGTAATTCCCCCCCACGCCGGTTGTGTCCGCCCACTTCTCAGCATTGAGGTACTCCTCCATGGCTGCATTAGGCAGGTTGTAGGGTGCCCCAAGATGATAGTCGGGAGGATAGCCGCCGCGTTCGAGGGCATATAGGTCAAATCCATCTCCAAAGACCTTGATGTCGTTGGCTACCTGGGTCAGCAGCGTCTGGGTTCTTGCCTTCCGAAACCCCGGCAGCGCAATGGCCGAAAGCAGCGCAATCGTCAAGACCACGATCATGATCTCGACCAACGTGAAACCACTCCGGTCGCGGGGACCCATTTCTTTCGCGTTTCTCAGCAGCATCTTCACAATGAACAGTTCCCTGAAAAGGCCAATCCCCCGTAAAGAGGGAAACACACCTCTCGCAAGCTATAGACTCAGGTTGAATGACGCATTTTCCGTGCCTGATGGGGCTGTTTCTAGATCTAGTACAAGAACAGCACAGGCCCCCCATATTTAGTATGGTCTTTTTGCAACGGGCGATTCCCTGGCTTCATTGTACATATTTGCACACTGAGTCACTGTGCTGAATTCAGGCATTCCCTGCAAGAACGAACTGTATTCTGGCTAATGAGGTCGATCGGCACCTGGCGCACTTAGGCTAGCCCGAACCGCTGTGCGGCCCACCACAGCAGGTGCATCACGCCAAGCCCATACAGGCTCGACACGACGTCATCGAGCACGATGCCGACGCCGCCGGGAATGTTCTGCATCTGGCGTGCCGGGGTGGGTTTCCAGATATCCAGCGCGCGATGAACCAGGAATGCGGCACAGAGCAGCCAGAGCTGCGACATCCAGGGAATGCCAATGAGGCAGAGCGGAAACGTGACGTATTCGTCCGCGACCACGCGGCCATCGTCCTTTTTGCCGAACTCACGTTCAGCCACATGGCATACCGGGATAGCCGCCAGGATCATCAGCACCACCGCTACGGTCTGTCCGATCCAGGACAGTGGCGCAATGGCCCATGCCAACAGAACGCCCAGCAAGCTACCGGTGGTTCCCGAAGCCACAGGGCTCAGACCCAGCCCGAACCCCATTGCCACCAGAACCACCAACCGTGTCCACAATCGCTTCATTCGTTGGTACTCCGTTCAGCTTACAAACCGGTACTTGATAATGCACCACAGTGCCCGGAAGCCATCGCGCCACGTGATCTTCTTGCCTTCAGCGTAGCTACGCCCGTAGTAGGAAATCGGGACCTCGTACATACGCCAGCGCTTACCGCGAGATACTTTGGCCGTGATTTCCGGTTCAAACCCAAATCGGTCTTCCTTGATCTCGAGCCCCTCCAGGACCTCGCGCCTGAACATCTTGTAGCAGACCTCCATATCCGTGAGGTTGATATCTGTCATCATGTTCGAGAGGAGTGTCAGGAACCGGTTACCCACGTAGTGCCAGAAGTAGACCACACGGTGTGGCCCGCCACCCAGGAAGCGCGACCCGTATACCACATCTGCACGCCCCTGCCGTATGGGTCCCAGGAGCAGAGCCAAATCCTTGGGGTCATATTCCAGGTCCGCGTCCTGGATAGTCACCACATCGCCGGTTGCCTTGGCAAAGCCGGTACGCAAGGCGGCGCCCTTGCCTTGATTCACCTCGTGATAGGCAACCGTCCACTCCGGATGTTCCTGCTCCAGTTGCTTCAAGAGGTCGATGGTTCCGTCCGAGGAGCAGTCATCGACGAGAACCAGCTCCTTCTCGACGCCCAGGTCAACATCCACCACGCATTGCAGGAGCTCCCGCAGTGTTTCCACTTCGTTGTAGATAGGGATAACAATCGATAATTTCATACGCGCATCCTAACCCGAATGTGAGGAACAAGCCAAGCTCACTCCCCAGGTTCGTTGCGAGGGCCCTACGAGCTGAGTTCCCATGTTGCGTTGAGCTTGGCCAACACACCACGAATGCGGTGCGCCAGAATTTCGGCCGCTCCCAGGATCAACTGGCAGCCGAGCGCGGGTTCGTCGTTCAGAAACTCCTCAAGCTTCGAACGGGAGATGTACCACACCTGGCTCTCCGTGTGTGCCACGACCGTGGCGCTGGCCACGTCGGCATCGAAGATGTTGATCTCTCCAAACCACTCGCCTTCCGAAATGGCGCCAACGGGCACGGGTCCGGTATCCGTCTCATGCACAACATCAAGCGCCCCGGCGATCAGAAAGCTGAGCCGGTTCTGTTCGCGCCCTTCCTTTATGATAACGTCTTTCTCGTTGAAAACGATGAACCGGCCGTAGCCGCTCAGCTCACGCAGGTCCTCATCGCTGTATCCAGCCAACATTTCGCTCGGCGGCAACACCACACGGTCCGGATCAATCTTCATCACGCACACTCCTCGTCCTTAGGCTTGGCCTCACACTATCGCCCGTTTTGCCTCCTACATCAATGCCTAACGGCGTGTTGCCCCAAAGGAGATCGATCGACCCCGAAGCAAGTCCGTATGCAGGCACTTCGCTCGGGATGACAGTTCCAGAATCACCGAGTATCCTAAGAAATTGTCATGCTGAGCTTGTCGACCTGTCCTTCGTAGATAGGAAGAGCGAAGTGGCAAGCATCTCCTTTGAGCCGCCCTGGTAGTTTGGGCAACACGCAGCTAAACACTTGTCATCCCCCTCCCCATCCCCTACAACACGGATTCAAACATGTCCCAGCAACCTACTGAACACGACCGCATACCGCGCAGAGGAAGCCTGGGTGACCTGCGTCGGGTTCTGCTGCGTGCCCTGGTCATTGCCGTCCTGATTGGCATCCTGTGCACCATCCCCGCGGCCCGCACGTGGCTCAGCCGTGAGCACATCTATGAACTGACCGCAGCCATGGGGGCCCTTGGACCCCTCGTGCTCATTCTCATAGGGATCGTGACTCCCGTCTTCTTCGTTCCACGCGCACCGATCTGCCTGGTGGCCGGACTGCTCTATGGTGTCACCATGGGAAGCCTGATCGGGATGGCCGCCGGGACAGCCGGGTCGATTGTGCATTACTACCTATCCATGGGCCTGCTCTCCCACTCAGCCGAGCGCCTCACGCCGCGGCGCTGGCAGAACTCCTTGACCGTCTTGAAGACACACCCCTTCCGCGCCCTGCTCCTTCTGCGGCTCTTCCCGCTGTCGAATGCCTCCATCATCAACATGATTGCGGGACTGCTGCGACTGCCCTTCCGTCCCTACCTATGGGCCACTGTCCTGGGTACCCTCCCCATCACCATCATCTACGCGCTGTGGGGCAGAACGGCCAGTGAGCCGAGCCGACTACACATCGCTGTGTCCCTGGCCTTGCTGCTGGCGCTTACGCTTGCGGCGTGGCTTGTGCCGCGGGTACGAGGCTTTCAGCGTTGACCACTGCCGCACGGCGGCTTCGCCGACGTTGCGCATGAAGTCACCGTGAAAAGCCAGCACATCCGGCCCCAGGTAGTCCTCGGGATAGAGGTCACGTGGCAACAGCGGGTCGTCAAGGGTCACCGTCTCAAAGGCGGTCAGTTCCTCGCGCACGGTATGCATGATACTCTCGGGCGGCAGCTCCCCGCGCTGCACCGCCAGCATTCGGTTCCGATACGTGTCGAGATACCAGCGGTGCCCTTCACGCAGCCGCCCGAGGTCCCATGCCCCGGCCGCCAGTTCACGGTTCGAGGCCCCCATCAATGTGCGTGCCTGCATCAGAAACGAGTAGGCATCCACCTGGGAAGCCTCGCACAGGTCATGATATTCTGCGCGCAGATCTTCTGTCGTCACCCACACGCTGCGTTGCAGCCCCCCCATGCGGTGCCGTTTCAGAAAGGTGCGAAGGGCATCGCGATAGCTCCGCTCACGTTCAGGGACATCGTACATCAGCACCTGCCAGACCCCGTTCCACTTCCGGCCCCAGAACCGTTCGGCGCGGTAGAAGTCCGACAATCGATCGCGCGCCACCTCCAGCGCAGTGAGTTGGGCAGGGCCATGCCGATCCGCCCGCCGTGCAATCATGCCCTGTTTCCTGAGGCGTGCCGTGGCACAGTGGTAGGCGTTCCGACTGGAGAAGCAACGCCCCCAACTCATTGCGTACCCGCGCGTGTTCACCATCTCCGAGTAGAACAGCAACAGCTCCACCATCTCGTCCACGACCCGTCGCCGCACCAGTTTCCAGCAAACACCCGCCCCCGGCATCTCCGCGTCCATCGCCCCCCCCTTTCAAGCACCCAAAAACAATCGCCAGTCCGCGACAAACACTGTCATATACATTCACGATCGTGACTATATGTGACAGGTATTATGTGTAATACGTTTGTTATAATGTTGTTGTACAGTTCTCATTATCAACAATCTGATGTGATCTATCAACTATTTTCAGCTATTTTGCGGTAATCGGGGGGGCAGATTACTTCAAGGGGGTGTAGGGCAAAGTTAACAACCAAACAAAGGAGGCGGTGATGAGCTCTATGAATCGTGTATTCCTGGCGGGAAACCTGACGAGGGACCCCGAACTGAAACAGACCAACAGCGGGATGGCCGTGGCCGATCTCGGTGTGGCGATCAATGATCACTACAAGAACCGTAACGGCGAACAGGTGGAGCGGGTCTGTTTCACGGATGTGGTCGTCTGGGGGCGCCAGGCCGAAACCTGCACGCAGTACCTCACCAAGGGCGCGCCGGTCCTGGTCGAGGGGCGTCTTCAACTCGACCGGTGGGAGAATGCCGACGGCCAGCCACGCTCGAAGATGCGCGTCTGTGCCAACCGGGTACAGTTCATCGGTCGCGGCCACAGCAACGGCGCGGCGCCAACCAATGAGACCCGCGAAACCGTGACGGCGGGCGCAGCCGGCGATATCCCGGAGGAGGACATGCCATTCTAGATATCGCGTCTCTACATTCCCAAACAGGTCTTTGACCACAGATACAACATTAGTAACAAGGAGAATCATCATGACAGACGAGAACAAGACCGAGACGACAGCCGACACAGCAGCACAGACCACCTACAGCAACCAGGGACGCATCGCGTTCTACCATGCCAACAGCAAGGGGACGGGCGCAGCGCTGCGCTTTGAATTCAAGCCCCCCTCAGGACGGCGCAATGGCTGCTTCTTCATGGAGATGGCCAAGCAGAAGACCAAGGCCACCGGAAGCGGCACCGAACGAGCGCATGCTACGTTCGACTGGGAATCCAAAGCCACCGTGAAACTGAGTTTCATGGATGCCTGCGAATTCCTGGCGGTCCTCCAACTCAAACAGCCAGGCTTGGGCACCAATGGCAAAGGGCTCTACCACGTGAACGGCGACAAGGACACCGTCATTGGGATGCGCACCAACACGGAACGCAAGGGCTACACGGTGGGCATCTCGCGCAAAGATAAACAGGGCCAGCAGATCTTCAAGGGCCACTTCCTGCTCTCCCCGACCGAGGCGATTGGTCTTGAATCCATCTTCTCGGCCGCGCTGTTCCACATGGCCTTTGGTCACGTGACCGCGGAAGCCGCCTGAGGGCCGGCCGAGGAAGGGCGGAGATCTCCTGAAGATCTCCGCCTTTCCATCCGCCCTTGTACAGACCTGGCGTCAGAGCGACTCGGCAGGAGCAGAAAAGGGATTGCATCGCAGCCGCGTATGCTTTCAACTGTCCGCATGATGGATCGTCGTATGCAACCGTGGAACGAATGGAAGGAACGGTGTGCCGTGCTCCGCTGTTCCCCCGAAACGCGGCTGGCCCTGCACACGTTCGGAGGGCAACGCTACCGCACGCTGGCCCAGCGCTGCCTGAGCACGATCAACGTCTCGGATGTGGTGCTGGTCGCCCTCCCGGACGCTGATGCGTGGCACCTGCTCGAGCTGCACATGACCTTGCCGGAGGCGATTAATGGCAAGGCTTACAAGGAGTGGCTCTTCGCCCGTGTCGAGGGGGCCAGCGATGCGCCGTTCGATATCGTACAGGGGGGCGCCACGCTTCTGATGCGCTCGGTGGTACGCGAACACCTGCGCCGCGAGTATCTGTCTGCCGCCCACATCTCGACCCACCAGGGCCCGCCGGGGACGCATCCAACGGAAGACGCCACAGAGGAATGGCTTCCGGGCACGCTGGATACGGCTGAAGCAGTGGAAACCGAGGAACTGGCCTTGCTCGCCGCGAAACACGCAGCGACACTGTTCGAGGATCTCCCCCGCCGCCAACGTATTGCGCTGGCGGCGCGTCATCTCCACATCCCGCTATCGAATGCACGTCTCCTGGCTGTGGCGGGCTGCTTGCGCAGCGCTCTGCACGGCGCCTTTCGCGAGTTTGCCGAGCATGTTCTTGACTACGTGCGCGACCACTTTCCCCGTGACGATCGCGACACCCAACGTGACCTGGCCCTGGCTCTCTTCGAGCGCATCTCGCACCTCTGTGCCAGCTGGGCCGAAACCGACTACCACTGCCGAACCGCATTGTCCGCACAACACCCTGCACCCCAGATTTTGGGGACGACGGCATGACACGCCCACCCGACAACATTCCCGCCTCACCAGACCCGAGCCGCGAGCGACTGAGTCGCTGGCTCGTCGAATGGGAACTGTTGAACGCACTTACGTCGGAAACGGCCGGAGAAACCAAACAGCCAGCGGGCAGGTTCGGGACTCCATTGCCTCTCGCCAACGAGATACCCGTCCAGGCAGGCGACATCCGTCTACTGCACCCCCGATTCGAGCCAGACGCCCCTCGTTACGTCGCCGTGGTGGCGAACACAGACATGGACACCTGGCTCGTCATACCGTTCGGTCTTCTGTCTGAGCCGGCGACGCCCGGCGAAGTGGTCACGGGACGGAACGCCCCGGCCCTGCGTGTGTTGTGCCCATGGAACCGGTTCAGCATGTCCACCCTCATGCTCGAGCGCTGCTGGCTGGCGGACCGACTAACCGACAAGGAGGCGGACTGGTGCCGGTCCACACGGCCTCCCGACCGCGTCGGGCCACCCCTGCGCCACCCGCTGGACCCACGATGGGATTACCTTGAAATGGAGTCGGAGTTTCGCCAACGTGTCTGCAGTCGGTCGCGCGGCGGGATAACATACGAGATCGCGCCCCCATCCGAACTGCAGAAAGCAGCCGAGGACGGAGTGCCTTACGGCGACGAAAGCGACGAAACAGAGCCTGGCGACGAACCTGGCGACGCATGAAGGACGTCATGCTCCAGATCTCAGATCTCACGGTACATGCGGGCGGGAAACAGATCCTCAAGAACTTCTCGCTTGAAGTCGGAGACGGCGAGCAAGTCCTGGTCACAGCGCCGTCCGGAACGGGTAAATCCACTTTGCTGCGGTGCGTTCTGGGCTTTCTCACCCCACAGGGCGGATCGATTGCGCTGCAGGGCGTATCGGTGAATGACCAGTCCATCTGGTCGCTGCGCCACCGGATGAGCTACGTGGCCCAGGAGCCTGTGCTTGGCGTCGGCCTGGTCCGCGACATCCTGACCCGGCCCTTCGACTACCACGCCAACCGGGAGCTTCGGCACAACCTGGAGCGTGTGCCCGACCTGCTCAGGCAGTTGCGCCTTCCGCAGGAGATTGCTGAACAGCAGATTGACTCCCTTTCCGGTGGCGAAAAACAGCGGATCGCCCTGATTGCCGCGCTCCTCCTTGACCGTCCGCTGCTGCTATTGGACGAAATCACGGCCAGCCTCGACAAGGATAGCGCTGAAGCGGTCTTCACAGCGCTTGCCACTCGGGAAGGACAGACGATCCTCGCCGTTGGGCATCATGCCAATGCGCTGCCGAAGGCAGATCGCATCGAGATGCTGTCCGTTAACCACGACGCAGCGGGAGATGCACCATGATCGGCACGATCGACATCTCCTGGCCCGGCATGTTGGCGGCCTACTGCCTACTACTGATTCCGCTGGCCATGCTCCTGTGGCAGGGCGTCTCCATTCTCGGGCGCGTGGCCATCGCTGCCGTGCGCATGACGGTTCAGCTGCTCTTCGTGGGGCTCTATCTCCAGTTCGTATTCAACCTGGACAATGCCTGGCTGAACTGTGCGTGGCTGCTGGTCATGATCCTGGTGGCCGATGTCTCCATCCTTCGGCATTGTCGGCTGCGCGTGCGCTGTTTTGGTCTGTCGCTGTTTGTGGCGCTTATACTGGGCACAGGTGTCCCGCTGCTCTACTTCACGATGCTGATCCTGCGGCGCCCCCAGATTCTCGAGGCACGCACCCTCATCCCGATCGGCGGAATGATTCTCGGCAACTGCCTGCGCGCCGACATCATAGGAATCCGGCACTTCTATGACACGATCAAGCGGGACAGCCGCACGTTCGAGTACACGCTGGCTCAAGGCGCACAGCTGCGGGAGGCGATTCAGCCCTACCTCCGCGAGGCCTTCCACAATGCCGTCTCCCCCACGATCGCGACCATGATGACGATCGGACTCGTCTCGCTTCCGGGGATGATGACCGGTGTCATCCTGGGCGGACAGCCGCCCGTGACGGCCATCAAGTACCAGGTGGCCATCATGATTGCGATTTTCACCGGCACGGCTATAGCAATGCCTTGCGCCATACTGATGAGCCTGAAGCGGGGGTTCCACGCATCCGGTCCGCTCAGAAAAGACGTCTTCACAGACTAGAAAAGCGGGCCTGCCATGAGGCGCTACCGGATCCGTGTCACACGGCGATACTGCCCCTTATAATGTTTGGCCAGCTGTTGCAGAAACCTGTGGCCATCCTTATCGATAGCATAGCCGATACCGTGTATCTGCGGCTCTGGCAGTCCCGCCGGCTGGTAGTACTTCCCGTGCAGCAGCGCGATATGCTTGATAAAGTCATTCAGTGTCCACATGCCGGGCTTGGGACCGGCCGGCGACGACGGGCGCGGCGTGTAGTTGCGATCGCGAACAATCTTCCAATGTCCCTGGGGCGGACGGACAGGTCCACCGCCGCCACCTCCCCGGCCTTGTCCCTCACGGGGGGGTAGCTTCGCGGCGGCCGCTTCGGCCTCTAACTGCTTCTTTGTCTTCTTCTTCGGTTTAGGAGGCTTCCAATTCTTGGGAGGGGGGACCCAGACGCGGTCGACCACGCCGCCGCTATCACCCCACTTGGCATCCCAATTCTCCATCTTTCGCGCATTGGCGGCCCGCCATGCCTCGAGTTGTGCCCGGTGGGCCTGCACCTGCTCCGGGGAGAGGACGCCGCCGACACGCGGAATGCCATCGCTGATAATCAGAATGGTATCGGCCTGCATCCCGAGCGCGGCTGTCAGGGCCAGGTCGAGCCGGGTGGTGCCACCGGCGGCCCTGAGCCCGGCAGAATCCTGCGAGACGTTGCCGCTTGTCAGTCCCCAGTTTCCTGCCTTGTTGAACGGCCTCAAGAAGCGCTTGGCCTCCTCGCGGTACGAGTCATTGGCCAGCACGAGCTTCGGCTGCATAGACTCGGCCGCATCGGCAAACACAATCACGTTGAAAAGGGACGTATCAGGCAGTGCATCCACAACCTGTCCCAAGCGCTGCTTGACCGCCATATAGCCTGCCACGCCCCCGCGCTCGGGTTGCACCATGCTTACCGATACATCCACCAGGATCGCCACCTTCTCACCACGGGCACGTATGCCGAAGAAGTCGTAGGTCTGCATGCCGGTACCAAAACCGTGCGTGCCGTAGCCCGTCCCCAGTCCGGCCCCGAGGCCCTTGCCGGAGACGGCCTTGAACTTGGGCTGGAAGGTTGTATTGATCAGCTTCGGGTCGGCCTTGATCTCAGGCAGGGCAACCCGGGACGGCGTGTGCGCCACCAGTCGCGGCAGCATCGCCGGGCGGCTGGAACTGCGCTGCCGGTTCTGGACCTTAACTCTGTGCTCCAACTTGCGCGGCTCATAGGTGCGTACCGGCGGTGGCGTGCGGAAGACCGTGGCCTCCTCCTTGCGTGAGCGCATGACGGTCCAACCGCCAAACGCAATCAGCCCGAGCACGTGTACCAGCAAACTGCCAAGAAACACGTAGGTCAACTGCTGGCGGCGACGCACCGAGAGCTTGTAGAAGCCAAGCCCCGACAGCAGGATCGAACGGCGTGGCGCGGATACTATCTCTGGCGTCTCCTGGATGGTCGGTTCCTTTGCCATACTGCTTTCTACCTTACAATGAAGCGGTGAACGTTATGTCTTCGATGCCTGCATCCGCACAGGCATTCATAACATCAATTACCCGCTGATGCCTGACGTCATCCGCCGCCCAGATGGTTATGAGCGCCCGGTTCTTGGCCGCCTCGGATGCCAGGCGATAGCGCTGCAGCGTGCTCACCAGCTCGGGCAGTTCCTGGGCTTCGGCTTCGCCAAAGACCCGGCCATTCAGCAACACGCGAGCATCTTCACGAATCTCGATAATCTGCTCGTCCGGCATATCGACCGATACGGACTGCTGCACCACTCCGGGCAACTTGATTCCAAGGTCGCCCTCCGATTTGACCAGGCTGGCCGTGACCATGAAGTAGATCAACAGCAGGAAAACCATGTCGATCAGCGAGGCGATCTCGAGTTCGGGATCATTGTCTGTGCCAAGCGCTATTTTCATAGTCCACTCACTCGTTTGGAATAAATGCCCCGAATATGAAGTCGTCAATGCCTGCTTCACCCATGGCGCCCATAACCTTGCGCACCTCTTTATGGGCGGTGTTTTGGTCGGCGCGCACATAGACTTTCAGGCTTGGGTTGACCGCTTTGTGCTCCAGCACCATGTTCTTCAGGTCGGCCAGTTCCACGGGCACATTGCCACCGAACAGGTTTCCGTCCTTGTCGATGTTGACAACAAAACGGTCGGGGCGCTCACGTGGCACCACGGCCTTGGTTGCTGTAGGGATCTCCATGGTCAGATTTTGTGTCTGGCTGAGCTGCGAAGCGCACATGAAGAAGACGAGCAACAGGAAGACCATGTCAATCATGGGTGCCATGACAAACTTGGCGTCATCGCTGTTATCAACCGGAATCCTCATACAGCATCCTCTACAGCGCCCTGTACCGGCGCCTCTGTCATGACCTCAACCGCGATGCGGTTGCCGCGCGACGCAGATACGAGATGGTGAGACAGATTCCCGAGGACACGTCCGAGGCGCGTCAGGTTCGCGGTGTATTTGCCCTTGAGGTGGAAGTAAAGAAACATGGCCGGAATTCCGATGAGTAGCCCGGTGGCCGTCGTGACCAGGGCTTCGCCAATGTCGGCAGCCAATACCTCGGGCTTGCCCATAGCGCCCTTGCCGATCTTCTGGAAGGCCTTGATCATACCGCTAACCGTTCCGAGCAGACCAACCATGGGGGCAATTTGGGCGATCAGCGACAGGTAGCCGATCGAACGCAGTCCGCCGGCCGTCTCCTCGACAGAAGCTTCTTCCATCGCTTTTTCCATGCTGACCGCATCAATTTCGTCGCCTTCAATGCGCCGCAGGCCCGCCATCAGGATATTCGTCAACAGACTGGGCGTTGCGGCACAGATGGCCATGGCTTCCTTAAGGTCCAGGTGAACAAGTTTCTGCTGTAGCTGAGGCACCAGTTCAGGCGTGAGCATCTTCCCGGGTCGTACCAGCATGAAACCATAGACACCCAAGGCAATCGTCGCCACCGAGAGCAGCCCGAGCGGCCACATCAGCACCCCGCCTTGCTTGAGCAGGCCCATCAGGGATGTCTCCTGCTCTACGGGTACCTCTACTACGGCTTCAGCCGCCGTGGCATCCGCGGTCTGGGCCAGTGCGGCAGACCACACCCCTCCCAGGCAGACGCTCAATAACACAATCGCGATCCAACGGGTCTTGCTTTTCATGCGGGTCCCTTTCATCCCTGTTCCGAAGACTATTTCGAACGTCGATCCAGCAGTCTGTCTGCTTTCTTATTCATCTCTTCTTCCACACCAAAGAACACGTTGACAACCCCTCTGGCTTCCTTGCCGTCCGTATGACCGGAGGCGCGCACGTTCTTCAGATACACCAAGGCCCTCTTCCCGGCGGTTGTCGTGGGAAAGAGGCGCGCTACCTCGAAGTAGACATCGCGTGCGCGATGGTAGGACTCAAGCTTCTCATAGCACCGTGCACTCAGGAGTAGTGCATCCGGAAACACATTAATATCCTTGTTGGCAAAACAGACAGCGCGCACAGCACCGTCCAGCGCAGCCGAATAGTCCTCGTCGGCGAGAGCCATGCTGCTTCGCACCATCCAATAGTAGCCCATGCCTTCGTCATCAGGAAAGGGCTCGGACATTCCCTCAATCACGTCGTTAGCCATATCCCGCTTACCGAGCGCAAGCAAGGCCTCCGCGGAACGGGCCTGTCCGGCCAAGCCCAAGCCATGCCACGAGACTTTTCCCAATCCATGGAAGAGCTGGAACGCCGACTTCGCTCGCGCCGTTGCAGCTTCACTCAAATCCCTGGAGGTCTCGGACGTCATACGAAAGCCTGTACTCTTCATCAGGTAGTGCCCCGCGTCGTAGACAAGATCCACACCATTGTTCTGTGGCAAGTCCAGGTACGGCACAAGCGGACGCACAACCGGGAGCAACAGAATGCCGGCCTTGGACCAGTTTTCGGCCACAAGCGCATCGTTCAGCTCCGTGCGCGGAACCGTGACATCAAAGAACGCCCGGTCCACGCGTCTGATAGATACGTTTACCTGCTGACCGTCTCTACCTGAACGGAAGACCACCGCATCATCGGTGTGGCCCATCAACGCGCCATCACGTGATCTGCCATCCACGTACAGGCGTACGTTGACGGGTGTACTGGCGGTGTAGCCCATATGCTTCACTGTCCGTGTCGTCTGTGCCGCAAGCATCCCGCTCGTCATCAGCAAGACGCCGACGACTCCGGCAGCACACTGCATGTAACCGCTATGCTTCACGAGCTCTCCTGCCCTTCCAGCCATGCCCGGGCCTTCGCCGTTTCCGGCTGACCGGCCAGTGATTCCAGCGAGACCATTTCGCGCAGCACCTCGCGCGCCTTCTCAGGCTGGAAGAGACGCCTCAGGCACTGGGCGCGGCGATAGTAGGCGCGCGCCGTCCAGTCGGCGTAATGGCTGTACATCAGGTAAATGCGCTCATAGAACGCCGCCGCCGGTGCAAAACGCCGCTGGGCAAACGCGCATTCACCCCGACCATGGAGTGCCTCGGGCCAAAGGGCGCGCCACTCACGCACACCCAGCACATCCTTAAACGCCTGGTCGGCCTTGTCATATTTCCGCTGCTCACGATAGATGTCGCCCAACATAAGCAGCGCGCGCGCCGCTTCGCTGCTCGTCGCAAAGGCCTGGCGTATGGTGTCCAAGTGCGCGACGGCCTGTCCGAAGTACAAGTTGGCTTCACTGTGGACGTCTGTGGTGCGAGCCTTCTCTACCAAGTCCTGCGCGATCACCATGCGCGCATCCAGGGCATAGTCTGTTTCGGTGAATGCCGTGACGATCTGTTCGGCCGCTTTGCCCATCAGAGCCATCTCGTCCCGGGCACGAGCCAGCTCCATGATCATGGTGAGCACGGCCGGACTCGCAAGCTCAAGACGTCCACGCTTCACGAGATACTCGGAGAGCTTCTCGCGGCTGGCTTCAGTCGTGCCGTCATCTAGAATGATCGCACGTTTGAGGCGCAGTGAGAGCGTTGCCTTACCGCCGCTGACCGCACTGTTGTGGGCGCGGCGCAGCTCGTTCCTTGCCTGGATTCTCACCTTGTCTTCGGCCGTGCGGATCCGTCCAATCCACTCGTCCATGATCATGTCGATGCCAATCGCACCAGGATCGCTTCCATACGTCTCAACCGCTTCGCGGTAGAAGCGCAGGGCGCCCTCATGCTCGCCCTGGTTCCACAGCGATACACCAATCCAGTAGATCGCCTGCGGCAGGTTGGATCCGTCACGCGCTTCATCCAGATAGGCCTGAAAATGCGTTCGGAGCCGTTCGTAATCAGCGTCATCGTAGATGACCGTTCCCGCCTGGAAGGCGCAATGATTGTACTGCTCAGCGTTCAGTTCGTGCTTCTGCATCGCCTGCTGGTAGAACCCGATGGCGTCAGCCGTACGTCCAACTGCCCCGGCGATGTCACCGCGCATCATCAGGGCTTCACCGGTGAGCTTGCTCTCGGGATAGCGCCCCATGAAGGCCACCAGGGCCGCGTCAGCATCCTCGAACAGGCTTTGACCGTAATGGCACACGGCCACGCGGAAGGTTGAGTCTTCGCGGTAGGAACTGTGCGGATAGTCCTGTATCAGCCGGCTGAATTCCCGGCCTGCTTCCTCGTACTCCGACTCGAATAGCAGGGACATGGCAATCCAATAGGTCGCGTCCGGACGCAACTCGCTGGTGGGATAGTCTGCCTTCAGCCGGCGCAGCCACGTTAGGGTAGAGTCGAAGTCCTCCTCCATGAAGGACGCATACCCGAGCAGGAACATACACTCGGCGCCAGCCGAGTGATCAGGCTTCATTTCAAGCGTTCGGGCCAGGTGCTTGAGGACATCGGGCCAGCGCTTCTCGGTGGCATAGAGCTGCCCCATCGATAGC
>JASLOA010000017.1 GCA_030745755.1 Kiritimatiellia bacterium | reverse complement strand
GTTCTCCCGGTGTTTGTGGTGAATTACCGGAATATAACACGCCTATTTCGGGCAGAGGAGCCATTTCGGCTCCTTTTGCCCGAAATTCTACCCACGCAATCTTCTATGGCTCAATGCCTTGCGCGCAGTGGGACAGGCTCTACGTAGAAGCGGTCTATGTCACGCCGCCGCGTTTTCCACTCGCTGCAATAACGCAACAACGCCTCGCGGCCCGCCTGCAGGCTCCGGTCAAGCTGTGCCTTGAAGCGGGGAACCCGGTAGATGACGTTGTAGCCGTCGACGATGATGGTGTGCGTTTTCATGGTGCGCTCAGTTGTTGCGCCACGCTGGGCTTGCCCGCCGTGGCGGGGACAGCTCGCCCTGCCTGATCCTCGGCCCAGATATAAGCCGATGGTGAGGTAGGGCGCGCCGCTTCGTCGTCATCCCCTATATTGTTCCGAAACAATATTCAACCGCTTGATCGCGTAGTTCATGACGCGCTGAGTCGACTGCAGTTCGCGCGCGGCCGCGGCGGCATTGCCGCGGTGCTTCTTCAGGGCGTCGATGATGATCTCTCTTTCGTAGGAATCCAGCATCTCCTTGAGGCTGGCGCCCTCGCGTGGAAAGAGTGGCGTGTTGGTCTGATCTGCGGTCTGTAGTGATGGGGGCAGACTATAGCCGTGAATCACGTCATCCTGGCTGGTCAGCACGGCGCGCTCGATGCAGTTCTCGAGCTCGCGCACATTCCCGGGCCAGTGATACACCATCATCATGTTGATCGCGGCTGTCGAGATACGGCGGATCTGTTTGCTGTAGGCCTCGTTGTACTTCTGAATAAAGCAGTCGGCCAGGAGCATGATGTCCGAGCGCCGGTTGCGTAGGGCAGGGATGTGAATAGGAAAGACGTTGAGCCGGTAGTAGAGGTCCTCGCGGAAGTTTCCCTCGGCAATGTCTTTCTCCAAATCACGACTGGTGGCCGTTACGATACGTACATTGACCGCGATCGTTTCGCTCCCGCCGACGCGTTCAATCGTTCGCTCCTGCAAGGCGCGCAAGAGGCGGACCTGGACCGACGGTGCGATATCGCCAATCTCATCCAGGAAGAGGGTGCCCCCGTTGGCCAGCTCGAAGCGTCCCTTGCGCTGTTGGGCTGCGCCGGTGAACGAGCCCTTCTCGTGACCAAAGAGTTCGCTCTCAATCAGGTTCTCCGGTAGCGCCGCACAGTTGACGCCCACGAACGCATTGTTGCGACGCGAGCTGCTGTAGTGGATGGCGCGCGCCACCAGCTCTTTGCCGGTGCCCGATTCGCCGCGCACCAGGACCGTAGCCGTGCTGTCGGCAACCTGTGCGATCTGGTCGTAGACCTGGCGCATGCTGCTGCAGTTGCCCACCATGTTGCTGGGGTGATAGCGATCTCCGAGCTGCTGGCGCAGGAGTCGATTCTCGGCAATGAGACCTTCACGCTCTTCAATCTCGTCGCGAATGCGGGAGACGCCCTCGGCCAGCATGTCACCAATCAGTTTCAGAAAGTGAAGGTTATGCTGAAGTTCTTCAACAGCCCCGCTGGGGCGGTCGATGCTCATCGTACCAATGACGAGGCGCTGATGGATGACCGGGATACATAGGAACGCTGTCTTGCCCGACTGCCGCGAACGCGTGCGGTTCAGAAAGTTCGGATCCTGTGAGATATCTTGAACGAGAGCGGGTTCGCCGCTCTGGGCGACCCTGCCCGTGATTCCCTCTCCCAGACCGTACTGACCCCGTCGCTGCTCCTCGGCGGACATACCGCGGGCGGCCTCGATGGCGAACATGTCGCTGTCAGGTCGTCGCAGGGCAAATGCGGCGCGCGTGACGCCCAGCTCGGATTCAAGTATATCAAGCACGTCATTGAGCAGCGACGACACATCATGCTGCTGCGCCATGTGCTGGGAGATTCGGTATAGGACCCCCAATTCCTGTTCGGCACGGCTCTCGGTTGTCATGGGATAACCTCCATCCTCTTGGTTCAATCGCTCTTCTGAAATGAAGATACATTTATGTCATAGATAGGGATGTGTTGCAACAAGAGTGTTATGTGAGTCTCAATGCTTCATAATTGTAATATTGTTCAGAATCTGTAAGTGCATGGTAATGAAGCGGATACATGATATTCGCCTCGATCGGCATGATAGGGTGGCACGGGAGCTGCGAAGTGGATTGTCTGTCGTAGTAGTTGCTGTCAGAGACAGCGTATAGATAACCCTCAAAAGAAGGCTGGGTAGAATGATAGGTAAATCGTTACAGAAACGCGTGCTGCCGCTGGTTGCGCTGATGGTGTTGCTAGGTGGTACGGCAATGGCACAGGAGGAGGCCGCGGGTGTCAGCGCCGAGATGTTTGCCGTGAACAACACGTGGATGATGGTCAGCACGTTCCTTGTGTTTATCATGCACCTGGGGTTTGCCACGGTGGAGTCCGGGCTGACCCGTGCAAAGAACACGGTCAACATCCTGTGCAAGAACACGGCCATCGTGGCGATAGGTCTGCTGACCTACGTCCTGATGGGCTTCAACCTGATGTATCCGGGCGACGGATGGATCATCGGTAAGGTTCTCGGCTTTGCCGGGTTCAGCATAGGGCTGGCCGAAGGCGTAGATGCCACCATGGCGGGGGTCGGTGCGGCACCGTTCACCTATGGCGGTGGCGGATACACCTACTGGACGGACTTCCTGTTCCAGGGGATGTTTGCCGCAACGGCGGCAACGATCGTGTCGGGTGCCGTAGCTGAGCGGATCAAGCTTGGTCCCTTCCTCATCTTCTCCACTATCTACGTCGCGCTGGTCTACCCGGCTGTGGGTTCCTGGAAGTGGGGCGGCGGTTGGTTGGCCGAGCGTGGCTTCCATGACTTTGCCGGCTCCACGCTGGTGCACTCGGTGGGTGGCTGGGCCGCCTTGGCAGGGATCATACTGCTTGGACCCAGGCTTGGAAAATATGTCAACGGGAAGTCCCGCCCAATCATGGGACACAGTATGCCGCTGCTGGCCATCGGCGTCTTCCTGCTCTGGCTCGGATGGTTCGGGTTCAACGGCGGATCGGTACTTTCTGCAGATCCTTCGGCCGTATCGTTTGTGTTGACGACTACATCGCTTGCCGCTGCCGCCGGAATTATCGGGGCTATGGTGACGTCGTGGATCGTACAGAAGAAGCCTGACCTCACGATGGTGCTCAACGGCTGCCTGGCTGGGTTGGTCGGTATCACGGCGGGAGCCGACGTCGTGTCGATTCACTCGTCCGTACTGATCGGTCTGATCTGTGGAGCCGTCGCAGTGCTCTCGGTCATCATGTTGGACCGGTTACACCTGGATGACCCCGTGGGTGCCACCACCGTGCATCTGGTGTGTGGGATACTGGGAACGCTCTTTGTCGGCGTATTCGCCAACGGCGTTGTCGTGGGCTCCGGGGCGGACGCCTACACGATCTCGTTCGGGACACAGCTCATCGGCGTGCTGAGCTATGCCGCGGTATGCTTCCCGGCTGGTCTGCTGATCTTCGGCTTGCTGAAGCTCACCGTGGGCATTCGTGTCAGCGAGGAAGAGGAGTTGAAGGGTCTCGATATTGGTGAACATGGCATGGAGGCCTACAGCGGGTTCCAGTTCTTTAGCAACATGTAGCGAACAGGTGCGGCGGCGCCATGCCGCCGACTGCCAGGAGGAATACAATGAAACTGATTATAGCTTACATTCAGCCTGAACGGTTGACGCCTGTGAAGCAGGCCCTGTACGAGAAGGAGGTCTACAAACTCTCCGTAACGAACGCCATGGGCTGCGGCCAGCAGCGCGGCTACCACGAGTCCTATCGTGGCGTAGATGTGGAGGTGAATCTCCTCAAGAAGGTACGCCTGGAGATCGCGGTGAACGCTGACTATGTCGAACCGACGATTGATGCCATCATCAAGGGCGCCCGTACGGGCAACATAGGTGACGGTAAGATCCTGGTGATGGATCTCGGTGAGTGCGTGCGCATTCGCACCGGCGAACGCGGACACGACGCCATCGGGTAGGCGTGTTGCGGGGGAATCGGAGCTGTTCAGTGGCCCGGTTCCCCCACGACCTTGTGTCGTGGGAAACGGAGATCTCACCTTCCTGCGACGCAGCCGAGCGAAGCGAGACAGGCCGACAACTGTCGGCAACGAAGCGTAGCGAAGTGGCAACGTCGCAGGGGAGGAAACTCCGCCTGATGCCACTAACGAAGAATCTCTCGTTGACTTTCTTCTACATTTAGCAGTTTAATAGCCGTAATGAATTCGGTACATACCATCCTGACATTGAGCACTGTAGCAGTCGTACTTGTACTGCGGGTGCTCGTACTGCGCTTTGTGCCGGTGCGTGTCACGATGGGAGGTCGCTTCCAATAGGAAGTTAACTTCAACCAGCGAGACACCCACCGGGATGAACCACGGTGGGTTTTTTTGTGGAAGAAAGGGAATAGGCATGACAACCAAAACGAGAACCGGCGCTGACTGCGTCGTTGAGGGACTGCGACAGGCGGGGGCAGAGATTGTCTACGGACTGCCCGGAGGTGCCGTGCTGGATATGTTCAGTAAGCTCTATCACGCCGAGGACATACAGTTTGTTCTGGCGCGGCATGAGCAGGGCGCCACGCATATGGCCGATGGCTACGCGCGCGCCACGGGCAAGGTCGGGGTCTGTCTCGTGACATCGGGACCGGGCGCGACCAATGCGGTCACCGGCCTGGCGACCGCATACATGGATGGCATCCCGATGGTCTGCATCAGCGGGCAGGTTCCGTCGCACATGATTGGCAACGACGCCTTCCAGGAGGCCGATACTACCGGTATCACCCGTGCCGTGACCAAGCACAACTACCTGGTTCACCGTACGGACGATCTGCCGCGTATCATTGCGGAAGCTTTTCATATTGCGGCCTCGGGCAAGCCCGGGCCTGTTCTGATTGATATTCCAAAAGATGTTCAGCGCGCCGAAACCACGGCGACTGCTCCGGAATCGGTCAATCTGGCGGGCTATCGCCCCGTGTCCGGCTATGACCGGGACGAGGTCAAGCTGCTGGCGGATGCCATCAACGAGGCCGAGCGCCCCCTCCTGTATACCGGTGGCGGCGTTATCGCCGGCGGGGCGGCAGCCGAGCTGACCGCGCTGGCCCGTAAGGCCAATCTGCCTGTTACGACCACGTTGATGGGACTGGGCGGGTTCCCGGAAACGGATCCGCTCTCCCTGAAGATGCTGGGTATGCATGGTACGGTCACGGCCAACCGCGCGGTGGGTGAGTGTGACCTCCTGATTGCAGTCGGCGCGCGTTTTGATGATCGCGTCACGGGCAAGATCTCGGAATTCGCCCCGAAGGCGAAGAAGGCGCATATAGACATCGACCCCTCGTCGATCAATAAGAGCGTCTCTGTCGATATTCCCGTCTGCGGTCACGTGAAGGATATCCTGGAGGAGCTGATCGACCAGGTTGAGCCGCGTGAACGGAGTACCTGGAACGAGCACCTGGACGAGTTGAAGGCGCAGAACCCGCTGGCTTACGATCAGAGCACGGATGAAGTGTTGCCGCAGTACGTCATCGACATGGTCTACAAAGTCAGCGGCGGTGAGGCCCTGATTGTGACGGATGTTGGCCAGCAGCAGATGTGGGCGACCCACTTCTTTGACTACACCCGGCCGCGCACGTTTCTGTCGTCAGGTGGACTGGGAACCATGGGATACGGATTGCCGGCGGCCATCGGTGCACAGGCGGCGTTCCCGGAGAAGAACGTGGTGGTTCTGGCGGGGGATGGCGGTATCCAGATGTGCTTCCAGGAACTGGTGGTGGCCGTGGAGCACGGATGGAACGTAAACGTAATAATCCTGAATAACGGGCACCTGGGCATGGTGCGCCAGTGGCAGGAGATGTTTTACGATAAGGAATATTCAGCCACCGTTCTGAAACAGCGGGGCCGTCCGGCCAATGAGAAGATTCCGGACTCCTCTCGCCGCGAGTTCCTGCCGGACTTCGTGATGATGGCCGAGGCCTATGGCGCGGTGGGGCTGCGGGTGACGAAGAAGGATGACGTGGTGCCGGCCCTGGAGAAGGCCTTCAGCACGAAGGCACCCGTGGTGGTCGAGTGTATTGTTAAGGAAGATGAGAATGTATACCCCATGGTGCCGCCGGGGGCGTCGCTGGATGAGATGATCTGCTCAATGGCTTGACGCTTCGGCCGAGGGGAGGGGCGGTCCCCCGGCCGGTTCGGAATACCGAACCGCCAAGGAGGGACTACCCCTCCCCCCGGCCTCCGCTCGGGTTAGGGTGGGAAAGGGAGTGCCAAGGAGGGAGTGTCCCTCCCCTCGGCCTCCGCTCGGGTTAAGGTGGGGAATGGGGGTGCTGAGGAGGGAGTGCCCCTCCCGACGACCTCCGCGGGGTAGGGGTGTTTGAGAAGAGAATAAGAGGAGAAACATACTGATATGAAGCATTTTATTACATTGCTCGTTGAGAATCAGCCGGGTGTCTTGGCGCGTATCGTGGGATTGATCTCGGGGCGCGGGTACAATATCGAAACCCTTAACGTGGGGCCTACGGATGACCCGACGCTGTCACGCATGACGATGACCGTGCCGGGCGACGATCACGTTTTGGAGCAGGTGACGAAGCAACTGTACAAGCTGGTCGATGTAATCGAGGTCACCGATTTGACCGCGCGACGAGAAGACGCGCAAGGGAGGGATTGATGACAGCGACAAGAGGAAAGAAGAAAGACCGCGTGCTGGTGTTTGACACCACCCTGCGTGACGGTGAGCAGTCACCGGGCGCGAGCCTGGACCACCGCGAGAAGGTCGAGATCGCACACCAGCTGGCCAAGCTGGGTGTGGATATCATCGAGGCCGGGTTCCCGATTGCATCGCCGGGCGACTTCCGAGCGGTGCACGAGATTGCTGAATCGGTGAAGGGACCGACGATTGCCGGATTGGCCCGCTGTGTCGAAGCCGATATTGCACGTTGTGGGGAGGCCGTGATGCCGGCGAAGAAACCGCGCATCCACGTGTTCCTGGCGACCTCGGCGATCCATCGCACCTTCAAGCTGCGCAAGGCCCGCCAGGAGATCATCAAGCAGGCCGTCGCGTCCGTGACCTATGCGAAATCGTTCGTGGATGACGTGGAGTTCAGTCCCGAGGATGCCTCGCGGACGGAACCCGACTTCCTGGCCCAGGTGGTGGAAGCAGCGATTGATGCGGGCGCTACGACGATCAACGTTCCCGATACCGTGGGCTACACGATGCCGGGCGAGTTCAGTGACCTGATCGCGTCGCTGTTCGAGTCGGTCCCGAATATCAATGACGCCGTCATCAGTGTGCACTGCCACAACGACCTGGGCCTGGGCGTGGCCAATTCGCTGGCCTCGCTGCAGGCCGGGGCACGCCAAGTGGAGTGCACCATCAATGGCCTGGGTGAGCGTGCGGGTAATGCCGCACTGGAAGAGATCGTGATGACGCTGCATACACGCAACGACGTGTATGGTCCGCTGTGGACGAATGTGAAGACGGAGCGCCTGGTGCCGATGAGTCGGCTGGTGAGCCGCCTGACGGGTATGCCCGTACAGCGCAACAAGGCCATCGTGGGCGCGAATGCGTTTGCCCACTCTTCGGGCGTGCACCAGGATGGTGTGATCAAGGAACGGTCAACCTACGAGATTATCGATCCGGCCACGGTAGGCTGCCAGGACGGGTCTGACCTGGTCCTGAGCAAGTTGTCGGGCAAGAACGGCCTGAAGCAGGCCCTGAACCGCATGGGTATCACCTTGAATACTGACGAGCTGGCCAGGGTATACGAAAGGTTCGTGGAACTGGCGGATAAGAAGAAGGTGATCTATGACGATGACCTGCTGATGATCGCCAGTGAGCAATTGAGTGACGTCGCCAACGTCTATACGCTGGAGTGTATGCAGGTAGCCGCCGGAAGCAGCACCATTCCGACTGCGACCGTGAAGTTGTGTAAGGGCGATGAGATCTTGCAGGAAGCCGCCTGCGGTGACGGTCCTGTTGACGCGGTATGCAAGGCGATTGACCGGATAACACAGGTGTCAGGCCGCTTGACCGATTACTCGCTGCAGGCGGTGACGGTGGGCAAGGACGCCATGGGCGAAGTAAGCCTGCGTGTGGCCTTCGATGAGGAGACGGTCAGTGCCAAGGGCGCCAGCACCGATATTGTTGAGGCGAGCGCCAAGGCCTACCTGTCGTGTGTGAACCGGCTGCTGTCGGATCGCGAAGCCAACCGGGCGAATGACTCGGGGAAGAAGAAAACACCATGAACCTGTCCGGCCACACACAACCGTTCGCCGTACTGGGGCATCCGATTGGCCACACACTCTCGCCGGTCATGCACAATGTGGCGCTCCAGGCGTTGGAGATGGATGCCATCTATCTCGCCTTCGATGTCGCACCCGAGCGGCTGATGAGCACGCTGCCCGCGATGGCGGACATGGGCTTCCGGGGCGTGAACCTGACGGTGCCGCTCAAAGAGGTGGCCTTCCAGGGGATCAACGACCTGGCCGATACCGCATCGCTACTGGGCGCGGTGAACACGGTGGAGTTCGGGCCGGATGGACTGCGCGGCCACAACACGGATGGCGTAGGTTTTCTGCGGGCGGTGGATGAAGCGTTTGGCTGCGACGTGGTCGGCAAGTCGGTCATGATGCTTGGCTGCGGTGGGGCAGGGCGAGCCGTTGCTCTCACCTGTGCGAGTCAGGGCGCAGGACGACTCATCCTGACCGACCTGGATATGGAGCGGGTCGCGCGCCTTTCAGAGGAACTGAAGGCCGTGGATGCATCGCTGGATATCCAGGTTGTTGAGGCGTCGGCAGAGGCATGGACCCGGTCTGCAGGCGAAGCGGAGCTTCTGGTGCAGGCCACTCCGGTAGGTATGAAGCCAGAGGACGAGCCATTGCTGGGCAAAGAAGCGTTCGAGCCGGGACAGATGCTCTTGGATCTTGTATACATGTATCCGGAAACCGGCCTGATGACCGTGGCCCGCGAAGCGGGGGCGAAGGTCGCCAATGGGCTGGGGATGTTGCTGCACCAGGGCGTGCGCTCGTTCGAGATCTGGACCGGCAGGACACCACCGGTGGAGCGCATGCGTGAGGCGCTTGAAGCGCGTGTATACGGTGCATAAGGAAGGGATGATCGACTGATGTTTACAGAGGACTTTCCCTGGTATCCGTTCTTCACGTTTCTCTCATTCTTCTGGGGGGCGGCGACGGGGAGCTTTCTGAACGTCTGCATCTACCGCATCCCGCGTGACGAGTCCGTGGTCAAGCCGCGCTCGCACTGTCCGCACTGCAACCGGTTGATCCCATGGTACCTCAACATTCCCATCTTCAGCTACCTCATGCTGCTTGGCCGTTGCAGGTTCTGCAAGGCGCGCATTACGCCGCGCTACGTGTTGGTAGAACTCCTGGTGGCCGCTCTCTTCCTGCTCGTTTGGCTGAAGGTCGACCTCACGATGGGCCCGCGGCCGTTGGGCCTGGTGCCCACTGTCAGCGCGGGGCTTGTGCCGGTGCTCTGGCTCTATGTGTCCGGTCTCGTGCTGGCGACGTTTGTTGACTTTGAGCACTTCATTATTCCGGATAGCTGCAGCATCGGCGGCATGGTGGCCGGTGTGATTCTGAGCGCGCTGGTTCCGGCCATGCACGGCGCGACAACCGTTCTGGATTCGCTTATTGAATCTGGTATCGGCTTGGCCTTGGGGTTTGGTCTGCTCTGGTCGATCGGGAAGATCGGCTCACTCATCTTCAAGAAGCCTGCCATGGGCTTCGGCGACGTGAAGCTGATTGGTGCGATTGGCGCCTTCACGGGATGGCAGGGCGTCCTGTTTACGGTTGTGGGGTCATCACTGGTCGGCTCAATCGTGGGCATCTCGCTTGTGATAGCCGGTGGAAGGAAGATGCAGAGCCGCATTCCCTACGGTCCCTACCTGGCCACCGCCGCCATCATCTGGATCTTCTGGGGCCAGCACTGGTGGCAAGCCTATCTCGAGTTTCTGACGAGACCGGTTCTGCCGGCCTAATACCAATCGCTACAATCTATCTGTGCAAGCCAAAGAAACTGTCATCCCGAGCGAAGCGAGGGATCTCAGCAATTGCCGAAGACAGAGATTCCTCGCTTCGCTCGGAATGACACATGCTTCGTACCAAGAAGTATTGGCAATTGGTATGAGAAGCTGCCTTACCGCTTTTTCCAGCGCCACTTGACCTTGTTGTCGTCCAGCCAGTCTTCGTATTCGGTGGCGGTTGAGAAGCGAATGACGTGGGGCTCGTCTTCGGAGAGAAACTCGCAATTCAGATCGTCAGCGCCGTATTTGCGGCAGATCCTGGGGCGGTGCTCATAATTCATGCAGCGCCCGTCAGGGCCGAGGTATTCGCACGGGCTCTCCACCTCGAGATACCAATCGTTGTCGTGGTCCATGAAGACATGAACAGTCTCGTGGAGCAGGTACCACCGGATGTGGTCGTAGTCGCGCTTGCAGGTGGGTGTGTCGATCTCCGTTGCAATGTAACGGCAGCAACGCGCACCGCAGGTGCGACAGATCTCGCTCAACTTCTTCTCAGACGGCTTATTCTTCACCTATAACCTCTGCCGCTGCCCCAGCAGGACCACGTCGCGCAGGGCTTCCTTGTTTCGCGCTTGGATCCAGCGCTTGTAGAAGTGAAGCGGCTGGGCAATCTGGGCAATGGCAGCCAGGGCGCGCAGATGGAAATTGCGCTCGTCCTTTGTTCCCGCGAGCACAAAGACGGCATGCACTTCGGGGATATCGCCCGACCACGCAATGCCCGGTTTACAGCGTGCCAGGAGAATGTCGAACTGGTGCTCGCCCTGGAGGACAAGGTGGGGGATGGCTAGTCCGGAGGCAATCACGGTGCTGGTATCTTCTTCACGTTCGTGTAGCAGACGCACGATCTCATCCTTTGGCGTGTTGAGACGTGGCGAGAGTGTCTCGGCCACTTCCCCGAAGAACTCACCCAGCGTCATGTGGCGGTCGATATCGAGAATGGGGCACTCCTCGATAAAGTGGTCGAACCGGTCCGTTGAAATATGGTCCCGCTCGCGAATGACCTCCTTCAGCTCCGACTCGAGCAGATGCTCCGTGAGATCCTTCGACGTCAGGCGCTCAATAAGATGAAGCAGGGCGTACTCGCGGGTGGAGCGAACGCGACCATAGAACCAGTAAGAGAAGAAACCGGCGGCAACCAGTACGGCGCTGGCCAGCAGGGCCGGAGTGCCCATCCCAACCAGGAGCAGGAGACAGCCAACGATCCCGATGATCTGGACCCACGGGTAGAGCGGCGAACGGAACTGGGGTCGGTAGTTCTGCAGCCGACTCTCGCGCATGATGATGACGGAGAGGCAGGAGAAGAGGAAGGTCAGGATCAGTACGCTCGACGCCACCTTAACCAGTATGCTGAGCTTCAGGAAGAGGGCAATGACCATGAAGCCGCCGGTGAAGATCAGCGATACGTGTGGCGTGTGGAATCGGCTGTTGATCGTGGCGAACACCGTAGGTAGGAGCCGGTCGCGCGATAAAGCCACGGGATAGCGCGAAGCCGCCATGATGCCGGCATTGGCTGTCGAAATGAACGCCAGGATGGCTGCGATGCTGAGCAGGACTACGCCGGGCGTGCCCAGGAAGACACGCGCTCCGTCGGAGATGGGTGTCAGCGAAGCGTCCAGCTTCTCGCCACCCAGTGTTCCCGATGTCACGAAGACCACGAGAAAATAGAGAAGCGATACCACGCCTAACGAGAGCATCATTCCCAGTGGCACCGTGCGCGCCGGTTGCTTCACTTCCTCGGCAATCGCCGCGACTTTGACCAGCCCACCGAAAGAAATGAAGACGAGACCAGCCGTCGACAGGACGGGCATCAGTCCGTGCGGCGCAAAGGGTTCGAAGTTCGCGACATCAATGGCGGGCATGCCACGCACGATGTAGATACCGAGAATGGCAAGCAGCCCAACCACCAGCCAGCGCTGGACCAGAGCAGCGCCCTCAATACCGAAGATGTTGAGGCCCACGAAGAAGACACAGAGGAGCAGGGCAACAATGCGAATGTCGATGGCCTGCGCCAACGCGCCCATGAAAGCCGCCATACCGACCAACGCGAACGCGCTCTTCAGCGAAACCGAGAACCACGTGATCAGCCCATCCACGGTTCCCATTGCGGCGCCCATACTTCGCGTAACGTAGTAATACGTCCCACCGGTCTTCGGCATCGCCGAGACCAGCTCGGATTGACTCAGCATACCGGTCATCGCCAGCAGCCCTCCCAGCAGGTACGAGAGTACCACGGCCGGTCCGGCCTCCGCATGGGCCAAGCCTGGCAGAATGAACAGGCCTGAGCTGATCATGGCCCCAGTCGCGGTGCAGAAGACATCGAACAGTCCAAGTTTATGAGAGTGTTTCACGTTAGTGGTCGTCCTTTTACGGGGATTCTAGCAGGGCGCGGGGCAGGGAGGCCACCTTCAAATCAGGCACATGCTACGCCTCAATGTGACGTTTCCTGTGTGCAAGGAGGACCAGGTCGCGAAGGGCCTCGGGGCTGCGCGCGCGCTGCCACCGAGACTCGAAGTCCTTCTGTTGGGCGATCTGCGCGATGGCCATCAGGGCCCGGAGGTGGAAGTTCCGCTCATCTGGAGACCCGGCCAGGGCAAAGACAGCCTGCACCGCCGGTGCCTCGTCAGAAAAATGAATGCCGTCACGGCAACGGATCAGGAGAATATCGAACTTGCCATTCCCTTCAACAATAAGGTGGGGAATCGCCATCTGCGGAGTCAGCGCCGTCGATGTGTCCTGCTCACGCTTCGTGAGAAGATCGATCACCGTGTCGCGCGGAACCTGCAGTCTGTCTGAGAAGGAGTCGCCCAGCATGCCGAAGAACTCCTCCATGGACACAGAATGGTCAAGATCCATGACTTCACAGTTTCTGACGAGCAGGTCGAAACGGTCCTCGGTGATCTCATCGCGCTCCCGAAGAATATCCCTGAGCTCGCCGCCCAGGCTATAGCTGTCCAGATCGCGGCCCGCAATCCGCTCCACAACGTGAACCAGGGCAGACTCACGGCCTCGGTCTTCTTTGGCGTAGAGCCAGTACCATACCAGTCCTGCCGCGATGAAGCCCCCCGCCAGCAGCAGAGGCATCGGACCGAGTTTGAAGAGAAGAAAGCCGTAACCAATGATGCCGGCGATCTGGAGCCACGGGTAGAAGGGCGAGCGGAACTTGGGCCGGTAATTCTGGATCTTGCTCTCGCGCATCAGGATCACCGAGATGTTGGCAAACATAAAGAGGACTATCTTCAGAGTGGAGGCCACTTTGACCAGGCCCTCGAGATCCAGGAAAAGAATCGCGGCAATCATGAAGGCGGCTGTGAAGATGAGAGAACCGTGGGGCGTCTGGAATCTGGGGTGCACCTTTCCAAAGAATTCCGGCAGGAGTCCGTCCCGGCTCATAGCCATAGGGTCCCGGGATGCCGCCAGGATGCCGGCATTGGCCGTGGTGATGAATGCCAGCAGCGCCGCCCCGGACACAGCGGCAACGCCGGCGGTGCCCAGAAAGGCCTTCGCGCCCAGAGAAAGGGGGGTTAGGGTCGTGCCCAGGGCAGCGCCGCCCGCAACGCCGACGGTGACAACGATGACGAAGACATACAGCAGCGTGACGACCACAAAAGCCAGGAGCATGCCGAGGGGGATGTTTCTGCCGGGATTGCGCACTTCCTCGGCCACACTCGCCACTTTGGTGAGACCACCGAAAGACACGAAGACCATACCCGCCGTGGCAAGGATGGCCCCGGGGCCATAGGGAATGAAGGGGGCAAAACGAGCCGACTCCATGTGCGGAAACCCCCGGATGACGTAATAGATCAGAATGCAGATCAGAGCCGCCACCATGTAGACCTGCAGGCGGCCGGCATGCTTGACCCCGACCAGGTTGACGCCCAGAAAAACCAGGCAGCACCCGATGGCCACAAGCTTCATGCCGATCGGGCCCAGGTCAGGAAAGACGATGGTCGCAAACGCTCCAATGCCGACCAGGGCAAAGGCGCTCTTGAGACTCAGCGAGAACCAGGCGGCCAGACCGCCGATCGTACCCATGGCGGCTCCCATACTTCTTTCTATGAAGAAGTACACGCCGCCCGCTTTGGGCATAGCCGTACAGAGTTCCGCTTTGCTGAACAGAGCCGGGAGAGCAAACATTGCCGCAACCAGGTAGGCTAGAAATACGCAGGGCCCCGCCTGGGCATACGCGAGGCCAGGCAGGATGAAGAGACCGGAACTGATCATCGCTCCAGAGGCGATGCAGAACACATCCAGTAAGTCGAGTTCTTTGCTGAGTTTCATCAGATCTGCCTTAATCCGCCCACGATCATGAGGTCCATACCACAGACGATCAGAAAATGCAAGATTACCAGCCAGTGCAATGTGAAAGCTGGTGACCTGAATCCGGATCAGGAACTCACTAGAAAACCATGCAGTGCCGGCTCAGATGTTGCCCTTGCGACACTGGCGCGCCCTGGATGAGGCCGTGGGATCACGGACGCCAAGACACACGTAGTCGTGGCCGCTATCCGCCTCCGTATACCCACGCCTTGCGGGAGCGGGGACCGTCGAATTCGCAGAAGTAGATGGCCTGCCACGTGCCCAGGGCCAAACGCCCGTTCTCGACGATGACCTGAACCGAAGCGCCCATCATCGACGCTTTAACATGCGCGGCGGTATTTCCCTCGCAGTGCGCATATCCCCCGCTCCGGGGCACCGCCCGATCGAGTACCAGTTCCATGTCAGCCGTCACGTCAGGATCGGCATTTTCGTTAATCGTTATCCCTGCCGTGGTGTGGGGGATAAAGACCGTAATGACACCGTTCTCCACGCCGAGATCTTGCGCGGCGCCAGCTACCTGGCCGGTAATGTCCACAAAGTGGGTACGCCCTGCTGTTCTGATGGCAATCGTCTTCATACCTCCGAAGTCTAGATGAATACCCGCGGACCTTGAACCATTTTCTCAGCTATGGCAGACTGTGCGGCTGTTTGTGGATACAGGAGGTCTGATATGGGTTTGCCGGTGGGATGGGATTCGATGGATGCAGGTGCACAGGAGGGGTGGTTTCTGGGGGTACTGGAAGCGGACCCGTTGCCGTTCGATGAGCTTGTGTCTGTACTGGTCTCATTGGCCGAGGGCAATCACAAGACCCAGGCCAACGACTGGGCCGAGATGCTCGAGGAAACGCTCGTACAGCGGCGAGATCGTGACAGCATGACTGCGCTGATGACCGCGGAGCTGAAATGGCGTGCCGCGGATGCCGCCTTCAAGTCGCTTTGCCACAAGGCGCTGAAGTCTGTATTCCGCAACCGCAGCGACAAGGAAATCGTTGCCAGTGCCGGGTTCGACAAGAGCGATGACGTTGCGATCTGTCTGGGCCGGGTCAATCTTTTGCTGGGGCTCCAACCCGGGGCACTGGTTCTCGACAATACGTGGGGCTTTGGTGTGGTGAAGAAGGTCGAAGACTTCTACATGAAGATCGTCATTGATTTCGAAGGGAAACCTCAGCATTCCATGACATTCGGCTACGCGGCTGAAGCACTGACGCTGCTCTCGGAGGATCATGTTCTGACACTGCGTCACCGGGACCCCGAGGAGCTGGCCCGCCGCATCAAGGACGATCCCGCCGAAATCGTACGCATGATTCTGCGCAGCTACGGCGACATGCCGGCGCCCCAACTGCGTGAAATCCTTGAAGATGGCATTGTGGATCCGGTTAAGTGGAAAACCTTCTGGGATGGCGCCCGTCGTGGATTGAAGAACGACGACCTGGTGGAGATTCCCGCGAAGCGCACTGAGAACATCCGGCTGCTGGCCTCGGCCAAGCAGTACGATGCCGCCTGGTTCGACACGCTGCGGACGGAGCGTGACTGCGAGACGATCCTGGAGCTGGTGAACGAGCTGGAAGGTGCAACCGATACCACCGCCCTCGATGAGCCGTCACGTTCTGTGTTGGCTGATCGGCTGGCGTTTGCCGCGCTGGGCACTGAACTGCGCGCCCCTCAAGTGGCTGCTGCCGCCTGCACGGCGGCTGACCGTCTCGGGGCAACGGACGGGGATCCGGGCGAGAAGATGCGCATGGTGCTGGGCCGCTTCCTCGAGCGGGGTCGCTTCATCCCCATGGTCGACGCGTTGCCGGCCCGGGAGCTCAAGCCTGTCATCGCTTTGCTGCATAAGCTGTTCGATGACGAGTTTGCGACACGGCTTGTGGAATTGCTGGATGGACTGTCGATCCGACTGCTGGATGAAGTAGTGCCCCATCTCATTGAGCAGGCACGCGAGGCAAGTGTGGGTGCGCGGTTCCGCGAGATTTTCGATGCCGATAGCGTGGCGGCCACGACGGTGTGTTGGCTGTGTCGCAACCTGGACTTTGTCGACCGCAATCAGCCCGTGTCTCGCGAAGACCTGCTCTTCCGTTCCGTACGCGTGTTTGATTCGTCCTGCAGCGCCCACGCGCTACGTGCGCAGAACTTGCTGCGTGGACTGTTCGAACAGCAGGCGTGGATGGACAGTATCCTCGGGTCCATCACAGAACTGGGCCGCGAAGGCTTTACGCGGCGAGTCAATGCCGCTTCGAACTGGGACCCGACCGAAAGCCGCGGCGTGCTCGCACGTGTGCTGAAGACTTTTCCGGAGTTGAAACGAATCACCGAGGCGGCAAGCGATGATGAGCCTGACGAGCCCATCCGGGCACGGCTCACCTCGTGGCGCAGCTTCCGGGAACGGCAGGCTGTACTGAAGAAACTGGTGGAGGTCGATATTCCGGAGAATAGCAAGGAGATCGGCGTGGCCATCAGCTACGGCGATCTGCGCGAGAACTTCGAGTACCAGTCGGCCAAGGATAGGCAGGGCATTCTGATGCAGCGCAAGGGCGAGCTGGAGGCTGACCTCTCGACCGTTAAGGCTGCCGACCTCAAGAATGTCCCGGCCGACGTAGCCGGGATGGCAACCTGCATCTGGATAGCAGGGGGCGACGGTGAAGAACAGCGCCTCTGCATTCTGGGTGAGTGGGATCGCGACGAGGACCTTGGCATCGTGGGCTCGGGCAGCGGTGTGGCCGAGAAGCTCCTTGGTAAGAAGCCCGGCGACACGATTCAACTGTCCGAGACCATCGAAATAGGCAGCCGCCGTATACCTGCCGGTGAATGCCGTATTGTTCGCGTCACCCCGATTGATGATGATATCCGGGAATGGATGGAGTCCGGGACCAGGTGACGGAATCCTGTCTAAGAAGATCTTCCGTTCCAGCGGCCACGGCCGTTGCGGCCGTTGCGTTCGTGTAGGCAGGCCTTTGAGGTGGTCGCCACGTAGACGCTGTCCTCGCCAATCTCCTGTTGCAGCTCGTGCACCAGCGATTCTTCGGGCAGGACCTTGAAGGTGGGGTCGGTATCCATGAACACCTTCTCGCCGCCGGCGAACTGCAGGCAGATGACGACCGGCGTGTCGCCCGGATGTGTCTTGATCATGTCGCGGATGCGTGGCAGCTTGGCGTCCATGTGAGATACCGGAAGGTGGACGCTCAGCTTGGTGGCGAAGTGGCGCGGCGCATCGGCGAGGGGGTAGATCTCCTGCGCGATGAGCTTGGGTTGCTCCTCCCGGCGCGATACCTCGCCGCACACGAGAACCGCGGCATCTTCGTGCACATGCACGCCATACCTTTGGAAAGCCTCCGGGAAGACCAGTACCTCGGTATAGCCGTCCAAGTCTTCAAGCAGCAGAATCGCCATGGATTCCTTGGTGGTCTTGGTGACGCGACGCGTCACGGTCGAGATGATGCCCCCGATGCGGGCCGGGACATGGTCCTCGGCATTGCTCATCTCCTCGATGGTCATCGTCTGGTACCGCGTCAGTATCGGGGCGTACTGCGTGAGGGGATGACCGCTCATGTAGATGCCGAGCAGTTCACGCTCACCGGCAAGCAGTTCGCTCTCATGCCACGGGTCGCAGTCAGGTAGCTCGTCCGATGCCACATCGGCCTCGGGCGTGCCCAGCATGTCGAACAGGTTGCCCTGCCCGGACCGCTTGTCGCGCAGGGTCGAGGCGGCCCGGGCCGACGCAAAATCTATGCCGTTAAAGATCCGGGCCCGATGCATATCAAAGCAGTCCATCGCCCCGGCCCGCACCAGGCTCTCGATGGCCTTCTTGTTCAGCTGTGAGCTATCCACACGCGAGCAGAGATCGATCATCCCGGAGTAGGGCCCGTTGGCCATGCGCTCATCCAGAATCGCCTGTGCGGCGCCCGTGCCGACATTCTTGATGCCGGCCAGCCCAAAGCGAATCGTGTTGTCCTTCGGCATAAAACGGGGCCGACTGGCGTTCACGTCCGGGGGCAGGATTTCGAGATCCATCGTAATGGCTTCATTGATGAAGACCGGCAGCTTGTCGAAGTTGCCGATCTCACTCGAAATCAGGGCCGCCATGAACTCGGCCGGGTAGTTTGCTTTCAGGTAGGCGGTCTGGTAGCCGATGATCCCGTAGCCGGCGCTATGTGCCTTGTTGAAGCCGTAGCCGGCAAACTTTGCCATCGTGTCAAAGATGCGGCCTGACTTCTTGGCGTCGATACTGTTTGTGACTTTGCAGCCGGCCACGAACTTCTGACGCTGCTCTTCCATGACGGACTGCTTCTTCTTGCCCATGGCGCGACGCAGGATGTCGGCTTCGCCCAGCGAGTAGCCCGCCAGGATGTTGGCGGCCCGCTGCACCTGTTCCTGGTAGACCATGACGCCATAGGTTTCCTTGAGGATAGGCTCAAGCAAAGGATGGTCGTACTTGATCTTGGCGCGGCCGGATTTGCGTTCGATGTAGTCGGGCAGCATGTTCATCGGCCCGGGACGATAGAGCGCGATCATGGCAATCAGGTCTTCGATCCGGTCAATGCCGATGCGCCGGATCAGGTCGCGCATACCGCCTGATTCGAGCTGGAAGACCCCAACCGTATCGCCGCGGTTCAGGAGCTCGTACGCTGGCCCGTCGTCGAATGGTATCTCTTCCAGGTCAATATCGACGCCGTGAATCTCCTTGATCAGGTCCGTGGCCTCCTTGAGTACGGTCAACGTCTTGAGACCGAGGAAGTCCATCTTCAGCAAGCCGATTTCCCCGAGTGGCTCCATGGTGTACTGGGTGACCGGTTCCTTGTCTTTATCTCGAGAGAGGGGGATGATCTCGACAAGGGGTTTCTCGCCGATGACCACGCCGGCGGCGTGTGTGCCCGCGTTGCGATAGAGGCCTTCGAGTACGAACCCAAAATCGAGAATGCGTTTGCAGTCCTCGTCGTTCTGGTAGGCGCGTTTGAAGTCGGGGTTCTCCTCCAGAGCCTTGTGGAGCGTCATCTTCGGGTCTTCGGAAATCATCTTGGAGAGCTGGTCGCAGCGACTGTAGGGGACCTCCAGCACACGGCCGACGTCGCGAATAACGGTCTTGGCGCCCAGGGATCCGAAGGTGATGATCTGCGCGACACTGTCGCGGCCGTATTTGTCCTTCACGTACTCAATTACTTCGCTGCGGCGCGCTTGGCAGAAGTCGATGTCGAAGTCGGGCGGTGAGACCCGCTCCGGGTTGAGGAAGCGCTCGAAGATCAGTTCATAGCGCAACGGATCAATCGTTGTGATGCCGAGGGCATAGGCCACGATGCTGCCACCTCCCGATCCGCGCCCGGGGCCGACCGGGATATCGTGTTTCCGCGCATAGTTCATAAAGTCCCACACCACGAGGAAGTAGTTCACGAAGCCGGTCTTTTCGATCACCGCCATCTCGTGATCGAAACGCTCCATGATCTCTGTCTCTGTATCGCTGGCAGGGCTGGCCGGATCGGGAATATCGTAGAGCCGCGCAATGCCCTCGTGCCCGAGCTTGACCAGGTACTCGCGGTGTGAGAGTCCCTCTGTCGCGTCGTATGAGGGGAAGTGGAGCTTACCGAACTCGAACTCGACATTGCAGCGGTCGGCGATCTCGTTGGTGATATCGACCGCTCCGGGGTAGTCGCGAAAGATCACGTCCATCTCCTCGCGGCTCTTGAGGTAGAACTCGTCGGTGCGGTAGCGCATGTGTTTGGGGTCGCTCAGAACCGTCTGGGTCTGGAGGCAGAGCAGTACCTCATGCGCCGCAGAGTCGGACTTCTGCAGGTAATGCACGTCATTGGTTGCCACAAGTGGAAAGCCGGTCTGGGTGGACAGTTCGGCCATGAGCTTGTTGGCCACGCGCTGTTCCGGGATGCCGTGGTCCTGTATCTCAATGTAGAAATTGTCGCGTCCCAGAACATCGCCGTACGCGTTCGCCTTGGCGATGGCGCCGGCCAGGTCCTCATCCGCCAGGCGCGAGGTGACCTCGCCCTTGAGGCAGGCGCTGAGCCCGATGAGCCCCTCGTTCCACTTGGAGAGGATCTCCATGTCGATACGAGGCTTGTAGTAGAAACCTTCCATGTGGGCCGTCGTGCAGAGCCGGACCAGGTTGTGATAGCCAACCATATCCCTGGCCAGCAGGACGAGGTGATGGTTCTGCACCTTCTGCCCCTCAATACGACGGTCGTGGCGGCTGCCGGGTGTGATGTAGAACTCGCAGCCGATGATCGGCTTGATGCCCTTGTCGCGGGCCGCCTTGTAGAAGTCGATGCAGCCATACATGACGCCGTGATCGGTGATGGCGACCGCCGGCATCTCCTTTTCGGCCACGGCGTCCATCAGGCGCTTGACGGGGCAGGCCCCGTCCAGAAGGCTGAACGCGGTGTGCAGATGAAGATGGACGAACGGCTTTTCCTTACTCACAAGACGACCATCTTACGAGGTCGATTCCCGTAGCGAAAGCACTTTCGGGTCAGAGCCGGATTTTGACCCTGGCGAGCGCGAAAAGGGAAAGAAACACCCCTCTGGAGCGGCAATCAGGTGGTGCAGGTGCGCCTCACGACTGTGCAGGTGTATCCTGTGTACTCAAAGACTCGCGCCACTCGCGTGGTGACGCACCGGTGTGCTTCCTGAAGACGCGTGAGAAGTAGCCGGGGTCGTCATAGCGAGATGCAGCTGTTTGCACGAGTCCACGCTGGCGACTCAGGCGTAGCTATGCAGCCCGGAGAGTAGGAAGTTGACGCCGATGTACGTGAAGAGGATGGAGATGAAGCCCACGATCGCAATCCATGCAGCGCGTTTCCCACGCCACCCGCGCATGTAGCGGCAGTGCAGGTAGATGGCGTAAACAAACCACGTGATAAGCGACCACGTCTCCTTGGGATCCCAGGACCAATACGTGCCCCAGGCGGAGTTGGCCCACACCGCCCCGGTGATGATGCCGATGGCGAGAAACAGGAAGCCGAAGGCGATGGTCTTGTCTGTTGTCTCTTCCATCGCGTCGCGTATCTCCTTCGTCGCCTTGCTCCGCTCCCTGGCGGCAACCAGGAAGATGATGGCGGAGAGAAACGAGATTGCAAACCCGGCATAGCCAAGAAGACAGCTAAACACATGCACAGAGAGCCAGTTGCTCTGCAGGGCCGGCATCAGCGGGCGAATATCTGATTCGAACGCACTGGCGTACGCCAGGGTCACCACGGTGATCAGTGCGGTGGCCGCGGCAAGGGCTCTGACCCTGATCTTGATACTCAGAACAATGTAGACCACGGCGATAGCCCACGCAAAGAGCACGAGTGATTCGAACATGTTGCTGAAAGGCGCGCGCCCCGCTTCCGACCAGCGAACCAGCATGTATACGGTCTGGACCAGCGCCCCGGCCGCCAGGAGTCCGATTCCTGTCACATCGACGAGTCGGCGCTTTGAGAAGAGCGCAAATACACTGACCAGAAGTGCCAGTAGGTAGGCTGTAAAACTGACGTTAAATAGTGTCGTCACTGGATGCACCCTCCTTGGTCACGCCGGGCCGCGTTGCGGGTCTGCCGCCCGGGCAGACATAGAATACCGCGATCAACCCCAGGATCATGAACCCGAACCCGGCATAGACAATCGGCACGCCTGGGTCGCGCACAACCTGGAGTGATGTCCATTTCGGATCCTTGGGGTTGTAGCCTGACTGATAGAACGTGTAGCCCCTGTAAGAAAGCGGTGCGTTGACCTCTATGGTCTTCTTCCTGACGACGACTCCATCTTCGGAGATGACCAGTGTGCTCTTGTAATCCTTGACGGTTGCCTGTGGCTGTGCCGGAACCATCACTTCGTAGCGGAAGGTGAGCTGAGCCCCTCTGCCTGCCTTGTCTTCCTCGCTGTGCATGTTGAAGTCCGGATATCGCGCGAATGCCCACTGCGCGTTTGTGTGGCCGTTGTTGACGACTTCTACCAGGATGGCCGGATTGTTGAAGGCATCTGACCGGCTGGTCACCTCGCCGGTGTCCATGTCCACGACGAAGTCTGTGATACGGCGCAGTATTGTGAGTTGGAACGAATCCTCCGGCTTTCGGTCTGCTCCATCCGGGCCGAACTGCTGCACCGCATCCAGCCTGATGGGGAGAGTCCATTCCAGGTTCCGCTCCTTCCAGGCGATCTGCAGCTGCTCATGGATGTCACCCGCGGCAGGATGAGACGGCTCCTCCTGGTTGCTGTAGGTCTCAATCTCGAACTTCTCCAGTGTGACGGAGAAGGGCAGCTTGCTGGCTGACCGGTTGACGACGAAGTGGTCCGTGGTGTCCCCTTCCCGGAAAGAGATGTCACCGCGTTCGCCCCATATGCCGCGTACCACGCCCCCGCCCAGGATAAGCAGGAGACTGATGTGCGTCAGGACCGATCCCCAAACACGCCCGAGTGCTTTGCCCTGCTTGCCCCTTGCGGCCAGCACTCTGCGATAGGTGCAGACAGACAGGCTGGCAGCCAGCAACCCTAGAAGCCCGATGAACCATGGCGCGGAAAAGACGTTGGTCAGCCCCAGGAAAGCGAGCAGCTCCATCTGCCCCTCGTTCTCGGGGTGCTCCTGGAGATAGTCCGCGACCTGTTCGCCCTGGGGTAGCAATGTACCCACGATGCACGCCACGGCAATGATGGCGATTACGGATGCGGCAAAAGGCACTGAAGCCAGAAACGAGGCAAGCCCGGCTTTCTTTGCCGGCGCTTCATCTCGCGGTCCATCTGTGTCAGTCCGGCTCATGTCTTGTGCTCAGCCGGCACGGGGTGCTTGATCCTCCCGTAGGCCTGCTCGACATCGAACCCGACCTTCTTGCCGTCCTTCGTGGTGTATCGCTCCGGATCCCAGGAGGGGGACTCATCGTTGTGGGGGAGGACGCAGCTCTCTGTGGCCGGATAGATCATCCCCTTCTCAATGCACCTGTCGCGGTCCATCATGACCGCCTTGGACTTGTACTTCTCCCTGTGGCACATGCGGCAGGAGTTGGCGCCGGCGTAGAGCGATGGGTCATGCCCCTCGGCGGCAGTCAGGGCGCCGGCAAGAACGACTGCGAAAAACGCGGAAACGACGGGCTGCAGTGGGCTTCCCATGGGTCAATCCTTCTCCTGTGACTGCTTCAACGGAGTCACGTACTATGCCTACCCCGTGCTCTTCTCTCAAGTGGATTCTTCTTGGATTGGTCGGATGGGGCTGTGAGGAGCACACGTGAAAGAGGGGTAAATGCACCATATCGTATGGCAACATGAAGGTTGCTACCAGTTGAGACAGTAGGATAAAATGCGGATCGTTATTCTTGAGTGGGGTCACGGAGCAGGGGCTTCCGTGGCTGATGCAGGGGGCGAGGGACTACATGATGGGCTTTCTCGGATCGATTCTTACAGGCATTGGGACAGTGCTGTGCTGCCTGGCCTCAGCGTTCTCGGTCCTCTACATGGTGTCCCCCGGCAAGGCCGGTGAGAAACGGATCATCATGTTGCTGAGCGCCGGCGCCGTCCCGCTGCTCGCCGTACTGTCACTACACGGTCTGCAAGCAGGCCGGCTTCCCGTGTTTGGCCGTTCTGACATGCTGCTGTTCTATGCCCTCAGCGTGATTGCGACCTATCTCTATGTCGCCTTGCAACACCGCATGCGCGGGATCTCAGTGGTCCTGGTCCCATATGTTACCCTGTGCCTGCTTCTGGGCGGCTCCGCGATGGGGCAGCAGGTGCAGACGTCTCCTGCGGCCGGCAGTACATGGCTGGGGCTGCACGTCTGCACGGCCTTCATTGGGTTTGCCCTCTGCACGGTATCCGGTGTCCTGGCGCTTGCCTACGTGGTCCAGAACAACAACCTCAAACGCAAGCATTTGGGTGTGGTGTTTGAACGATTACCTCCCTTGGAGTCGCTCGATCATCTCATGTCGCGCCAGATTGGCGCGGCCTTCCTGATGCTGACTCTGTCGCTCGCGTTCGGGGTTCATCTCGCCCGTCTCAGCGGGGTGGGGTACGAGTGGGTCCGTGACCCCAAGGTGATGTCCACCATCGTGATCTGGGGCATCTACGCAGTCCTGGTGCATATGCGCACCAGTGCGCACCGGCACGGACAGGGAATGGCCCTCGTGACCATTGCGGGGTTCATCCTCGTGCTGTTGACCTTTCTGGGTATTCATATCTTCGCCGATGGGAGTCATATCTTCGTGGCTGTTGGAGCAACCGACTTCTGATGAACCTGGCAGCAATAGGTATTAATTTCCGGACGGCCCCGATCGAGGTCAGGGAAACGGTTGCATTTCGGCCGGAGACCATCCCGAGAGCCCTGCAGCGTATCCGGGCTCAGATTCCTGAGGCGGAATTGGCCCTCGTCTCGACCTGCAACCGAACGGAGCTGTATGCCGCCGCCGCGCCCGAGGTCCTGAAAGGTGCGGACCTGGTTGGACTGCTGCTGGCAGATGTCGGCGCCGCGCAGAGCGACGTGTTGCGACCGCATTTCTACACCAAGAAAGGCCCCCAGGCCGTCGAGCATCTGCTCGCTGTCGCCGCGAGCTTGGATTCGATGGTCGTGGGCGAGACTGAAATCCTGGGCCAGGTCAAGCAGGCTTACCTGCTCGCGCAGGAGGCGCAGACGATCGGTAAACTGCTGCATACCGCATTCCAGGGCGCCTTCCGAAGCGCGAAACGCGTGCATTCGGAGACGGATATCTGCCGGGGTCGCGTTTCGGTCAGTTCGCTTGCCGTGGAGTTTTCCGGGAAGGTGTTTGAAGACCTGGGCGAGAAGACCGTCATGATCGTGGGTGCCGGCGAAACAGCCGAACTGGCCCTCAGGAGCCTGATTGAGAAGGGCGTAGCCGATGTACTGGTTCTGAACCGATCGCACGGGAACGGGCGGGCATTGGCCGAACAATATGGCGGCCGTGCGATCCAGTGGGACCTGCTGAAGGACTACCTGCCACGCACCGATATCCTGATCAGTTCAACCAGCGCACCCCACTGCGTCGTGCACACGGAAGCCATGCGCCGCGCCGTCGAGACACGCCGTGGACGGCCGATACTGCTGATCGATATCGCCGTCCCACGGGATGTTGAGGCCGCTGTTGGTGAACTGCAGAACGTCTACCTGTACCACATTGACGACCTGCAGAAGATGGCCGCGACAAATCTTGCCCGGCGCCAGGCGGAGATGGACAAGGCGTGGGAGATCGTAAGAGAGGGTGTTGCAGAGCTGAAGGCTGTGCCCGACACTCCCGGTCTCGGGCGCATGATGCAGCAATTTGATGCCCATGGGCGCCGCATCGCTGCGGATGCACTGGAGCGGGCCCTCGCGAAGGAAGCGCTGTCGGCCCTGCCCGGGGCCGCGCACGAAGAGATTCGCGTGCTGGCGACGAAGATAGTAAACAAGGTTCTTGCCGCACCCCGGGAAAGTATGAAGCGGGCGGCAAAGAATGGACGATGGGAAGAATACACGGAGATCGTGAGCGACCTCTTCGGCTTCAGCAGCGAAGACGATGACGCGTCGCAGGCGGCTCCGCATGCGCAGATACAAGATAGGAAAGACCAGGAATAATGATCGGAATATCCAAACTCTACTGCGGCACCGTTGAGCAGTCAGATCCTCTCCGCTATGGACGCAAGTCCAGGGATCTGCCTTCACACCTTCTGCAGTTCTCGGAAGACAAGAAGCCTGTGGTGGTCTGGAACGTCGGGCGACGCTGTAACCTGCGCTGCGTACACTGCTACTCGCAGTCGCGTAACATCGATTACAGCGGCGAACTGACGCATGAAGAGGGACTCGGACTGATCGACGATCTCGCCGATTTCGGCGCACCGGTTGTGCTGTTTTCAGGCGGTGAGCCGCTCATGCGGCCCGATATATTCGAGCTGATCGAGCGGGCGGCTCAGAAGAACATGCGTGCCGTGGTGTCGACCAACGGAACTCTGATCACGCCCGACATGGCCGCGCGCCTGCAGGACGCCGGGCTCTCCTACGTCGGCATAAGCCTGGACGGACTGGAAGCGACCAACGACAAGTTCCGCGGCGTCGAGGGCGCGTTCAAGTTGGCCCTTGAAGGGGTGCGAAATTGTCTCGCGCGTGGTGTCAAAGTAGGCCTGCGTTTCACCATGACACGCAGCAATTACGGCGATGTGGCTGGTATTCTTGACCTGGTCGAGCGCGAAGGCATTCCACGCGTATGCTTCTATCACCTGGTCTACACAGGCCGGGGCAGCAAGCTGATCACGAACGCCCGTATGAGTCATGAGGAGACACGCGCGACAGTGGATATGATCATGGACCGTACCAAGGCGATGCACGAGGGGGGCAATCCGGTTGAAGTGCTGACCGTGGATAACCACACCGACGGGCCCTACCTCTACCTGCGTCTCCTGCGTGAGGACCCGGAAAAGGCTGAGAGCGTTCTGAACCTGCTCAAGATGAACGGGGGCAACAGCAGCGGCACGGGCATCGGGTGCGTGAGCTGGGACGGATCGGTTCACCCCGACCAGTTCTGGCGCCATTACTCATTCGGGAATGTTAAGGAGCGCCCCTTCGGCGAGATCTGGACGGATACATCCGACGACCTGATGGGGAAACTGCGGACCCGCAAGGAGTACATTAAGGGGCGCTGCGCGAGCTGCAAGTGGCTCGACATCTGCAACGGCAACTTCCGGGTACGGGCCGAAGCTGTCAGCGGCGATGTGTGGGCGGAGGAACCGGACTGCTACCTGACTGATGAGGAAATTGGACTATGAAGGATGCACTCCGTCTAGTTTTCTGGGAACTCACGGCGCGCTGCAACCTGACGTGCAAGCACTGTCGCGCAGAGGCCCAGGACCATTTTGTAGAAGGCGAGCTTACGACCGAGGAGATCCTGGCCGTGGCACGCGACATCCGGGACTGCGCCGATCCGATCATGATCCTGACCGGTGGTGAACCGCTGGTGCGGGAAGACATCTACGACATCGCCTCGGCCTGTTCAGAGATGTTCTCGCGTGTGGCGTTGGCGACCAACGGGACCCTCGTGGATGACGCGATTGCCGCCCGTATCGTGGCCAGCGGTATCAAGAAGGCCAGTGTCAGCCTGGACGGCGCCTGTCCCGAGACACATGACGCCTTCCGTGGTCTGCCGGGCAGTTTCGATGATGCCCTCGCAGGACTAGACGCGATGCGCCGGGCGGGGCTTCCTGCACAGGTTAACGTCACGATTGCGCGCCATAACCTGCACGAGATCGAAGCCATTCTGGAGCTGGCGCTTGCGCATGGGGCGGATGCGTTTCATGTCTTCGTGCTGGTGCCGGTCGGTTGCGGCGCCGAGATCAGCGAGGATGTCCGCCTGTCGTCGGATGAGATGGATACGGTCCTGCGCTGGCTCTTCGACAAGTCGCTGGAGCTGCGCGGGAAGGTACATATCAAGGCAACCTGCGCGCCACAGTACTACCGCATCATGCACGAGGTGTCGCGCGAACGGGGCATTGAGGTCGGCGGCAGCGCTCACGGCATGCATGCCATGACACGCGGCTGCCTGGCCGGATCAGCCGTGTGCTTTATCTCGCGCACGGGCGACGTCCAGCCGTGCGGCTACCTGCCCGTCCAGGTCGGCAATGTCAGGGAGACGCCCTTCGGTGAGATCTGGGAGGGCTCCCCCGAATTCAAGGCCCTGCGCAATCCTGCGGAACTGAAGGGTAAGTGTGGGGCATGCGGGTACCGCAAGCTCTGCGCCGGCTGTCGCGCCCGTGCCTTCGCCGATACGACGGACTTCCTCAACGAGGATCCCGACTGTCTCTACGTCCCCCCCGCCCTGGCGACAGCCCAGTGAAGGAGCCTGATACGATGACCTCTGTCCGACCCCATGACCCCGCCACCCGCTTGCGCGTTGTCTTGCAGCGGGGTGTCCCGCTGACAGCCACTCCTTTCGCGGACCTGGGACGCGACCTGGGGCTTACGGGCCCCGACGTGCTTCAGGCACTCAAGTCCCTGTTTGAGAGCAACATCGCCCGCCGCTTCGGCGCCGTGTTCGACTCGCGCCACCTGGGCTACGGCAGCACGCTCTGTGCGGTTGACGTTCCCGAGAGCGAGCTCGAGCGCGTGGCCGAACTGTTCGCGCCGCATACCGGGGTCACACACTGCTACGAGCGCGAAGGCAACCCCAACCTGTGGTTCACCATGACCGCCCCGGCCGACAGGCTCCAGTCTGAACTCGATACGATGGCTGCCGCGTTAGCCCCCTACGCCCTTCTCAATCTGCCTGCCATCAAGCGCTTCAAGGTGCAGGTCGTACTCGACGCAGGTACGGCCGGTGACACGGCCGCGCACCATGACCGTCCCCCCGAATCGGGCGCCGCGCTCGATCCGCCGGATCTCTCCCCGCACGAAAAGGCGCTGATCAGAAGGATGCAGGGCAACCTGCCGCTCACCCTCGAGCCCTTTGTGGCCGTGGCGCAGGAACTGGATTGGGATACGACCGAACTGCTCGTCCGCCTCAGGCGCTGGAAAGAGGATGGCATTCTGCGACGAGTGGGCGTTATTCTGAGGCATCGCAATGCGGGATTCACTGCCAACGGCATGTGCATCTGGCGCGCCGACCCGGCCACAATCGACGAGGCCGGCCGCTGCCTGGCCCGTTGCCCGGAAGTGACCCACTGCTACGAACGTCCGCCCGTGGGCGATTTCCACTATAACCTGTTTGCCATGGTCCATGCCCGCCAACGCGAAATCACGCAGGAGATCTTTGAGCGAATCTCCAAGGACGCCGGACTCACGGAGGGGCGTGTCCTTATTTCGAAACGCGAGTTCAAGAAGACGAGCCCCGTTTTCTTCTGCGAGAACGATTCCCCTGCCGGGACCGCCGCGTCATGAAGAAAGCGATTCTGCTCGTGGTTCCCGGGACAACCTGCAGGCAGGCGGCCCCCGTTCTGGAGCGGCTGATGACCCGCATCGACGAGCGCTTCAGCGCAACGCCCCATGCCCTGGCCTATAGCTCAACGGGGGTCCACAAGAAGTTGCGGCAGAAGGGCATGCGTATCGATACGCCCGAGGAAGCTCTCGCCCGTCTGCGGAAGGCCGGCGCCACGCATGTTGTGGTCAAACCCCTCCACATGGTGGCAGGGAAGGAATACAGAGAGCTCCAGGAGTCAGTCGCACAGGTTCAATCGGGTTCCCGTGCTCTGCAGCAGGCTGATCTGACTCGGCCCCTGCTTGAGTCACAAGCCGATATGAGACGCCTGATCGAAACACTTATCGGTGCGCTTCCGTCTCCGCAGGATCCCTCCGCCGCGCTGGTCCTGGTTGCCCACGGCAGCCGCTCAGCCGGGACGGATGCGGTCATCGATGCGGCCAGTGCTTTCTGTCGCCATCTTGACAGGGAGGTGTTTGTTGGTAGCATGATTTCCCGGCCCAATCGCGACGACGTAGTAGCACGTTGCGTACAGGCCGGTGTGCGGCATGCGCAGTTGGCGCCGCTTATGATTGCCGCCGGCTTCTCGGCGCGCGGCGATATCTGCGGCGATGCGGAAGGCTCGTGGAAACACGCGCTGGAGGAGGCCGGCATCCACTGTGAGCCGATCCTGAAGGGCCTGGCCGAGTACGACGCCGTGATAGATCTCTGGCTCGACCAGGTGGATGACATGCTGAGTAAATACGAAGACACCGAACGGTGAGATGGGGACCTGATGCGCAAAGAGAGTGAAGGACTTCCGATTCTGCCGGCCAGCCTCCTGGTGGCGGGATTGCCCTGCCTGGTGGTCGGCGGGGGGAAGATTGCGGCGCGCAAAGTAGGACACCTACTCGATGCCGGGGCGGGCGTTACAGTGGTCAGCCCGGAGCTGATCCCCGAGCTGGCGGACGCGGTAACCGAGGAGCGCATCCAGCATGTGCCGCGCGAATTTGAAGCGGGAGACGCGGACGGGCAGCGACTGGTCTTCGCGGTGACCGATAACGTCGAGGTGAACCAGCAGGTCATTGCGTGTGCCCGCGCGGCCGGAGTGCTGTGCAGTGCGGCCGACAGCAACTGGCCCGATGGCGACCTGGTCATGCCGGCCATATGCCGGAAGCGGGGACTTGTGGTCAGCGTGGCGACGGGCGGGCGGTCCTGCCGGATTGCGCGCGTGGTCAAAGACAGGATCGCACAACTCCTGGATACTATCGCGGACGAAGAAGCCGTCTGATCAAGGGGATGACATGGCGAATCTGAATTTCAAAGCAGGGACGCGCAGCAGCAAGCTGGCCCGGGTGCAGACCCGCAACGCGCTTGACCGGCTTGAGGCCATGTTCGCCGAGTGTACCTTTGGGGACGTGGCTCTTTCATCCCCGGGCGACCGTGACCTGCAGACCGACCTGCGAGAGACGCCGGGCGACTTCTTTACACAGGACCTGGACAGGCAGGTACTGGACGGAACGCTCGACTGTGCCGTGCACAGCGCGAAGGATCTGCCCGACCCCGTGTCCGAAGGACTCGACTGGTTCTGGCTGCCCTGGCGGGCGGACCCGCGCGATGCCATCATCCTGGCGCCGGGACGCGCCTTGGAGGATCTCCCGCCTGATGCGAGGATCGGCGTGAGCAGCGATAGGCGCGAAGCTTACTGTCACGCGCATTTCCCGGACGCTCAGCTCTGCACTATCCGCGGGAACATTGAGGAGCGCCTGCAGCAACTGGACAGCGGTGATTTCGACATGGTCATCATGGCCGCGGCGGCCCTGGTTCGACTCGACCTCACGGACCGGATCGCGAGCTGGATCACGTTGGACGATCTGCCGCCTCCCGATGGCCAGGGCTTTCTGGCGGTGACCTTTCGAGCCGGTGATGAGCGCTTCCTCCGCATACGCTCCTGCTTCTGTAAGGCCGTCACGTTTGCTGCCGGAGGCATAGGCTCGGGCGGAACCTGCACGCTCGACGTCCTCAAGGCACTGCGCGAGTGCGATGTCTGTCTGCATGACGCCCTCATGGGACCTGACCTGCTCGACCATATCCTGGCCAGCGTTGAACGCATCCACGTTGGTAAACGGGCGGGAAGACACAGCCTGCCCCAGCCGGAAATCACAGCATTAGTCGCCCGGTATGCACGACGGGGGCTGCGCACAGTGCGCCTTAAAGGCGGCGACCCCGGTGTCTTCGGTCGGTTGGCTGAGGAAGTGGAGACCCTCGACGCCCTCCACCTGCCTTACCGCACGCTGCCAGGCGTCAGCAGTCTCACGGCCGCCACCACCGGCACCGGCATGCTGCTTACGCGGCGCGGACTGTCACGCGGATTCTGCACCATGACCCCGCGTATGGCGGGGGGAGGGGTCGGGTCGATCGATTCAAAGGAGCGGGCGGCATTGCCCATCGTGTTCTACATGGCCGTTTCGGTGAGCGACCAGGTGGCCAGGGAGCTGATCGACGACGGCGTCCGGGCAGAGACGCCGGCCGCCATTGTCTTCAATGCCGGTAGCGACCAGGCGCGAGTGGTGTCCGGCACGCTGGCCGACATTGGCGCGAAGGCGAAAGCCGAGGGCGGCGGCATGCCCGGTCTCTTTGTTGTCGGTGAGGTCACCCGTTATCGCTACCACACCGAGTGGGGCGCTATGCAGGGGCGGCGCATTCTGCTGACCTGCAGCCAGGCCTTGCAGGATAGCGCAGCCAGGCTGGTGACCGACTGTGGCGGCGTGGCCGTGGCACGTCCCCTGATCCGCCTGGAGCCGACTGCAGACGGCGTGCGGTGCATTAAGGGCGTGGCGGACTATGACTGGGTGGTGCTCACCTCGCCATCGGCCGTACGCTGCTTCGGCGACCTGTTGCGGCGCGCACAGGTCGACCTGCGCAGCGTTCCGAAGTTGGTGACCTGCGGTGGCGGCACCACGATGGCGGTTCGGGAGCTGGGCCTGAATGCTGATATCGAGCCGGCGTCAGATTTTGGAGCGGAAGGTCTGGCCGACACCGTCAAGGAGCTGATCGCGCCGGGTCTGAAGATTCTGCGGCTGCGCTCGGACAAGGCCGGCCCGGACCTTGCTGAGCGCTGGCGCAACGCCGGTGCCACGGTGGACGACTGTGTGATATACAGCAATGAACCGGTGGCCTATGAGCAGTGCCCCGACTTTGATGCCGTTTTCTTTGCCAGCGCCTCAGCGGTTGAAGCGTTTGACGACCTGTGGGGCAGCGCGTTGCTTGATGGCAAAACCGTTACAGCGATCGGCCGGCCGACCCTGGCTGCCCTCGAGGCGCGCAAGGTTGCGGTCGACCTGGTGGGTCCGGAGGCGACTGTGGAATCGACCCTGACAGCCCTCGCGACAACGTACGTGAGGACGTGTTTGACAGCAAACAAGGAGATCCAGTTATGAGTACTTTTCCTGACGTGCGACTGCGGCGCCTACGGCGGACGCCCTCGATCCGGCGACTGTTTGACACGCCCATGCCGGGGCCGCAGAAATTTATCTGGCCCGTGTTCGTCGTGGAAGGGACGAACCAGCGGCAGGCGATCGAATCCATGCCCAATCAGTACCGCTTGAGCGTTGACACGCTCATAGCCGAGCTTAAGCCCGTTGTTGAAAGCGGCATAGGAGGCATTCTTATCTTTGGACTCGTCGAGGATGCGCTAAAGGACGAATCGGGCAGCCGTGCCCATGATGAGAATGGTGTGGTGCAGAACGCCGTGCGTGCCGTCCGGAAGGCGTACCCCGACCTCGTGATCTTCACGGATGTCTGTCTCTGTGCCTACACGAGCCACGGGCACTGCGGCCCGCTTGCGGCCGGCGGCGATGTCGATAACGATGCCGCCAACGATCTCTTGGCCAAGGTGGCCGTCTCCCATGCGGCAGCGGGGGCGGACTGCGTGGCCCCCAGCGCGATGATGGACGGCCAGGTACAGGCCATTCGCGCGGCGCTCACGGCAGCGGGCCTTGATGAGACGCTCCTGATGAGCTACTCCACCAAGTTCGCGTCCGCCATGTACGGCCCGTTCCGCGAGGCCGAGCAATCGTCGCCGCAATCGGGAGATCGCTGTGGCTACCAGGCCAGCTATGCGGACCTGCGGCAGGCGCTGCGCGAGTCGGACATGGACGAGGACGAGGGCGCCGATATCCTCATGGCGAAGCCTTCCCTCTTCTATCTTGATGTCATTGCCAGCCTGCGCGACGGGACGGACCTGCCGCTGGCGGTCTATAATGTCAGCGGGGAGTATGCGATGTTGATCGCGACGGCCGAACGCGGGTGGGGTGATTTGCGCGGTATGGTGCGTGAATCCACGATGGCGCTTGTGCGCGCGGGAACCGATCTGATCATCTCCTACTGGGCCAATCAGTATGATGAGTTCTTCGGCCAGTCCGACTGATGCACTGCGCCTTTCAAGATCAAGGATGAGTATGAAATCACAAGAACTGTTCGAACGGGCCTGCAAGGTCGTGCCCGGTGGTGTCAACAGTCCCGTCCGCGCGTTCACCTCGGTTGGCGGCGTCCCTGTCTATGTCGAAAAGGGCGAGGGCACGCGCATCTGGACGGTTGAAGGTCGTGAGCTGGTTGACTTCTGCGGTTCATGGGGACCGCTGATTCTGGGGCACGCCCGCCCGGAGATCGTGCAGGCCGTTTGTGATGCCGCACAGAAGGGCAGCAGCTTTGGCATCAATACGAAGGGCGAGGTGGAGTTCGCTGAGCAGCTCTGCGGGCTCATCCCCTCCATGGACATGGTTCGCCTGGTCAGCTCCGGCACCGAGGCCACGATGACTGCCCTGCGAATTGCGCGCGGTTTCACCGGGCGCCAGAAGATCATCAAGTTCAACGGCTGCTATCATGGTCACGCCGATTACCTGCTCGTGGCAGCCGGAAGCGGTCTGCTTACGGGCGGCATCACGGCATCTGCAGGCGTGTCGCCGGCAGCGGTGGCCGAGGTGCTGGTACCCGAGTACAACGACCTGGAGGCTGTGCAGCAGATTGTTGCCGAGCAGGGCGATGAGATCGCCGCGATCATCGTCGAACCCGTCGCCGGCAACATGGGTCTGGTTCCACCCGCGCACGGTTTCCTCGAAGGACTGCGCGCGGCCGCCGATAGCTGCAATGCCCTGCTGATCTTCGACGAGGTGATCAATGGCTTCCGGCTGGCAGCCTCAACCTATGGATCGCTCTGCGGGGTCACGCCTGATCTGACCTGTCTGGGAAAGATCATCGGGGGGGGGATGCCCATTGGGGCCGTAGGGGGCAGGGCAGAGGTTATGAAATCCCTGGCGCCGCTGGGACCGGTCTACCAGGCCGGAACATTGAGCGGCAACCCCGTTGCCGTGGCAGCGGGGCGGGCTACCCTTGACTTGCTGGTGGAGGAAAATCCATACCCCGTTCTGGATGCACACGGCGAGACAATCTCGTCCGGCGTTAACCAGGCGGCGACGGAGAACGGTTGCACGATGCACTGTCCTCACCTGGGGGGCATGTTCACCCCGTTCTTTGGGATCGGCCCCGTCACGAACCTGGCCTCGGCTAAGTGCTGTAACACGGATGCTCATGCCGCGTTCTTCCATGGCATGTTGGATTGCGGCTTCTATCTGCCACCCTCGCAGTTTGAGGTCGGGTTTGTTTCAGCCGCGCATACCACGGCGGATATTGAGGCGTTTGTGAGCGCCTGCGCAGAGGTAGTGGCGTCTCTCCGCTCGGTGGGTTAGTGCTGTGCTGCGGCAGGATTGGTGTTGCTGGTTCGGCGGGGGATGACGACGTCGAATGTTGTGCCGATACCAATCTCGCTGTGTACGCGGATCGCGATATCGAGATTATTGGCGATGCGTTTGACAATCGCGAGACCGAGGCCGGTTGACATCTTGTTGTGCTGGGACGCTTCGCGGGTGCGGTAGTATTCGTCGAAGATGCTCGGCAGCGCATCTTCACGGATACCGATGCCCTGGTCGGCAATGGACACGGTCACAGCGCGTTCACTGTCCGCCGTGATGGTGATCCTCACGGTGCCCTCATCGTGGGAGTAGAAAATCGCGTTTGAGGCCAGATTGTCCAGAAGCGTCTTCAGGTGTGTGGGAGAGCTGTAGACAGCGCCCTCCGCACCCGCTGTGGCGACCGTGATGCCGCGGTGCGCGGCCTTGTCCTCGAGGTCTGTGACCACGCTTGCGACAAGCGCGGGAATGTCAATACGCTCCGTGGATGCAGTGCCCGTCTGTTCTTGGGATTTGATGGCGCCAAGGACCAGGATATCCTTGATGCGTTCCCGTAGGGCGGCGGAGCGAGTGTCGATTCGGGCGATGATCTCGCGAACGGGCTCTGACAGCTCTTTCCAATGAAGCGTTCGCAGCAGCTGCGTGTTGCTTTCTATGCCGGAGAAGGGCGCTTTCAGGTCGTGCGTCGTGCGCAGGACCTGTCGGTTATTCGCTTCCTCCGCCAGCAGTAGCTGGTGATTGGCCTCGGCCAGTTGCCGGTCGCGCTTGCGGAGCGCCTGCGCAATGAAGGCAACCAGGTACCAGACGGCCAGCCAGAACACGATCGCTGACAAGGCGTGAAGGAGGGACGAGGCAAGGGCTCTTGGGCAAGCAGGGGTGTTGATCAATATGTTGCAGGGCGAAAGCACCCCTGTAAGTTCAAGCACAACCACGCAGATAAAGAGCAGGCCGCTCAGCAGCGTGACGAGCAGGCTATAGGGCGGGGCAAAGAATATGCAAGCCAGCACGATGTGAAAGAGATAGGCCAAGCTCACAAACGTGGTGATGCTTCCCGCCAGGTGGACAAGGAATGTCAGTGCTGCAAGATCCAGTAGAATCTGCATCCACAGATTAATGAAAAGCTTACGCCGCCGGGTGGTGTCGCTGTATCGGCGCAAGAGCAGGATGTATAGAAGGTTGGTTGCGGTCAGGCCGATGGCGATCATGATCAGTGGAAGCACCGGCAGGCATACACCAATGAAGGCCAACAGCTGTGGCCATACAGTTTGGAGCAGGCAGGCCAATGCCATCCCGGCAATGATGGCCCAACGAATGCGCGTGAACCAGCGGGCATTACGGAGGAGATCACGACTTTCCAGTCCTGCCCATCCTGTCGGTGCAGCGGGAAGCGTGTCTTGTTGTGCCGTAAGCTCGAATGTTGCCATGCCGAGCATGATGCGGTGGGAAAGCCGCTCAGGACAAGAACAAAGGGGCATTCTGCTTTGGCATACTGGGTGCGCGAGCCATTGCGATGTTACTCCGTTGAAGCTGTCGTCTTCCCGTCGAGAGCGTTACGCACCGCATGCCAACAGAGAATGGCGCACTTGACACGTGACGGGAACTTCCAGATACCCGAGAAGGCCGCGAGCTTTCCGAGCACCTTGGTGTCATGGTCGCCGCCGGGGTTGGTGACCATATCGTGGAACGTCTCGAACAGCGCGCGCGCCTGCTCGTGGTGCTTTCCGATGAGCTGCTCCAACATGAGGGATGTTGAGGCCTTGGATATGGCGCAGCCGGCACCTTCGAACGAGGCATCCCGGATGACCCCGTCTTCGTCCAGGGTCAGGTAGACCTGGTATTCGTCGCCACAGAGCGGATTCCTTCCCGCTGCACAGTGGGTGTGGTTCAGCGGACACCCGTAGTGGCGCGGGCTGCGACTATGGTCCAGGATGATCTCCTGGTAAAGGTCGTCGGACACGTTCATCCAAAGATCTCCTGCGCCTTTTGGATGGCTGCGACCAACTGGTCGATGTCATCGTGGTTGTTATAGAGTGAGAAAGAGGCGCGGGCAGTGGCGGGTACGCCAAAATGCGCCATGACCGGCTGCGCGCAATGGTGTCCTGCACGGATGGCCACCCCTTCCTGGTCGAGAATGGTTCCCAGGTCGTGCGGATGGATCTCGTCGACGAGGAAGGAGATGATGCCTTTGCGCCTAGACGGGGTGCCGACCAGGCGTACCCCCTCGATGGCCTGCAGGGCCTCAAACGCATCCGCCAGAATGGCAGCTTCGTGGGTCTCAATCGCCGCATAGCCCAGTTCAGATACGAACTCCAGCGCACGTCCCAATCCGATCGCTCCGGCAATGTGTGCCGTCCCGGCCTCGAAGGTGTAGGGGAGGGCGTTGTAGGTGGTCTTCTCGAACGTGACCGATAGAATCATGTCCCCCCCGCCCTTGACCGGTGGCATCGCTTCGAGCAGTCCCTCTTTTCCGTAAAGCACGCCGATGCCGGTGGGCCCGAAGACCTTGTGCCCGGAGAACGCCAGGAAGTCGCAGTCGAGCGCCTGCACATCCATCGGTTGCACAGGAACCCCCTGTGCGGCATCCACCAATACGCTGGCACCTGCAGCATGGGCTTCGGCCGCCATCTCGGCCACCGGATTGACCGTTCCCAGTGCATTGGAGACGGCTGTGAAGGCCACCAGCTTGGTGCGCTCATTCAGGGACGCGCGGAAGGCCTCGCGATCGACGTCGCCATCATCGCTTATCGGGGCGACGCGCAGGACGGCGCCCGACCGCTCCCGCAGGAGCTGCCACGGTACGATGTTGGAGTGGTGCTCCATCTCCGTAATCAGTATCTCGTCCCCTTTGCCGATCTCGAGCTGCCCGAAGGCCTGGGCCACCAGGTTGATGCTGTCGGTGGTGCCGCTGGTGAAGATGATCTCATGGGTGTGGGCGGCATTCAGGTGGGCACGCACTGTTTCACGGGCCGCTTCGAATGACGCTGTGGCTTTCTCGCTCAAGTGATGCACACCGCGGTGAATGTTGGCCGACTCCTGGGTGTAGTGCTGGGTCACGGCGTCAATCACGCATGCCGGCTTCAGCGCTGTGGCGGCACTATCGAGATAGGCCAGGCGTTTCCCGTGCACCTGCTGTTCCAGGCAGGGGAACCGGTCGCGTATGTCGAGCAGCGTTGTGTCAGTCCCGTTCATTGCTGGCCTCAAAGAAGCTGTCCAGGATGGCGTGCAGGTCCGCATGAAGGGCCTTGTCGTCCATGCGGTAGAGTACTTCCTCAGCAAAACCGCGAGAAAGCATATCCCGCGCGGCCGCCGGGTCGATCCCGCGGCTCTCCAGGTAGAACAGCTCCTGGTCATTCAGCTGACCGACCGTGGCACCGTGCGTGCAGCGCACATCATCGTTGGCGATTTCCAGCCGAGGCTTTGCGTTGGCCTGGCAGTCGTTGCTGAGAAGCAGGTTACGGTTCACCTGCTCGCCATCACTACCCGAGGCACCCGGATGAACCCGAACGAGGCCGTCAAATGCCGCCGTGGCGCGGTCATTGAGTATTCCTTTATAGAGCTGCCGACTCGAGCAGTTGGGCTGCCGGTGCTCAATGCCGGTGTGACAGTCGACATGCTGACGATCTCTCACGGCATACAGACCGTTCAAGGTCGCCGAGGCGCCCTCGCCATCCAGGGCAACCGTGAGATCATGACGAGCCAGGGCGCTACCGGCATGAAAATCCATGCTCGCCACGTGGCTGTCGCGTCCTTGCGTGATGCGCGTGAAGCCAAGGTGTGTCGATTGCTCGTTGAGTACCTGCGCCTGTACCAGTGAGAGCTGGGCGCCCTCGGCCAGGTCGACATCGAGGACAGCATTGTTCAGGCAGGGCCCGTCGCCGAGAGCGGCATACGTCACAACGACCCGCGCTTCGGCGTGTGCGCCAAGGCGAACGTGCAGCCGCGGATGGATCACGCTCGGATCCGAGTGTGCCGCGTGCAGGAAGAGCACGTGAACACGATGATCCAGCTTCTGGTTGGCCGGAATATCGAGCATCGATCCGTCACGCCACAGCGCGCCGTTCAGAGCCACGAACGGGTTGTCCGGGACCTCTTGGGGCGCGGATTCAGAGGCTGAGCTGAGCGAAGACAGTTTGAGGGGCGAGGTGTCGGGCCGCTGCGTGAGATCCGGTTGCAGGATGCCTTCCACAAAGACCAGTCGCTCATCCCCGTCGTGGCAGTAGGGGAGATCTGCCAGTGTCTGCGGGGTGATGCCCGCGGGGTCGACCGGCCGGAAGACCTCTTCGGCCAGCCGAGTGACATCCGTGTACTTCCATGCTTCAACACGACGAGTGGGTATGCCCTGCGCCATGAAGCGGTCGTACGCTGTCTGGCGCTGTTTCTGCAGGGCAGACGTCTCGCCGGCGCTGTTCTGCGCCAGGAGCGCGTCCAGCTGCTCGCCATAGTGTCTGGCAGGCGGTATGGCGCGTAGTCGCTTCATGCGGCTTCCCTTACCCAGTCATAACCTCTTGTCTCAACCGCTTCGGCGAGCGTGTGATCGCCTGTCTTCACGATACGTCCGTCCATCAACACATGAACGATATCCGGCGTGATGTGCTGCAGCATGCGCTGGTAGTGCGTAATCATCAGTGTCGCGTTATCGGGCGTGCTGAGCTTCTTCACGCCCTCGGAGACGATACGCAGCGAATCAACGTCGAGACCCGAATCGGTCTCGTCGAGGATGGCTAGGCGCGGGGCCAGCACGGCCATTTGTAGTATCTCGTTGCGTTTCTTCTCACCACCCGAGAAATCCAGGTTCACGGGTCGCTCGAGATAGGATGCATCCATCCCGATCAGCTCAAGCTTCTCAGCGAGCAGTTCGCGAAAGTCAAAGGCATCGATGGGTGCTGCGCCCTGGGCTTTGCAGATGGCGTTGAAAGCCGCACGCAGAAAGACCGTGTTGCTGACACCTGCCACCTCGACCGGGTATTGAAACGCCAGGAAGACGCCCGCACAGGCGCGCTCATGTGCCTCCATGGCAAGCAGGTTCTGCGGCTCCCTGTCTACCTCGAACTCGACCGTGCCACCCGTCACCTCGTAATCGGGATGCCCCGCCAGCACGCGCGAGAGCGTGCTCTTGCCCGACCCGTTGGGTCCCATGAGGGCGTGGATCTCGCCTGCCTTCACATCGAGGTCGATGCCCTTCAGAATCTCAGGGCCGTCTACCACGCGCGCTTTCAAATCACGTATCTTCAACATCGTGTCTTCTCCTCTTTCGATCCGGTCTTCGGCCTGCGGCTCGCTCGGAGAGCTCGCCCTACCTGATCCTCGATGAGGCAGGGCGAGCCGTCCCGGCGAGCCGGGGCAGTCTATCCCACACTGTCTTCCAGCTTCATCTCCAACAGCTTTACCGCCTCCACCGAGAACTCGAGGGGCAGGGTCCTGAATACTTCTTTGCAGAATCCGTTCACCAGCAGTGATATAGCCGCTTCGCTATCGAGTCCGCGCGACTGCAGGTAGAAGAGCTGCTCGTCGCTGATGCGCGACGTGGTGGCCTCATGTTCGATCACCGCGCCCTGGTTGTGAATTTCCAGGTAGGGGAACGTGTTTGCTTCACACCCGTCGCCCACCAGCATCGAGTCGCACTGGGAGTAGTTGCGCGCCCCTGAGGCCCCGGGAGTCACCTTGACCAGTCCGCGATAGCTGTTCTTCGATTGGTCGCACGAGATTCCCTTCGAAATGATCGTACTGCTCGTGTTCTTGCCGATGTGAACCATCTTGGTGCCGGTATCGGCCTGCATCCTATTGTTGGTCAGCGCCACGGAGTAGAACTCGCCTACAGAATCATCGCCCTTGAGAATCACGCTGGGGTACTTCCAGGTAATGGCGGAGCCGGCCTCGACCTGGGTCCACGAGATCTTCGACCGCGCACCTTCGCAGCGTCCGCGCTTGACCACGAAGTTGTAGATGCCGCCGCGGCCCTGTTCGTCGCCGCCATACCAGTTCTGCACCGTGGAGTACTTGATCGAGGCGTCGTCGAGCGCAACCAGCTCCACGATGGCTGCGTGGAGCTGGTTCTCGTCGCGCACAGGCGCTGTACACCCCTCCACGTAAGAGACGCTGGCGCCTTCTTCGCAGACGATCAGCGTACGCTCGAACTGACCTGTCTTGGATGCGTTAATGCGGAAGTAGGTGGAAAGGTCGATGGGGCACTGCACACCCTTGGGAACAAAGACAAATGAGCCGTCCGAGAATACGGCGGAATTCAGTGCAGCGTAAAAGTTATCCCGCGGCGGCACCACGGTGCCCAGGTACTTCTTAATCAGTTCCGGATGCTTCTGTGCGGCCTCGGAGAATGAACAGAAAATCACACCCATCTCGGCCAGGATATCCTGGTGCGTGGTGCCGACCGACACGCTGTCGAAAACGGCATCGACCGCCACGTCCGCCAGTTGCTCCCGTTCATGCAAGGGAATGCCCAGCCGATCAAACGTGCGCAGCAGCTCCGGATCCACGTCGTCAAGACTCTGCGGTGCGTCCTCCATGGACTTGGGGGCCGCGTAGTAATGGATGTCCTGGAAGTCGATGGGCGGGAATTCCACGTGGGCCCAGCGCGGCGGCTCCTGTTCCTTCCACCAACGGAAGGCATTCAGACGGAACTCGAGCAGGAAGTCCGGTTCGTTCTTGCGTGCCGATATGGCGCGTACGACCTCCTCGCTGAGCCCCTTCGGGAACTTCTCTGTTTCCACGTCGGTGACGAAGCCGTACTTGTACGTTTTAGGTCTGTCCGCAATCGCATCCATAGCCGAAAGTTCTCATGTTCGTAAGGGGTTCTTCCCCTTTGAGACCAGTGTAGGTAAGAGAGTATGTGGATTCAAGAAGTAAATAAGGGGAAATATAGCTTATTTCAGAGGGCGAGGGTGAGGGCAGCAGGGATGGGGGTGTCTAACCGATCAGTTCGAGGATCGTTGTATCGGCCAGAAGCTGTTGGAAGCGTTGGTCAAGTCGGTGTACCGCCCGGCGAATGGTACACGAGGGTGACCGGTTGCAGCTCTGGCCGGGAACAAGACAGGCTGCGATAGCGTTCGGACCCACGACCACTTCGGCCAATTCGCTCAGTTGCAGTTTGCCGAGGTCTCTAATGACCTGGTATCCGCCATACTTGCCCTGCACTGAACGTACGATCTCCGCGTGTTTCATGCGCTGCAGCGCCTTGGAAACGACATCAAACGGGATATCCAGCTTCGCGCAGAGCGCCCGGGCCGCAAAAAGCTCGCCAGGTGCCCCGCCATGCATCTCCCCCAGCACCATCAGGGCATATTCAAGCTGCTTGGGCATCGTTAACATGCTGGGATATTTGGCATAGTCGTAGCAGGAATGCAAGCTAAATAGGTCTGCGCGATGCTTATTGCGGCTCGCTGGGCTTGCCCGCTGTGGCGGGGACAGTTCGCCCTTCTACCCGACCGGCGATCAAGAAACGTCGTGGGCCAGGTAGGGCCCGCGCTCCGCGCGGGCCGTCTTGTCCCCCCGCGGCCTTGTGCCGCGGGAGACGGAGATCTTGTGCACCCGCGACACAAGGTCGCGGGGGTTCCGATCTCCTGGGGTCTACCCCAGCCCCTCAACCATCAGCTTGCTCACAAGCTGCCCGAACCGGGCTGTATCCTTGATGGGGGATCCCTCCGTCAGGAGCGCCTGGTTGTAGAGCAGATCCGCGTAGTCGCTGATGACATCGCTCTCGTCGACCTTTGCCACCTCGGCGAGCAGCTTCGGCATGAGCGGGTGCTTGGGGTTCAGTTCGAGAATGCGCTTCACGGGCGGGACGTCCTGGTTCATGGCCTTCATGATCCGTTCCATGTTGGCGTTCATGCCCATTTCGTCTGCCACGAGGCAACACGCAGAGTCGGTCAAGCGTGTCGATAACTTGACCTCTTTGATCTCATCGTCGAGATGCTTCTGGATCAGCTCGATCACCGGCTTATAGGTCTCCACGTCACTCTTGAGGGCCTCTTCCTTCTCGGCCTTCTCTTCGTCGCTATGGATGTCGATGTCGCCGCGGTCAATGGCCTTGAGGGTCTTGCCATCATACTCGGTCAGGCGCTGTGTTACCCACTCATCGATGGCGTCGACGAAAAAGAGAACCTCGTAGTCCTTGTCTTTCAATGCCTCGAGATGCGGCGAGTTTGCGGCCTGGGCCAGACTGCCTGCCGAGAGGTAGTAGATCTCCTTCTGGTCTTCCGGCATGCGGTCGACGTAGTCCTTCAGCGAGACCGGCTTGCCCTCTTCGCTCTTGGAGGAGGCGAACAGGAGCAATTCCTTGAGCTTGTCGTAGTTCTCGAAGTCCTGGTGTACGCCCTCTTTGATCACGACACCGAAGTGTTCGTAGAAGGTTTGGAACTTCTCCGGCGTGCGCTCTTTGAGCTCGGCCAGTTCCTTGAGCACGCGCGTGACGAGGCCTTTGCGGATGCGACGGATCACCACGTCGTCCTGCAGCATCTCACGCGAAACGTTCAGCGGCAGGTCGCTGCTGTCGACCACGCCCTTGAGGAAGCGGAGATAGGAGGGGAGCAGCTCTTCGCAGTCCTCGTTGATGAAGACGTTCTTCACGTACAGGTGCAGGCCGCGCTTCGCATCCGGCCAGAAGAGGTCCATCGGTGCCTGCGACGGGATGTATAGCAGAGACTGAAACTCGGTGGTTCCCTCAGCACGGTAGTGGATCACCTTCAGGGGATCGGTGTACTCATGGCTGACATGCTTGTAGAACTCGTTGTATTCCTCTTCGGACACTTCTGATGGCATCTTCTTCCAGATCGCCTTCATGGAGTTGAGTGTCTCTTCTTCGGTCGTGGTGACCTCCTCGTCGCCCTCTTCTTCCCCCTTGGTGGTGCGGGTGATGTCCATCACGACGGGATAGCCGATATAGTCCGAGTACTCACTTACGATACGGCGCACTTCGTATTCCTGGAGGAAATTATCCATGTCCTCCCGCAGATGGAGCGTGACATCCGTTCCGCGCTCCTCCTTGTCGGCGTCTTCCATGGTGTAGGTGCCGCCGCCATCGGAGACCCAGCGAACGGCGGGTCCATCTGATCCGGCCCGTTTGGTAACCACGGTCACCTTGTCAGCCACCATGAAGGAGGCGTAGAAGCCGACGCCGAACTGACCGATGAACTCGGCATTGGCAGTCTTCTTGCTCTTCTGCAGCTCTTCCAGAAAGCGGCGTGTGCCGGAGTTGGCGATGGTGCCGATGTTGGCCTCAAGCTCCTCGACAGTCATGCCGATGCCATTGTCGCTAATCGTAAGCGTCTTGGCTTCCTCGTCGGCCGTGATCCTGATCTTCCAGTCCTGGTCCTTCTTGCCGAGCAACTTCTTGTTGGTCAGTGCTTCGAACTGGACGCGATCGATTGCGTCCGAAGCGTTGGAGATCAGCTCGCGAAGGAAGATCTCCTTCTTGGAATAGAGTGAATGGGTAACCAGGTCCAGAAGCTGCTGGACGTCTGTCTTGAACTTGCGTGATTTCTTGGCCATTGCGATTCCTTTGTTTGGTTCGGAAAAGGGCGGATTAAAGCGGGAAACCGTGAAGTCTGTCAATGGTATATACTTTGGAGTGCGGGGGGGGGGAGCCCCCCGCGGCGCCCCCACCGCGGCGACACGCCCCCGCACTCCAAATTACGGATGTTCACCTCTGCTCTCATTCGCTATCTTCCCTGAACCGATATGAACCTGAATACGCTAGAGCAGACGCCGTTCGGTCCAATTGTGTTGGCTTGGTCTGTGCAATCGGAGAGGCCATCGGTTGCCCGGGTCATGATCTCTTCTCCCGCTCGCCCTGCCGTGCAGAGCGCCGCAGAGCGGTATCCGGAAGCAAGCAAGTCGTCCTGTCGCGAGGTCAGTGGGCTGGCGGATCAGATGGCCGCGTTCCTCGAGGGTGAGGATGTGACGTTCGCACTCGATCTCCTCGCCTTGGGAGACTGTGGCGCTTTTCGCGAGAAAGTGCTGCGTGCGACCCACGCTATCGGGCGTGGGTATGTCGCCACGTATGGAGGCCTGGCGGCGCATGTCGGTTGCCGCGGAGGTGCCCGGGCGGTGGGGAATGCCATGGCGACCAATCCTTTCCCTCTGATCATCCCCTGCCATCGGGTCATACGGGCGGACCGCACACTGGGTTCATATGGGGGTGGGGGTGAGATGAAACGCCTGCTGCTCGCACAGGAAGGCATTCACGAGGACGCCATGGGCAGGGCTACACAGTCACAGCTGGTATTTGGGAGCTAATGCATATGAACGCACTGGTCGCACAGTCGGGTGGTCCTTCACCGGTCATCAATGCTTCGCTGCAAGGCGTAATCGAGGGGTGCCGGGCCTACCCGGAACGCACCAAGACGCTCTATGCCGCCTGGCATGGCATAGAGGGGGTGCTCAACGAAGAGCTGATCGACCTGTACGCGCAGGATCAAGCTGAACTCACCCTTCTCAAGCACACGCCCGCCTCAGGTGCCATCGGAACATGTCGCTACAAGCTGACGCCGGAGCAGGACGAGGACTTCGACCGCATCATCGAGGTGTTTCGCGCCCACGACATCCGCTATTTCTTCTATATCGGCGGCAACGACTCGATGGATACGGCCCACAAGGTATCCGACCTGGCCCACGCCAAGGGGCTCGACGTGATCTGCACCGGTGTCCCCAAGACCATCGACAACGACGTGGGCGACCCCGAGTTCACGCTGCTCGATCACACCCCGGGTTACGGAAGCACGGCGCGCTACTGGGCCGGCATCGTCCGCGATACGAACGAAGAGAACCGGGGTATGTGTCCTTCTGAATGCGTCTCCGTACTGCAGGCCATGGGGCGCAAGGCGGGCTACATTCCCGCTGCCGCCCGGCTGGCCGACCCGCAGCGCGAGATGCCGCTCCAGATCTACATGGCCGAGGCACACCACACGCTCGAATCACTGCACGAGAATGTTAACCGTCAGCTTCGAACGGACGGACGCTGTATCGTGGTGGTGAGTGAAGGATTCGATGTCGGCGATTTGGGCGAGGCCCACGACGGGTTCGGGCACATCGAGTACGGCGCCAGCAAGACCTGCGCGGCCCAGATTGTCGCGAGCTATCTGAACGACCATGGACTCGCCGCACGCGGCCAGGCTACCTGGCAGGTGCCCGGTGTTTTGCAGCGTTCCATGTCGGCCCACCAGTCGCCGGTCGATCGCGACGAAGCGCTTGAGGTGGGACGCCATGCCGTTGAAGTGGCAATGGAGCAGGGCACCGGATTCATGGCCAGCATTCTGCGCGCGCCGGGCGAGTCTTACCGGGCCGAGTATGGGCATGCGCCGCTCGAGCAGATTGCGAACTCGTTCCGGCCGATACCCCAGGCGTGGATCACTGAAGATGGTCTCGATGTAACCGACGACTTCATCCGCTATGCGCAACCGCTCATCGGAGAAGGCCCCGTCACAGTCGCCGACCGCTTTGCGCGCATCGAGCCACGGTTTGTTGAGAGGCGCCTGCCGCCATACATTCCCATGCGCTGCAGGGAGAAGACTCTGTAATGAACAAGAACAGAAGGAGCAAGCAATGAGCACACTGAAAGCAGGCGACAAGGCACCGGCATTCACGCTGGTGGATCAGGGCGAGAACACGGTATCACTGGCCGACTTCAAGGGGGAGCGGCTCTTGATCTACTTCTACCCGAAAGCCAGTACGCCCGGGTGCACGGTGCAGTCGTGCGCGGTGAGTGAGGCGCAGGCGGACTTCGAGGCCGCGGGAATCAAGACCGTCGGCATTAGCCCGGACAGATCCGCAGCGCAAAAAAAGTTCGATGACAAGTACGGCCTCGGCTTCCCGTTGCTCTGCGATACGGACCACAGCGTGGCCGAAGCCTATGGTGCATGGGGCGAAAAGTCGATGTACGGCAAGAAATACATGGGCATCATCCGCTCCTCGTTCCTGGTCGATGCGAGCGGCGTCATTGAGGACGCCTGGTATAAGGTGAAGCCGAAGGATACGGTCCCGAACGTGCTATAAGGCCTAACGCAGGAAGAAACTCCCGCCGTTTTGGGGTGAATCTGTCAGCGGATATTGACGTTGAAGGAGACGCTTCGCGTGGTGAAGCGGGTGGGCACGGTGACGGGGCGGGTGACTCGCTGTCCGGTTTTGCCACAGGTGTAGGTAACAGGGACGATGTCGTACTCAATGGGGTAGCGGTATTCCGTGCCCACGTTCATGCCGCTTTGTCGGGGTCTGCCTCGGGTGGTGCCTGATGGGTAGGTGCGCCGCCGGGCCTCAGGGCGGGGTACGCTCGCATTCGCCAGCATGCTGTCTACGCGCTGCTGCTTCCTGGCTGCCGCGGCTTTCTCGTGCGCCACCTGTGCGGCGGCCTCCGCCTCGCGCTTCCGCGCAGCCCACAGTGACTGGAGCTGTGCCTTCTCGGGCTCTGTCAGTGCTGCGGCGCGAAGCGTACGGGTTCCGCTCAGAAGACTGACCTGGTTCGTCTCACCCAACTGAACCGTTACGCTACTGCCCCCCAGTTGAAACGTTTCGCCGGGACGAGTATAGATCCACCCCCCGTTCTCAAGTGAGGTCAGGCAGACCACCTGCCCGGGCTGGGGCAGGGGGCAGCCCATCGCAAGTGTGTAGCGTTTGCCGTCCACGCCCTGTAGCACAGCGATAGTCTCTCCGTTGTCCTGTGTATCGAACCGGGTCAGGGCATAACGGCCTACACGTTCGCCCACCCGGGCAAAGACCGTATCCCCCGAGGTGTGGTTGAAGGCGAGCGTGACGGGCGTGCGCGAAGAAACGACCGACGTGAACTTGTACTCGAAGACATCCGACTGCACCGAATGCACGCGAATATCGTCGAGCGTGGTTGCCGACACGGAAACTGCCGTGAGCACGCAGCAAGTGAGTATCGCCCTCATGACGCCTATTGTAGCGCCATCCGCTCTCCGCATCAATAGTGAGCAATTGCCTCGGACACTAAGCAACGTGCGTACACCGCAAATTGCCTGGGTGCGGAGAGGGGATTGCCTGCTGCGCTACCGGATGGTAGTTCTGGGCCCAGCCAGTGCCAGGGTCAAGCTGCCTCACGTTGGGGAATGAGCCCTACCGTGCTGTCCCGTGATTTGCTTTTTTGCTGTTGTGGAGTCGATAGTTGGAATGGTAAGGGTGGGGTCCAAGCGCCCATCGAAACACACAAAACGAGGAGGTAGTTGCATGTCTTCAAGTGCTCATCCTGATAGCAGTCGGCGGTTTCTTTTCTGGACATGCTTCGTGTCGTTGGTCGCCACGTCGTTCGGATTCATTAGTCGCGCATTCCTGTTGGGCGATTGGGGCCCGGCATTCAACCTGAGTGAAACACAGCTCGGAGAGATTTTTGGGGCTGGGCTGTGGCCATTCGCCATCAGCATCGTCATCTTCAGCCTGGTGGTCGACAAGATTGGTGACCGCAACGGGCTCTGGTTCGCGTTCATCTGTCATATTGTGTCGGCGGTGATGACCATTATGGCCACGGGATATCAATCCCTCTACTGGGCTGCCTTCGTCGGAGCACTGGGCAATGGCGCCGTGGAAGCAGTGATCAATCCTGCCGTGGCAACGGTTTACCCCAAAGAGAAGACCAAGTGGCTGAACATTCTGCATGCAGGGTGGCCGTGCGGCCTGATGATTGCCGGAGCCCTCACGATCATGCTCGGTGACGTCCACTGGAAAGTGAAAGCGGCTCTGATTTTCCTGCCGGCGATCGCTTACGGCATCATGCTGCTGAAATGCCACTTCCCGGTCAACGAGCGCGTTGCGGCCGGTGTGTCCTACCGTGATATGCTGAAAGAGCCGGGCGGACTGGGCATCGGGATCGTGGCCATCCTTGTCATCTGCGAAATGGGCCGTGTGTTTGCGGCAATGGCCGGCGTGGCGACTCCATGGGCGGCACTGATCATCGCGTCCGTCGTTGTGGCAGTCGTCTACGGGCTATACGTCAAGTCCTTCGGGCGCCCCATGTACATCTTCATGCTCGTGGTCATGCTTCTGTTGGCGACAACTGAGCTGGGGACGGATGGTTGGATCAAGGAGCTAATGGGGCCCGCCATGGAGTTGATCGGTCTCAACTCCGGTTGGATTCTGGTCTACACGGCAACGCTGATGATGGTGTTGCGCTTTTTAACCGGCCCGATCCTTCGTATCACGAAACTGAGCCCGCTGGGCTTGCTCGCCGTGAGTTGTGTGATGGTGATCATTGGCATCGTGACGCTGTCGAAGATCAGCACGGAAGCCGGTGTCGCGATCCTGCTCGCATCCACGATCTACGGTGCCGGACAGTGCTTCTTCTGGCCCACCACGCTGGGGTTCATTGCCGAACGCTTCCCGAAGGGCGGGGCACTGACGCTGAACGCAATTGCCGGTGTAGGCATGCTCGGTGTAGGCATCCTGGGCGGACCGTGGCTGGGCTACATCCAAAACACTACCATAGAGACATCCCTGGCTGAGAGTGCGCCGGGGATCTATGAGGTCGTGTCGGGGGATGAGAAGGAGAGTCTGTTTGGCAAGTACCGCCCCATCGACGAGAAGCGCCTGGAGGCGCATGCTGAAACACTGCCAACCGAGGAGGCCCGCGACGCGTTCAAGGGCGAGGTAGTCGGTGTGCGGGAGCAGGCAAAACGCGATGCACTGTTCAAAGTGAGTAGTCTACCGCTGATCATGTTGATCTGCTACGCGGGACTGATGGTCTACTTCCGCATGAAGGGCGGCTACAAGCCGATCGAGCTTTCGCAGTCGGAACAGGGAACAGCGGCCTAGCTGTCGGCGCCGGGTCGATCGCCAGGCCGCACTTATTGTGGCCCAAATGGTCGGGGTGGTGGGATTCGAACCCACGACTTTTAGCTCCCAAAGCTAACGCGCTACCAGGCTGCGCTACACCCCGATGTACTCAGAAAAGACCGCAGAGACTACTCTCCGGACGACGTATTCTCAAGCGTAAATGGGTTCCGGATCAGCCCTTCCTCTTCGGCGTCTTCTATAAGGCGACCGAGTTGCGTCTCGTGAGCCAGCCTAACGCCTGATTCCTCCCTTCGTTGGGTAAGCAGAATCTTCGGTGTCGTATCCTGCATCACGCATCACGTAATCAGGTGTTGGCCGACCCCGTCCCATTGTGGCACACTCGCTGAGCGTTCATGTGTTACGTGTGCAGGCGTGAGGGGAATCGACATAGGCTGCCATGCATGGGTGCGGGAGTTTCTAACGCCTGGGGGAGAACAGCCGTGTCGTTAGACGCGCCTGATGAGGCGCTGATTGGCCAGGTCGCTGGGGCGGATTCTTTCCGGAAGCGTCCACGCAGAAAGGAGAGACGATGAGGAAGGTGCAGACAGCAGCAGGATGGGGGATGGTTGGAGCGGCGGTGATGCTTTCCGGATGCGCGTCGATGAGTGGTGACGGTGGGTTCGCCGACGATGTGGCTTTTATGAAGCAGCACACACCGATTGTTCTGCTGGAGGACGGTGATGCAGCGGTTGCGGTGGCGCCTGGCTACCAGGGGCGTGTGATGACCAGTACCTTCGACCGCGAGGCCGGGCCTAGCTTTGGATGGATCAATCGGCCGGTCATTGAGAAGGGACTCCTTTCGGACGAAGAAAAGAAGGGGAAGCTCGAAGAGCATATCTACATCTTCGGCGGAGAAGAGCGCTTCTGGCTTGGACCCGAGGGTGGTCAGTACGCGATCTTCTTCAAGCCCGGAACGAAGTTTGAGTTCTCTGACTGGGCAACGCCCCCGGTGATCGATACCGAGGCATTCGAAATCGTCTCGCAAACCAAAGACACCGCGACGTTCAAGCACAGCGCGAAGCTGGTCAACTACAGCGGCACCACCTTCGATATTGGCATTGAGCGCACGGTTAAGCTGCTTGCCAAAGAAGATGCCGCCAGGCTACTGGGCGTTGAGCTCGGCGCGGGACTGCGCATGGTGGGGTATGAAACGGACAACCGAATCACCAACGCGGGTTCCAATGCCTGGAAGCCGGAGACGGGTCTGCTTTCGATCTGGATTCTTGGTATGTACAACCCCTCGCCCGAAACAACCGTCGTGATTCCCTTCAAGAAGGGCGGCGAGAAGGAACTGGGCCCGAAAGTCAACGACACTTACTTCGGCAAGGTTTCGCCGGAGTACCTGAAAGTCGAGGAGCAGAAGCTCTTCTTCCGCGGCGACGGCACCCGGCGCGGCAAGATCGGAATCACTCCGCAGCGCTCCAAAGGCATTGCGGGCAGTTACGACGCTGCTGGCCAGGTGCTCAACATCGTGACCTACAATGTGCAGGACGCGCCGAACGGCTTCGTTAACTCCATGTGGGAGCTTCAGGAGCATCCGTACGCGGGCGACGTGATCAACTCCTACAACGACGGATCACCCGAACCGGGCGTTGCTCCGCTGGGACCGTTCTATGAGCTGGAGACCTCTTCGCCTGCCGCCGCGCTCCAGCCCGGCGAGAGGATGCGTCACGTGCAGCGCACTTTCCATATTCAGGGCTTGGAAGATGAGTTGGACCCGCTCGCGCGTCGTCTGCTAGGCGCGACGCTGGATGCTATCAAGACGGCATTGTAGATAAGGAGATACCATGACGAAGGGGAACTGGGGGGTTACCGCCATCCTGACCGTATCGGCTGTGCTGTTTGTCAGCGGCGTGGTCAAGAAGCTGTCGTACGATGAGGGACAGGACGAGGTGAAGCTGCTGGCCGTCATCCCCAAGGGCACGGCGTCCATGTGGTGGGAGGTGGTCCACAAGGGAGCCAACCAGGCCGCGCGTGACCTGGGGTACGAGGTCATCTGGACCGGTCCCGAGCAGGAAAGCGACCGGGAGAAGCAGATCTCTGCGGTTGAGGATGTCATGGCCAAGGGCGTTGCCGGCATCGTGCTGGGCCCCAACGATTCACAGGCGCTTGTCAGGCCCGTAGAGAAGGTCAAGGCCGCCGGTATACCGTGCGTTATCATCGACTCGGCTGTGGATGCGGACCCGTCCATGTATGCCGCGTTTGCGGCGACGGATAACTACGCAGGCGGCGCCGAAGCGGCCCGTATCATGGGGGGCGTTCTGAGTGGCCGCGGCAACATCATCCTGACCAAGTTCGTCCAGAACTCCGCGTCAACCGACGCCCGGGCTGCCGGTTTTGCCGAGACACTCGCCAGGGAGTTTCCGAACATGAAGATCGTCGACCAGCAGTACACGCTGGGGACCCCCGAAGACTGCCGGCAGAAGACAGCCGACATGCTACTGCGGAACAGGGGCAAGGTTGACGGCCTGTTCGCGGTCAATCACCCCAGTTCGGTTGGTGCGTACAAGGCACTGGACAGTCTCGGTCTCGCAACCGAGGTCAAGTTCGTGGGTTTCGACTCCGACAAGGTGTTGGTCGAGGGCATTGAGGCGGGCAAAGTGGTGGCGCTGATCGTACAGAATCCGTTTGAGATCGGATACCAGGGCGTCCAGCTCGTGGTCAGGGCCATCAACGGTGAGGCACTGGAGAAGCGCGTGCCGATTCCGAGCATGGTTGCCAACGCCGAGACGATCGAGCGGCTCAAGAAAGAACATCCGACCGCACTGGGGCTCTAGCGATGAACCAACAGGCATACTCCCTTCGGATGGAGGGTATCTCCAAACGCTTCGGCCCTGTCCAGGCGCTCAAGGATGTGACCTTCTCGGCCCGACCCGGCAGCGTGCATGCGCTGTGTGGCGAGAATGGCGCCGGCAAATCGACACTGATGAAAGTGCTCTCCGGTGTCTACAAAGAGGATGCAGGCACCATCGTTGTCGATGGGCAGCGGCAGGACTTCATGGAACCGGGGCAGGCCATCGACGCGGGAATCTCGATGCTCTACCAGGAGCTGGACCTGGCCGAACACATGATGGTGTATGAAAACGTCTTTCTCGGCCGTGAAATCATGTCCGCGATCCCCTTCAAGACCGATGCCGCAGAGATGATCCGCAAGACGCAGGAGCTGTGCGACCAGTATCACTTCGATATTGATCCTGAAGCGATGATTCGTGACCTCACCTCGGGGCAGTGCCAGATTGTCGAGCTGCTCAAAGCGCTCATGCGCGATGCGCACATCATCGTGATGGATGAGCCCACCTCATCCCTTTCCGAGGGGGAGGCAGCCAACCTGTTCGCGATCGTGAAGGATCTACGCGCACGAGGACTGACGATCATTTACATCTCGCATCGCATGGAAGAGGTGATGGACCTGTCCGATGACCTCAGTATTCTACGTGATGGCGAGGTCGTTCACTCCGACACAACGGCCGATCTCACGGTGCATGATGTCGTACGCCACATGGTTGGGCGGGAGCTGAAGGACTTCTTCCCTGAGCGCCACGTCTCGATCGGGGATGTCCACTTCGAGGTCGCGGGCCTTGCATCGGGCGAGGGGATCCGTGATATCTCGTTCGAGGTGCGCAAGGGCGAAGTCGTCGGCATGGCAGGGCTGGTCGGGGCCGGACGCACCGAGACCGCCCGCGCCATCTTTGGCGTTGTGCCGCCAACGGCGGGACAGATGCTGCTCAAGGGACAGTCCCTGCGCGTCAAGGATCCTGAGCACGCCATCCGGCAGGGAATCGCGCTCCTGACAGAGGACCGCAAGCGTACAGGCATATGCACAGGGCTGCCGTGTAGCTGGAACATCACGCTTCCCAACTACGAACGCATTGGCATGGCGTCCGTCCTCAATCTCAGGCGCGAGCAGCAGTTGTGTGAGGAATTCGGTAAGAAAGTCCGTGTGAAATGGGCGGAACCGGATGCCCCGGCACGTTCGCTTTCCGGCGGTAACCAACAGAAGGTACTGATTGCCCGCTGGCTGATGGCCGATACCGAGTTCATTATCTATGACGAGCCGACCCGCGGCATCGACGTGGGTGCGAAGAAGGAGGTCTACGGGATCATCAATGAGCTCGCAGCGCAGGGCAAAGCGCAGCTCGTCATCTCGTCTGAGCTTCCGGAGCTCTTTGGTATCTGCGACCGTATCCTGGTCATGCGGCGCGGAAGACTTGTCGGCAACCTGTTAACGAAGGAAACCACTCCGGAGGCAGTTATGCACCTCGCGGCCGTGGAGGAGGAATAACCATGAATCGATTTGCTAAACAGTTGCTCCCGTTCTGCTCCCTGATCTTCATTTTCTCGCTCTGGACGTTTCTTGTCCCGAACGAGTTTCTGACAGCGACCAACCTGACGAATGTCCTGAGCCGCACGAGCGTCAACCTGATCATGGCGGCGGGAATGACGTTTGTGATTATCACGGCCGGCATTGATCTGTCGGTCGGTACGATGATGGGCATGTGCGGTATGACCGGGGCGCTTGCGATGCTCCTGTTCTCGGGTGCAAGCCTGGCAGACGTGGCTTCGGGTGCAAGTATCGATCTCACGAATGGCGCCATGTTTGGCGGCATCCTGGTCAGCATCGCGGTCGGTGCCATTGTGGGTGGCATCAACGGTACACTGATTACGCGCCTCAAGCTGGCGCCCTTCATCGTGACGCTTGGCGCGATGAGTATCTTCCGTGGGTCCTCCCTGCTGATGAACTCGGGGAAGCCGTTTGCGGTGTCCGACTTCACGCTGCTCGACACCGGCCGGGTCGCCGGGATTCCTGTCTCTGTTCTGCTACTGGCACTTGTATTGGCGATCACAGGCTTCGTGCTGAAGTACACCCGGTTCGGTCGCTATACCTACGCGATCGGTTCCAATGTCGAGACGGCGTTTCATGCAGGGGTGAACGTGAACCGTGTGCTTGTGGTCATTTATGCCCTTACCGGCGCGTTGGTCGGCCTGGCAGCCATGATTACGACATCACGAGCCAGTTCGGCCCAGCCAACGGCAGGCCTGGCGTTGGAACTGGACATTATCGCCGCCGTGATTATTGGCGGGTGCTCGCCGGGAGGCGGGCGAGGCTCGATGGTGGGGACGGTTATCGGTACGCTCCTGATCGGGTTCCTCCGCAATGGTCTTACGCTCTGTGGCATCTCGACCAACTGGCAGCTTGTGGCCATCGGCCTGATCATTATTCTCGCCGTTACGGCAGACCAGATTGCCACCCGAAGAAACGTATGATGGGCAACAGGAGGAGACGAGTATGTTAAAAGGTATTGACCCGATCATTGCGCCTGAGTTGTTGAAGATTCTCGCCGAAATGGGGCATGGCGACGAGATTGTGTTGTCAGACGCCCATTTTCCCGGGCATTCGTTCTGTCCCCGGAACGTGCTGCGCGGCGATGGGTTGGAGGTGGCTGATTTGCTGGAAGGCATTATCCCGCTCTTTGAACTCGATAGCTATGACGACCCGCTGATCATGATGGCTGCCGTGGAAGGCGACGAGCTCGACCCGCAGGTGGAGGCCGGTTACATGGCCGCCATCAGGAAAGCGGCGCCGGATGCTCCTGCCGTGAAACGGATCGACCGCTTCGCCTTCTACGAGCGTGCCGAGAAGGCCTATGCCTGCGTGGTCACGGGCACCACGGCCAAGTACGGCAACATCATCCTTAAAAAGGGTGTTACCCCTGTCGGGTGTGTTGCCTGAATCGAAAAGCGCCTTCCTCCTTCGGACTACGCCGTGACAAGTGTGATGGCGCGTGGAAATGACCCTTCGCCCCGTCAGGGCTGCACGCCCTTGATGCAGTAGAGGTGCTCCAGACCTCGTACATACACCCTTCCGGCATCCGCGATGGGGGTGCTGCGGAAGCCTTCCAGCGAGTTACTGGCCAGCTCTTCGTATGTCCGTCCCGGCTTGATGACGATGGTCTTGCCGGTGTCGGAGCTGACGTAGATATTTCCTCCGGCCAGGAATGGGCTGGGGTAGACGGTGCCGCCGAGCGGCAGCTTCCGGGTATAGACCGCATCGCCACTGGTCGCATCGATCACCGTGAGCGTGCCGCTGCGGTGTATCGCATAGAGCAGCCCGTCGATAAAGAGCGGCGTCGCGTAGTAGCGGTTCCGCTCCGGCTTCATGCTCCAGAGCGCCTCAAAGGTCAGCTCGTCCGCCATGGCGTCCGGGATGCGTAGCGCCTTGGCCTCGCGTTCGTCTACCACATAGAGCGTGTTGCCCTCGGCAATCGGCGAGCTCCATGGCAGGCTGGCAATCTCCCTGGCTACCACCCGCCCATCGCTCGCGCGCAGCACATCGCCGCCAGTTGTCAGCACGGCCCATTGATCACCCACACGGAACCCCATCGGCGTTCCCCATTTCGATCCGCTCTGCGTCGACCAGACCGTCTGGCCGTCGGCGACCCGGAGGGCGTGCACCGTGTCCGCAATATGGACGATCAGTTTGTCCGCCACCAGGATCGGAGATGCGCTGTGGCCCCAGCCATGCTTTGACGGGGCGACATAGCGGATCCACTTACGCTGCCCGGTGAGCGTGTAGCAGGCAACGATGCCGTCGCCGAACTGGCCGTAGACGTACGTGCCGTCGCTCACAGGCGTGGGCGTGGCATACCCGTTTACACCGTGTGTCCTCGGCCTGGCGAACTCCTGGAGTGGTGCGCTCTTCTGATCGATCGCCTCCTTCTCCGCCTTGAGCCTGGCCTTCTCGGCCTTCAGTTCCGCCGCATTGGCCGGTTTGTCGCTGAGCTGCTTGCCAATGCCGCGTAGCTTGCCTTTGAGTTCATTGCGCTTTGCAGCCAGTTTCTCGTACGCTGCGCTCTTGGCGGCGTAGGCTGCCCGTTCACCTGCGGGCAGGGCCTCCGATCTCGGGTTCGCCTGCTCCCAGATGACGCTGCCGTCGGTGGCCGACAGGCAGAGGAGGCGATCCGGCTCAGCCGTCACATAGAGCCGCCCGGCGACGAGTATCGGGCAGCCGTTGGCCCACTCCGGCATGGCGGTCTTCCAGGCGATGCCTTCGCTCGCGCTCCACGTCAGTGGGGCAGGGGTGTCGTCGAACTGCCCGGAACCATTGCCGCGCCACCCCGTCACATCACCGTGCGCGGTGACCGCGACAGCCAGAATCAGGACGGTCCACATTGCATCTATCTCTCTGCTCATCTGTCTACGCCTCACTCTCCTGGTATGAGAACCCCCAGCCTATGTAACCGCCGGTAGACCGGTCAAGCAACCAGTGCCCATATGGGACTGCGAGGGACTGACCCTCTATACCCCGTGACATCTGCGGTCGCCAATGCAGAAGCCGGATAAAGACGGCGTGGCGTCCATCTTTACCGTGCCATACGAGTTGAACCGCGCGCCCAGTCTGGTATGGTCTGGAGCGATCTTGAACAGGAGGGACGATAGATATGGATACAGCTGTTAACAATCTCGGCCAACCGGTGGCGCTGTCACCGCTGGGGCTTTCGACAGAATTGGATGATGGGCTCGGCGATTTTGTGCCGGATGCGACGCGTGTGATGTTCGACATCACGATTGGCGATCGCATCGAGCTGCCGGACGTGATGTTTGAGAAGGCGGGTCCGCGTGAGCACATCTTCTTTGACCCCTCCACTGTACGCGCCGCCATCGTGACCTGCGGCGGACTCTGTCCTGGAATCAATGATGTGATCCGCTCAGCCTACTTCGCTCTGACCCACAACTACGGCGTACCGGAGGTGTTGGGCATCCGCTTCGGATACCGCGGCCTGAACCCGGACTATGGTCTCGATCCGATCGTGCTGAACGAGGCGATCGTGGACCACATCCACTATGCCGGCGGAACGATCCTCGGGTCATCGCGTGGCGGACAACCCACCGACGTGATCGTGGACTGCCTCGAGGCGCGCGGCATCAATGTGCTGCTCTGCATTGGAGGAGATGGCACCCAGCGGGGGGCGCATGACATCGCTACCGAGGCCTTGCGGCGTGGACTCAAGATTGCGGTTGTGGGGGTTCCCAAGACGATCGATAACGATATTCAGTTTGTCTCACGCTCGTTCGGATACAGCACGGCCATCGACAAGGCGCGCGATGTGCTGACCTGCGCTCACAACGAGGCCAAGGGCGCCTACAACGGCGTAGGCCTGGTCAAGCTGATGGGCCGCGACTCGGGGTTCATCGCCTGCGGCGCCGCCCTGGCGAGCCAGGAGGCCAATTTCTGCCTGGTGCCCGAGGTACCTTTTGCGTTGGAGGGCGAGAACGGCCTTTTGGCTGCGCTTGAGGCGCGCCTCCGCCAGCGAGACCACGCTCTGATCGTGGTGGCCGAGGGCGCAGGACAGGATCTGCTTGAGCATGAAGATGCCGGTATCGATGCCTCGGGCAACAAGCTACATGCGGACATCGGCCTCTTTCTTAAGGCGCAGATCAAAGCCCACTTCAAGACGGCGGGTCTGGATCTCAGCATAAAGTATCTGGATCCGAGTTACTATGTGCGCGGGGTGGCCGCGAACTCGGAAGATAGCCTGCTGTGCGACCTGTTTGCCAGGCATGCGGTGCATGCCGCCATGGCGGGTAAGACCGATGTGGTGGTGGGCCACTGGAACGACGCCTTCATCAACCTGCCGATTGCCCTGGCAACCGGCTCACGCCGCAAAGTGGAGCCCGAAGGCGAACTGTGGAAAAGCGTCATGGCCGCCACCGGCCAACCCGTCCGCATGCTCTGACGGCGGGCGATGGGATTCCCTTTCACCTTGCGACGGGCGCTGGTGGGTTGCTAGGGTGTGCCCATGAAAGTTCGAGCGATACTCCTGATGGTCGTGCTGGTGGGACTGGCAGCGGGATGCCGCAAACAGGATGTCCGGATTGCCCGCATCACCGTGCCGCAAATGAATAACCAGGCCTGTGTCGATCGTGTGGTGTCGATCGTGCGACGCATTCCCGGTGTGCAGGGCGACCTGGTGACCGTCGATCGGGAAAGGCGGGACGTAACCGTGCCCTATGAGAGTCTCAAGCTGTCGCTCAAGAACATCGAGTACGCGCTGGCCAAAGCCGGCTTCCAGGCCAACAATATTCCGGCTGACGAGAAGGCTCGCGCTGCCTTGCCGGAAAGCTGTCGGTAGAGAGTTCCAGGTTTTGAGTTGTGAGCCTGCCCGCCGGGGCGGGTCCTGGGTGTACCAGGGCTCCCAACTCAGAACTCAGAACTGTTAACTCAGAACTGAGCCCATGCATGCACTAGTTGAGCAATTTCTCGACTTCATCTGTCTTGAGCGAGGTCTGAGCGCAAACACGCGCAAGGCGTACCTGGCGGATCTCCGTAGCTTCACTGACTACCTGGCCGAAAAGGGCATCTCCTCCTTCAACAACGTTAAACGCGACGAGATCCTCGACTATCTCATGAGCGAGCGCGATCGTGGGCTGAGCGTGAACTCGATTTCGCGGCGACTGGTGGCGATCAAGGTGTTCTTCACGTACCTGCGGCAGGAAGGCATCATGGACGGCAATGTGACCGAAGTGATGGAGTCGCCCCGGCTATGGCGCATTCTGCCCGGCGTGCTGACGGAGCGAGAAGTGGAGCGGTTGCTGGCTGTTCCGGTGGGGACAGACCGCTATGCCCTGCGTGACCGGGCGATCCTGGAGTGTTTTTATGGAACAGGCATGCGGGTCTCCGAGCTCGGTGATCTACGCGGCGGCGACATCCATTTCGACTCGGGTTACATCCGTTGTCGCGGCAAGGGCAACAGGGTGCGCGTGGTTCCTTTTGGCGGCAAGGCGCGCACGGCAGTGGAGCACTACCTGAAGGAGGGCCGCCCGGAGTTCGTGCGCGAAGGTACGGACGATCATGTGTTTCTCACCTACCGGGGAGGTGGGTTCTCGCGCAAAGGACTGTGGAAGCTGATCAAGGACTGCACACGGCTGGCGGGCATCACGAAGACCGTATCACCACACACGCTGCGCCACTCCTTCGCGAGTCACTTGTTGAGGAACGGGGCGCCGCTGCGCGTAATCCAGGAAATGCTGGGTCATGCCGATATCGGTACCACCCAGATCTATACGCACATTGACCAGGGCCGACTGCGCTCTGTGCACGCGAAGTTTCATCCGCGCGCATAGGCCAGGGGCCAGAGGTCTGAAATCGGAAGTCGGAGGAGATGATGCTAGGGAAGAAAAGACCCTTTCGTGAGCTGGAGAAGAAGATCGGGTATCGATTCCGTGACCAGGAATTGCTGGACATGGCTTTGACACACCGGTCATTCCGGTTCGAGAACCACGAGACACGTTATGACAACCAGCGCTTGGAGTTCCTGGGCGATGCCGTGCTGGGGTTCCTGGCTGCAGCGGAGCTCTACAAGGACAATCCGTCCAAGGAGGAGGGCTACTTGACCTCGGCACGCAGCAAGGTGACCAGTGGCCGTGCGTTCGCGCAGATGGCATCCGAACTGGGGATCGGCGACCATCTCAAGCTGGGGAAGGGCGAGCTGAAGTCGGGCGGACGCGAGCGCGAGTCGAATCTGGCGGACGCATTCGAGTCCTTGTTGGGTGCCTGCTACCTGGATGGAGGCATCCCGGCGGCGCGGCGGGTGTTCGATCGCATTATTGCCCCGCGGCTGGCCGACGAGGACAGGGACCGCTGGGCCGATAACCCGAAAGGGGCGCTCCAGGAACAGTGCCAGCGCAAGTACAAGCAAAGCCCATCCTACCGTGTCATTGCCACAGACGGTCCCGGCCACGCCCGGCGTTTCACCGTTGAAGTTGCCCTTGGCGACAAGGTCCGTGGTGTCGGCCGCGGCAACAGCAAACAGGAAGCCGAAATCAACGCCGCAATGGATGCCCTCAAAGGCAAGCGAATAGATTGACGGTGTATTCCGGCACTTGGAAGACCGCATCGACAGATTAGCGGCAGTCCTGTTCTCGATCGAAAAGCGACCTTGACGATGCAATACAAACGTATTACGTTCATGTCAGACCATGAAGATTAAACGCGTATACTTCGCCACGGAAGAGATCGAAGACAAGATCGAGCGGCGAGACATCAGCTTGAACGACATCTGCGATGTCTTCAGGCGGCGGCCCGTGATCCATGTGGATGGGCGGGACCGGTTCGGGAACAAGAAATACTTCGCTTGGGGGCAGACCAGGGAAGGACGCCATCTATTCATCGTCTTTGTCCCGGAACGTCCGGCAGATGCACGGATCATCTCGGCCCGGAACATGACACCGAGAGAGAAGAAGAGGCACATACGATCATGAGCAAGAAGAAGAAACTCCCAACGTTCAAGACCGATGAGGAAGAGCACGCGTTCTGGATGAAACATGACTCGTCCGACTACGAGTCGCAGCCGATCGCAGATGGGGAGATCGAGTTCGATATCCCCGTCAAGAAGGTCATCTCGCTGCGCATCGATCCTGGCGAATACGAGGGCATCAAGCGTATCGCTCGCCGCAAGCGCGTTCGTCCCACATCGCTGATGCGCGACTGGGTCGACCAGCGCTACAAGCGCGAGATCACAAAGCTCTCTCACGCTTAGCGCCGATGGCGCGAAGAATGGTCGCAATTCCCTGCCGGCTTTTTCCGCCGCCCGTCTTGACAGGCGGCGTGGAATGGCCTAGCTTTCTAGCCTTTCATGAGGGCCGTTAGCTCAGTTGGCTAGAGCACTTGACTTTTAATCAAGGGGTCCCGGGTTCGACCCCCGGACGGCCTACTCCCCCACGGAGGGCACAATGAAACTTGGTGTTATCGGTGGCAGTGGTGTGTACGAGATCGAGGGGCTGCAGAATGTCTGCTACGAGGCGCCCGACACTCCGTTTGGCGAACCGTCCGATCAGTACTGTTGCGCTGAGCTGAACGGTGTTGAGCTGGTCTTTCTTCCCCGCCACGGGCGTCAGCACCGCATCATGCCCTCGGAAATCAATCACCGCGCGAATATCTATGGGTTCAAGGCGCTCGGGGTCGACTGCTTAATCTCCATCAGTGCTGTGGGTAGCCTTAAGGAATCCATCAGTCCGCGTGACATTGTGCTGCCCGATCAGTACTACGATCGCACCAAGAAGTCACTTGAGCATACCTTTTTCGGCAATGGCGTGGTGGCGCACGTTTCCATGGCCGATCCGACCTGTCCCAGCTTGCGCGAGACCATGGCGGCTACGGCACGTGACGTGATCAAGAAGGAGGGGCTGCCAAACTGTGTCCACGCAGGCGGCACGTATGTGAATATGGAGGGCCCGCAGTTCTCAACGCGTGCGGAGTCGAATGTCTACCGCAGTCACGGCTTTGATGTCATTGGCATGACCAGCCTGGGTGAAGCCAAGCTTTGCCGCGAGGCAGAGATCTGCTATCAGCCCATGGCCATGGTGACAGACTATGACTGTTGGCATGAAGAGGCCGGCAATGTCACGGTCGAGATGGTGATGGGTCACCTCGTGGCCAACACACAGCTTGCCAAGGCCATTGTCATCGAGCTCGCCGGCCAGGTGGGCAGGGAACGAAGCTGCAGCTGCAGGAGTGCAATGGAAAGTGCCATTCTGACACCGGCAGCGGCCATCACGGACGCTGACCGCGAGCGCTTCGGCCTGATCCTGGCGCGCCACGCTGATGGGTAGGATCGCATGCCGCTCTGGCACAAAGCATCCCTGTTTCTGGATTTTGTCTATCCCCGGTCCTGTGTCGTGTGTGGTACAAGCGTCAAGGAACGCGGGCGTCACCTCTGTTGGGACTGCAGCCGTGATGTCTCCCTGATCCAGTTTCCGTTCTGCAGTTGGTGTGGTGACCCTGTGCAGGGGCAGGTCGATGCCACGTACGTGTGCGCCTGGTGCCGTCGTCGCCCACCCGCATTCGATCGCGCGCGCTCCGCGGCGCATTACGAGGGCGCCCTGCAGCACTGCGTGAAGGCCTTCAAGTATGGAAAGGCCACACACCTGGTTCGGGAACTGGGCGGCATGTTGTCCAGCTGTGTGGACGTTCACTTCGCTAACGAAGTGATAGATGCCGTGACGTACGTGCCGCTCCACAGCCGACGCCGCCGTGAGCGGACGTTCAACCAGTCGTGCCTGCTCGCGCAACATGTTGCGGGCCGTGCGGGTTTTGAGTTCTCGGATGCCGGACTCTACCGCACACGTCATACGGATACGCAGGCGCTGCTCAATGCTGCAGCGCGGCGCAAGAACGTGGAGGGCGCCTTTGCGGTGCGGCCCAACGGGTGGGTTTCGGGTCGCAGTCTGCTGCTGATTGACGATATCATGACAACGGGCGCGACGGTGAGTGCCGTGGCGAAGGCCTTGAAGCAAGCCGGCGCCCACCGGGTGTGGGTGGCCACTGTTGGACGGGGAGTGTAGGGATGGAGATGACACAACAGATTGAGCGTCTGTTCGCTCGTCGCCGGTTGGGGATCAAGCCGGGGATTGAAACAGTGGCTGCCCTGATGGATGTGCTGGGACATCCCGAGGAGAGTTTTGCTGCGGTGCATGTGGCCGGCACAAATGGCAAGGGTTCAGTCTGCGCCATGGTGGCGTCAATCCTGAGAGAGGCGGAATACCGTACGGGTCTCTTCACCTCGCCGCACCTCATACGTCTCAACGAGCGATTTCGCGTGAACGGTGAGATGGTGGATGACGCCACGCTCACGCAACTGATGAGCCGGGTTGAGACCGCAGCCGAAGAGGTGGATGCCAGGCGGGATCAGCCGGTAACGTTTTTCGAGTGCTCGGCTGCCCTGGCCTTTGAGCACTTCCGGAACAGCGGGGTGCAATTAGCTGTACTGGAGACGGGCATGGGGGGGCGATTGGATGCCACCAATGTTGTGCGGCCGGCTGTCTCTGTGATAACCCGCATAGCGATGGATCATTCGGACTACCTGGGCGATGACCTGGCCGCCATTGCCGGCGAGAAAGGCGGCATCATCAAGCCGGGCCGCCCCGTGGTTATCGGTGCCATGCCGGCGGAAGCGCGTGAGGTCCTGGTTCGTCTGGCCGCCGAGCGTGGCGCCCCTCTGTGCGATGCCGCTGAGACGATCAGCGTGGACCTGTTGGATATGGGCCTGGATGGTCTTCGCGTGAAGATTTCGACACCCACTACAATCTACCCGCCCATGACAGTCCCCTTGCTGGGTGAGCACCAGCTCGAGAATATTGCGCTCGCAGTTGCGGCATGTGAAGTGCTGCGCGACGACGTGCGGCTGCCTGTTTCAGAGAGTGCAGTGGCGGCGGGCCTCGTGTGTACAGAGTGGGAGGGGCGCCTGCAGGTGCTTCAGCGCGATCCGGTACTCCTGGTCGATGGCGCGCACAATCCCGATGCTGCACACGCCTTGGCACGTGCACTCAGGCGACTGATGAAGGGGCAGCCGGTGGGGTTGGTGTTGGGTATGTGTGCAGACAAGCAGATTCGTGCTACACTGCAGGAGTTGGCAGTGCTCAAGCCGAAGGTGTGGACCGTGCCACTGACCCATTCAAGAGGCATGGCTCAGGATGAGCTGCAGCACCTGGCTGTCTCTGCTGGACTTGATGCGGTTGCCAGTGCTGACCTGGGGGTGGCCCTGACAGAGGCACAGGAGTGGGCACGTCGCAATGAGGGGTGTGTGTGCGTGGCGGGCTCCCTGTTCTTAGCGGGTGAAGTTCTGGAGTGGTGGCAGGAGAACAGGCGATGACTAATCGGCATGGAATTGAAGTGATCACCCGTGGAGTCTGTGTGGTGGACGGGTATCTCCTGCTCTGTCACGGACGTGGCCATGCGAATACCTATCTGCCCGGTGGACACATCGAAAAGGGCGAGTCTGCCGCCACGGCACTCACCCGCGAGATCAAGGAAGAGTTGGGTGTTGTCGCACACGTGGGCGCCTTTCTTGGAGCCGTGGAGAACCGGTTCGAACAGAAGGGCCGCGAGATCGATGAAATCAATCTTCTTTTCGAACTGAGCATCCCCGGATTGCTCCCGGGTGAAGAGGTGCGATCAGCCGAAGACTGGCTGGATTTTCGTTGGGAGCGTTTGGACAACCTGGAAGCAGCGGCATTGGAGCCAAGGGCCGCCGTTGCGCTCCTCCGCTCGCTTGCCGATCCCGACCGGCAGACGGTGGGGTGGGGCAGCAACTACGATCGCTAAACCCCTGTGACGATGGGCAGGTCGATATGGATGCGCGTATAGGCGCCTTGCTCACTCTCAACCGTGATCTGTCCACCGTGCTCGCGAACAATGCTGTGACTGATGGAGAGCCCAAGGCCAGTGCCTTCGTCCCGTGGTTTGGTTGAGAAGAAGGGGTCGAATATCCGCTCCTGGGTATGCTCCGATACCCCCGGGCCATTATCCTCCACCGTGATGCGGACACCGGTTGTGTGGCCTGCCGGCTCAGAGGGGCTCTGTGCCGGCTGCCATTCATCATCGCTGAGGGGGCGGACGGTAACCGTGATGCGTTTATCTGCAGTGGATGGTGGGTCTTGTTCGTTAAGTGCATCCTGCGAGTTTGTGATGAGGTGCATCAGCAGCTGTTGGATCTGTTGCTCGTTTCCGTGTACCAGGGGAGGTGCGACGCCCAGCTCCGTCGACAATGTGATGCCGCTTTCTTCAAGGCTGGAACGAACCAGGGACGCCGTGTTGTTAACGACCTCGGTGACTTGTAGCCGGTCCCACGAGTCGATCATATCGGGGGGCGAGAATCGCAGGAGATCTCGAGTCAGATTCGAGATGCCGCGAGCATTGCGGATGATTTCGCCGATGAAATCCGTGCCCTCATCGTCTTCCTTGAAGAAGTCTTTAAGGAGGTCTGCATAACCGATAATGCCCATGACAGGATTGCTGATCTCGCGTGCCACGCCCTTTGCCAATGTGCCGAGGGATTCATGCTTCTCAGTCTGCCGCAGTTGGCGTTCCAGTGCCACGCGGTCTTCGATATCAAGCGTGATCCCTCGCAGTCCTATCACTTCGCCATCCTGCAGGATGGGGGCACTGTACATGAGCACAGGAAACGTGCGTCCCTCCGAGGTGACACAGGTGTACTCCTGGCTCTCATAGGTCTTGTCGGCGAGTCGCGCGAGGAACTCCTTCGTCATGCGTATCCGGTCTTTGCGTGCAAAGACGGTCAGGGCATGCAGCCCCCGCTCTACATCCGCCTCGGCATAGCCGAATGTTTCGTAGCCGGCGCGATTGGTGTACGTGAAATTGCCATCGAGATCTGTCTCCCACAGGGGGAGAGGAATCAGGTCCGCGAGGTCTCGAAATCGCTGTTGGCTCTCGGCCAGGGCCGCTTCGGATTCTCTGCGCTCAGATATGTCACGAACGTGGAGAAGCAGCGCAGGTTCCCCGTTGTATGAAATCCTGGCTCCACGGATTTCCACGGGTACGTCCTCGCCGTCACTTGTTCTGCTGAAGCCCTCAAACCGCTGCATCTCGCAGCTAAGCCATTCATGGAACCGCTTCCGGACCGCCTCGCGTCTCTCCACGGGAACCAGTTCAAGAACGTGTTTACCAACCAGCTCCTCGCGTGACATGTGATGGAGGCGGCAGGCGGCCGGATTGACATCAAGAATGATCCCCTCGTTGCTCTCGACAAAGATGGCGTCCGGCGACTGCTTGAAGAGGCCCTCAAGGCGGTCGACCGTCTCGCGGAGCTGGATGTCCATGCGCTTGCTCTCGATGGCATAGCGGATCGCACGCGGGAGGAGCACGGTCGCGGAGGTGTCCTTGATCAGGTAGTCCTGCACGCCGCGGCTCAGCACATCATAGATAATGGCCTCGTCATCCAGTCCGCTAAGGACCACAATCGGCAGGCGAGGTGCCACGGGGCGCAGGCGAGCGACGGTCGCGACGCCCTCGCTGTCAGGGAGTGTCAGGTCGAGGATGGCCGCATCGAACGACGCTATCTTCAGTTGGGCTATCGCCTCTCCCAGGGACGGGACCCACGTGATATCGAAGGACTCGTCTGCACTGTCCAGCGTATGTTGCACCATGCCGGCATACCCGGATTCGTCCTCAATGAGAAGCAGGCGCACCGGCGCAGGATGGGGAGTGTCATCAGCCATATCTATGAGCGTTTTTAGCAGCAGTATAGCCCAACAGCAAACGGTTTCTGCCCCAACCTTGACAACCGCGAGGCCTTGGCGTAGCTTTCGGGCTCGGTTGGCCTGAAGAAGCGCAGGCTGCTGCCGAGAGCGCCGGGGTGGCGAAATGGCAGACGCACTGGACTCAAAATCCAGCGGTGGCAACACCGTGAGGGTTCGACTCCCTCCCCCGGCATGCCGCTCCGGAGAGGGGTCTCCCTCTTGGCTGGAGTATTGCTTCGCAATAATAGGCCTGCGAGGGAGACCCCTCTCCTCCGCTCTGGGTAAACGGAGCTTCGCTCGACCTGCCAGGCTGAGAGGACAGCCCTGCTTCCCCGCTCCCGGCATTTCGAAGATGTGACCCTACACCGCCTGCTCAACCACAATATTCTCGTCAACCTGTTCGCGCAGGATTCGTTGGATGCCCTGCTTGATGGTCATGGTGGCGTGCGGGCAGCCCCCGCAAGCGCCTTTGAGACGTAGGGTAACGTCCGTGCCTTCAATGGTGACGACCTCAAGGTCGCCGCCGTCGGCCTGAAGCATGGGGCGAATCTCTTCCAGTTTTGCCTTAATCTGCTCTTCCATCATTCTCTCCGCATGGTACGATTATGGTTTGGTTCTTGAACGCGGATACTCTGACAGTGGATGGAAGACGAGTCAATGAGGGATGCACAGAATTGAAGACGCGCTGTGGACATTTTTTTCTTACGGGCCGTGTGCAGGGCGTGTGTTTTCGCTGGGCCTGTCGCGATGAGGCGCAAAGAGTGGGGCTGACTGGTTGGGTGCGCAACCTGGGCGATGGCCGCGTTGAGGTGATGGCCGAGGGCAGCGAGGCAGGACTCGCCGTTCTGCGCGGCTGGCTGCAAAAAGGTCCGCCCTCAGCCCGGGTGTTGGAAATGACCGAAGACTACAGTGAACGAGAGGCTCGCCACGATGCGTTCGAAATCCTTTACTAGTGTTGTGTCTCACAATTGCGTTTGTATAACTCGTGTGTCATCCCGAGCGAAGTCGAGGGATCTCTGCCACATCATGAGGCTGAGATTTACTTCGGCAAGCTCAGCACAGGCTCTCGCTTCGCTCGGAATGACAGTACTTAGGGCATTTTGGGAGCCTATTTGCGTTACAGGGCACTAGGTGTCATCGCCGGCCCGTGGGCATTCCCGCTTTCGTTTGTCACCCCATTCTGTAATCATCCGGAAATGAGTATGCGATATATCAGTACGCGTGGCGGTATTGAGCCGATTGGGTTCAGCGATGCCGTCATGATGGGGTTGGCTCGCGATGGGGGACTGCTCCTGCCCGAGCACATTCCTGACGTCTCGGACCGCTTGGCGTCCTGGGCCACCCTCGACTATGAGGAGTTGGCCTACGAATTAATGCGCCTCTTTGTGGATCTGCCCGACGACGACCTGAAGACCTTGGTTCGCACCAGCACCTCCACGTTCCGGGCGCCGGAGATCACTCCGGTAACCCGGGTGGGCGACGTGCACGTGCTGGAGTTGTGGCACGGCCCGACCCTGGCGTTCAAAGACGTGGCGCTTCAGTTTCTCGGAAACCTCTTCGAGTACATTCTTGAGCAGCGGCAGCAGAATCTGAATATCCTGGCTGCAACGAGTGGTGATACGGGCAGCGCCGCAATCTATGGCGTGCGGGGGCGCGACCGCATCAAGATATTCGTGATGCACCCCAAGGGACGGGTCAGCCCGATCCAGGAACACCAGATGACCTCGGTGGCGGACGACAACGTATTCAACCTCGCCGTGGAAGGAACCTTTGACGACTGCCAGGAGCTGATGAAGACCCTTTTTGCGGACCTTGAGTTCAAGGACCGCTGGAACCTGGGGTCGGTTAACTCGATCAACTGGGCACGCCTGCTGGCACAAGTGGTCTACTACTTCTATGCCGCCTTTCGCGTGATGGAGACGACCGGCGCCACGCGTGTTCGATTCGCCGTTCCGACCGGGAATTTCGGGGACATCTTCGCCGGGTACATCGCCGCGCGGATGGGGTTGCCGATGGGCAAACTCGTCCTTGCCACAAACGAGAATGACATCCTGGCCCGCTGTTTCTCCGATGGCGACTATAGCCTGGGCGACGTACATCCGACCTTGAGCCCGTCCATGGACATCCAGGTGGCCAGCAATTTTGAACGCTATCTCTACTACCGCCTGGGTGAATCAGCCGAAACGGTACGCGTCCTGATGAACGCTTTCGCCGCGACCGGACGTCTCACGCTGCCACGACGTGACGATGTGCCGTTTGACGACTTGATTGTAGCCGACATGGGCGATACCAGGGCGACCCTCGATACGATTCGTGATATCCACAAGGCACATGATTACCTGCTCGACCCGCACTCCGCTGTCGGGGTGTGCGTCGGCCGCCGCTTCCTGGACGAATCGGAGCCGATGATCTGCCTTTCAACCGCGCATCCGGCCAAGTTTCCCGCGGCCATCGAGCAGGCGACCGGCTCCGACATCGCCCGCCACGAGGTGGTCGAGGCCCTGACCGACTTGCCCACGCGTTGTGAAGTGATTGCTGCTGACGCTGACACGGTGCGGGAGTTTCTAGAGGCACGGATAGGGAAACGGCCTGGTGTGGCGCCGGAATCTGAAGAAGAGGAAGAAGGGGCCGCACCGACAGAGCATGAGCAGGATGAGAGTGCACCCGACACGCCTGACTCTGAGATTGCTGCCGATGACGACCACTGATTTTAGCTGCGAACGCTGTGGCAATTGCTGCCGGATCCCCGGCGAGGTGCGACTCCTGGACGGGGAGCCGGAGAAGATTGCGGCGTTGCTGGGCATTTCAACGGATGCGTTTATCCAGAGCCATACACGTCTGACACGGGACCGCATCGGGTTGAGCATCATTGAGCGGAAGGATCATAGCTGTTCGATGCTGGACAGCGATGGATGCCGGATCGAAGAAGCAAAACCTTACCAGTGCCGTGCCTTCCCGCTCGACTGGAACTATGATGGCTGGGAGGCCATCTGTGCCGCGGCAGAAAGTGAATTATGAAACATGGAAGTTTGAAACAGGCTGTGCTGGAGCATCTCCACACCGAGAAGCGCCGGCCGCCGTCGGCCAACGAGATCAGCAGTGCGCTGAAACTGCGTGGGGCACAGAAGAAGCAGCTTCAGAAAGTGCTGAACGAGCTGCTGCTGGCGGGTGAGATCGTACGCATTCGCGGGCAGCGCTATTCAATTGGTGCGGAGGCCGACCTGGTGACGGGTCGGCTGGATGTCAGCAAGCGGGGAGATGGCTATGTGCAAGGGGCCGGCGGGAGCTGTGTGGCCTTTGTTCCGCGTCGCGCCATTGGAACCGCACTTCCCGGTGACACGGTTGTGGTACGGGTTGGCCGTGAGTTGGCCGAACGCATCACGGATGACCGCGTCAGGGTAGGACGGGTGATTCGCATCCTGGCACGCGCTCAGCGTGAAATTGTGGGTACGCTTAAGCGGACCGACCGCTTCTTCTATGTGATCCCGATGGACCCGCGCTACAAGAAGGACTTCTACGTGCCGGAAGCGGCCGGAGCCGAGATCGGCGATCGCGTGATCATCCGTTTTGCGGGATGGGACGATCCACACATCAACCCCGAGGCCGAGATCGTGGAGTCGTTGGGACCGGCCGACAGTCCTTCACAGGACACGATTGCTGCGATTCGTCATTACGGACTGCCGGATGAGTTTCCATCCACCGTACTGACAGAAGCAGAGACTGTCAGCGGTCAGTTGGAGAAGCCCGGACGGCGGGTGGATCTGCGGAAACAGTTCATCCTGACGATCGACCCGGCCAAGGCGCGCGATTTCGATGACGCGCTCTCCATGGAACGCGACGAAGAAGGACGGCGTGTGCTGGGGGTGCACATCGCTGATGTGAGTCATTTCGTGAGACCCCGCTCCGATCTGGACAAGGAAGCCCGTCTCCGGGGCAACAGTGTCTATCTGCCGGACCGCGTGATCCCCATGCTACCCGAGCAGCTCTCGAATGGCGTCTGCAGTCTGCGCCCCGATGTGGACCGACTGGCCTTCTCGGTCTTCATGACCGTGGACGACAAGGGGCAGGTCGTGAGCAGTCGATTTGCACGAACGCGTATCCGGTCCAGTCGTCGCTTCACGTACGAAGAGGTGCTGCCGGTGCTGATGGGAGAGAACCCGAAGGGCATAGGCAAGCAAGCTGGGCGTCTGCTGCGGGATCTGCACCGGCTGGCACAGCAGTTCCGCAAGCGCCGCTTTGCAAAGTATGCCCTGGAGCTGGATGCCCCGGAGCCCGAGGTCCAGGTCGATAAGCAGGGCGTTACGACAGGCATCCGTATGGTGGCCAATGACGAGTCGCACCAACTGGTGGAAGAGTGCATGGTGGCGGCCAACGAGGCCACGGCGCGCGAGCTATCTGACCAGGCCGTTCCCTCGATCTATCGTGTTCACGCTCCACCCAGCGCCGAGAAGATGCAGGACCTGACGGCTGAGTTGAGCGGGCTTGGTTTTGAGCCGGGCGACCTGACCAATCGACGCAACCTGGCCAAGTTTCTGCGCAGCGTGAAGGGGGATGCACGGGCTGACTATGTGCGCCTCGCTGTGCTCAAGAGCATGAATCGCGCGGAATACACCCCCGAGCGGGCCGAACACTTCGGGCTGTCCAAACAGTATTACGGCCATTTTACGTCGCCCATTCGGCGCTACCCGGACCTGATTGTCCACCGTCAACTGGGCGCCCTGCTGCTGAAGCGCGCCAAGCCGGGTGCCAAGCGGGGGCCGCGGATGTATGGCAAGGATGAGCTGGAAAAGGTCTCTGTGTCCTGCTCAGACACCGAGCGGCGTGCTGATGAAGCCGAACGGGCCGTCGTGGAGATTAAGAAATACCGTTTTCTCAAACAGCAGCTCGATTCGGGCAATCCGGAAACCTACGAAGCTGTGGTTGTGAGCGTTATGAATTTCGGCCTGTTTGTTGAGATACCCGCCCTGCAAGTCCAGGGCCTGGTTCACGTGCGCGAACTGTCCAGCGGCTTCGTGCGCCATAGCCGCACCAACCAGTCGTTGCGAGCGGGGAAGAAGCGCTACGTGGTTGAGTCGCGCCTGAAAGTGGTGATTGCAAACGTCGATATGGAAGGGCGCAAACTGGATTTCGCCTTGGCGTGAACAGACGACGTGAATTCAAGGGCTCCTTGCTCCAGTGTCCGACAGCCAGAAGACCGCTCGTCCTGAGGATGTGTGGCGAAGTAGCTCCGATACACCTTGGCTGAGCTCCACTATCCCCAATGCTCCATGTAACCAATGGGGAGGGTTGCACTCTGGCTATGTTGCTGGTATCGTCGCGTCAGTGTTCGAGCGCGGGTTGTCTGCTAATGTATGCGCTTGATGGGGCGATGGGAGGCGAGAGGGGGTTGTCCAAGGCTCTCACTGCGGGTTATCTTCTTGGTTGAAACAAATGGGTTGAACCAGGCAATGCGATATGGGCGTAAGCGGTGCGGGATATGGGTGGGGTGATTAGTGATGAGCTGTAGGCTGTATCCGTATTCTATTTCTGTTTCGCTCCTGATTGGTATCGCCCAGTGCACCACACATGCAAGAGAATGGGTGTCTGTCAGTGGGGACATCCTTGAAGCATCATATGTGTCTCTTGAAAAGGGCAATGGCCCTGCTAACGTCATCCTCGAGAACCCTAGCGGCAAACGCTTCAAGGTGGAACTCGACAAACTCTGTCGTGCCGACAGGGAATATGTCCGATCAAAGGGTCATCCGCAGCCTCGGTTTAGGGCAACCGAAACAGAAGCAAGCACACCAATATCACGGTCAGACATCCAGACTATGTTACAGGCATTACCTGCTGTGGATATTGGCTCGTCTCAGAACGCGATTGCTATGTCCATTGCTTCCCTCGTCTTTATGCCGCTTAGCCTTATGCTTCCGGCACTCATAATGTATTATGTGTCGCAGATGGTTCTGGGGTTTCGCCCGAAGCAGGGAGTTATGTATAGAGCCACTCTGAAAGCAGGAGTCATTGGTGCGCTGTCTCAGATCGGCGGTCTTGTAGCTCTAGCGATTATGGGGCACTCATCGATTGTGGCGACGCTGGCGGTGGCAGTTGCCTCGTTATATGTATTCATTTTGGTGCTGGGTCATAGTGTGCAGACGGAGGCCGGGCAAGCAATTGGGTTCATGAATGCGTTTCGTTTATGGCTCATGGGGCTTGTAGTCATGCTTGGGGTTACCTTGGTTCTCGCTATCATCCCCATCCTCCTGATGGCCCTGGCATAGCGAGAGAAGCGACAAACCGGAGGATATAATCCGAATAGCGTGCTCCGCTTGTAGTTTCGAACCGCCTGCCGCCTCTGTACGTCAGGCTAACGCCTCGCTGAGTGGTCAGTCGGAGCATGACCGACTGCTGACCGCCCCATTGTTCCTCGTGCTCCAAATGACATGTTGAGGCATCACGACCCCAACGGGGTCGAACATCATAGCCCGGCGTGAAACGCCGGGTTCCGAGGCAACGAAAGGGATTAGCGGGAGTCACGCGGACGGGGGTTGACCGTGGGCGTTCTCGTCCGCTTCGCCTCCCGCAATATCCATGTTCTCCATGGATCCCTGGGTTTCACCCAGGGCTATGATGGTGCACCCCTTTGGGGTACTCCACTGGTTCAAAGGAGCACTGCTGACTGTGGGGCTGCTCATGGACGAACTGGGATCTGTAGCACAGGATTGCGATCTGACGCTGGGGGAGCTTTCGTCTGTTCTGAACCTGAAGATCTACGAACAGGGAGCGCGTCTCGTTCTTTCCTCGACCGGATGCAGGCCTTGAATCATACTCGTTGCAATCTACGTCAGCGTGAACGAGGCGAAGTATGGACGAGCAGAATCTGATTATCTACAGGACAGACGACGGCAAGGCGTCCGTGGCGCTCTATGCCCGGGATGGGCGCATCTGGCTCAATCAGGGACAGCTTTCAGAACTTTTTGCCACCTCCACGCCCAATATCAGCATGCATATCTCCAACATATTGGAGGAAAAGGAGTTGCAGGAGAATTCAGTTGTTAAGGATTACTTAACAACTGCCGCTGACGGCAAGGAATACAGTGTTCGCCACTATGCCCTGCCTATGATATTGGCGATCGGATTCCGGGTTCGAAGTCTGCGCGGAACCCAATTCAGGCAGTGGGCCAACCACCACCTGCACGACTATGTGGTCAAGGGGTTTGTCATGGATGACGAACGGCTGAAGAATCCGGATGGACGCCCCGACTACTTCGACGAGATGCTGGCACGCATCCGCGACATCCGAGCATCCGAGAAGCGCTTCTATCAGAAAGTGCGCGATCTCTTTGCCCTCTGCAGCGACTACGACCCCACCGATAGGGCGACTCAGATGTTCTTTGCCGAAACGCAGAATAAACTGCTTTTCGCCAGCACCAAGCAGACCGCGGCCGAAATCATCACCGCGCGTGCCGATTCCGAACAGCCCAACATGGGCCTGACGAGTTGGAAGGGCTCCATTGTCAGGAAGCAGGACATCATCATCGCCAAGAACTACCTTTCTGAAGACGAGATCGACACCCTCAACCGGCTGGTTGTGATCTTCCTCGAAACCGCTGAACTGCGTGCCAAGAACCGACTCGATATCACCATGGACTTCTGGCGCGGTAACGTGGACCGCATTCTTAAGGGCAGCGACATGACTGTCCTGACTCACAAAGGCAGCGTCAGTCGCAAAGAGATGGAATCCCACGCCCGCACCGAATACGAGAGCTTCGCCACCCGGCGTAGAGAGCACGACGCCGAGTTGGCCGATGCCCAGGATCTTGAGGCTCTCAAGCATCTTGAACAGACGATCAAGGACGAGCAGGGCAAAGTGTGAAAGAAGTAGGTTTTATTTCTGCCTACCCCTTGACACACAGGGGCTTTTGGCTTACCGTTCACGAGCTTTAACCATTTCGGGGATAAAAGGGACGGCCATACGAGCGGCCGGGGGTAGGAAACATGGATGCATATGCAGTAGTTCAGACGGGTGGCAAACAGTACCTCGTCAAAGAAGATGACACGCTGACGGTCGAGCGTCTCGACGCCGAAGCAGGCGCTGACGTGAAGCTTGAGCCGGTTCTGGCACGCTCTAACGGCGAGGCCCTGGAAGTCGGCACACCGGCCATTGACGCTGCTGCGGTGACAAGCACTGTCGTCGAGCACATTCGTGGCCCAAAACTGATCAACTTCAAGAAGAAGCGCCGCAAGGGCTATTCCCGCAAAGTGGGGCATCGCCAGGAACTGACCGTGATTAAGGTCAAGAGCATCGCATAAACGGTTGGAGAACTTACCATGGCACATAAGAAAAGTGGTGGATCAGCAAAGAACGGACGCGACAGTCAGTCCAAGCGACTGGGTGTCAAGCGCTACGACGGACAGGTCGTGACGGCCGGCTCAATCCTGGTACGTCAGCGTGGCACCAAGTTCTTTCCCGGAAAGAACGTGAAGCGCGGCAAGGATGACACGCTGTTCTCGCTGGTTGACGGCACCGTCAAGTTCGAGAAAAACGGCAAGCTCATCAGCGTATTTGAGCTCGAAGCCGCGGTTGCGTGAAAACCCGCAAGTTCATTGATTCCGCCGTCCTCTCTGCCAAGGCCGGTAACGGCGGCAACGGATCGGCCAGCTTCCGACGCGAAAAGTTTGTCGCCAAGGGCGGCCCCGATGGCGGCGATGGCGGTCGTGGCGGCCACATCACACTCAAGGCCGACCGGGAAACCGACTCGCTCATCGGCATCTTCTTCTCCCCGGTTCGCAAGGCCGAGCACGGTGGCCCCGGCCGCCGCCAGCAGATGCATGGCAAGAATGGGGGCGATCTCGTTATCAAGGTGCCGCGCGGCACCTTGGTGATGGAAGCCGAAAGTGGCGAGGTGCTGGCCGACATCGTGAACGAAGGCGAGGAGTTCTGCATTGCTCATGGCGGCAAGGGCGGCCGCGGCAACGTACACTGGAAGAGCTCCACCCACCAGGCCCCCACTGAGCAGACGAATGGCGAGCCGGGCGAGGAGGTATCCCTCAAGCTTGAGTTGAAGCTGGTGGCCGACATCGGACTGGTGGGTTTCCCCAATGCCGGCAAGTCATCGCTTCTGACCAAGATCAGTGATGCCCACCCCCGTGTCGCCGCCTACCCATTTACGACGCTGAACCCGATCATCGGCACTATCATCTTTGAGAACTACACGCGTGCCACGGTGGCCGACATTCCGGGGTTGATCAAAGACGCCCACCTCGGTGTTGGTTTAGGCTACTCCTTCCTGCGCCATATCGAGCGGGCCCACTACATTATCTATGTCATCGACATGGCCGGAACCGATGGTCGCGAGCCGGAGGAGGACTATCGGAATCTCAGGGAAGAGCTCAAGCTCTACCGCGGCGACCTGATGCGGCGGCCTTCATTGGTTGTGTCCAACAAGATGGACTGTCCCGAGTCGGCCGAGAAACTGGCCACGTTCATTCAGGAAACCGGCGAGACCCCACTCCAGATTTCAGCCGAGACCGGCGAGGGCATCGACGAGCTGCGCGACGCGATCTTCGGTATGCTGAATACGTAGAGTGCCCCTGCCACCTTGCGTGGCAGGAACGCCAGCTTACCAGCCAAAAGGGAATCTAATGCGCTTTCGGCCCCTGCCACCTTGTGTGGCGGGTGAATAAGCATGGGCAAGACTGGCGAAAGCTTATTCACCCGCCGGATGAACCGGCGGGGGCCTGCTTTCTGTTACGTCTTTCTGGCTGTTAAGCTTGTGCTCCTGCCGGACAAGCCGGCAGGGGGCACATCACAGCCGGCAGGGGACGTTTGCCGTCAGAAGGCCCGAACGTCGTCAATATCCCCAAAATCGCCCAGAAGCATCACGAGGCGGTCAACACCCAGGGCAACCCCCGAACAGGGCTTTAAACCGCTCTCAAGCGCCTTCAGGAAGGCTTCATCGAGGGGGTAGACCGGTTTTTGAGCCATTTTTCGCGCTTCGGCGCACTCCAGAAACCTGCGTCGCTGCTCAACGGGATCGGTCAATTCAGTGAAGGCATTGGCCAACTCCAGCCCCGCTACATAGAGTTCCCAGCGCTCTGCGACGGGAGGAGAACCGGGCCGACAGCGTGCCAGGGCGGCGGCCTCGACGGGGTAATCCATTAGGATCGCAGGGACATCACGCGACAGTTCCGGTTCGACCTTATTGACCAGATCGAGATCAAAACGGTCAGCGTCATAGTCCGAGACCGGGTTCCATCCCGCATGCGCACCAAACGCCTCCGCTACCGTCTGCACAGCCCACTCGGGACCCAGCTCAAGCTCTCGCCCATCCCGCATGATCACGCTACCGTCGAGCACGTCCCGCGCCACGTAAACCAGAAGCTCACGACACTCGACCAACGTATCGCGATAATCCGCATCGCTGCGATACCACTCCAGCATCGTGAACTCTGGACGGTGCAGCCGACCACGTTCGCCCCGGCGAAAGCAGGGACCCAGCTCAAAGATGCGGGGATGACCGGCAGCAAGCAGGCGCTTCAAGTGGAGTTCTGGAGATGTGCGCAACCACTGCTCTCCGGCGGGCTCGGCATCGATGTGAAGCTCGAGCGCCGGTGCCGGCAGGCGGACAGGCGTTTCGACTTCGATGTAGTCACGCTCGACAAAGAAGGTGCGGATCGCCTGGAGGACCCGGCTTCGCAGTACCAAGGCATCCGGCATCCGATCTCTGACCTCCGACTTCCGATTTCCGATCTCCGGACTACGCCGTCGCCACGCGCTCGACGTACTCACCGGTGCGCGTATCGATCTTCACAATGTCGCCCTGGTTCATAAAGATGGGCACATTGATCTCGTAGCCGGTATCGATCTTGGCAGGCTTGAGTACGTTGGTCGCCGTGTTGCCGCGGGCGCCCGGCTCGGTGTAGACGATCTCTTTCTCAATAAAGATCGGGAGTTCCACGTCGATCGGACTGCCGTTGTGATAGAGAAATTCAACGGTCATGTCTTCAACGAGGAAGTTGACGGCACTGCCGAGGGCCTCAGCGCTGATCGAAACCTGTTCATAGTCATCGTTCATGAAGACGTAGCTGTCACCGTCCTGGTAGGAGTACTGCAACTTGACCTGTTCGAGCTGCGGCTTGTCCATCTTGTCGTTGGACCGATACTGCCGGGTCAGCGTCGACCCGTTGATCATGTTCTTCATCTTACAGGTGTAGATCGACTGCCCTTTACCAGGCTTGGTAAACGTGAAATCTGTGATGACATAGGGCTGCCCATCAATCTCGATTTTCAGCCCTTTTCGAAGATCCGATGCACTGAACATATTACCCCTCACTTTGCTGCATTTTCGGCCCGCTTTACCTCTCGGGAAGAGAAAGATCGACAACCCTAGCGAAAGAGGCCCCTTTTCGCAAGTTTATCATGGGTTTTATGCGATTTTTCTCACTTTTCGCACCACATTACCTTGCGGGAGCACCCCCTCCATGATACAAATAGACACCAAATATAGGGGGGAAGGCGAAGTCTATGCCGGAACAGAAAAAAGGGCCAAAATACGACGCTACGAACATCACCGTTCTCGAGGGAATCGAGGCCGTTCGAAAGCGTCCTGCAATGTACATCGGCGACACGTCGGTACGCGGTTTTCATCACTGTGTCTACGAGGTCACCGACAACAGTATCGACGAGGCACTGGCGGGCTTCTGCTCCCATATCCATGTGTCGATCAACGCGGACGGATCGGTCAGCGTGAATGACAATGGGCGTGGTATCCCCGTCGATATCCATGCCACCGAGAAGAAGCCGGCCGTCACGGTCGTACTCACGACGCTACATGCCGGAGGCAAGTTCGACAACGACAGCTACAAAGTCTCCGGCGGCCTGCATGGCGTCGGTGTCTCCTGCGTCAACGCCCTCAGCGAATGGCTCGAGGTGGAAGTGCGTCGCGACGGCAAGGCCCATCACCAGCGGTTCGAGAAGGGGCACCCGGTCACGGAGCTCAAGGTCGTGGGCGACACCAAGACCACCGGCACCAAGGTCACGTTCATGCCCGACACCACGATCTTCAACACGAAGGAGTTTCAGTGGGATATCCTGGCCGACCGCATGCGCGAGTTGGCCTTTCTCAACAAGGGCATCGAGATCATGCTCACGCAGGAAGATCCTGAGCGTGAGGAAATCTTCAAGTACGAGGGCGGCATTGCCGAGTTTGTGGTCCATCTCAATCGCAACAAGAACGCGGTTCACCCGAAACCGGTCCACTTCGAGAAAGAGCGCGACGAGGTAGCCGTGGAGATCGCACTCCAATACACAGACGCCTACAACGAGACCGTCCTGAGTTTTGCCAACAACATCAACACCATCGAAGGTGGAACCCATCTGAGCGGATTCCGATCCGCTCTCACGCGCACAATCAACACCTACGCCAAGGCCAACAAACTGCTCAAGACCGACAAGGAGTCGATGAGCGGCGAGGACATTCGCGAAGGACTCACCGCCGTAATCAGCGTCAAGATCCCCGACCCGCAGTTCGAGGGACAGACCAAAACCAAGCTGGGCAACAGCGAGGTCCAGGGCATCACCGAGTCGATCGTCAACGAGGAACTGGCGGCCTATCTTGAAGAGCATCCCTCAGTAGCCAAACGCATCATCGAAAAGTCGCTGCTCGCGGCCCGCGCTCGCGCCGCGGCCCGTAAAGCACGCGACCTCACACGGCGCAAGGGAGCGCTCGACGGCGGGTCACTGCCGGGAAAACTGGCTGACTGTTCCGAGCGCGACCCATCCAAGTGCGAGATCTACATCGTCGAGGGCGACAGCGCCGGTGGCTCGGCCAAACAGGGGCGCAACCGCGAATTCCAGGCCATCCTTCCGTTGCGCGGAAAGGTGCTGAACGTTGAGAAGGCTCGTCTTGACAAGATCCTGAACAACAAAGAGATACGTGCTCTGATTACCGCGATCGGGGCGGGCATCGGGGCAGACGATTTCGACATCGAGAAGGTCCGCTATCACAAGATCATTATCATGACGGACGCCGACGTGGACGGCGCGCATATCCGCACGTTGCTCCTGACGTTTTTTTACCGCCAGATGCGCGAACTGATCGAGCAAGGCTATGTCTACCTGGCCCAGCCGCCGCTCTATAAGATCACGCGAAAACGCAAAGAGGAATACATCGAAACCGAGGAGCAGCTCACGCGCAAGCTGCTTGAGATGGGCACGGGCGACATGTCACTTGTCTCGGCCGACGGCCAGCATACCTACACAGGGCCACAGCTCGCCAACCTGCTCGAAGGGCTCACCAAGCTCGAACAGATTGCACATCGGCTGGCGCGCAAGGGCATTCAGATGAATGACTTCCTCGCCCTGCGGCGCGAGAGTGACGGACGCTTCCCGAAGTACCTGGTCACGATCAACAACGACGACAACCCCGAGCGGCTCTACGCCTACAGCGATGACGAACTCAGGACGCTGAAGAGCGACGTCGAAAAGCGTCTGGGCCTTCAGTTGGAGATCTTCTCCGACGATGGTGGCGTCGATGAAAGCCAGCTCCCGGAAGGATCGCCCCGGTTCGATTGGGAGGAGATCTATGTCTCCCCTGCCCTATCCAAGCTGATCAGCGCGATAGGCAAGAAAGGCCTGGAGATTCCACAGTACCAGGAGACCGGCACACCGCTCTGCAGCCTCAACGAAGGCGAAGAAGCACAGATCCCGATCCACTCTGTTCCGGCGCTGCTGGACAAAGTCCGGGAGAGCGGCCGCAAGGGGTTGACCATTCAACGCTACAAGGGTCTGGGTGAGATGAATCCCGATCAGCTCTACGACACGACGATGGACCCCGAGTCCCGCAAGTTACTCAAGGTCGTTATCGAAGGCGCCGCCAGTGCCGACGAGATTTTCACAATCCTGATGGGTGACGAGGTGCCGCCGCGCCGACAGTTTATTGAAGAGAACGCTATGAACGTTCGCAACCTGGATGTCTAGTGACCTCTCTCGTAAACATCTCTTTTACAATACGTGAGTCCTTGTCATTCCGAGCGAAGCGAGGAATGACACACCAGTTACACAGACGTAATTCTAAGACAGGACACTAGATGGAAAACGAAGCAGAAGTACTGATTCCCGAACGCATTGAGGACATCAATATTCGCGAGGAGATGCGCTCCTCCTATATTGACTACTCGATGAGTGTCATCATTGGCCGCGCCCTGCCCGATGCGCGCGACGGCCTCAAACCGGTCCACCGCCGCGTTCTTTTCGCGATGCACGACCTCTCCAACACGCACAGCCGGCCCTACAAGAAGTCGGCGCGCGTGGTGGGTGATGTCATCGGTAAGTATCACCCGCATGGTGATACGGCCGTCTACGACACGATTGTGCGTATGGCACAGGATTTCTCCCTGCGCTACCTATTGGTGGATGGCCAGGGCAACTTCGGGTCTATCGATGGCGACAACGCTGCTGCCATGCGTTACACCGAGATCCGGATGGACCGCCATGCCGAGGAGATGCTGGCCGACATCGAGAAGAACACGGTTGATTTTGGCCCCAACTATGACGAGTCGCTCGAGCAGCCGCTCGTGCTGCCTTCGCGTCTGCCCAACCTCCTGCTGAACGGTTCCACCGGCATCGCGGTGGGCATGGCCACCAACATCCCGCCGCATAACCTCGGCGAGCTGACGGATGCGATCATTCACCAGATCGACAACCCGGACTGCCCCATCGACGATCTTCTTACCTTCGTTAAAGGTCCGGACTTCCCGACCGGCGGCATCATCTGCGGCACCGCCGGAATCCAGAGCATGTACCGCGAGGGACGCGGCCACATGCGTGTGCGTGGCCGCGCCACGATCGAAGAACGCGACAGCGGAAAAGATGCCATCATCATCACCGAGATCCCCTACACGGTCAACAAGACCAACCTGATCGAGAATATAGCCAAGCTGGTCCACACCAAGTCGATTGAGGGCATCGCCGATCTGCGCGACGAGTCCAATAGCCTCGGTATCCGCATCGTGATTGAGCTCAAGCGCGGCGTTATCGCCGAGGTGATCCTGAACCAGCTCTACAAACACACCCAGATGCAGACGACCTTCGGGGCCATCATGCTGGCGATCCACAACGGTCAGCCGCACGAGATGAACCTGAAACAGCTGATCCGCTGCTTCACCGATCACCGTTTCGACGTCATCACACGGCGTACCCAGTTCGATCTCGCCAAGGCGGAGGCGCGCGCCCACATTCTTGAGGGTCTGCGCATCGCGATCGACAACATGGATGCCGTGGTCAAGATCATCCGCGGCTCCAACAATCGCGACGAAGCGCGCATCGCCCTGGTCACCCAGTTCGCGCTGACCGAGATCCAGGCCAGCGCGATTCTCGACATGCGCCTCTACCAGCTTACCGGCCTCGAGCGAGAGAAGCTGGAGGCGGAATATCTCGAACTGATCAAGCGTATCTCGTACCTGCGCGATCTACTTGAGAACCCCGGCAAGATCTTCGGGCTCATCAAGGATGACCTCGTCGAGCTGAAAGAGAAGTATGGCGACGAGCGTCGCACCGACATCACGCATGCCGAAGGTGAGGTCAACATGGAAGATCTCATCGCCGATCAGCCATGCATCATCACGATCAGCAACGTTGGCTACATCAAGCGCGTACCGATCGACACCTACAAGGCCCAGCGCCGTGGTGGCAAGGGCGTGGCCGGCATGGCTACACGGGATGAGGACTTCGTGGAACACCTCTTCGTGGCCGACACGCACGACACCATCCTCTTCTTTACCAGTGCCGGGCGTGTCTATTGGGAGAAGGTCTACAAAATCCCGGAGGCCACACGCACCTCCCGTGGCAAGGCCATCGTCAATCTGCTCAATATCGGCAACGAAGAGCAGATCGCGGCGATGATCCGGGTACGTGAATACGATGAGAACCGCTTCCTGCTCATGGCGACGGAGAACGGGGTCGTCAAGAAAACGAACCTCGGCCGTTACAGCAATATTCGCCAGGGCGGCATCATTGCGATCAACATCGATGAAGGTGACTGCCTGATCGAGGTGAAGCTGACTGAGGGCGAGGACGAGGTTATCTTGACCACGTCCAACGGCAAGAGCATCCACTTCGACGAAGGCCAGCTTCGCGACCAGGGCCGTGCCACGCGCGGCGTACGCGGAATCAGGCTCCGCGAGGGAGACCGTCTCCAGAGCATGGAGATCCTCAGCGAAGACGCCACCTTCCTGGTCTGTACCGAGAACGGCTACGGTAAGCGCACATCGTTTGATGAGTATCGCCTGCAAAGTCGTGGCGGCAGCGGCATTATCGCCATCAGGACCTCCGCCCGTAACGGCAAGGTTGTTGGCGCACACAGTGTGCTGGAAGACGACTCCCTCATGCTTATCACGGCCAACGGCAAGATGATCAAGATGGATGTCGCCGACGTCCGTGTTATCGGACGCGCCACACAGGGTGTCCGACTGATCAACCTGGATGAGGGGGATACGCTGGTCTCGGCCTCCCCCATTGCACGTGAGGATGACGTGAAGGAAGAAGACATCGAGGAGGCGGAGGGTGCTGCGGAAGCGGCGGCCGAAGACGTAACTGCTGCTCCTACTGAAGAGACGGGCTCAGAAGACTAGCTTTTCTCGACAGCCACTGTGTCATCCCGAGCCTGCCGAGGGATCTCCGCCTTGGGGAGACCATGAGATTTACTTCGGCAAGCTCAGCACAGGCTCTGGACTTCGCTCGGAATGACAGATACGTCATGCGTAAACTGCGCGATAACGACCCTACCGAATCGACCTGAAATAATCGATCGTGATCGGCAATCCCTCGTCGACATGGACCTCGGGCTGCCAGTTCAGGCGTTCGCGGGCCAATGTGATATCAGGCTGTCGGACCTTCGGGTCATCCGTCGGGAGCCCTTCAAACACGATCTCTGATTGGCTCCCGGTCAGCTCAATGATCCTCTCGGCCAATTGCAGGATGGTCATCTCACCGGGATTCCCGATGTTGATCGGACCACTCTCCTCGCTGCACGCCAGCGCGTAGATGCCGCGAATGAGATCCTTCACGTAACAGAAACTCCGCGTCTGGCTTCCATCGCCAAAGACCGTGATCGGGTCACCGTCCAAAGCCTGGGAAACGAACGCCGGTACGGCACGACCATCCTTGGCGCGCATGCGGGGGCCATAGGTGTTAAAAATACGAACGATCTTTGCATCCACCCCATGATAGCGCCGATAGGCCATCGTCATGGCCTCGGCAAAGCGTTTGGCTTCATCGTAGACACCGCGTGGCCCGACCGGGTTGACGTTGCCCCAGTAGGTCTCGGGTTGCGGATGCACCAGCGGATCGCCGTAGGTCTCGGATGTCGACGCCAGCAAGAACCGCGCATTCTTGGCGCGCGCCAGCCCGAGGGCCTTATGTGTTCCGAGGCTGCCGACCTTGAGTGTCTGGATCGGCAGTTCAAGATAGTCAATCGGGCTGGCAGGTGAGGCAAAGTGATAGATGAAATCCACCTGCCCCGGGAGATAGATGTACTCGGTCACATCATGCTTGATGAACCTGAAGTTCTCGTCGCCGGCCAGGTGCTCGATATTGGCCACGTTGCCCGTGATCAGGTTATCCATACAGATGACCTGGTGCCCTTCGGCAAGCAGATGGTCACAAAGATGAGATCCCAGAAATCCGGCTCCGCCTGTTACTACTGATACGGTCATACCATTACTCCCTCTCCGCCCGCACCCCGCTTGCCGGGGTGGAGCGCAAGATTCTCCACCACAAGTGTTCGTCCATCCTCATCTTGCGCCCGGATTGCGAGAGTCCGGTGCGAAGCACTTCCCTCTCGCCCACCGGGCGCAGTGGGTTCTTTCGACCCCCACCTTCGGAAACACGATCACTGGTCCCACCCCGGCAAGCGGGGTGGTGACCGCTATGCATTCCGAAAATCTATCACCGTCTGTCGATAGGCTTCCGGCAACCCTATATCGAACCGGCGCCCCTGCACGACATACCCGGCGAATCCGTCTTCCTGCCGCAAACGGTCAAGGCACGAGGTCAGCTGGAACTCACCCCGCTCGCGGACATTGTGCTGAATGTGCTCGTCCAGGTACTCGAAGATCGTCGGCTTCAGCACGTACTGACCAAACACCGAGAAGAATGTATCTTCCTCCGTTCCCTCGGTCTGCAGGTGTTCGCGTGCATAGTCCAAGTCCGGCTTCTCAGCAAACTCGCTGATCGAGAGGACCGACCCCTGCTCCAGCCACGTCCCGGTCACGCAGCCGAAATGCTGCACGTCGCTTCCCGGCGTCACTTTCAGCCCCACTACACTGCGCCCGACCTTGTCGTACACATCAAGCACTTGGCGGGCACAGGGAATATCGCTGTCAGAGGCGTATAGGTGGTCGCCCAGAAGCAGAAGAAACGGCTCATTCCCGACCCACTCACGCGCACACCACACAGCATGCCCGAAACCCTCCTGCACGTCCTGCGGTACGAACGTAATGCGCCGTCCCAACTCCATCACGTAGTCGTTGATCTGCTTGTGTTCACGGGACAACTTGTTGTAGTTCTCGATCGGTGGCGGATTCCCGAAGAACTCCTCAAACAGCTCCAGATCGGCCCGCTGCACGAGGATGCAGACCTCCTCAATACCGGCATCGACCGCCTCTTCCACGATCGCCATGATGACCGGCTTGATGTTGCCCTGGTTGTCGATAACCGGAAACAGCTCCTTCTTGATCGCCTTTGATGCCGGGAAGAGGCGCGTCCCGAATCCTGCAGCGGGAATGACGGCCTTACGCACACGCCGCCCTGACTTGATCGTCATCTTGAGACACGGCAGATCCAGGTCACGCTCAATGATCTCTACGACCTTGCGTTGTGACTCCTCATCCTTGGCAACCAACTGCGCCGTACCATCCCCCTGGGAACCAACGCCCTTGCCTCCGTGGACATAAGGCTTAACCGCCTCGTGGGCCAGAACCTTGTGGAGAACCGGGGCGGTAAGTTCAGATGGACAGGCCGGCGCCACGTGTGCGTCGAACTCCGCCTGCGCGCGCGTCATAATAGCACCCAGACGTTCCGCATCGCCACTCTTCAGGGCCTCAACGGCTTCTCCGATAACCTTCGCATTTGTCACACCGAGCGCTTTCTGCACGCCCTGCTGCATTTCATCCTCGGCAAACGGGTAACAGTGGTTCAGGCGACTGAGAATCTCCTTCGTGTCCTTCTCAGAACAGAGGTCCACAATGACGAAATGCAGGTCACGCGGTACGCTCAACTCCTGCACATCGACCCGCTCGCCATCGAACGTCATCATAATCGGGCGATTGCCATAGGCGCAGCCCTGGTCCATCCGCCCACAGCGGGAAGGCGTCGTGATTTCGCCCATGTAGGCATACTCCATCTCTCCCCGGATCGTCATCTTGAGGTCATAGATCCGGTTGAACGCCCGGGCCACCATGACCGACACGGCCGCGCTGGATGAGAGACACTTCTTAATCGGTAGATCGGTCAGGTAGTTGTCTATCTTCAGTCCGCGCACACGGTAGTGCGTCAGCACCTGGTAAGCCACGCCGGCGGCGTAGCTGAAGAACCCGCCCTGCTCCGCCACTTCAAGGAGCGCTTCACGCTCCATCTCCACCTCGAACGGGCCTTTGCGCGTCCCGTCCTCAAGCGTTGATGTCAGAATCAGCTTGTTCGGATGCGGCTCCGCCTCAGCATAAAGGCCCTGGTTGGTCCCGGTGATGATCGTGAAGCCGCGCTCAATGTCGGCATTGATACGGCGATACCCCCCCGCCCAGTCGCTGTGCTCGCCCAAGAGGCATATACGTCCTGGCACAAATAGTTTCATCTGTTTCCTTCCTGACTGCCGGCCGTTCTGGATGCGGCGCTATGAGCACGTAAGCGTCTGTCATTCCGAGCGAAGCGAGAGCCTGTGCTGAGCTTGCCGAAGTAAATCTCAGCCCCATGTCCAGGCAGAGATCCCTCGACTTCGCTCGGGATGACACACCGGCTATACAAACGTGATTGCGATACAGACCCCTAGATTACCCAACACCGCTCTAATCTACCAGCAGTTCTTCAATGCGCCACACCAGCTCTCGCATGCTCGCCAGCCTTACACTGGCCACGGTCTCCACTGGTTCGTCCGACACCAGAATCGACCGACACCCGGCACGACGACCGGCTTCAACATCCGACTCCGTATCACCAATCATCCATGACGACGCAAGGTCTATCCCGTGTTTCTCCGCGGCATCCAGAATCATCCGGGGCTGCGGTTTGCGGCAGGTGCAGGAATCTCGCTCATGCGGACACACCATGACATCAAGCAGGTGCAGCCCAAAGTCATGCTCCAACATGACCTTCAGGCTGGCGTGGATAGCGTCGACGGCCTCCCGCGACATGATACCGCGGGCTACACCCCGCTGGTTCGTAATGATCACAGCGACGTATCCCATCGCGCTCACTTTGCGCAGCAGCTCGGGGAACTCGGGCAACAGCTCAAATCCCTCCCATGATTCCACGTAGCCATCCATGACACGTCTGTTCACAATGCCATCCCTGTCTAAAAATACACACTTCTTCATCCGATATCTCATTCGTAGCTTCTCAATAAGTACTTCTTGTCATTCCGAGCTTGTCGAGAGCCTGTGCTGAGCTTGCCGAAGTAAATCTCCAGTGTCTTCAATGGCCTTGAGATCCCTCGACTTCGCTCGGGATGACAAACAGACCATTTTTCAGGGACTTGTCGAGCCGTTACACTCATTCTACTTCAAACTCCTCAACCGCAAACACCTGTGGGCGCACCAGTCCGGGGCCGTACGCCACCACACGCAACGTATGCCGGCCCGAGCTCAGTTTCGACACCTCAATCGTAGGCTCTCTGCCCCTTGCGACGACGCGACCATCAACCAACCAGATGTTGTTACTGTAGAACCGCATGGGGTCCGTTCGCCTGAGCCTGGAGGAGACTTCGAAGGACTCGCTTACAGGCGCGGAGGGCACCCCCTCTATGACCACCCGATCATCGACCGCCCACGGCGCCGCCAGCGGATCACCCAGCAGCAGAATTTGCAGCGGGCTGCCCAATGACAGGAAGAAGCTCTCGATTGCTGTACATCCCTTAGCATAGTAGAAATAGAACCGAGCGGTCGGGAACTTCAGGTACAACGCGCGTGGCTCCACCACCGTTCCGGCCGTCAACGTGGCGCCCGCCCTGATCCAGACTGACATCTTGGATTGACCGGCCACGTGAAAGGCACCCGCGTAGCTCGTGAGATGGTCCGCCATCGCCCCGGGAACAAAAGCCCCCACGGTTTCCGCCTTCACCGCAGCACTGCCCGTCATGAGCCCCAGCACATCCTTCTTGCCTGCCGGGAATGCGTCTGTAACCACGGCGCTCACACCTTCAAGGGCCAACTCCCGCTTAGCCCCGCCATACTGCCATTGGCGTGCCCGTGAACGCACATCGCCGGTCCTCACCAGGTAGACGGTACCCGTCGGCGACGTGGCATCCGACTCCACACCGCGCCAGAGAGCGCCCCGCACTTCGTCGATGGTGTTGCCGTGCTCACCCGTGAATCCCAGCATCATGCTGGGCAGCGGCATATCGTCGCCCAACAGGCGTGCCGCACGCCCGAATGTCTGCGAGGAGCTGCGGACGCCCTTGGTGCGCTCCGGACCGGCGAAGAGAGGCGACCGGTACTCGGCCTTGAGAATCGCCTCCGTCGCAGGCAGTTCGCCTCTCACGAATGTCGCGCCCAACAGCGAAACCCCCTGCGGCACGCTTACCCGTGTTGGAAAATCAGTCGAGTAGGCCCACGCCAGGATATGGCCATCTATCCCCCGTTCCTGTGTGGCCTCCAGGGCCGGTGACAGGATGTGCTTGCGGAAGGCCTTGAGCCCGATCGCCAGCTCCGACACAGACCCCTCGGGCAGTGTGATCAGGACCAGGTTGCACTCCGGCACCCGCCGCCACTCCATGTAGCGCCGGGCGAGCGCAACCGACTCCTCCGATCCCTCGTTCGCCAAGACCAGCAGCTCGTGCGGCCCCAGCGCATGGGCCGACAGGCAGAGCAGGAAGGCAGCAAAGACATAAAGAAGGGCAGACTTCACATTCACCTCGCGAAGTCTACCCTCTTAAACACCTTCAGAAAAGCAGGATTGCGACCCCCTACTTCTCATTCACGCGATAGAACACGTTGCTGTCCGTTACCCCCGTAACCGTCCATGTATTGACGATCGGCGGCGGGAATGGTGCGACCTTGGTCTGTCCAGGTATATCAGTCCAGACATTCGTCAACAGGTTCGTGTTCATCTGGAGGTACTGCGTACCCGCCCCGGATGTCCCTACGGACTTCACGGTGTGCGTGGTGGAGCTGCCCGTGGCGATCATGTTCGTAATCACGATCTTACCACCGCCTACATCTATGGTCGTCAACTCGAAGGACATGTCGTAACGGGCTGTCGATGGGTCGCCAAGACGCGGGTTGTTGGGAGAGAGACTGCCGGTATCAATTTCCCACCCCCCAGTCGCGCGGTCGAACACCGCAGGTTCACACTCGATTCCCACCTCCGAATTCGTTACGGCAATCTTCCATCCCCATCCGTAGTGACCATCCTGCTCGTAACCACCCGGCACGAAGTCGTTATCGAAGATGGCCTCGATATTGAGCCAGTAATGACCATTCGTCATTTCGGCCCACGGCTGTGGCCCATCGTCGGTTGCCATCAGATCCACGTAGTACTGGTACTCGTGCTCGTACTCGACCTCCTGCTCCGGCCAGTCATGCACCACCGTCCCGTAGTACATCTCATGACAGTTTGTGATGGAAACATACACTAAGGCCAGCGTATCGCCGGGAACACAACCTGCATTGGTGTGCCAACTCAGGCAGAATCCCCATGGCTGCTGGACAAACGGAGTCGAAGGTGGTGCCACCGGATTGGTCTCGCTCGCATCATCTACCCACGTCATCCAGTTGCTGTAGGAGCCCCACCAGTGAATATCCGTAATGAGGCGGCCATCGGAGATGAAGTCATCAGCGCGCAGATACGGAGAACGCTGCTCCTCGTCCCACGTCGTCCAGCTCCACAGATCCTCGCCGGTCTCCATGTCTGGCATCTGGCTCCACTTCGTATCCCGCCGCGGGCAGACATCCGTCAACAATTCGAAGGCCATGTTGACCGAGGGCATTTCGGGCGGAGCGGATATAAAATCTTCATAGATGATCAATGTCGGCACCGGCGGAACAAACATGTGGTCCCAAGGATAGCCCGGCACCGGCCAGTGGAGCTCCTCCCAATACGGAGGAGGCGGGCCGCCCTCGGCCCGCCATACAACGGCATCGTCGATGATGTTGGTCAGGGCCGAGGTCTTCCAGCCCCACTCCGGTCCCAGCATCGGGTCCGTAGGGTGCGGAACGTAGGTGGACGCGTAAACGGCCTCGATGCTCAGCCAGTAGATCCGTCCCTCTTTCTCGTTCCACGGCTCAGGCAGCTCCACGTCGTATTGGTACTCGAACTCAACGGGCGGATCGTTGTTGGGCTTGGGCACCTCGCAGTAGTACTCCTCGCGCACCATTCCCGGAACGGAATAGCCATACATCGCCAGCGGAATCTCCACGGTTAGCAGCCTGTCTTTCGGCTGGCTGTAATCCTCGGGGTTCTCCGGATCGCCCACCGGCAGATCCGTATACCAGGTCAAACGGAACGAAACGGGACGGCCCAACACATCGTCCAGCGGAGGAGTCGGATCCGGCCAGCCCGGGTAGGAGCCCCACCAGCGGATATGCGTAATGGGCCTACCGTCGCAGAGCCAGTCATCCGCCACCCGGAACCAGGTCGATGTCACGCTCTGGTCGGAAACCAGAACGTACGACGGCAGATCAACGCCATGCTCGCAGTCAGGTTCCTGAACCCACTTGGGGCATGGCTCACAGAACAGGTCGCCAGCCTGCTCCACCTCGTACCCTTCCGGATTCCCATCCAGATCGGCATAGGTCCAATCCAGCCCGTTGAGAGAGAAGCGGAAGCAGTAATCGTACCGCCCGGGTACGGGTACCGTCAGCGTGCCGGCGTACTGGTCGTTATTATCATTGTCGCCGTCACCGACGTAGTCTGCACCGAACCACATCCAATCCCCCTCCGTCACGGTAGGATCGTTCCCGTCCGGTCCGTAGCCCACTTCGGCAATAATCAGCGGGTTCGGTCCCCCGGAACCGGTCGTGAAATCCACATGGTAGCACTGGCCGTAGATCAGTTCCGTGGGCATGGCGACGGTAGTCACGGTCATGGGGGGAGAGTCAAGCCGAGCCCACTCCATCGCGCCGTCCAGAACGGTGAACGAGTGGTCCTCGACCTCGCCGTCAGGCGCCCATCCGTCCGTCGGCAGATCGCCCGCCGTGCTGATACGGGCGCGTGCAAAGATCTGGCCAGGCACAGCATCGGGTGGAGGATCGAGGGGTTCAAAATACTGTCCGTCCGCCAGGTAGTTGCTGTAGACCATTTCGCCAACAGGATCCCAGCTCCCATCGGCATCCCAGTCCACCCATATCTGAACAACGCCGCCTCCGCCGTCCACGTTGATCTCTACCGCGTCGGCGACGCCGCGTACCGCGGGAGGAGAGATCGGAAACCAGACACCATCTTCGTCGTCGTTGCCATCATTGAAATCATCCCCCACCGCATTCGCGTCCGGTTGCCCATCGAATTCGCCATCCACCGGAAGCGTGCCGGCAAACGAGGGTCCCGCGATAAAGTGACGGGCACCATTGTTGGCGAGCAGCGTTGGGTAGAAGTAGGTCGACTGATCATCCGGCGCATCGACCCAATCCTCATCGGACTCCGCAACGGGACCACCATCGATGACAAAAGCGAAATCAGCCCTTGGCAGCGCGGGAATCTCCACCATCTGCCACTGCGTTGGATCCACGACGGGAGGAACCGCCCAGACAGCCACATCGTTGAACGCATCCAAGGACGTCTTCCATCCGATGCCTTGCTGCGGGGGGTCACCGGCTCACGTTAGCCGGACCGCCAGCCAGTAGATCGTGCCCTCGGCCTGCAGGTAGGGGTCTGGCAGGTCGGTGCAGTTAATCTGGAAGTACGCGCTGTGGTCTTCCGGAATTGCGATTTGTGTGCTGGGGTCAAACCATCCCTGGAGACCGTCGCCGTAGTGGTTAAAGACGAACTGTCCAGCCGGCAAGTCCCTTGCCCACAGGAGGGCATCCGGTCTGCTGTGCCCTAAGGGGCCCGCCGGCATATCCGAGTAAATGCTGAGGTGCACCTGCTGGGGCGGCGAGGGGGGGGTGCCGCCCTTGAACGATACCCAAAAGTGAATATTCGAGATCAGTCCGGACTCCGCACACTGAAAATCGTCGGCGAGCACAAGGGGGCCGGTTATCGTAGAGCCTGTCCCAAACCGGAGCAATTTGGCACGACGGGCATCTGGCGGACAGGCCCGGCGGCACGGAGCGGGCATGAGGGGCCGCTTTTGATGGGGCAGGGCCCTCGAACAGGCCGCGGCGACCGATTTTGGGCAGAC
>JASLOA010000016.1 GCA_030745755.1 Kiritimatiellia bacterium | reverse complement strand
TCGATCAGGATGATCGCGGAGCGGGGGCTGATCAGCACGTTGTTCTGTGAGGCCGATTCCGTTTCGCATCCTACGAAACAGAGACCACCGATCAGAGCGAGTACGACGAACAGAGGAATAGCTATGCGTTTCATGACACTTAAATGCTACCGGAAGCCAAATAGGATTGTCAACGGGCATCGGCGGTGATTTACTCGGGGGGTTCGTCGAGACGGCAGACCTCCACCGGCCTTGTGCCGGTGGTGTCAAAGATTGGTTGAGATGGGGTGGTCTTTCGCACCACCCCGGCAAGCGGGGTGGAGGCGTTTCAGTGGGCATGCGCGTGAAAGCAATAGGCAGGATATTCCTGGTGACTATGGTGCTGTTGACTACGGCCACGGTGGGTGGGTCGACGCAGACGAATGAAGTTGAGCGCATGCGCGTGGATGGGGTGGCTGCGTATGTGAACGAACACGTGATCACGCTCTCGGAGGTGACCGTGCTGATCGAGCCGGTGCGACGCCAGCTCGCGCAGACCTATCGCGGGGAGGCCTTGCAGGAACGTCTGCGCGAGGCCTTTGACAATGCGCTGAATACGGTGGTGGATCGTTACCTGGTTCTGGACGCCTACGAGAAGCAGGGGGGGCGGCTGCCGGACTGGGCGGTGGATAATCGTGCCGACGAGATGATTGAGGATCTGTTTGGCGGCGACCGCGAGGCACTTATGCGTGCGCTCAAGCTTGAGAAGATGACGTACGAGGAGTGGCGCGAGACTCTCGAACGACAGATGATTGTGCAATCGATGCGCGGTGCCAACGTGGACCAGTATGTTCAGATCACGCCCGGTCGGGTGCGTGCCTACTACGAGGGCCACGTCGACGAATTCCAGCAGCCGGCACAGGTGCATGTGCGTATGCTGGTGTTGACCCCGGAGCAGGTGTCGGGTCATGTCGAACGTAAGCAGCGCGCCGAGGAGCTGGTCCGGCGAACTCGAGGCGGTGAAGATTTCGGCAGCCTGGCAACGCAGTTCTCGGGCGGCTCGCATGCCGCTGACGGCGGCGACTGGGGCTGGATCGATCCTGCGCGCGAGCTGCGCAGCGAGCTGGCCCGGTTGGCGGAAGCTACGGCAACGGGCCAGGTGAGTGAGGCGGTCAAGATTGCTGAGAACTTCTACATTCTCAAGGCTGAGGGCCGGCGTGAGGCGGCCGTTGCTTCCCTGGGCGACGTCTACAGCCAGATTGAGCGTTCCCTGCGACAGAAGGCCATTCAGTCCGGCTACGCCATCTGGGTGGCACGGCTCAAGGAAGATGCTTTCGTCAAAATCATCCCGCCCGAATCTATTTAACATGGATGAACAGGACTAATCATTTGGAGTGCGGCGGCTTGACGCCGCTTTCCGAAAGCGCTGTCAACCCAGCGCACTCCAAAATCGCTCTCATCTATGTAGGCGTCTTTCTGTATCATGAACCTGACAAGTCCAACCCAAGTACGTGCGCTTCTGGATGAGCTCGATGTACGGCCGAGCAAGGGCCTTGGCCAGAACTTTCTGATCGACGCCAATGTGTTGCGTATCCTGATCGACGCGGCCGGACTCACTTCGGAGGACCGCGTACTCGAGGTAGGGCCTGGACTGGGTGTGTTGACCGAGGCACTGGCCGGACAGGTGGCGGAACTGGTGGCAGTGGAGAAAGACCGGCGGCTGGCCGCGCGGCTGGTGCAGCGGTTCGCGGAGGATGAGACCGTCAGCATCGTCAACGGTGACATGCTCAAGCAGCGCATCGACTGCCTGGGCAGCGGCAGGCTCCGCAAGGTGGTGGCAAACCTGCCGTACCGCCCGGGCACCCGGATCCTGGTGGACCTGGTCCGTAACCTCATGCCGCCCGACCTGATGGTCTTGACTATCCAGCGCGAAGTGGCAGAGCGGCTGACGGCCGAGGTGGGGGGCAAAGACTACGGATTGCTGAGCGTGTGGGTGCGACGGCTGTATGACGTGGAACTGGTCAAGGTGGTCAGTCCGACCTGTTTCTGGCCGGCTCCGGCGGTGACGTCGGCGATTGTGCGACTGGTGCGGCATGACCGTCGGCTGCTTTCTGACGAGACGGCGCGGGTCTTCTATGCCCTGACGAAGCATGTTTTTTCGATGCGCCGCAAGCAGGTCGTGACGGCGTTGCGCAAGGTGGATGGCGATCTGCATATGGGCGAATCAGCCTGTCAGGCATGGCTGAAAGGCCGTGACCTGCCGGAAACGGCCCGCCCACAGGTTCTGGATGTGGCGGACTGGTGCGCCCTGGCGGCCCAAATTGTCCCTTGACGTTCTTCCCTGAAACGTGAGATTTTACTGGTTCGAAATCATGGGCTCTCTTTACTTGTATGTGAAGACTGTCTTTTTTATGTCCGGTTTCTGCATCGCGCCGGACGGTTGAGGTACTTGTGTATGAAAGTCTGGTCGCTGATGTCGATTATGGGCGTCATGCTCATAACCGTTGGATTGGTGGGGTGTGCCACCAATGACTATGATCTTGATATAGACGCGCTGCTCCAGCAATTGGAGATGGAGGCCGGGATAGACTATCCGGCTGCTCCGACATCGACCCCATCCAGCCCGGCAATGCTCGCACCGCCCTCCGCCGCTGTCACAGTGGCGGCGCCGCCGGTTACGGTCGTGCCTTCACCGGTTCAGCCTGCTGAACGGAACCCGGGCGTAGCCGCTCCTCCCGCGCAGCCGGCCCAGGTGCCCGTACAGCCGGCCCAACCCCCCGCGCCCACCCCTCCGGGCGAGATCACGATTCAACCCGATTGCCTGGTCCAGATCAGTGTGGCCGAGGACCCTGCTCTGAACGGCAGTTACCCGGTGAACGAGATTGGCGCCGTGAAGTTGGGCTACGTGGGACCTGTGATTCTCTACAATAAGACCGAGTCTCAGGCTGCAGAGAAGATCAGGGATATCCTGACCAGTCGTCATTTCCGCAACGCCACGGTGCAGGTGCGCATCATCCGGGCCTCGTACGACAAGGTGCGTGTGGGTGGTGAGGTCATGAGTCCCGGGATGATCAAGATCGGTGCGGGCGACATCATAACGCTGAACGATGCGCTGCTGCGCGTGGGTGGTTTGAGGCCGGCGGCCAAGGGCGCCAAGGTTAAGATTGTGCGGAACGGATTGCGCAAGGCTACCGCTCTCGCCGAAACCGGCGAAGTGTACACACTGTCTGACGAGGCGGGTAACCCGGCTGTTCCTGAGGTCTCACTGTATAACAACGATGTGGCCTATGTCTTTATTCCTGCTGGCGACAGCGATGTTCCGGTAGCCGCGGGTGGTGGTTCACGGAGGGTCATACTGTTGGGATCCGTGCGACAGCCCGGTGTCTATACCTTCAAACGCGGACAGCCTTGTACCATGATGCACCTGATGTTCCGGGTGTCAGGACAGCTATCGCCCTACGCCAACAAGAAGAAGGTCCGTGTTATCCGCAAGAACGAGAAGGGCTGGGAAGAGGAGTTCAGAGTCGATGTGGGACGACTGCTGAAGGATGGTGATCCTGCCGCAGATATACCGCTTCAGGATGGCGATCGCATCGTGGTTCCCAAGCGCCGTATAACGCTGTTTTAGAAGTACGAACAGCCGGACAGCCGAGCTACGAACTACGAATGGCGCCCGGATCAGCTGTGTCCGTTTCTCTTGCGTTCAAGACCCCGTCTGTGCGCTGTATTCCTGTGCCTTCTCGATTCACCCCATCGCTTCCCCGTTCGTCCTTCGGCTGTTCGATTGTTCGGCTGTTCATCCCTATCAATTCTCTCCTTGACCTCATCAGGGGGATAACGCACATTACGCGAAACGTAGCGCGAAGGGTGTCGTGTGCCTTGTTGGTGACGGCTACCCCCTTCAGCTGGAGATAGTTGTGGCAAAGTTTAGCGGATTACTCAGTCTTTTCTCGAATGACATTGGGATCGATCTCGGTACAGCCAATACGCTGGTCTATGTGAAGGACCGCGGCATTGTGCTTCGTGAACCGTCCGTGGTGGCTATCCAATCGGGTACGAAGCGCATCCTGGCCGTCGGTGACGAGGCCAAGCGTATGCTGGGGCGTACTCCGGGTAACATTGTGGCCATTCGTCCCATGAAGGCCGGTGTGATCGCAGACTTCGAGATCACCGAGTCCATGCTGCGTTACTTTATTAAGAAAATTCACAATCGAAGGAAAATGGTGCGCCCGCGTATTATCATTGCTGTACCCAGTGATATTACGGAAGTGGAAAAGCGTGCCGTAAAGGACTCCGCGACACACGCGGGGGCTCGGGAGGTATTTCTGATCGAAGAGCCGATGGCGGCCGCGATTGGGGTAGGGCTTCCGGTTCAGGAACCAGCCGGTAACATGATCGTGGATATCGGCGGGGGAACGACGGAAGTGGCTATCATTTCGCTGGCGGGCATTGTGTTCAGCCGCACGGTACGAGTGGGCGGCGATGAGATGGATGAATGTATAGTGCAGTACATGAAGCGGGTTTATAACCTGATGATCGGTGAGCGGACTGCGGAAGAGATCAAGATGACCATGGGGTCCGCCTATCCGGTTGAGGAAGAGACGAGTATGGAAGTCAAGGGGCGCGACCTGGTTGCAGGACTCCCCAAGACGTTGACGATCACATCGGAGGAAGTGCGCGAAGCTTTGCAGGAACCGGTTTCTTCAATTATCGACGCCATTCGCATTACCCTGGAACGCTGTCCTCCTGAACTGTCATCAGACCTTGTTGATCGTGGAATGATCCTCGCCGGTGGCGGTGCGCTTCTGGCAGGGTTCGATAAGCTTATCTCCGAGCAGACAGGTCTTCCGGTTCACCTTGCCGACGACCCCCTCAGCGCCGTAGCCGAGGGGACAGGCGTGGTGCTCAACGAGTTGAACTTCCTGCGCCGGACCACGGCCTGATCGGTTCGATACCCGTCCATGTGCTGCCGCAATGAGGTGGAACGCTATCCGCCTGCGGAGAGAGAATTGTGCGCGGCAATAGAGTAATGGGCGGATTGGTTCTGCTCGCGATCATAATCCTGGTGAGTGTTCCCATCACGGTGGAACTGCGCCTACGCGCGACAGCGCGAGACGGGGCCGTGTCATCCCAGACGGTGCTGACCCTGATGGGCGAGCGTGCACGTGGCCTCCTGGACCTCCTGTTTCGCGCCGGTGAAGCCGTCCGCGAGCATGATGTCATGCTCGACGAAGTGGCGCGCGCGCGCCATGAACTGCGCCATCATCAGACCCTTGAGCGAGAGAACAGACTCCTGCGCCGGATGATGGGATTCAAGGAAGCTTCCCCGCACGGTCTGCTGCTGGGCCGTGTGATTGCACGCGGCGGTACCAGCGGCTGGTGGCAGAGCGTACGCATCAACCGTGGCCGCGAGGATGGTGTTCAGCCTAACCAGGCGGTGATCACGATTGATGGCCTCGTGGGTAAGACGACCACTGTGACGCGGCATACGGCTGACGTGCTCCTGATTACCGATCCGGCCAATCGCATTGCCTGCCGCCTGGAGTCGACGGGCGATCTCGGCGTGGCGCGCGGCCTGGGCACCGGGCTATCGGGTAAGAGTGATTTCGAAATGGTCATTGCCGCACAGCCGGCCACCGTGGACTACATCGACAAGGATGCGCAGGTCGAGAGTGGGGAGAAGGTGTTGACCTCGGGCCTGGGCGGCACCTATCCCGGCGGGCTGATCCTCGGGACGGTGCTCGGATCGGAGATGGACGATTCGCGCCTCTATCAGCGCCTGCAGGTTCGGCCGGCGGCCGACCTGGCGCGCCTGCAGTACGTCTGGGTGGTGAGCGAATGATTACAGCCATAGTCATGCTGGCGCTGATGGTGGTCGGAGCGGGACTCCAGGTACTCTTTCCGGCCCTGCCGTTTCTGGGTCAGGCCAAGCCTCCCTTCCTGCTGGCGCTCACGCTCTACTACGCGCTCAACCGCTCGCCGCGTACGCTCCTGGCGGCCGGCCTGCTTGCCGGTCTGTTTCATGATCTACAGACGGCAGTTCCGCTCGGTTACTCATCTATCGTGTTTGTGGCAGTGGGGCTTCTGGCCGGCCGATTCCGGAACATGGTGTTGTCGGAGTCGCGCGTCACGGCCGGCTTTTTTGGGATGATGGGATCTCTTTTTGCGCAGGTGGTGCTCTACGGCATGCTGCTGCGCATTGATGCGGTCTGGTGGCCGATAGGACGATTGACAGTGCGGTTGCTGTGGGGAGCACTCATGGCCGCCGTGGTTACACCCCTGACGTTCAGCGCCGCGCGGCGCTGTGATCAGTGGGTGGGGATTATCAAGGTTCGGGAAGTGATTGATGGAATTGAACAGCCCATGGGATGGTGAGCATCTGCGCCTGCGCGTCATCATTGCGGTGATGTTCGCAGGCCTGCTCTTCCTTGCCGGTGCACTGTGGCGGGTCCAGGTGCTGCACGGCTTGGAGCATGCGGCGCGACTGGACAAGCAGAGCATTCGCCGCGTGCGACTGCCGGGCTTACGCGGCTCGATCACCGACCGCCACGGCACCGTCCTGGCCGGGAACCGTCCGAGCTACTGTCTTGCCCTCTACGTGGAGGAGTTGCGGCAGCCCGGACGCTCACGGCAGACGATTGACGAAGTGGTACGTGTGATAGGAGAAATCGGCGAGATTATCGGGTTGCCGGCACAGGTGAACCGCAACGACGTGCGAACGCACATTCGGCGCCGACTGCCTCTCCCGTTCCTGGCCTGGCGTGACCTGTCGCCCGAAGCGCTGGCGCGCTGGGTGGAAAGCGGCGTCAGTTTTCCGGGAGTCGATATTCACATCGAACCTGTGCGCGAGTATCCGCGCGGCACCGTCGCAGCGCACGTGCTGGGCTGCGTGGGCCGGGCGGGTCTGTCGAAGGATGAGCACGAGCCCTACCACTTCTACCTGCCGGACATGCAGGGCCAGTTTGGCGTGGAACGCAGCTTTGACGCGCGCCTGGCCGGCTTGGCCGGCGGCCGGCTGATCCGCGTGGATGCCTCGGGCTTCAAACACAATGAACAGTTTGAGCGAGAGCCACAGAAAGGCGAGGACTTGCGCCTGACACTGGATGCGGAGATCCAGGCGCTGGCCGAGTCGCTCATGGAAGGATGGCGCGGTGCTTTTGTGCTGCTCGACGCACGCAATGGCGACGTCGTGGCCATGGCCAGCTCTCCCGCTTTCGCGCCTTCACGTCTGGGGTCGCAGTATGGGAGCTTGAGAAAGGATCCCGCACTGCCCCTGCTCAACCGCGCCATAGAGGGACAGTACCCGCCGGGGAGCACGTTTAAGCCGCTGGTGGCGATTGCTGCGCTTGAGAATGGGGGGGTCTCGGCATCGGCACGCTATGATTGTCCGGGTTACTTCGAGCTGGGCGGGGTTCCATTCCGCTGCTGGCGCCGGAGCGGACACGGCAGTATAGGCATGCGCAAATCGATCGAGCAGTCCTGCAATGTCTATTACTATCAGGTGGGTCTGAAATGCGGGTATGATCGCATCTACCACATGGCGGACGCTGTCGGCTTCGGGCACCACACCGGCATCGCGCTTGATCTCGAAATGAAAGGGCTGCTCCCCAACGACACGTGGAAGCGTCGCGTGCTCAAGGATGGCTGGCGCAGTGGAGATACGTGCAACGTATCGATCGGGCAAGGCGCCATTCTGGCCACTCCGCTTCAAATGGCTCTCTTCGCATCAGCCGTCGGCAATGGCGGGCGCATCTATACGCCGCGCATTGTGACGGAGCCATGGGAAGAGGGGGATCTCGTCAAGGAGATGGCCTGGTCTGCCGGCACGCTCGCGACCGTGCGTGGGGGTATGTATGACGTGGTGGAGGCCGAGACCGGTACCGGTCGGCGTGCGAGAATTGCCGGGGTACCGATGGGCGGCAAGACCGGTACAGCCGAGTATGGTCCGCGCGAGGCGCGCAGGAAGTACGCCTGGATGATAGCCTTCGCACCCTACGACAATCCGCAGTATGGCGCAGCCGTGATACTGGAAGATGCTGAATCAGGCGGGCGCACCGCCGCGCCGCGTATGGCCAGGCTGATGGCCGGTGTGTTCGGCTCGAAGCCTGTCTTTCCCAGTCCCGAAGAAGAGGCCGCCGCTGCGGCGGCCGCGAGCGGACAGGAAGGGGTGGCGCTGTGAGGGACTTCATTCGTCAACTCGGCCTGCTGCGCTACATGAACTGGGCCATGGTGTTGGCCACGCTGTCGCTGCTGATCATCGGCGTTATGTTTGTCTATAGCTCGTGCTACATCAGCGAAGATCTTCCCGTCCGCACACTCTACAAACGCCAGGTAATGTGGGCGCTGGCCGGGTTGCTCTGCTACGTGTTCTTTGCGGCGCTGGACTACCGGGTGTTGCGGCGCTGGTCGTGGACGGTCTACGCGGGGTGCCTCGTGTTGCTGCTGGCGGTGCTGTTCGTTGGCACGGTCCGTGAAGGTGCACAGCGCTGGCTCACCCTCGTCGGGTTCGACATTCAGCCCTCCGAGCCCGCCAAGTTGGCGTTGATCATCATCCTGGCGCGGCGGCTGGGATTGCCGGGGATCTACTATGCCGACTGGCGTCGCGTGGGTGGCGTTCTGTTGCTCCTGCTCGTTCCCGTGCTCTTGATCCTGAAGCAGCCCGACCTGGGTACCGCGATGGTTTTCGTGCCGATCACGTTTATCATGATGTACGGTGCCGGGGTGCCGCTGCGCACGCTGGGCCTTATTGCGCTTGTGGCCGTGCTGGCCGTCGGGTGTGTTCTGGGGGCGGTATTTCTGCCGGAGAAGCTGGGGTTCAGCCCGGAGCTGCAGGAGAAGTTCACGGCCATGACCGGCCTGAGCGACTACCAGCGCAGCCGCATCATGGTCTTTCTGGGCGTGGCCGATGATCCCCTGGGCGTGGGGTGGAACAAGCTGCAGTCGGAGATTGCCGTCGGATCCGGTGGCCTGTGGGGCAAGGGGTTCCGGAACGGTACGCAGAATATTCTTGGCTTTCTGCCGCGCAAGGTGGCGCCGAACGATTTTATCTATTCGGTGATTGCGGAGGAGACGGGGTTCATGGGCTCACTGGGTGTGTTTCTCCTGTATGCCATGGTGTTCTGGGGAGGTATACGCGCGGCGCTGGGTGCGCGCGACAAGCTCGGTCGCCTGTTGTGTGTGGGCGTGGTGGCTCTGCTGTTCTGTCATGTGTTCATCAACATTGCGATGACCGTGGGGTTGATGCCGATTACGGGGCTGCCGCTGCCCCTTTTGAGTTACGGTGGTTCGTTTATGCTGGTCGTGATGGCGGCGCTCGGAATGATGCAGAGCGTCCATATTCGCGCCCGGCGAGTCATCTATTAGGTTTGGGACGGAGGTCACCATGAAGGACATGAAGGACATGAAGAAGGGAATGGCTGTCTTGAGCACCTTCATTTCCTTCATGCACTTCATGGTGAATCCGGTCTGCTGTGTGGGTTTGAATTGAGAGAAGGAAAGGGAGAAAAGATGGTATTAGGATTAGGATTGAAGAAGAAGGACCGGACGAAGCGTGAAGTTATCGTCAATGCGGAGAGCCTGGAAACGCGCGTAGCGATCCTCGAGAATGACCGGTTGGAGGAATTCCAGGTTGAGCATCCGACGGAAGAACGGATTGTGGGCAGCATATTCAAGGGGCGTATCCAGAACCTGGAGCACGATCTCCAGGCCGCGTTCGTCAATATCGGGCTCAAGAAGAATGCGTTCCTGCACTATTGGGATATGTTCCCCGATGACGACATGCGTCTTGAGCGTGAGGAAGGGGGTCGCCGCAACGACAACCGTAACAGTCGCAATAATCGCGGCGGGCGCGGCCGGCGCGGCCGTGGGCGCGGGCGCAGTGGCGGAAGCAAGCGCAAGCGGCTCTCCAACGAGGAAATCGAACAGCGTTTCCCCCCGGGATCCGAGATCGTGGTGCAGGTCACCAAGGGCGCCATCGGTACCAAGGGGCCGCGCGTAACGGCCAGCCTGAGTCTTCCTGGTCGCTTCCTTGTGTTGATGCCGGGTTCGAAGCTGAAAGGTGTGTCACGCAAGATCGCGGATGGCGAGGAGCGTGGACGCTTGAAGAAGGTCCTGGCACGGCTGGAGCCGCCGGCCGATACGGGCCTGATCGTGCGCACCGCAGGATCCGGAACCAGCAAGCGTGCCTTCGTGCGCGATATGCGTGGGCTGATCGCCTCATGGGAGGAACTGCGCCAGAACATTATCGAGAAGCCGGCGCCCTGCTGTGTCTACCACGAACCCGACCTGGTGGAACGGGTCATCCGGGACTGGCTGACCGAAGATGTCGACCGCATCGTGGTTGACAACCCCGAGAAGCACGAGCGGGTCAAGAAAATGGCCGGCACCATCTCGCGCCGCGCCCGTTCACGTGTCACGAAGTACAATGGTGAGCTGCCGATCTTCGATCATTACAACGTGGACACCCAGATCAGCAACGCCTTCCATCGCAAGGTCACACTCCGGTCGGGCGCCTACCTGGTATTCGACGAGACGGAAGCGTTGATCGCGATCGATGTGAATACCGGTCGCCACAAGGGGCATGGCTCGCAGGAGCAGGCCATCCTGGAAGTCAACACGGAAGCCGTGGAGGAAGTCGCACGGCAGCTACGCCTGCGCAACATCGGCGGCCTGGTCGTGATCGACCTGATCGATATGAAATCACGCAAACACCAGAACCAGGTGTATCGTGCCATGAAGGCGGTGCTCAGACGCGACCGCGCCCGGACCAATGTGCTGCAGATCTCGGACCTGGGTATCATGGAAATGACGCGCCAGCGTGCGGAGGAGAGTCTCCTTTCTTCGGTCTACACCGAGTGTCCCTACTGTCGTGGTCGCGGCGAAGTGAAGTCCGGCCTGGCCATGAGCGTGGATGTGCAGCGCCAGATCTCGGCGGTCATGCGTAAGCGGGTCAACCGCGGCAAGGCGCTCAAGCTGCAGGTCGTGGTGCATCCCAGCGTGTTGGAACGCCTGCGCGAGGAAGACGAACAGGTCCTTATCGAGCTGCAGTCGCGTTTTGAAGGTAGCCTGAGCTTCCGCTCCGACGCTACCCGCCACGTGGAATCGTTCCAGATTCGGGATGCAGAAACAAGCGATGTGCTGTATACGACTATTGATCATTAGGAGCGGCAAGTGACAAGTGGCTGGTGGCAAGTGACGTTCAGAAGCACACTGTGCGCATGTGCGTTTGCCGTGGCGGCTGCTGCGCAGACCCCTGGTGGCGCGGGCCTGGAATTCGGCGACGACTACTCGACCGAAGCACTGGTGCGTGCCGCTGCCGGAGCGGTTACCGCCCACGTGGATGTGGCTGAAGTGCCCCTGCTGATACAGCCCGGCGAGATCGATGTTAAGGCCGATAAGCTGATCTATGATCGCGACACGGGCTGGATTGAAGCCAGCGGTAACGTGATCATTCTGAACGGACCCGATACCCTCACGGCCGATTACGTCGAGGTCAATATGGAGACCGAGGAGGCTGTGGCCGTTGGCAACGTCGTGCTGTTGCGGCCCAGCGGTGCCACCAGGGGCGATCAGATGAGCTACAACTTCAGGACGGACGAAGGCCACTCCGGCGCGCTACGTGGCGAGACCAAGCCGTTCTATTGGGTCGCCGGCAGCACGAAACAGGTCTCCACCAACCACTTCGTCCTGCACGATGCAGAGGTCACCACCTGTCGTTTTGAAGGCAAGCATCGCCACTTCCACGTGCGCGCCAAGGAGCTGACGATTGCCCCGTACGAATGGATGAAGGCGCGTCATGCCGTATGGTACTTCGGGCGAGTCCCCAGTTTCTACACGCCGTACTGGTTCCGCAGTCTCAAGGAGTCCGGCTGTGGATGGTCGTTCCAGCCGGGCTATGACAGCCGCCTGGGCGTGTACCTGCTGTCCAACTATAGCTGCACAATGTGGCCCTGGCTGAAGACAGAGACGCACCTGGACTACTACACGATGCGCGGGCTCGGGCTCGGACAGGACTTCCGCTGGCATCAGCCGGACTCCCCCTGGTCCGGTGACCTCGAGGTGTACTTCATTGATGACAAGCGTCCGTGGGAGCCCGAGGAAGACCGGACGCTCTCCCTGGTGGATCCTGAGCGGCACCGTATTCGCCTGCGGCACCAGTACTATCCGAGCCGCAAGAGCTACGCCTTGCTGCAAGCTTATCACCTCAGCGATCCGGATGTGCGGGAGGACTTCTTCGAGCGGGAGTACAAGCGTGCCAGGGAGCCCGAGAACTACTTCATCTACACGCGCCGTGGAGAGGGGTATCTTGTCAATCTGAACGTGCGCAAACGGCTCAATAGATTCTACTCAACTCTTGAGCGCCTGCCCGAGCTGTCGGCGGACATTTTTCGACAGGAGATTGGCGACTCCCGTCTCTACTACGAGGGTCATGCCGCCGCAGGAAACCTGCAGCTATCATTCTCGGATCAGAGTTCGCACGACGACCTGTCCGCCCTGCGTGGCGACACCTATCACCGACTCAGTCGACCCTTCCGCCTGTTCGGGTTTCTCAACATGATTCCGCGCACAGGCGCTCGCGCGACCTGGTATTCGGAGACCAGGGACTTCGAACAGGTGGTGGTAGAGACCGTTACCACGAATGGTATCGTACAGGACGTGGTGGAAGAGGAAATCGCCGGCCCGAGCGGCACGCGTACACTCTATGAGTTCGGGCACGAAGTCTCCTTCAAAGCCTTCCGGATTTGGGACAACGTGGGCAGAGGTGATCACACGATACGACATATTGTCGAGCCCTACGCCGACTACACCTATGTCATCAATAGCGGGCTCGAGCGGGACGATCTCTATCAGTTCGACCGGGTCGACCGGCTGGGTGAGGCTCACTACGCGGTGCTGGGGTTGCGGAACTTGCTGCAGACCAAGCAGGGGGACCGGGCCCGCGACGTTGTGGACCTGGACATCAGAACGGTCTACGAACTGGATGTCGATGATGGCGAGGACCCCATTGAAGATATTCGCCTGGACGCGGAGATCACCCCTTTCTCTCGTGTAAGGATAGATCTTGATGCGCGCTACAATGTGCCGGACGACGAGTTCAGCCGGGTCGATACACGGCTGTGGCTATGGCGCAAGAAGGTATGGTCCATGTCAGCAGAGAACCGCTTCCGCAAGGACAGCAGCAACCGCTGGACGCTGAGAGGGGACTGGCGGCCCAACCCGTCCTGGCGTTTCGGGGGCTACGGCCGTTACGACACCGAAGACAGTGACCTCGAGTCGGCCGGCGGCTATGTACAGCACGACTTCGACTGCCTGACGCTTCGCACGGGGTGCGATTTTCGTCCGGCCTACACGCGTTCCGACGGAAGCGAACAGGAAGACGAGTACAGGATCATGATCGAGTTCTGGCTCAAGGCTTTTCCGTCTACTAGAATGAGATTCAGATAGAGCAATACCAGGCACTACAACTTATTGTTACAAACCCATACACGTTGTCATCCCGAGCGCAGCGAGGGATCTCGGCCGTTAGGCCGCATCGCGGAGATCCCTCGACTTCGCTCGGGATGACAGAATTATTGTTTTGTATCGAAAGGTGTCAGAGTCTGGCATAGGTATGGAGGTGAGCATGGATTACCTGGTAACCGGTGGAGCGGGGTTTATCGGCTCCAATATTGTGCGTCACCTTGTGGGCGAAGGGAAAGAGGTGCGACTCCTGGACAACCTGGCCACGGGCCGCCGCGTGAATATCGAGGATCTGCTTGGCGACGTGGACTTCATTGAAGGCGACCTGTGTGACGAGGCAACCGCTAAACGTGCCGTTGACGGTGTTGAGAATGTTCTCCACCTTGGTGCGCTGCCGTCGGTAATCCGGTCGGTCACAGACCCGATCGGCGCCAACAGGACCAATATTGACGGGACACTCAACATGCTCGTGGCCGCGCGTGATGCCGGCGTGAAGCGCTTCGTGTTCTCCTCGTCTTCGTCCGTCTACGGTAACACGCCGACACTGCCCAAGCGCGAGGACATGACGCCCATGCCGCTCTCGCCCTACGCCGTTCAGAAGCTGACCGCCGAGCACTACTGTCGTGTCTTCCATCGGCTTTATGGATTGCAGACCGTCTGCCTGCGCTACTTCAACGTCTTCGGTCCGCGCCAGGACCCCAACTCGCAGTACTCGGCCGTGATCCCGCTATTCGTGGATGCACTGCAGAACGATGCGTCGCCGACGATTCACGGTGACGGCGGCCAGACACGCGATTTCACCTATGTTGCCGATGTCGTGAAAGCGAACCTGTGTGCCTGCACCGCTCCGGACGAAGCGGCAGGCGGCGTGTTCAACGTGGCCTACGAAGATCGAACATCGATTCTGGATCTGTTCAAGATCCTGTCGCGCCTGTTGGGGAAGGATATCGAGCCACGGCATGTGGACCCACGTGCCGGCGATGTGCGCGATTCGCAGGGCGATCCGACCCGGGCACGCACCATCCTTAACTGGACGCCGGACTGCACCGTCGAAGGCGGTTTGGAGCAGGCCGTAACATTCTACCTTGAATCATAGTGGATACGCAGAACGCCATACTCTTTGGATTCGACCCCGAAGAAGGGATCGTCGCCGTCGAGCGGGTGCCGGGCTTGCAGGGCGGAGATGCCATGCGTGTTTTCGTACGCGAGGGGAAGCAGACCACCTCGCGTGACGAGCCATTCGAGCCCTTCATCTTTGCCGCGGGTTCAGCGCTGCAGGCCTGTCCGGTGCCGTATGAACAGGCCGCCCTTGACGGTGATGGACCCCTGAACACGCTGGCGACCTTTTCCGACTGGAAATCCTGCACCAAGGCATCATCCTGGCTGTCGAAGGAAACCGGCTACAGCCAATCTCAGCCCGGCGCCCCGTTTCTGTGTCCCTCTGATCCGGTACAGCAGTATCTCATGCGTTCCGGTAAGACCCATTTCCTTGGCATGCAGGACGAAGATGTCCTGCGCATGCAGGTCGATATCGAGTGCATCACGACGCCCGGCTATGATTTCTGTAACTCGAAACGGCCAGGGGATGAGATTGTTGCCATTGCACTGTCGGATCTGACCGGTTGGGTCGAGGTGCTGAAGGGCACGGAGATGGATGAGGCGGCCATGCTGCGCCGTTTCGTGGAGATCGTGCAGGAGCGCGACCCGGACGTGATCGAGGGGCACAATATCTTTAACTTTGACCTGCCCTATATCGCGGCTCGTGCCGCGTATCGCGAGGTGCCGCTTACGCTGGGACGTGACGGGAGCGAACCGGATGCGCGACCAAGTCGCATGTCGATCGGGGAGCGCACGCTCTCCTATACCCGCTTCAACATCTTCGGCCGCCACGTGGTGGATACGCTGTTCCTGGTGCATGGCTATGATGTGACGCACCGCTCGCTATCCGGGTTTGGGCTTAAGGATGTGGCCGTCCACTTTGGCGTCGCCGCGCCGAATAGGACCTACGTTGAAGGCAGCAAGATCTCGGCGCTCTACCACGAGGACCCCGATGCGCTGATGCGCTACGTGCACGACGATGTCGTTGAGACACGCGAGATCAGTAAGCTGCTTTCTCAGAGCAGTTTCGTCCAGGCCCAGGCATTGCCCTATTCCTACCAGAACATCTGTGTTCGTGGAACGGCCACCAAGGTTGACGCCCTCATGATTCGTGAGTACCTGCGACAGGGGCATGCGCTCCCGCACCCCGACACACCACGCCAGTTTGCCGGGGGCTACACGGATGTGTTCAGGACCGGTGTGATCGAGAATGTGCACCACTGCGACGTGCGGTCGCTCTATCCTTCGCTTATGCTGACGCGCGAGCTGGCGCCGAAGTCGGACAGCTGCGGGGTGTTTCTGAGTCTGCTCCGGACGCTGCGCGACTTTCGGCTCGAGTCCAAGGCCAAGATGCTGGCCGCCAAGGACGCCCGCGAGCGTGCCGGCTACGATGCGTTGCAGACGACATTCAAGATTCTGATCAACTCCTTCTATGGCTACCTCGGATTCGGCCAGGCACGCTTCAGCGACTTCGATGCGGCCGAGAACGTCACCGCCGACGGTCGCGAGTTGTTGCAGCAGATGATCGACTGGCTCAATGCCCATGATGCCGAACCGATTGAGATTGATACGGACGGTATCTACTTTGTACCCCCGGCCGATTGCCTGGCCGAGAAGGGCGGCGCCAAGCAGCTTAAGGCCTTCAGAAACGAGTTTGCGGCCAGTCTCCCGGAAGGAATCGATGTCGAGTTCGATGGTGACTATCGTTCGATGTACAGCTACAAAATGAAGAACTACGCTCTGCTGGCGCACGATGGCGAAGTGACCATTAAGGGCGCGGCGCTGAAATCGCGGGGAATCGAACCGTTCCAGCGCGAGTTCGTGAAACAGATGCTGCGTCTGCGCCTGGAAGGACGCGAACGCGAACTGCCCACACTGCGCAACGCGTTCGAGCGCGGGCTTAAGCAGCGCGAGTGGCCGGTTGAGAAACTGGCCAAGCGCGAGATGTTGCAGGAATCACCCAAGGCCTACGCGGCCAAGATCGGGCGCGGGGCGCGTTCGCGTAGCGCGGCCTACGAGCTGGCCTTGAAGGCCGACCGCGACTACCGTGCCGGGGACTACGTGGCCTACTACATCACCGGTGAGAAGAAGAGTGTGGCCGCGCACGCGGCTGCCAAGCTGCTCTCGGAGTGGGATCCCACCCAGCGCGACGAAAACGTCGTTTATTATCTGGCGAAGTTGGCAGCACTGTGCAAGAAATTCGGGGTGCCGGATACGATGGAGCAGCAGGGGGAGCTCTTTTAGGAACAGCCGAATGACGAACAGCCGAACAATCGAACTACGAACGGGGGATGTCTTGAGAACAAGTCGCGCGGGTTTCACGTTGTTGGAGATTCTGGTTGTGGTCTTGATTATTACGGTTCTGGCCACGGTGGTGGGAGTGAGCGTGGCGCATCGACCGGGTGAGGCACGCCGTGCGGCGGCCGAGGTTCAGATCAAGACGTTCCGGACGGCGCTTCAGATGTACCGCATGGACAATAGACGCTATCCCACGCAGCGGCAGGGGCTCTGGGCGCTCTGCGTGCCGTCGGATACAGAGCCAAAACCTGTGAAGTTCCCGGAAGGCGGCTACATGGAATCACCCGTACTGCCGAGAGACCCTTGGAATAACGATTACGTCTACCTCGTTCCCGGCCCTCCCGGCTTCGCCTACGAGATCGTCAGCTACGGTGGCGATGGTGAACCCGACGGTGAAGGCGAAGATGCCGACATCTCCAGCGCGGCGGTGGAATAGCAGGGACGCCCCACCGTGGCTGCGACTTCGCTTCGCTTTGTCTGCGCCCCCACCGGGCTCGTCCCGGTGGCGCGAGAGATCTCTGGCTCCACCCCGGCAAGCGGGGTGGGGGCCCTGGGACTGATGCTCACGCTGTCCCCAACGCCTTCAGCACCACGCCCTTCAACTCCTCGTGAATGGGCCCATTCGTGGCGAGGAATTGGAGTTTGAAGCCGTTGTCGCGTTGGAGGATTTCCGTCCGGCCACCGGCCTGTTGGACGATGAGCCCGGCCGCGGCGACATCCCAGAGAAAGATGCCCGTTTCCATGTAGCCATCGGCCTGTCCGGCCGCGACGCTGCACATATCCAGTGCGGCGACTCCCATGATCCGCGGGCGCTGCGCCGTGTTGGCGATGGCGTTGAAAACCGCCAGCGGCGGCACACGGGTGTTCTTGTGGCGATCGACTCCGGTCATGACAATCGATTCCTCCAGCGCGTCCGTATCTGAAACATGGAGGGGTTCGCCGTTGCAGGCCGCGACAGTGTCACACGTGGCCGTGTACAACAGCCCCAGGGCCGGGGCATACACGACACCCGCAACAGGACGCCCGCCCTGCAGGACGCCGATCGAGCAGCACCAGCGTGGCAGTCCGTGCGAGAAATTGACCGTGCCGTCAATCGGATCAATCACCCACAGAGTCTCATCCGACTCCGTGGGCCACAGAACGCCCTCTTCTTCTGAGGGCGCTGCGATGGCGGCGTGGTCATCCTCTTCGCCCAGGATCTCGTGGTCGGGGAATGCCTCACGTACAACGGCTTCGGCGATAGCCTGGCATTCCACGTCGAGCTTCAGCTTCACGTCGTGATGAGTGATCGCGTCCGCCTCACTCCGTCGGTCCAGGTTCGCCAGTGCGTGATCCCCCGCCTTCCGCGCCGCGGCCACCGCACAGCTTAGGAGTTGGTGTGTATTGATTTTCATGCTCTATACCCGGCGATTCTCGCCGGGCTATGTTGTGGCACCCCTTTGGGGTGCTCCTGGTGCGACCCCAACGGGGTCGAACATCATAGCCAGGGGTGTAACCCCTGGGGAACCGTTAACCGTAGGCCCCTATCCTGTCCCACTCTCCCCTAGTCTATCACTATTTATCCACCGTCGCCGGCTTCACCCAGTCGGTATGCTCCGCGGCTTCGTTGAACTTCATCGACACCGTGTTGGATACGCCCTTCTCCTGCATCGTCACACCGTAGAGCACATCGCTGGCGGAGATGGTCTGGCGGTTGTGCGTGATGACCACGAACTGGGAGTACTGCAGGAAGTCCTTCAGCACGGTAACAAAGCGGCCGATGTTGGAGTCGTCCAGAGCGGCATCCAGCTCGTCGAGCAGACAGAAGGGGCTGGGCTTGATCATGTAGATCGCGAACAGGAGCGACACGGCTGTCAGCGTGCGCTCGCCGCCGGAGAGCAGCGACACGTTCTGCAGGCGCTTGCCCGGAGGGCGTGCGATGATTTCGATGCCCGATTCCAGAACGTCTTCCTCATCGATCATCACCAGGCGGGCCGACCCGCCGCGGAAGAGACGTTTGAACATTCCCTCGAAGTTCTCGTTCACCTTGACGAAGGTCTCGCGGAACATCTCGGATGTTGTGACGTTGATCTTCTTGATCAGATCCATGAGTTGCTGCTTGGAGTTAACCAGGTCTTCTTCCTGCTCGGTCAGGAAGGCGAACCGTTCCTGGAGATCCTGGTATTCCGCGATCGCGACCAGGTTGACCGGGCCCATGGCTTCCAGCTTGGTGCGCAGCTCGGCGATGCGTGTCTCGGCGTCGTCCAGAGCGGGCATCTCCTCGGGCTCCTCCTCCGGTTCGGCCATGATGTCGTCCGCCGTGATGCGATAGTCGGACGTGACACGCTCGAGCAGGTTCTGGCGCTGCATGCGGGTTTCGGTGCGCCGGATGTCGAAGCGCGACACGGCTTCCCGGATCTCGTCGGCGTTTCCGCGGCGCTTCACCAGGACGGCCTCCATCTGTTGCAGGGCCTCGCCCTGCTTCTCCTGGTTGCGGCGCAGACTGTCCGCCTTGGACATGTTGGCCTGCACGGTCGACTCCAGCTCGCCCAGGCGCGCTTTGGCATCAACAATCTCGCGTTCGAGGCGTTCAATGTTGCTGGTGTAGGAGTCAATCCCCTCAGAACGACCGCGGATCGCGGCATCAAGTTCCTCTACGCGCGACACGAGCGTGGCGCGTTGTGACTCGAGGTGTTCCACGCGTTGCTTAAGGCCGGCAAAGCGAATGCGGCTATCGGTCAAGGTGGCCTGGAACTCCCCGGAACGATCTTCCCGGGCGCGCAGATCGCGTGTCTGTGACTGCAGTTCTGTGGCGGCTTCTTCACGCTGCCGGCGCGTCTCTTCCAGGCGCTTCACAATGTCTTCGCGTTCGGTTCCGCCACCCTCCTGCTCTTTGAGCAGTGTTTCGAGTTCGTAGCTGACGGTCTCAAGTCGCTGGCGGGCCGTATCCGACTCGCGGGAGACCATCTGGCTCTCGCCTTCCTTCTGCGCGAAGGAGCGCTCGGCTTCAGCCTGCCTGTTCCGCGCCTCGTTCCGCGCCTCGCCAAGCTGCTGACGTGCGGCACGTGCCTGGTTCAGCTCTGCCTCGGTGTTGCCGATCGCATCGGTCAGCTCGGCAGATTTGCGGCGGACCTCATCCAGCGCGTAGCTACGCGCCAGCGGGTTGGAAACCGACTTGTCCGGCATCCACAGTTCGGCCGCACCGGCCGAGCTGAGCAGCTGTCCCGAACGCGTAACCGCTGCGGCGCCATGGGGTAGGGGAGTAGGTGCCTGGTCGAGCGAAGCAACCAGCAGCACGTTGCCAATCAGCCTATCGAGCATGGGGCGTACGGCTTCATTGCACGTGATGTGATCGACCAGTCGATCACCATCAACAGTGGCGGCAGGTGGTACGGGTAGATCCGCCACCAGGAGCCGTGCCGTACCGGCTTCCTTGTTCTCAAGGGCCTGCAGCACACTCACCGCCGTTACGGGATCCTTCACAATGACGGCGTCGAGCCATGCCCGCAGAGCGGCCTCGAGTGCCTTGCGACAATCGGCGGGTACGTCGAGCTGGTTGGCAAGGGGTCCGAGTACGGCGGTGCGATCGATGGCCAGAGGGTTGTCGTCGTTGAGTACGAGTTGTGATCCCGGGGGGAAGTCCTCGGCGGCCGCCTCGTCTTCGGCGAGCAGATCAAGACGCGCGCCGGTTGCGGCAAGTTGCGAACGCATCTCGATCAACTGGTGCTGAAGCGTGTCGCCCTGCTCGTCGGCCTCGCGATGGGCCTGTTCGGCGCTTACGACATCGGCGCGATGGCGCTCCAGTCCGCCCTGCATATCCTGCAGCAGCGTGGTCATTTCGGCCTGGCGGCGCTGGTGCGACTCCGCCGAACGGGCCACCTGCGATTTCTCGGCCGTAAGGCGCTCGCGACGGATCACGTTGGAGCGTTCGCGGGTTTCGATCTCCACGAGGTCGTTCTGCAGTCGCGACGCCAGGCCTTCCAGTGCCACCGTATCCTCGCGCAGCTTCTGGATTGTGGCGCGGGCCGCATCCATTTGCTCGCGGTGCTCGTCAAAGGCCTGCTGGTTTCCTGCAAGTTCGGTCTCGGCCGCGACGTGGTCCTGCTGTGCCTGCGTGAACTGGGTGTCGAGCGTGGTGAGCGTGGTGCGCTTCTCTTCCACTTGGCGCTGGGCTTCTTCGATCTCACGTGTGTCGCGCTGGGAGAGGGCCCTGTATTCGCCAATGCGCTGACCGTTGGTCTCGATCATCTCGCGCGTGTGGGCGAGCTGGGTGCGCGCCTGCACGCCCGCTTCGAGTACGGTCCCGATCTCGCGCTGGGTGTCCATCTGCGCAGCGCGCAGGGCTACGCTGTCGGCTTCGACCCGTTCGATCTCGGCCTGGGCCTCGGTCAGCTTGATCTTGAGGGCCTCGGCCTCTGCATCGATCTCGGCGATATCATTGTCAAAGGCCTGGAGCCTGTGGCGCGTTGCGTATAGGTCAAGCCCCTGCAGTTCCTCCTGGAATGATTTGTAGCGACGGGCCTTGCCGGCCTGGCGCTGCAGGGAGCCTATCTGGCGCTTCACTTCGCGAATCACATCGGAGAGGCGGAGCAGGTTGGCCTCGGTCTGGTCCAGCTTGCGCATCGCCTCCTTCTTGTCGGCCTTGAACTTGGTGATGCCGCTGGCCTCCTCGAACACCGCACGCCGATCTTCCGGGCGCGAGCTGAGGATCTGGTCGATACGGCCCTGTTCAAGAACCGAGTAGGTGCTGGTGCCGATTCCCGTGCCCATGAAGAGACGCTTGATGTCTTTCAGACGGCAGGGCGTCTTGTTCATGAAGTACTGGCCCTCACCCGAACGGAAGACGCGACGCGTGATGGTCACCTCGTGATATTCGGTTCCCAGCGACTCTTCGCAGTCCGTAAACGTGACGCTGACCTCGGCCATGCCAAGCGGTTTGCGCGCATCCGTACCGTTGAAAATCACATCTTCCATCTTGCTGCCGCGCAACGCCTTGGCGCTCTGTTCGCCCAGCACCCAACGCAACGCATCGGAGATGTTACTCTTTCCGCAACCATTCGGCCCCACAATGGCCGTCATGCCGGGTTCAAAATCGAGCTTTGTCTTAGACATAAAGCTCTTAAACCCAGACATTTCCAGACGTTTTAAATACACAGCACTCCCCCTGGGAAATTCCCGCTTAAAGTCGAATCTGATAGTCTATATCATGTGGTATGGCCGCAATCAACCACAATATATAGTGTTGGCTCCGGTCACGGGGAGGGGCACTCGCCCGACCGTGCCGGAATACCGGCCCGCTAAGGAGCGATTGCCCCCACCCGTGACCTCCGCATTGGTGGTTGTCTGGTGGTAACTACCTATGCATAAGCAACTTCCATGCTCTGTGGATGGCGCTGGTATTCGCCCGGCCCCCACCGGCCTCGTGCCGGTGGAGCCAGAGATCTACCGTATCGGGCTGTGGATTGCTGTGTGGGATTGTGGCTGTCTGGTGCGAGGGTGAGCCGGATCGCCTCGCCTCGCTCAGAGCCAGCCGCTGATTGTCTCTGTCCAACATGGCCAAACATTCACTCCACCCCGGCAAGCGGGGTGGTGGCGCTACTTCTTCATCAGGAGTTTCCACACAACCAGCCAGGTCAGGATGGCGCCGATACTGATGGCGAAGACCAGCGGGGCGCCTTTCTGCCAGACCAGGATGACGGCGGTGGAGGTCCAGAGACCGCCGCCCATGAAGGGCTCGTGCAGGAGCTGCTTGTAGCCGAAGGCGGAGGCGGCGGGGGTCTTGCGTTCGGGATCGGCCACACGCAGGAGCAGCAGGCCGGTCGCGGTGACGCCCATGGACTGGCCCATCTCGGCAATGGCACGCTCGAACCAGGCGTCGGGCAGCAGGCGCTTGGCCAGCCACATCACGCAGAAGACGTTCCAGGCGATGCCGGCGAGTATGATCAGGACGAACGGTAGCCAGCCTTTGGCGATGACTTCGATGCGGATGGTGGCGATGGCGGCGACGACCAGGAAATCGAGCGCGAGTCCGCCGACGCGCTGCATCAGGTGATGGTCGACCACGTTGATTTTGGCACAACGATCCATGCTGATCTGGACCAGAAGTCCGCCGATCATACAGAGCGGGAAGAGCGGGAAGGCGCGCATGATGGCGTGCTCGCCTATGCCGGGGAGGTGCGCCTCGATCCAGACGAGACCGAGCTTGAGTCCGTAGCCGATCAGAATGGCGATGCCGATCACCGCGAGATGAAGGGTCAGGGCATCGATCGAGTCAGGTGAGACCGTCAGGGCTCCGGCTGAAGGACGGTCTTCGGGAAGATAGACGCCGGTCAGGTCGGACTCCTTGAAGTCTTCGATATTCTCGTGTCGCTTCAGGACGCCGGTACGCACGGCCCAGTTGACCAGCGCCATACCGACAATGATCGCCGAGATCATGCCGGCCGTAGCCGCGGCCAGTCCGAAGTCGAGTCCGGCCTCCCAGCCCATCTGTTTAAAACTCTCACCGAGTCCACCCGCCGTGCCGTGCCCGCCCTCGAAACCTACCGGGACGATAACACCGAAGAGCGGGCTGGTCTTCATCCAGGGGCCGAGAATGATCAGCACCATGCCGAGTCCAACCACGTATTGCCCCCAGGCTACGATCTGGCCGTAGGCGAGCTGGGGTCCGGCCTCCTTCCAGATTCGGGAAAGGGGAGGAATCGTGACGCCGAGGAAGAGCGAAGCGAAGACGACGTTGATCAGGAGTCCCGGCAGCTTATTCCACCCGGCAATCCAGCCGCCCATGGCTTCCTGTCCAACCACCTGCAGCAGGATCAGCCCCATGAGCCCGGCAATCACCGACGACGGCAGGTAGAGCCGCTGCATCAACCCCCACTTCACACGCAGCAGCTTGCCAAGTGCCAGGAGGAGACAGAGGAGCGAAAAGGATTGGATAACGATCATAGTGGTTCCTTAGTTGTGTTTGGTACCGGATACGGAAAGCGTTTCTTGCGTCTGAAATAGGCCACGGCCTCCATGCTCTGCTCCGCTTTGCGTTCGACGGCCTCGATGGTGTTGAACGCGTTGTGGGGGAGGGTGATGACGTTCTTGCGAGCCGCCAGTTCGAGCGTGGTCGCAACGCAGGGATCAGGATGGTTGGGGCTGTTGCCTGGAAGGAGATCCCTCGACTTCGCTCGGGATGACAGTGCCGGAATAGCCGAGTTGTTCAAGGAATTGTCATGCTGAGCTTGTCGAAGCATCTCCTTGGAGTGCCCTTGATGGCTTGGGCAACACCCCCTGTCGCTCTGCCCTTCCCGCAGCGCGACGGCCAGGGCCTTCTCGTGGGCGTAGACGTCCAGCCCTGCACCGCCCAGAATGCCCTCGTCGAGAAGACGGTTCAGGTCGGCCGATGGCGAGAGTTCCCCGCGCGCAATGTTGACGAAAAGGGTGCCGGGCCTGGCCAGCTTCAGTGTGTCGTAGTTGAAGTACGCGTCGTTATCGGCGGTCAGGTTCATGGCGCACACCAGGACGTCGGCGTGCAGCAGGCCTTCCCTTGGTTTGACGTATTTCACTTTCTTGTGGCGGTGAACGATATCCACTCCACGCACGTCCATCTCCAGGCCCCTGGCGATGTTTACGATCTCGCTGCCGATATTACCCACGCCGAACACGGTGATGGCGCGCCCCCGGCACTCGAAGCCGGTGATGCCGTCGCGGTGGAAGCGGGCAAATTGCTCGACCTGTTGTGGTAGCTTGCGGAGCAGCGCCATCCAGAGCAGGCAGGCCTGTTCGGCCACGGCGCGGTTGCAGTAGAGCGGGAGATATCCGGCCGGAATGGGGGCATCCAGCGCTGCGATCCACGCGACAATGTGGTCATAGCCGGTCGAGCGGGTCAGCACGCCGTCGATCACGCGCCCCCAGCCCGACGGAATCTGCGACTGCGTCCGCACGCTGATGAGGGGCGCCGGCGGTGCGGCATGGCCTGCCTCCTGGACGGTCTGCCACGTGAAACCCGCGTGCACCTTGGGCGGCAGGAACCGCTTCAGGGCCGCGGCCTCCTCTTCGAAGGCTTCATAGAAATAGGCGTCGTGCTGGTTTCCAGTCACTTGGTTGGTCCTGTTTGAACATGGATAGACAGGATGAAAAGGATGGGGCATGCGGCGGCAGCGCCGCCGCATGCCTCATCCTGTCTATCCTGTTCATCCATGTGAATTCTCTCTACTCGGTCACAACTCCCACGAGTTCACTGACAGAAACGGCTTCATCCTTGCCCTTCACACGTATCTCCCCGATGGGACGGAACGTAAAGGCGCTTCCGGCCGCCGCCACTGTCCCCGCGCTGACGAGCACGCGCGTGTCGTACTCTTTATTGGCGGTTTCGAGGCGTGCGCCCAGGTTCATGACATCGCCCATGGCGGTGTAGTTCATGCGTTGCTCGGATCCCATGTTGCCCACCACCAGCTCGCCGGTGCTGAGGCCGGCGCGGAAGAAAATGTCGTTCACGCACCCGAGCTTGCGAAACTGCGGCTGCAGCGCTTCGGCCTTCGCCTGCATCCGCACAATCGCACGGCAGGCACGGGCGGCGTGGTCGGGCAGGTCGTTGGGCGCGCCGAAGATGGCCACAATCTCGTCGCCCACGAACTTGTCCACGAACCCGCCCTCCTCGATGATGATGCCGGTCATGGCGTTGAGATAGAGGTTCATGAACGCCACGAGCTGTTCAGGCTCCAGTTTCTCAGACGTGTTCGTGAAGTTGGCCACGTCAGAGAAGAGGACCGTGGCCGTGCGGCGCTCGCCGCCGAGCTTCACCCGGTCGGGGTTGTTGATGAGGGTGCGCACGACGCCACGGTCGAGGTAGTGCTCAAAGATGTGACGCACCAGCTTGGAGTGGCGGCGCTCGGTTATAGTGTTAATCAGCGTGGCGGCCACAAACGTCAGGCCGACGCCGGCCATGAGCGGCACCGTCTCGACAAAGAGGTGCCGGCTGGCCAGCAGCGCCCGACTGCCGACCGTGAGGCCGGCCAGGAGTGCCAGGGTTACTCCGAGACCGGTCATGGTGTGGCGCGTGCCGTGCGTCACGAGGCCCGTGGCGAGACAGAGCAGGGCCAGTATCCACAGGGTCGCCGTGCGGTCCATGCGTGCCACGGCGTCCCCGCGCAAGAGGTTCGCCAGTGCGGTGGCCTGCACGTGCACGCCGGGGACGGCGTGGGTCAGTGGTGTCGCTTTCGAATCAAACAGGAGGGCCGCCGTGGAGCCGAACAGGACAATCTTGTCTTTGAATACCTCCGCTGGCAGAGAGGGGTCAATCCCAGACACTGTTTGGGTCTGGGCTTTGAGCACCATGTAGGCCGGGATCGAGACGAACGGGCTCTCGTTGCGCTCTGGCATGCGATACCACCAGAGGTAGAACGATCGATCGGGCAGGGTTGGGATAACGGTGGATCCGAGCTGGATTGCATCCGTTTCGAGCGTCACGCCCGGACGTCCCGAGACTTCCCGTGCCGCCGCTACGGCTGTATTCATAAGTGTGGTGTGCTTGTAAGGCAGGAGCAGCGGGATGCGTCGGATGACGTTGTCGTCGTCGGGGAAGACGTTGGCGAAGCCGATCGTGCGGCTAGCCTGGGCGAGGGCAGCGGAGGGGAGGGCGGCGGAGGTATACACGTGGCGGTCCGGAACCGCCTTCGGCGAGATGTCTCGACAAGCTCGACATGACAGTTTCTCGGGATGCTCGATGATTTCTGAACTGTCATCCCGAGCGAAGTCGAGGGATCTCCTCTCGTTCGGGATCGAGCCCACGGCCAGCAGCGCCGCTTCCTCGTCGGCGGGCGGGGGCAGGCCTCTCTGTTTGAGTACGTAGGTATGAATCACGCGCCCGCTGCGTGCCGTGGCATCGACCAGGGCGGCATCCGATTCAGCGCCCGAAATATCGCGTTCGATGTCGGGCTCGGAGAAAAGCACATCGAAAACGATGGCTTTAGCCCCTGCGGCGCTGATGAAATCGATCATCGTGCCATAGAACAGGCGCGGCCAGGGCCAGCGGTAGTTGATATGGGTGTAGACCTGCTCAATGGAATCCTGGTCGATCTCTACGATGACAATATCATCGGGCCGTTCCGCGGCCGGGGTGGGGGGCAACGACCGGAAACGGAGGTCGAGCGTCTTCAGCTCGATCGTTTCGAGGAGTCCGGCGTGGGTCAGGATTCCAACGGCCGCAGCAGCGGCGACCCCGATCAGCACGCCTTTTGCGGCACGCCACAGCGATCGCTTTGCGCTGGGTTCGGTCATTCCTTCCAGTTCCTCCCTAACTGCGTAGCCAAACCTTACCCGAAATGGGTTGGTAGGGCGAGGCGTCCCCGCCGAGCCGGGCACAAGCGGAGACGCATGGTGTGAGCATGCTTGAGACTTTCGCCATCTCATGCTCAGGGCATGCGCATTCCTTGCTCACGGCTCGCCAGGGACGGCTCGCCCTACCCTCTCATTCCAGTGCGTTCGATGTCGTGAAACAGGCGGGGGCGGCTGTTCGGCTGTTCTACTACCTCAACCCACCCTTGGGCTTGTTATTCTCGTCAAGTACCAGGATGAGCGGATGATGTGCAGCCAGTTCGTCCTCGTTCAGCACGCAGAAGGTGAAAATGATGAGGCGATCCCCCACATTTCCCTTGTACGTGGTGGCCCCGTTGAGGCCGATCACGCCTGAACCCCGCTCGCCGACAATGGCGTAGGTCTCGAATCGCTCGCCGTTATCGACGTTGGCCACCAGAATCTTCTCGTAAGGTTGAATCTTGACGGCTTCCATCAGGTCCGGATCGATCGAGAGGCTGCCCTCGTACTCGAGTTCGGATTCGGTCACGCGCGCCATATGAAGCTTTGATTTCAATAAGATCGACTGCAATGTTATCTCCTTGGTTGAACCACAAGTCAGGCACTAATAAACACGAATGAGGGGGAATGTGCAACCTGAAGAATAGTGTACCCCAGTTTTCATCAATTCGCTGTATTAGGAGATCCCTCGACAAGCTCGGGATGACAATTCCTTAACGTTTTCTGTCATGCCGAGCGCAGTCGAGGCATCTCCGCCGCACATAAGGACACGACGCAGTTCTACTTGCCGAAGTGGGATCGAGCGTCGTTTGCAGGCATTTCTGCATCATTGCTCCTGAAAACTGGAGATCTTCCCTGAAGAATAGAGGCGCCCGGGCTCGAACCGAGGACCCGCTGATTAAGAGTCAGCTGCTCTGCCAACTGAGCTACGCCTCCACAAAAAACGCTTTGGAACCATTTGCCCGTCTTCGTCCCGCTCTGCGGGGCTTCGCCGGGCAACTTTCCCGCGGAGCGGGAAAGTTGGAGCGAGCGAAGGGATTCGAACCCTCGACAGTCACGTTGGCAACGTGAAGCTCTACCACTGAGCTACGCTCGCTTTTTCCAAAGCGCCGCGTAAGATACCTGATTGAAACGGGAATGCAACCCCTTTTTGTCAGTCTCGTGACAATTTCTTCACGAACTCGCTCTTGCCTCTGGATTCTGTTTTCGGCTACACTCTTCACGTTGATAAGCGTGTATTCTTCTTGTAGGTGTCGGTCGTCAGATCGATATCCAGCATGGGGCTCGTACATGGGCGCCCCAGTCAGGCGGGACAAGCCGTGATGGTGAAAGAGAGATCTATGCTATTGATCCGAGTGGGTATGGTTCTAATGCTGTGTGGCGCCTCGCTTGCGGCGTCCGTCCCCGAGACGCCCGCGCCATCGACTGCACTCGACAAATCCAAAGATAAGTTTGCCGCATTGATGGCAGAACGAGGCGCGCTGGCGGAGCGCGCCCGCGCGAGCAGCCGAACCATCACCACGGCCCGCAGCACCACCGGGCGCAGCGGGGGCGCGGCCACGGCAAGCGGGCAGGCGTACCGTGCGGCGGCCCTGCGGGTCGAGCAGGCGCTGAACGCGCATCCCCGCATCAAGGCGCTCCAGGAAGAGTACGCCGCCGCACAGGAAGAAAAGATTGCATTTTCACAGGAGCAGTCAGCCTTCCTGACCGAGCGCCGCCAGGCCCGGAAGGCGATGACGCAGAAGTTAAACGCCCGGTTGACCGAGGCGAACAAGCGGGCCGAGCGGGATCGTGCCTCCCTGCTCAAGAAGGCCAAGGCCAAGACGATGAGTGAGCTTACGCCGCGCGAGCAGAAGCGCTGGCAGAAGATACAGGCCCGTGTTGCGAGCGACATCGCCAAGGCCAGGGAGGCCTATGCGAAGGCGAGCGACGATACGGCGGCAGGGGACCCCGATGACCCCGATAGTTTTGCGGCACAGCTCGCGGCGTTCAATGCGCAGTACAAGGCGTTTGAGCAGGAGCAGGCGGACCTCAAGGACGCCATGCAGCGACTGCGCAAGACGTTGCGCTCCGAGGACCCTGAGATCGCCGCGCTGCAGCTCGCGGCCCAGGAAGCCAGTCGTGTCCACGTGGTGCGTATGGATGCGCGGTCGGACGTAGTGGCCGCGCGTGTGTTCTTACGTAGCATCCCTGCCCTGCGCGCGGAGATCGACAAGCAGGCGCGCCCTCTGCGCCAGGCTATTTTGAAAGCGGATCCCGACTGCAAGCCCAAGCTGGACAAGCTGGCGGCGAGTGGCGGGTTGGCCCAGGTGGGTGAGGATTTCTGGACTTCAAATGAATGACACGGACGGAATGGGGAAGGTGTACACGATGAAACGAATCACAACATGTGGACGATGCGCGCTGATTTGGGCTGTGCTGGCCCTGCTGGGCATGGGGAGCTTCACGGCTCAGGCGGCTTGGCCTGAGCTGCCTACGCACAAGACGTATGTGGTCCCGGGCTATTTTCCCAAGAACGGGCAGGGCGACTACTCTACCTCCGGCTTCGATATTGGGGAAGTGCGCAATACGATGGAGAACATCTATGAAGGATGGTGGCGCGAGTATACCTACTACCGTGCCAGTCCGACCAACGGTGCGAACATTCGCGGTTACTTCATGGATACCAAGACGGTGGGCGAAGTCGCGCTGCCGTGGGCCTGGAATCCGGGACTGACCCAGATGGGCGAAACCAATGTGGTGGGACTCGTGCTCGGCACGGCCGTGGCGGATGTCAGCACCAACTACACCGGCATCATGGATCCGGTGCCGGTCAAAGGACGTCCGCTGACCATTCAAATCGGCACGCGCACCCTGTCCGACACCTTGGGCAGCGGCTCCCTGGCGGGCGACGGCGTCGGCACCATTAACCACGGCACCGGTGCCTACTCCTTCCATCTGAACGTGGCCGCACCCGAGGGGACCCCCATCGAGGCCTATTATACGGCCTATGTGGAAGGCGCGGCGCCCTCACCGGGCGCGTGGGGCAACTTCAGTGCGATTATTGGCGATACCGGTGAAGGCCGTTTCCCGGACGGTCGTGGCGAGCATTTCGATGAGCTGGCTGACGAAGATACCCCTGCCGTGCGTTACCGGCGCCGGGAAGGGGATACCTTGGTTGATGCGCCCCTGGTTGACGGATTTTGGACCCCGGGTGAGCGGTTCACCGACCTGCCGGGACCCGGCGGGCTCACGGCGCCCAACGGCAACTGGGATCCGTACACTCACGCCGAAGACACGTGGACGCCTGTTCACACCAATGGGGGCATCTGGGCGGACGACTATTTTGAAACGCTGCGTGATTATGTAGATCCCCCTTCGGGTGAGCCCCTTCGTGGCGACTTCTTTTATGATTACGATTTCTCCATTACCGCTGTGAGCTCAAATGACCCGGTACGAGTGGTCACCACGACGGGGGCCGGGATGGCCAGTCGCAATGTTCAGCTCCGGATTGCCGACACCACGCTCGGCTGGAACTTCAGTTTCAACATCAGTGAATTCGACCTGACCCCTCCGCTTATTGCCAGTGGCGACTTCTCATTCGAGCTGATTGACCTCTCTGATGAAGATCAGTGGACACCGGTGCGCACGCTCGGCTCGCTTGCGCCGAGCATCTACGGCCCGGATTTTGAGGCCTTTCTCCAAGACTCCGACGTTGGTGATGTGATTGCCGACTACAATTACTCCATTGTCCCCGGTTCCGGGGGCACCACCGTACCGGAGGCGAGTCTGACGGTGTCAAGCAATGTGACCGTCTACATCGCCGACACGGGCGGTGGCACCAATATTCCTTATGTCATCAACGAACTCGACCTGACGCCGCCGCGTTACTATGGGACGGGCGTTATTTTCAGCGCATGGACAACGAACTATGATGATTTTGGTTCGGTAACGGTCGATCCGGACGGATTGCTGGAAGGTGATGCCGGGCACACCTATGTGTGGGGCGGCGACACGAACGCGCCTGTTTACACCAACGTGGCATCGATGAGCGGGCGTTTTGAGTATGAGCGCCTGGACGGGAACCTGGCTGCGGTACGTGAGACGTCAGGTGACGTGGAGATCTGGCAGTATCTCAACCCGGGCATTTCCATTCCTCTCATTAACAACCCCGGCCTGACCAACAACGGCATGGTGTGTATCTCCAATGCCTTTGAGCACTATATTGCCGTTACGGACATGAACGAGGCGCAGCCGATTCTGTCCAACCCCCTTAACTTCAGCTTCACGATTCCCCTCCTCGACGCCTACCGGGTTCCTCTCAAGGTTAATATTCCTCTCTACTATGCCGAGCCGGTTTGGGGTGAGCCCGTCAGCACAAATCTGCCAAACCACTTCACCAACACGGTTGCGGGTGGCGCACCCGTCCTGAACCCCTTTGTAGATGCCGTGGGCAACGACGATCAATGGACGGCCGGCGGGACGATCACGAATCTCGACCTGGGATCGCGTGAGATCAGGTACACGCCTAATGGTTCGGTGACGAGCGACGTGCCCTTGCTCCTGGAGGGCGATGCAGCGTGGACCTATGTCCGTGACACTACGGCGCCGCCGGTCAATCTGAATCCGCTTTATGGAGATGTGGGCGCACTTGAACGGTTGGAGTACAATGATGATGACGGCCTTCCCCATGTCTACCGGGCTCCGTTCGAGGTCATTCTCTCCACCTATGTCGATCTGTCTCAGGAACTGTATGACAGTATTCAGGCCAACCCGGGTGAGGAATTCAGCGGCTATATTGAGACCAATGGCGCGATTCATGCCTTTGCTCCTGAACCCGATTTCTTCTTCCATAACGCGGCTACGGGACCGCTCCCGGATGCTAGCCCCCTGGTAAGGACAGTGGTCCTGGTCCATGTCCCGCTCTACTACTCCCTGCCTATCTGGGGCGAACCGGCGGACGCGGCCACATACCAGGATCCGGCCCCCGAAGGCGTACCCAACCCGTTCCTCGATTCGCTCGGTGAAGACGATGCGCCCACGCCGGAGGTGGAAGAAGAGCCTTATTCCGATTTCATATCGTGGTGGGATCCCAATGGGGGCGAGGATAATCTCGGGGACTGGGTTCCCGGTGTGTACGGCTCGCCGCGCGGGACGCTGCCGCCGGAGTCTGAAGCGACACCAGAATACTGGTCCTATTCTGAGTACACCGACTACATTGCCAACAACTACCCGGGCGATGCTGCCGGGCTGATCGCGCGGTGTGGTGACACCGTGTATGACGGTCCTGAGAACTGGGCCGAAGTGGACAACAATCAGTATATTCAGACAGCGTGGATTGCGGGCCTTGTCTCAGTCAACATGTTTGAAGACTATACGGTCGGTCCGGATGACTCACTTGCTGACTGGTGGGCGAACCGCTATGGCACGCCAGTGGCCACCGAGATGGTAGGCCAGATCCCGTTCGTGAGCGAGTGGAAGCCGGAATTGACCGACGACAACCAGGTGCAGCCGGTAACGACCGTAACGAATGAGACCGAGTTCGGAACGGAAGTCGTTACCACCTATGACAGCATGACCCATCCGCCGGAGGGCACGACATGGACCTACGATTCGCCACGCGAATTCGACGACCTGGCCTCCTCATTGTATCACAACCCGGAACTCGGCTCGCTTTCGGCGCTGTCGATGCGTGAACCCCTATGGGATTCGAACCCGTTGGCCTGTTGGGATGGCGGCGACCTGCGCCTCGGCGAGCCGACCAGTCCGTGGCCGGGGGGCAACATCTACGGGCACGACCGCGGTGATAGCTTGCCCGGCACGCGCGATGTAGATGGCGGTGACGGCGAGGTGCCGCTGGCCGGACCGTATGCCTACAATACGCACGCGAACTTCGGACATGACGGTGCGAATCAGCTCAGTCTCGAGTTCTCAACCCACCGTACCGATGGCGAATCGCTGACGACCGGCATAGACCCGGACACCGGTGTGGCGCGTCCGCTTGGCGGACACCGCAAGTGGTTCGGTTATGACTTCAACTACGCGGTCTATAACACATGGGAAGATTCGGTGCCCTATGCACGTGATCACCGTGACGTCAACCTGAACGGGCTGATCGACCAGGGCGAAACGATTCCAGACGGAAGCCAGAACTACTTCGCCGACCCCGCGGGAGAGGACGGCGGCATGGATACCATGGCGCTCTTCGGGTGGGAGCGCTGCACTGAGGACTACATCGATACCTATGACGCCATCGAGGACTTCAGAGCCATCGTCAACTTCACCTTCCCGGGTGGAACGGGCGAGGAGTGGGGCATCCTGACGCCGGGCTGGTTCGCGTGGGAGGCCGGGCAGGCCGCCACTGATACTCTCGCCAACGAGTTGGGTGGCCTGGTTCTGTATGCCGATACAGACGAGAGCGGAGACTTCACGCCGCACGTGGATGCCATATGGGTCGATACCACGACCAACGGTGTGTATGACGATCTCGAAGTAGTGATTCATGATCGCTACGGTATGGCAGGCAGCGAGACGCTGTCCGGCTTCGGACCGGCCACGGCCCTCTTTGCCGACATTGGCAATTCGAATGGCGTTTATGACCTCGGGCAGGACCTGGTGTGGCTGGACGACGGCGCGACCGCTGGCATCTTTGACAGTGAGCTGGTGCTGAGCGACCTGTTTGGCCAGTTGGAGCCGGGTGACGGTGACGCGGGACTTCTGAACTTGCGGACCACAAACAGCATCTACGCCTATCCATCAGCCACGAACTTCAGCATGATCTGGGCCGTGACCAATGGCTATGCCGGCGCAACCGAAGAGTATGGCAGCACAAACGGGTTTGACCTGATCTACCTCGGTCCCGGATTCACGCCGTCGGTAGGATCCACGACCGGTCTGCTGTGGAACGCCGTGACCGACGGCGAGATCCGCTACGTGAGCTTTGGCGATGCCGATCTCGGTTACCTGCCGGGTCTGGCGGTGTTCATTGATGATCCCGCCTCCACCAATGGTCTCTACGACGGGGATACCGCGATTTCCGTACCCGGTAACTCCTTGGACCCGAGTTACGCAGGCGTGGCCAGCAATGGGACTTTCGAGGTCGCCTACACCACGAATGCTGCCAGTCCGGGCTTCGATCGCACCATGAGCGTGGCCTGGATTGAAACCAGTATCCCCTCGAATGAGCGCAGTGGTGAATTCGTGGTGTTTGAGTCGTTCCCGTTGGTCAACGGAACGACCAACTTCGGCGACATTTCAGCCAATATCCAGTGGGTCGATCTGCCTGGCACGAATGGCTCACTCAACGGTACGTTCGATCCCATTGTCTGGATCGAAGGGCTGGGCGGTGAAGGCGCCCCCCTCGCGTTGGGCGATGGCGTCTTCTACGATTACAACGCGAACGGCATCTTTAATTACGGGGCCACGACGCGAATCCCGCTTTACATGGTCGGCCTGATGAACCCGCTCGGGCTTTCCCAGGCCGGCGTACTCCACTCCGGAAACTTCTATGGCACGATGACCCGCGATGGCTATATCTCCGGATTCAATCAGAACCAGTCTGTCGCCGCGAATATGCCGGTACCAGCGCTGCTAACGCATGAGCAGGGCCACGACACGCCGGGATGGCCCGACCTGTATGACTATGATGTCTCGACCGAAGAGGTCGATAACCTGGCGGCATCCGGCGATCTTTATTCGGACGCCGGCCTGGTGCATGGCTATCCCGATCTGAAGTTCTACACCAACCCATACGGGGCAGCGTTCCCCGGCACACGCGGTGTCACACCGCAGGAGTTGAACTTCACGCCCAACGCCATCCTGACGCGCGACAGCGGACCGCAGACCCTTCTGCTCTACCCGGTGGAGCGCTATTCGGACCAGTATTACGTCTTCCGTGACGAGACGAATCCTTACGAGTACTTCACCATTAATTACAATGCCGGCAATCTGAGCAATACGGATAATCCGCTTGGCGAACTGCCGTCACCCTATGCCGGCCCGTTTGGCCGCGGTGTCATCATCGGTCACTCGGACTATACCGGCAGCAAGTTCGGCGCGCCGCAACAGCAGCGCTCGAACAACCGCTTCACCTGGCTCTTTGTTCAGGCGGACGGCAAGTATGAGTTGGAAGACGGTGTGAACGGGGCCGAGCCTGCCGACGCCTTTGGTACCACCAACACGACACGCCAGTTCACGCAATCGACGATTCCGCGCGCCGAGTGGTATGACAAGGACGACAGCGGCCTGCGCATTCTCGACATCCGCATCCCGTCCGAGCCCTACGGGCCGTGCGAGATCGATATCGAGTGGTCATCGCCGCTGGGCGGGACCAATAGCGGCGACGGCACGGACTGGTACTGGGTCTCTTCAGGCAACGATTCCGATGGCGACGGCATCCCGGATGCGTGGGAGTATTACTGGTTTGGCCGCCACGCCAGCCCGCTGGCTGAAGCGAGTCAGTTCACGGACTTCGACGGCGACGGACTCTCCGACTACGGTGAGTGGCTGGCGCACGCGAACCCGACCTGGGTCTCTTCGTGGTCCGGCGACCGCAACCCGCAGAACCTGAGCGACGCCGACATCGACCTTGACGGCGACGGCCTGTCGAACCTGGCCGAGGTGGAGATCTGGCATACACGTCCGCGCGATATCGACTCGGATGACGACGGCTACACCGATGGCGAAGAGCTTGATTGGGATGTTGTGAAGGCTGACGGACGGCACTTCACCAGCCCAACCTATTCGCGTTCGCCGCTGACCGAGAGAGCCCTGCGTCTTTCGCCCACCAACTCCTACTTGCTGCCGGAGAGCTCGATCGGTCTGCAATACGAGCGCGAACCCATCTCAGACTTTGACCGGCTGCGCCTGACAAACTGGACCGTTGAGGCATGGGTCTACCTGGATTCCACCAACGAGAGCGGTTCCGTCGTCTGGCGCGAGACCCTGCAGGGCGCTGTTACATTCAACCTGGGGATTACCAACAACCTGCCCGTCGCATCGATCTCCACCGTCGCGGGCTTGACCTACTCGGTGGTTGGTCTGGAGTCGATTGCATCTTCCAACTGGACCCATATCGCAGGCGCCCTGGACCGCGATGACAACTCACTCAGGGTTTTCGTCAACGGCGCTCTGGCCGGAACGCAACTGGTCCAGGGGAACGATCCGGGCCACCCCGGCTACATCGGTGGATTGACCACGAGCGGAGAGACCTGGCTCGGGGGCGATGGCCTGAATGGTATCGTGGATGAGGTCAGGATCTGGTCGCGGGCCCGTTCTGAGGACGAGATCGACTATGGGTACGAGAAGATCGTGAACTCGCCCTGGAAGGTGTTCGATCCTGCCGAATTGGTCACCAATATAGTTGCCACTACCGAGGGTGATGGTGTCACCAATTTTGCAACCAACGTCACTTTCCGTATCGATTCTTTTGAAACAGTGATTAATGATGGTTCCCTGGTGGTCAACCTCCGCTTTGACGACGGCCAGAATCTGACCAATCGCCTCGACTATGGCAACCGTGCGTTCGGTGCTGAGGATTGGGTGCACCCCAATAACTGGCACTACGCAGTTATGGGGATGGATAGCAGTGATTTTGTGACCAACGCTGCGGAGCTGGTGCTTTCACAGAGTATCTATGAGCCGATCGACGATCTGAATGAGGACGCGATTCCTGACTGGTGGCAGACCATTTATTGGCCTGGGTTCGACCCCAGCACGACGGGAGTTTGGGATGCCGCAGTTGACGCGGATGGTGATGGCCTGATCAACCGTTATGAGTACTACCTTGGCACAACCCCCTTGGATGCGGATACCGATGGCAACAATATTCCCGATGCACTCGAGGACTTCGACAACGATGGTCTCTCGAATGGCGATGAGCAGGACATCTTCGGGTCCGATCCGGGCGACCCGGATACAGACGACGACGGCTATGACGATGGCGACGAAGTGATGGGATGGGAGCCGGCAGGCACCAATGACTACGGTATTGCCGCCATGGTGTCCTCGCCGGTAGAGTCGATCAGTCCGCATGTGCGCCGCAGCTACGTAGCGGCCGGCCGCAGTCTGGATGCCCCGCATAGTGAGCGGTTCGCCTTCCGCGGCATTGAGGAAGTCGTGGTTCCCGGGCCGACGGTTGAGATTACCGCCCCCGATGACGGCGCTGACATCGACGTGCGCTTCACCGATGTCGCGGCTACGATCACGCAGGTGGGGGCACCCATCGCGAGCGTGCTGCTCTACATCAATGACCAGTTCATGGCGGATTATGGCGCCGCCAGTTCGTTCAACGACACGGTCATCATCAACAGCGGCGAGAATATCATCACGGTGTACGGTATTGACACCGAGGGCAACCTGGGGTCGGACACCATTACGATCAACGGCTCTTTTGCTCCCGCGGATATTCGCGTAACCCAGACCTGGAGTTCTCCGGGCGATCTGGACACATGGCTGATCGATCCGCTGGGCCGCAACATGGGCTTCGCGCCTGGCGCAAACCTGGTGATTGGACCGCCCGATCAGCCCGGTGAAGCCATCCCAGGCGCCTTCCTGGATATTGATGACATCCCGGGAACCGGCCCCGAGAACATCACGCTCGAAGAGCCCAACTCTATCGAGGGCGAGTACGAAGTCTGGATGAACAACTACAGTCACAGCGGCAACCCGGAGTCGACGGTTCGGGTCCTTGTGAATGAAGGGCGCCCGGGCGAGTCGTATGTCGAGTTTGGCCCGCAGTCCATGCCGAACACCGGCATAGGCAATCCGGATGCATGGTGGCACGTCACCACGATCACGATGCCCGAAGGCACGATGGATCCGCCCGGTACTCCCATACTGCCGCCGGATGACATCGCGGCACCCGATGTCGGTGTTACGGCGGAGAACGGCTGGACTATGGAATGCTGGGTCAAGCCGGGCGACGACGCCCAGAGCGGGGCCATTGCGGCCTACCGCGACCCGTACGGCAACGAGCCGTTTGTCATCGGCCTGACCAACAACATGCCGTTCGTGAAACTGCGCAGCTCGTCCGGTACTAGCTATCAAGCCATGGGCGGCGCGATCGATGAGGACGTCTGGACGCATCTCGCATTCGTCTACAGTTCCACCGATCACACCCTCCGTGTGCATATCAACGGCCTGCTGGCCGCAGCGCAGGTTGTGCTCGAAAGTCGCGATGATAGCGTCGGCACACTCTACGTGGACACCGAGCTGACCGGTGGGCCCGACCCGCTGACCTTTACGGATATCCATCTCGACGAACTCCGGATCTGGAAGGTGGCGCGCAACGGCGGCCTGATCGCTGCGCAGATGCATGAGATTCAGAGCCCCAAGGATACGATCGTGGCGATGTACCGCTTCGATGATGGCGGCACCGATATCGAGGATGGCCGCTATCCGCTGAATACCACGTACGACCTGGGGCAGGGCGCCATTCCCGATACGGCCTTCAACACGAAGCCGGGACCGGATGGCGACCGCTATACGACTGACGATGTCGGTGCCGGTGCAGTGCCGGATGGTGAGAACGACTATGTGACCTCCATGGAGTACGCGCCTGTGATGGGCATCCTTGATGCCGATGCGGACGGCATTGCCGACTGGTACGAGGCTCTCTTCGGCGCACCGGCTGTCGCCGACGACGCGGGCGGACTGGTGCCGGGCGAGGACCTGGATGCTGACGGGTTGCTCAACCTCTTCGAATACCATGCGCGCACGAACCCGGACGATGAGGATTCGGACGGCGATGGTCTGATCGATCCGGAGGAGGATATCGACGGGGATGGTCTCTCCAACATTGACGAGCAGATCCACGCCACCGATCCGTGGCTGGTCGATACGGATGATGACGGCTTCGGCGATGACGTGGAGACGCGTTATGGTTCGGCGCCAACGAATGCGTTGGATCCTGCCTACATGCGTGCCCTGCATGTCACTGGTGCCGCCAGCAACTGTGTCGAAATGCCACCCGCGCTGCGCCTGGCGCTGTCTGACTGGACGGTGTCGGCCAAGGTTTACCTTGAGACGCCCGTGACGGCCGGTTCGATCATCGCTCGCGAAGTGCAGAGCGGCGAGTACAACTACCGCCTTGGTATCGGCACGGACCGTATTCCCTATATAGAGTTCACGGCGGCTGATGGCAGTACGGTGATGCTCAGTGCGCCGGAGCTGCGTGCACTTCCTGTTGAGGAGTGGATCATGCTCTCCGCGAGCTTCCACACGCTTACGGGCGATCTGACACTCTCCATCGAGGGTGAGCTGGTAGCACAGCTGCCAACCGAGGCGCGTCCCAAGACCTCCGGTCTGGGACCCGTGCACGGCACAGTGGGTTCCGGGTTCAACGGCTACATCGATGACGTGATGATTATGGATGGGGCAGGGGGCACACAGCTTCACTACAGCTTCGACGACAGCACGCATGCTGATGGCGTCAGCGGCGAAGTCGACTTCCGTCGTGGCCAGGTTCAGGAAATGGCCCCGGTTGAAGGAGTGGCCCACAACTGGATGCTGGAGTGGCGTGATGCCGGAACGCTGGCAGGTTCCGCTACGATCGAGCTCTACCCGGGCGCCGGCGCCCAGGACGATGCCGATGGTGATGGTCTGCCCGACTGGTGGGAGATCGCCAATGGACTGAACCCGTTTGACAGTGATACGGATGGCGACGGAATCCCGGATGGCTCCGAGGATGGCGACCTGGACGGTCTGGTGAACTGGACGGAATACCGTGCGGGCACTGATCCGGACGATCCGGACTCCGACGACAACGGGACCCTCGACAAGGACGAGGACCCGGATGGTGATGGCCTGGTCAACTTTGATGAGCAGTTGAATGCCACACGTCCGGATCTGCCCGATACGGACGATGATGGACTCTCGGACAACGTCGAAGTGAGTGGCCCGGTCTACACCCTCCCGATTGCCTCGCTGTCTCCGTCTGTGCCGCGGGCCCTGGAACTCACCAGTGGCACCCAGACGTTGGTACTGCCTGATGAGGCTCGCTTCCGCCTGGCGAATGCCTGGACCATTGAAGCGTGGGTCTGGATGGATGACACGGCCTTTGTTGGCGGTAATGTTCTGTCTCGCTCGGTAGGCGACTCGGTTAACTACCATCTCGGAATCGAGGCCGATGGCACGCCGTATGTGCGCGCCGTTGGTGTCTACGACGGCACACTGCATCCCTACGTCGCTGCGGACGCCGTGCCGATGGCACGCCGCGGTGACTGGTATCACCTCGCGGGCGTATGGACCCGTTCCTCCAGTGATATGCAGCTCTACGTGAACGGTGAGCTGCGTGCGGTTGAGAGTATGCCGGATGTGCCCGGTATCTTCAGCGCAACCGGTGCGGTAAGCACGGTGGTCGGTGGCGATGGGTTCGTGGGCCGGATCGATGAAGTCCGGATCTGGAACGTCGGGCGCAGCGCACTCGAGCTCCGCGATGGGGCCTATGACGTACAGAACGCCTCTGAAGCTAACCTGGTTGCCTACTATCGCTTTGATGATGGAACGCACGCTTCCGGAACCAGTGGCACTAACGTGTGGACCTTCGGCCAGGTCGAAGACTTCGCGATCGCCAACAAGAATTGGGACCTGTCGTGGACCAATGCAGCGACACTCGCAGGCGGGGCGACGGTGACGACCAATACGACGCCGATGCCCGACGCCGTGTTTGCTGACTACGATGGCGACGAGCTTCCCGACTTCTGGGAATCGGCGATCTTCGGTTCAGTCGAGAATGGCATGCCTGCATCTGATGTCGATTCGGATGGTCTCAGCACACTCTTCGAATATCGCGCCTCGATGCATCCCCTGCGTCAGTCGACCTTCGATGACGAGATCGAAGACGGTCTGCGTGACCCCGATGGCGATGGCCTGATCAACCAGGAAGAGGTCGTCAAGTTCACGCTGCCGGGCGACCCAGATACAGACGATGACGGTCTTACCGACCGTGAGGAACTCACGGTCGAAGACGACCCGAGCACAACATTGGTGCCGGATCGTCGCTCGAATCCGCGTCGCTCCATGGATCCGCCACGGCCGCGGTCGCTGGCGTTCGATGGTGACTCGCGTGCCGTCGTACATCCCGATCCCGAACACTCGCTCTCCGCATGGACGATCGAGGCCTGGGTGCGTCCGGCCGCCGGCGCTGACGGCATCGTGCTGCGTCGGGCTACTGAGGATCTTCCCGGCATGCGTGGCATCAACTACGAGCTGGGTGTCGAGAACCGGGGTGGCACGCTGTACGCCTATACCCAGTATACAACGGATTACACCAATAATCCGCAGACGGTGCGGATTGACACGGCGCAGCCGGAAGAGATCACGACGAACGACTTCCTGACCGGCAGCATGATTCTGCCTGAACAGTGGACGCATCTGGCAGCCACCTATCAGCCCACGAACTTCACATACAAGCTGTATGTCGATGGTGTGCTGGCATCCTATCGTATCGACGCCGTTGCCGCACCTGCGCTGGGCGCCGGTGAAGATGCGGCGGTGGGTTCCGAGTTTACGCTCGGTGGCGGCAGCTTGCTCGCAGGTGCGGTCCAGGATGGCTTCAACGGCCATATTGACGAGGTACGCGTCATGCGAGGCGCCTTGTCCGATGAGACCATCCAACAGCATGCGGCCGGCTTCGGCCAGTTCTATGGCTTGGTGCATGCGGTGGATACGAGCGGCACGGCGGCCATCCAGACGCTGCCGCCGGTCATAGCGACGACGTACGACCATGTGCCCGGCGAAATGCTGGTCCGCTTCAAGTCGGGCGTCAGTTCGACGATACAGAGCAATACCATTGCATCGCTTGGTCTTGAGACTCTGCACAAGGGCAAGATCGTTCCTGTCAGCCGACTCAGGTTTACAGACGGTACGGCGCTCAAGAATAAGCTCGCCGAGGTCCAGGCCAATCCCAACGTGCTCTATGCGGAACCGAACTACACGCGTACCGTCGGGGCCACGCCGGACGATCCGCTGCTTGCACAGCTCTGGGGCATGCACAACACCGGTCAGAACGGTGGAACCGACGATGCCGATATCGATGCGCCTGAGGCGTGGGACCGTGTGACGGGGTCGGATCAGGTCATCGTTGCCGTGATCGATACGGGGGTGAACTACAACCATGCGGACCTCGCAGCCAACATGTGGATCAACGCTGGCGAGACCGCCGGCAATGGTGTCGATGATGACGGCAACGGCTTCGTGGATGATGTCTACGGCTATGACTTCATCAATAGCGATGCCGACCCGATCGATGATCACGACCATGGGTCACATTGCGCAGGCACCATTGGTGGCGTAGGCAACAACGGAATAGGTGTGGTCGGCGTCAACTGGAACGTCCGCATCATGGCGCTGAAAGCCTTCTCGGCCCAGGGCGGCGGCAGTTCGGGTGATATCATTGCTGCGATCGACTACGCTGTGCTTATGGGTGCCCACGTCAGCAACAACAGCTATGGTGGTACCGGTTCCTCACAGGCTGAGTATGATGCCATCGAAGCGGCCCGCAACGCGGGACATCTCTTCGTGGCCGCGGCCGGCAATGATGGAACGGACAATGACACGATTCCGCAGTACCCGGCCTCGTTCGACCTCGACAATATCATCGCTGTCGCGGCGACCGATCGGAACGACGGCCTGGCCGGCTTCAGCTGCTTCGGCCTGGAATCGGTCGATATCGGCGCTCCGGGCGTTGATATTCACAGTACGCTCTCCGGCGGCGGATACGGCAACATGAGTGGTACCTCAATGGCCACGCCGCACACCGCCGGCGCAGCCGCCCTGATCCTGGCCGCTAACAGCCAGCTCACCTACGACCAGGTACGGCAGCTCATCTTGAACGGAGTGGATCTGATTCCAAGTTTGGACGGCAAAGTGGCGACCGGTGGCCGCCTGAACGTCTTCAACGCGCTTCCGGAAGATGTGGTGCCTCCACAACCCCCGGGCGACACGAACGCAGTGCCCCTGGACGTGGTGGCCTACTTCACCTGCGACGATGCCGGCGAACATGCTGAAGACTTCAGCGTGGCAGGCGACTATTACAAGGGCTGGAACCGTGCGGCACGTCTTGAAGGCGCGACCTTCGATGCCAGCGAAGTGTTCGACAACATCATCGATTCGGATGGCGACGGCATGCCGGACTGGTGGGAGATCGCGATGGGCATGGATCCATACGACGCCACTGGCGACAACGGCCGCGATGCAGATCTCGACGAGGATGGCCTGACGGCGATCTACGAGTACTGGTCGGGCACCGACCCACGTGAGCCGGATACCAACTTCGACGGCGAGAACGATGGCAGTGAGGATGCCGACGGGGATACGCTCTCGAACCTCAGCGAGCAGGATGACTACCAGACCAATCCGGCGAAGAAGGACACGGATGACGACGGCACGGACGACAACGATGAGCTGGATGCGGCCACACAGCCGACCGACTCGTTGAGTCCGTACATCTCTCGTGCGCTTGAATTCGCCGGTGGTTCCGGGGCAGACAACACGGTGGTTGTTGCCGGCAAGATCGATGGCGTGGCGCGCAGCGAACTGGATCTCTCCGTCTGGACGGTGGAGTGCTGGGTGAATCCGACCGTGGATGACGGCGGCACCTATCCGCTGCTCAGTCGTGGCGTGAAGTCGGATGGTCGCATGAATTACGAGATCGGGTTGAGCAACCTCTATCCGTATGTGGCGTTCGACCAGTCCGAGCACGGTAGCCGTGTCATCGTGATGAGCGGTACACCTGTTGCGACCGGCGAATGGGCGCACGTGGCGGGGCGCTTCGATGAGGATGGCGAGCTGACACTCTTTGTGGACGGGGACACGGCCAATCAGACACAGACGATTGGCGCGTGTGCACTGGGTGAGGGCAATGTGGTCCTGGGTAGCTCCGGCTTTGCCGGACGGCTGATGCTCTGTCGTATCTGGCGCATCGCACAGGATGACGCCATTATTGGTGACCTGGGTAGACATACGATCTTCTTCGGGAGCGTGAGCGAGTTGGCTGGTTACCTCCAGGTCTCCGGTGACGGATTCCTCAAGGAGAACGCAGTGACGGAGGGCAATGCCGGGCTGATTGACCAGCTTACGGATGAATGGACCCTGGAGACTTGGGTGCGTGTGACCAGCGATGGTATGGTCATGGCCCACCGCAATGGTAGCGCGGCGACCGACGAGGACTTCAACTACTACCTCGGTGTTGAGGGTGGCAGCCTGATTGGGCGCTTTGCGCTATGGTATGACCTGTGGCTTATTGGTCCACTAGGGCCGTACTTCGCCGGCACGTTTTACGACTACGAAGCGAATAACATCTATGGCGAGCTCGATGTGGCTGATGGGGAATGGCACCATGTGGCCTACGTGCGCAATGCAAATAGTTGTGCGTTGTACGTGGATGGAATTCTGGATGCGGTACAGGATCTCTTCCTGCTGCCGGACCTCGATGAGGGATTCATTACAGATTACGGCGTTAGGACGCTACAGGGCCCGCTGATCATCGGCGAGGGACTCAGCGGCGACATCGACGAGGCTCGGCTCTGGGAACGCGGACTGCTGGCCGACGAGCTGCTTGACGTGAGCGATGAGAACCTTGGAGGGGATGAGCGTGGGCTCATCTCCTACTTCAACTTCGACTACCAGTTGACCGATCTGGCCGATGAGCGGTCGGTAAGACGTAACCCGGAAGAGGAGTACGGTCTCTTTATCGGGGATGCTGTGCGGGCGAATGACCAGAACGATGGGCCTCCCATCGTTTACGATCCGCTGCTGACGTTCATGCGTGTCGCGATGGTAGCCTACTTCGCCGGAGTGGATGGCGGGGATACCGTTGAGGATTACATGAATCGCATGGGGCGTGATCCGTTTACATTCGAGAAGTTTGCCGGCGTGCGGGGTACAGGTGTTGTATCCGTCGCCCTGACGGCTCCGGGATGGCCGGAGACACCTGACAGCGATAACGATTCGTTGCCGGATGGCTGGGAATCGATGCACGGGCTGAACCCCGGTGCGTCTGGAGGCGATGACGGCAAGTGGGGCGACCCGGACAAGGATGGACTCCACAACTTTGCGGAGTACCAGGTCGAGCTCAATCACAGTCCTATCGCTTCCGATCCGCTCGTGCGTGATACCGATGTGGATGGGTTTGCCGACTTCTTCGAGTGGGACAACTTGACCTACCGCATTTTCGGTGAACTCTACACCGACTTCGACTCCATGGAGGATGAGTGGGAAGACTCACATGAGCTGGATCCGCTGCACTACGATGCGCATCGTGATTTCGACGATGACGGATGGAGCAATCTGGCGGAGTTTATGGCGGATACCGCGGCGAATGCGATGAGTGACTATCCGGTCCCGAACGCCGAGTTTGAGGTGCTGTATTCCGGGCAGAAGAGTGGTGACCTGGTCATCATGACGTATACGGATGCGGGCATGGACGGAACGCCGGATGCGGTTTTTGAGGTCTTGGAAGCTGACCTGACGTTCCCGCTCTCCGGTGTGTTGAGCAATCTGACCTCGGGCTATCTGCATGAGGGGCCGACCTGGTTCTTTGCCTTCCTTGATGGCGATGGCAATGATGAGTGGGATGTTGGCGAGCCGGCGGCTGTGGCCGAGGCCCAGCCGATTACGGTGGACTGGTCACAGGCGGGGCCGGTCACGATCGGGTTGGTGGATCAGCTCGCTGGCTATGAGCGTATCTCGTGGTCGGCCGTAGGCGGTTACGATTCTTATCAGGTGGCCGTCTACGACTGGAACCTCCCGGGACCACCTTTGGCTTTTCCTGTGCAAACAATCGCTGCGCCGCGTACATGGTTCCATGAGGGAGATTATCGTGCAGCCAGTGTCACGGGGCTTCAGCATGGTGTTTATGAATGGGTTGTATCCGTGGACGATGGTGGAAGCGGAATTCTTGTAGGAAGTAGCTATTTCAACGTTCTTCTTGATGCCGCCGCCACGACTCCCAGTAGTTTGTTGCCTCAAGGTGACGTATGGAATTACTCCAGAAACGAGATGCGTTGGACGATGGCCGATGACGTGACGCAGGTCGAGATTGAGGTCGACGATGATCCGCTCTTTGGCTCACCCTTACCGGGGCTGCCGACATTCGTGGCGCCTTATCGGCGCAGTGGTGGGGAATGTCGTTATACGTTACCGATCTATGCGGGGGATGGCGTCTTTACGAATGGCAGCTATTTCTGGCGTGTGCGGGCGATCAATCCGCGGACGACGAGCGATTGGGCGGAGGGCTCCTTGATCGTGGATCTGGACGAGAGCGGCGGCGGTCCATTCTCGATCGGAGGCGACCTTGGGTATTTCGGAAAGGTTACGAACGGCAGCTTTGTGGTTCAGGCGCATACCTCGCCCGGATTCGGCGGTGTCCCGGATGCGCAGGTGACGCTGACCAACACAAGCAATGCTGCCAACTGGCCTTACAATGAGCATCCGTTCGAGCTGAGAGGCCTGCGTGCAGGAACGTATTATGTGCGTGGTTTCCTGGATCAGGATGTGGATGGTGAGCGCGATAGTTGGGAGACGGCCGGATTCGTACAGGCGACGGCCTATAGCCCGGATTCGCTCATACTACCGGTCAGCAGGACCGGCGAGCGCCTTCCTGTATGGCTGGCGGACACCGATAACGACCGGATTGCCGATGACTGGGAGATTCAGTATATGGGCGATCTTGTCACGATGGGTCCTGGCCCGGTAGACGAATACACGGACTTCAACGGCGACTTGGTCAGCGATTACGATCACTATGCCTCGACGCCTATGAACTCCAGTCCAATCGACCTGAATGCGGCCGGTCCGGACGGGATTCCGTTCTGGGTGAAGACAGCCTTCGCTATCGATCCGTTCGAGTATTATGCCTTCCTTGTAACGACGGTGGGTGTGGACGAGAACGGTGACAATGTGGTGCGTTGGCCCGCGCCCCAGGGATCGGGCATCCAGATGTTGGAGAACGGCACCGCGCAGGTTCAAAATAGCGGCGTGACACTGGAGTATCAGCTCCAGTATAGTGAAAACCTGCTTACGTGGACCGATCTGGCTGGCGACGCTCCCGTCACGTATGATCCTGTGAGCGGGGAGTTTGAGGTGCGAGACGGGGCGCACATGAATCGAGTCGGTTTCTATAGGGTTCTGATGAGCTGTACGAGGTAAGAGGGGTGGACATTATGATGAGATGGAAGCGCGGATGGCTATTGGCCATCGGACTGGCGGCGATTGTAGGTGTGATTGGGTGCAGCGAGTGGGAAAGCTCGGGAGACGCGGGATCCTGGGACGACTCCCTGAACGGGGTTGACTTCTCGGGAGTCTATCAGGATCTCGCTACAGGTGTTCTGGTCCAGGACGCCAGTGTAGGGATGGATAGATCCTCGATGGTCTCCTCGTCCGAGTTGCTGCTGACTACATCCGCTGGCAGCTCTACATTCAATGGCGTGGCTGCTCACGCCAATATAGTGCCAGGCTCAGTGTTGGTTTCTGTGGGTGCTACCGATTTCGTTGATGACGGAATCGGTAATTTGATGAGCATTGCTGGGTGGAGTGCGCCCACTACCGAACCCCAAGGCACTGCTACGGGTGCAGCGGACATGTTTGCAGGGATACTGACGGTACAACCTGTGCGGCCAGGGAGTCTGACGCTTATTATTGCTGGCTTTGTTTTTACGGACGATGGAGTAGGGGGGCTCAGCGATGGTGCACATGTGGGTACCATTAACTATATCACTGGCGAATGGACAGCTGACCTCTCGCCAACTCTTCCTGCTGTTATTGTAGGAGCCATAACGGCGACATACTCATTCTCAACTGATGATGCAACAGGATCTATCGTTTACTCCACTGGCGCGTGGGCGGTCAATCTTTCAGGGTTCTCCCCGTCTGACGGCACTCAGATCCGCGGGACGTATCGTTACACGGCCGCGAGCTCAGCTACGGCTGTTGCGGGCAGCACCGGGACGCCGATCTACACGTTCAACGTGTTGCAGACCGGTGACAGGCTTCGGATCATAGACAGCAACGGCAACGTGTACAACGGCCAGCTCTATGATGTCAACACGACCGCCGGGAACCTGGTAGAGATACCGACCGTTAGCGCCGACAGCGATACGGCGAGTGTCCAGGGGGAGGTTATTGCCAGCTTCATTGCAGAGGGCTCGGCCTATGGTCAGTGGGTCACCCTGGATGGAACCTTTGTGGGGAACTTGCTGGGGACCACGCCCAATACGATGTTCGATCGTCATCTGAACGGAACATGGCGCGAGAGTGGCGGACAGGTCGGCGTCTTCTTCGGCTCGGCTGCCAGCGATGCTGTGCCGTTGCCGGAGCCGGAGCCCATCATCATCAACAACCCGTAGCCTGCCAACGAGAGGGCCCTGCTTGGGGAAGCCTGCCGCTGTCATGACACTCAACGAGCTGGATGATTACAAGTATCCCCGCAGGCGGCCCTGGCTGTTGCTCGTGGTTCTGCTTTGCGTGGCCCTGGTTATCTGGCTGCGCTCTGTCCAGAAAGCTTCCGAGACGCCTTCGACGGCCGGGGAACGTCCTGCTGCAGACGCCGTGGTTGCGGATCAGGACGACACGGTGGCTGAGCAGCCTTCGGAGCCGGAAGCGCCCGTGCCTGCCGACGTGGATGGACTCCTGGCACAGGCACGCGCCCTCGAGGCACGGGACAGCCTGGTCGAGGCCCGCAACCGCTATCTGCGCGTCCTCGACCGTGCTGCAGGCGGCAGGGCGCGCCGTGAAGCCGAAGCCGCCCTGGGTAAGATCAATGTCGCCCTGATCAAGACGGTGCGCCCCATGCCGGAGAAGAGTGACGTGATCGTTAAGTCCGGCGATTCCCTCGAACGTATAGCCCGGCGGCTCGGGACTACCGTTGACCTGATCCAGGAAGCCAACCTGATCAGAAACCCGAACCGCATTCGGGCCGGAGACCACCTGCGTGTTTTCACCGGAAAGTTTGCGATTACGGCGAGCAAGAAGCGCAACGACATGGTGGTGACCATGAATGGCTCCTTCTTCAAGCGTTACGATGTGGGTAGCGGTTTGCATGGTAAGACGCCCGTAGGCTTGTTTACGATCACCGAGAAGATCAAGGAACCGGTCTGGTGGCGTCCTGATGGCAAGGAAATACCCTTTGGCCACGAAGAGAATATCCTCGGTACACGCTGGATGACGCTGCGTGCGAGCGAAGGCACGCCGGATGTGCGTGGCTACGGGATCCACGGCACATGGGACGAAGCGTCGATCGGTAAGGCCGAAAGTGCCGGTTGCCTGCGTATGCGCAACCGTGACGTTGAGGAGCTCTTCCTCTACATTCCCACCCGTACGCCTGTCACGATTGTCGAATAGTCACGGTGGAGTTGCGTCGGATTCCAGGGGTTTCACCCCTGGCTATGATGTTCGACCCCTTTGGGGTCGCTCTGGAAGCACCCCAACGGGGTGCCCCGTCATAGCCCGGCGAGAATCGCCGGGAATGGGGTGAGCATCCTGAACTGCCCCAAGATAGGAGAGCCAGATGGATGATTTCGTGAAGTGTGTCCGGTGCGGCTGGAAGAATCCTAAGAACGAGGTCTTCTGCGCCAACTGTCACCGCATCCTTGGTGAGATGGATTCGACGCGACAGCGGATCAAGGCCGAACGCAGTCGCGCCGCTGTTAAGCTACTGGTGTTTCTCCTGATTCTCCCGCCCTTTGTTCTGGCCGGCTGTGCCCTGTGGCCGCGAAGCAGCATGATCGGCACGTTGGGCTCAAAACGGTCCGCCAAACGCACGGCCGAGGTGTTGAGTGCGATGCACACTATGGACGACCAGGCAGTGGTGGCCGGCCGGGATGTGACAGAGCGCGAAGTAAACGCTTATCTCAAACATCTCCGTGCAGAGTCGCTCAGCTTCGATGAACTCTCCGTGGAGTTCGAGCCCGACCGCGTGCTCATGCGTGTCACGAACAAGCCGGGCCCGTGGTCAATCCTGGGGATCAAGGTCGCACCCACCGTGTCGCGTGATTTCACGTTGGCCGTGGCCGATGGCCAGGCAAAGGTCAAGAAGGCCGCCCTCGGGCATCTACCGTTGATATGGGCCTTCCGCCCCGGCGCGTTCGCCCGCTTCAAGCGCACCCTCCGCGACGCACCCGAACTCAAGCTCCTCGCCAAAGCCCAAAGCATCACCATCTACGAAGACCGCCTTCATATCACCTTTGGGGGGGGAGAAGAGAATTAACATGGATGGACCTGCCTTCGCCAAGGCTACGGCGGGCAGGCAGGATGGAAAGGATAAGGGGCGGCATTAGAGCAGTTTGACCAGTGTGGCCACGATAGCTGCCTGAGCAACCAGCATACCCGCGACCCACTTGATGATCTCAACCTTGGTCTGTGTGAGATCCTCCCGTGTCGCAAGCACCTCGCGCTGTTGCTCAATGATCTGCCTGGCGCTGTCCCGGAACACCTCCGAAAGTTCACGCGCGGCATCTTCCTCAAGGTGAGCTTTTTTCAAACGCTCGAAAATATCCAATGTGTCAATTGACAGTTCCATAGCACTCCTCTACAAGACCTTACAAGTATCCCATTGCGCGTGCCGTGTTGTCCACAGCAAAATGGCGGCGGCAGTTCTGCCAATCCTGTTCGTAGCCCGATCTCCGACTTCCGACTTCCTCTTCCCCCTCGTCTCTGCTAGATTCCCGCCTTTGCGATTAGCCAGATAGACGGGATGGAGACGATGCATAAGTATAGAACACACACATGCGGTGAATTGAGAGCGGAACATGACGGCCAGGACGTCCGGTTGTCCGGATGGATCTTCCGTAAACGTGACCACGGCAGCCTGCTCTTTATCGATTTGCGCGATCATTACGGGCTTACCCAGGTCGTCGTCCAGCCCGACGCGCCTTTCTTCGACCAGTGCCAGCGCTTGCGCCTTGAGAGCGTCATCACGGTGACCGGCAAGGTGGAGCGTCGTTCGGATGAAACGATCAACCCCAAGATGCCGACCGGTGAAATCGAAGTGGTGGCCGAACAACTCCTGGTGGAGAGCGCCTCCGAGCCGACCCCCCTCTATCTGCCGGGTGAGGAAGACGGTCCTGAAGACCAGCGCCTACGCTACCGCTACCTGGATCTGCGCCGCGAGCGACTCCACGACAACATCATGCTCCGTTCCAAGGTGATCTCGAGTATTCGCCGCCGCATGGTCGATCACGGCTTCCAGGAGTTTCAGACCCCCATTCTGACCTGTAGCTCGCCTGAAGGCGCGCGCGACTACCTGGTTCCCAGTCGCGTACACCCCGGCAAGTTCTACGCCTTGCCGCAGGCGCCTCAGCTCTTCAAGCAGCTCCTGATGGTGGCGGGTTTCGATCGCTATTTTCAGATCGCGCCCTGTTTCCGTGACGAGGATGCACGCGCCGACCGCTCACCGGGCGAGTTCTACCAACTCGATGTTGAGATGTCGTTCGTGGAACAGGATGAGCTGTTTGCCGTACTCGAAGATGTCCTGGCCGGTCTCTTCGGTGAGTTCTCGGATAAGACCATCGACCAGACCCCGTTCCCGCGTATTCCCTATGCCGAGGCGATGGTGAAGTACGGCTCCGACAAGCCGGACTTGCGTATCCCCATCGAGATGGTCGATGTGTCGGACGTCTTTGCGGAGAGCGGATTCAACGCGTTCAAGAGCGTTGTGGCCGGTGGGGGTGTCGTGCGCGCGATTCCCGTAAAGGGCATTGCCGGGCAGTCGCGCAGTTTCTTTGACAAGATGGTTGCTTTCGCCTGTGAGCAGGGCGGCAAGGGACTGGCCTACCTGGTGTGGGACGGCGAAAAGGTCAAGGGCCCGATCCTTAAGTTTCTCTCAGAAGAGGAACTCGGCGCGATCGTCGAACGCTGTAAGGTGGAAGACCAGGATGTGGTCTTTTTCGTCTCGGACAAGCCCAAGCTGGCTTCGTCGATCAGCGGCGCGATCCGCAGCAAGCTGGGCGAAGACCTCGACCTGATTGAGCAGGATGTCTTCCACTTCTGTTGGGTGGTGGACTTCCCGATGTTCGAGTTCGATGAAGAGGCCAAGAGCGTAATCTTCTCGCACAACCCGTTTTCGATGCCGCAGGGCGGACTCGAGGCACTGAACACAAAAGATCCTCTGGATGTGTTGGCCTACCAGTATGACATTGTCTGCAACGGCGTGGAGCTGTCCAGCGGTGCCATTCGTAATCACAGTCCGGAGATCATGTACAAAGCGTTCGAGATTGCCGGCTACGACCATTCAGTGGTTGAAGAGCAGTTCCCGTCGCTCCTGAACGCGTTCAAGTACGGCGCTCCTCCTCACGGTGGCATCGCCCCGGGCATCGACCGCATCGTCATGCTCCTCGCCAACGAAACCAACATCCGCGAAGTCATCGCCTTCCCCATGAACCAGCGCGCCCAGGACCTGATGATGGGCTCCCCCAACGAAGCCAGCATTCAGCAACTCCGCGAGCTGCATCTCAAACTCAACCTGCCCAAGAAGGAACAGGCTGAGGGGTAGGGTAGAGACTTTCTGCCCGCAGATTGCGCAGATGGACGCTGATGGGGAAGAGTCCCCACCGGCGGCGATTAGCCGCCGGGGAGCAACGTCGTGAGAATCGTTCAGGTCGGTATTCCGACCTGGGCTATTCTCGCAACATCTCCTTCTCTTCTCTTCGATCTGCGTCCATCTGCGCAATCTGCGGGCAGGTTCTCTTTGCGTTCTCTGCGTTCTTTGTGGTGAAATCACTTCTCATGACAGCTCAGTTCGATTTAGTTTCTCCCTTTGCGCCAACCGGGGATCAGCCGGCGGCGATAGATGCGTTGTGTCGTGCTTACGAGTCGGGGGAGCGGTTTGCGGTGTTGGAGGGGGTGACGGGGTCCGGCAAGACCTTCACCATGGCCAACGTGATCGCCCGGCTTGGCAAACCCACGCTCCTGATCTCACACAACAAGACGCTCGCGGCCCAGCTCTACGGGGAGCTGAAGGAGTTTTTTCCCAACAACGCGGTCGAGTACTTCATCAGCTACTACGACTACTACCAGCCCGAAGCCTACATTCCACAAACCGATACGTTCATCGAGAAGGACGCCTCGATCAACCAGGAGATCGAGCGGCTGCGTCTCTCGGCCACCAACTCACTGATCGGGCGCGAGGATGTGATCATCGTAGCCTCGGTATCCTGCATCTATGGCCTTGGTTCGCCCGAGGACTATGCCGGCATGCTCGTTCAGGTGGAAGAGGGCGGCGAGGTCGAGCGGGATGCCGTGCTGGAGAAGTTGGTGGAGATTCAGTACACGCGCAACGACTTCGAGCCGTCCCCGGGCTCATTCCGGGTGCGGGGCGATACGGTCGATATCTTTCCCTCCTATGCCCAGGTGGGGATCCGCCTCGACTTCTTTGGCGACGAGGTGGAAGCCATCTGGCAGATCGATCCACTGACCGGTAACAAGGAGCACCGCCTGTCTCGCGCGATCGTGTCGCCGGCCAAGCACTTCGTGATGCCGGAAGAGAAGATGGCGCCGGCCATCAAGCGCATCAAGGCCGAGCTGCGCGAGCGGGTGGCCTGGTTTGAGTCACAGGGCAAACTGCTGGAGGCCCAGCGTATCCAACAGCGCACCCTGTTCGATATCGAGATGCTGACCGAGATCGGCTATTGCTCCGGCATCGAGAACTTCTCGCGTCACTTCAGCGGTCGCGAGGCCGGCCATCCTCCAGACTGCTTGCTTGATTATTTTCCTGACGACTTCTTCACAATCATCGACGAATCGCATGTGACCCTCCCGCAACTCCGGGCCATGTACAACGGCGACCAGTCGCGCAAGGGCACGCTCGTCGAACACGGTTTTCGCCTGCCCTCAGCCAAGGACAACCGGCCGCTCTCTTTTGATGAGTTCGTAGCCCATGTGGGCTCCTTGATGTTTGCCACGGCGACGCCGGGCGCGTATGAGCGGGAGGTGGCGCCCGATGCGGTGACCCAGGTCATCCGGCCGACCGGCCTGCTGGACCCGCCGGTCACGGTGCGGCCGCTTGACGGCCAGATCGACGACCTTATGGAGGAGGTCCGCTCACACGCCGAACGTAAGGAGCGCACACTCGTGACCACGCTCACCAAGCGGACCGCCGAGGATCTGGCGGCCTACCTGCGCGAAGCGGGACTTCGCGTTGAGTACCTGCATTCCGATATCACCGCACTCGATCGTGTTGAGATCCTCTCGCGCCTGCGCCAGGGCGACTTCGATTGCCTCGTGGGTATTAACCTGCTGCGCGAAGGCCTGGACCTGCCGGAGGTAGCCCTGATCGCGATCCTCGATGCTGACAAGGAGGGGTTTCTTCGCTCGGAGACCGCCCTGATCCAGGTGGCGGGTCGCACGGCGCGTCACGTGGACGGCAAGGTCATCCTGTACGCCGACCGCATTACCGATTCCATGCAGCGCATGATGGATGTCACGGCTGCGCGCCGCGAGTGTCAGTTGGCCTATAACCTGGAGCACCACATCACGCCGGCCGGCATTCAGAAGGCGATCAACTACGGCACCATCCTGCGCGAACGCAGCCATGACATCGAAAAGCTGGTTGTGAAGGAAGATGGCGTGGAATACGACGTCTATAAAGCCGTCGAAGAACTCGAGCGTGAAATGCTCGAAGCCGCCGAAGCCCTCGAATACGAACGCGCCGCCATCCTCCGCGACGAGATCCGTGAGCTCAAACGGGAGCAGGAAAGGGATTGAACCACGGAGGCACGGAGACACGGAGGAGAAAGGGAGAGAGGAGAGGGATGTTGCGGGAATCCGTCGGGCCGGAATACCGGCCCATAGGATTCCCACAACGTTACTCCAAGGGAGAAAGAAGAGCGCACAGAGGATCGGCCTCTCTGAGGACTCTTCTCCCTCCCCGAGGACAACGTCACGAGAATCGTTCAGTCCGGTATTCCGGACTGAACGATTCTCGTGACACTCTTCTTCTCTCTCTCCTCCGTGCCTCTGTGCCTCCGTGGTTCAATTCCCCTTCTTCTTCGGCACCGAGCCATCCGGTTCCAGCCATTCATGACTGACGGCCCAGGCGGTGAAGTGTTTCTTGAGTTCGTCCCAGCCGCAGCCGTAGTTCTCGGTGTCCGTGTTCTCGAACTCATCCATGATGCGGTTGACAATCCCCTGGACGGATTGCTTTGCGCGCATGATAGATAGCCAGGTCTTGGCGATACGGACAATATGCAGCTCGTCTGCCTGCGCACGATCATGGTCGTAGGTCGCAATCAAAGCAAAGGCTTGTTTTCGGGCCGCGTCAGGTGTCATGCTGGTCTTTCTCGTTGAATGCTGGATAGTGTGGGTTGCCCCACGGGGTGTCAAGGTTGGGATCAGAATATGCAGTTGAGCGTGTTTGAGGCCGGAATGCTGGTCTGTTTTGGGATCAGTTGGCCGATATCGATCATCAAGGCCCTGCGAACCAGGATGGTGGATGGCAAGAGCCCTGTCTTCATGTCTATCGTAGCTCTGGGCTATGTGTTCGGGATGATTCACAAGGTCGTTTACAACTGCGACCAGGTCTTTCTGCTGTATGTCTTCAACTTTATCATGGTGTCGATCGACCTGTTTCTCTATCGGAAGTACAGAACGAAGTGATCTTTGGAGCAGCGATTCTCATTATGGCAGTCGTTCAAGCGATTCTGTCATCCCGAGCTTGCCGAGGGATCTCCTGATCATCGAAAACACTGGAGATCCCTCGACTTCGCTCGGGATGACAGATCAAACAAGGGATGCGTGCCTCCATAA
>JASLOA010000015.1 GCA_030745755.1 Kiritimatiellia bacterium | reverse complement strand
ACTGTTGGGCAACGGAAAGTGCCTTTATCACTTGATCCATGTTGAGGATTTGGTTGGTGCCATGATTCGGGCGGCTACGGCGCCGAGTGCATTGGGCGAAGCCTTCATCTGCGGCAATCCCACATCCATGACGCTTGAAGGCATCGGGCGTATAGCGGCTGAATCCCTCGGGCATAAGGTTCGTGTATTGCGCGTGCCGGCCTGGCCCGTCTTTCTACTGGCCGATCTGAGTGAGGCGATCTGTCGTCCGCTGCATCTCAAGCCGTTCCTCTATCGCCGTCGCGTGGCGTTCTTCACGAAGGATCGCTCATTCGACACCAGCAAGCTGCGTGATGTGCTGGGCTATACCTGTCAGCACACGAACGAGGAGGGCATCGCCGCCACCGCCCGCTGGTACCGGGAGCATGGCTGGCTGTAGGTCTGCTGGAATTCCCGGTCCGCTCGGGATGACAGAAACCCTTGGAGAATTGTCATCCCGAGCGAAGCCGAGGGATCTCCTATTCGCCTCAGGGCTCAGAACTGGGGTGAGTCCTGGCGCCGACAAGCGTTGACGCTTGAATATTCGTATCCATTAATGTCTACTCGGGTTCAGGAGTGTGGCCGAAATGACAGAGCAGCAAGCCAACAAAGAGAGCGTTCGAATTCAGCAGGAAGTGACTTCAGGAATGAAGTCCAAGCTGACTCTCTACTCGGACCTGATTGTCGGCAAGCGCGGGTTCTGGGCACTGATCAAGTATGAGCTGATCATGCTCTTCTGCTCCCGCACTCCCGGCGCACTGGGTCTCTTCCTGCGCGCAAGGCTCTATCCCTGCCTGTTCAGGCGGTGCGGCCGCAACGTGAACTTCGGAACCAACGTTGTCGTGCGTAACCCGAACAAGATCGAGCTTGGCGACAATGTGATCATCGACGACAACTGTCTGCTCGACGCCAAGGGCAGGGCCAACAATGGGATCACGATCGAGGATGGCGTGTTTGTCGGGCGTAACAGTATCCTGAGTTGCAAGAACGGCGACATCATCCTGCGTGCCGGGGTAAACATCGGGTTCAACTGCGAAGTGTTTTCCGGCAGCCGGGTTGAAGTCGGCCCGGGCGTTCTCATGGCCGCCTATAGCTACCTGATCGGTGGCGACCACGAAGCCGATGCCACCGATGTCAGCGTGACGGAGCAAGGCAGCACATCCCATGGGATCCTCGTTGAAGACGGCGCGTGGCTGGGGGCAGGCTGCCTGGTGCGCGACGGCGTTAAGATTGGTGGTCACGCGATCATCGGTGCCGGTGCCGTCGTCACCCGCGACATCCCTGAGTATGCCATCACGGCCGGCGTCCCCGCCCGCGTCCTGCGCGACCGACGCGAACCTAAAGCTGATCAGGTTAGCCGCGAAAGAACGCAAGGAACGCAAAGATAAGAGGATAATGTATGGTGGAAAGATGACTCGCCTTTCGGCGAGTCATCTTTCCGCCATTCTTTCTTTGCGTTCTCTGCGTTCTTTCGTGGCTAATTCATCCCCTCACACGCCCATGGTGGCTTTGCGCAGCAGGTTCTTGAACGGCTCAATAATCTTCAACAGCACCTGCCCGTAGCGCGAGTAGTAGATGCGTAGCGTCCATGCCTTCTTAAGCGAGTGCGGCTTATAGACCTGGTAGGCAAACGTTCGGAAGCACTTCAGGATCTCCTCGCGCGGGAACTGAGGCATATCGAGGATCGTATCCGTGCGCCCAACGAAAAGCTCGTTGGCCCGCTCGGGGTTGATCAATCCCTCTTCATGACACAGGTTGCCCAGTTTCGTACCCGGGTAGGGCTCGAAGACGCCAATGATGGCGTTGTCGGGATTGAGCCGCTGGTTGAGGGTCACGGTTTCCTGGAAGATATCGGGCGTCTCGTGCGGGAAGCCGACGATGTTGAACGACTTGGTCTTGAGACCCGCCTTTCGGCACGACTCAAATGCCTGTACGATCCGGTCGTTCGTGTGCTTGCGCCCGAGCACTTCGGCGCGGAACGTCTCGTCGCCACATTCGACCCCGATACTCACGCGCCGGCAACCGGCCTCTTTGAGTTGGAGACAGTTGTCGTCCGATAAGGTTTCTGGACGAGCATTGATATCGAACGGGTAGTCGAACTCAGCCCTGTATTTCTCACAGAATTCGTTCAGGAAGCTCTTGCGACAGGTGAAGCAGTCGTCGTTGAAGTAGAGCGCGTCCACCTTGTAGGCGCCGACCACATCGCGAATTTCCTGCAGGCAGCTATCGACGCTGCGGAAGCGGACGTAGGTGCCGCACTGCTGCTCGCGCAGAGCATGGTTGGCGCAGAAGGTGCACTTGTAGGGACAGCCGCGCGAGAACATGAAGAGGGCGGTGTTGAAGTCGGAGTCGATGATCGACTGTGCATCAAACATCTCCCAGTCGGCGAAGGGCAGGGCGTCCAGGTCCGGGTCGAACGAGCGGGTCGGGTTCTTGACGATGCTGCCATCGTCTTTCTTCACCCAGAGATTCGGTATGGCGTCAATCGATTCCCCGGCCGCCATAGCGTTGACCATCTCGAGCATGGGATACTCGCCTTCACCGATACAGATGGCGTTCAGTCGCGGGTTTTCTTCGAGGCAGCTCGGCACCAGTGTGGCATGGTGACCACCGAGAATCGTGAAGGCGCGGTGCTCCATCATGTCGTTGAGCACCATCTTGACGTAGGGGTACTGCGGCGAGACGCAGGAAAAGGCGATGATGTCGGGATCGTATTCCTTGATCGCCGCGTTCAGCGGCTCGATGTCGTACTGCCCGAACATGTAGTGCAGGCGCGTGTCATAGCCCTCGCGCTTGAGCATCGCGCTGACCATGGCAATCCCGAACTGGAAGCTCTGCGCCCCCCCGCGGACGTTGATGTCTGTGTAAACGAACAGTGTCTTCATCTCTTTTACATGCTCCACGGGTTGAGTGTGGGAACGGCACTGGGCGCTACATCGGAAGTGTTGCGGGTGACCAGCGTCAAGCCATGGGTCAACGCCGTGGCTGCGATCTGAGCATCCAGAACCGGGATGGGGGTGCCATTCTTCTCTGCTTCACCTGCTATGGTTCCCCATCGACAGGCGGCCTCATAGTCGAATGGCAGAATCCGTCCCGCGAACCGATGCCTGAGATCGTGATCGACCCAGTCTCTCAGGGACTGTCGGCGTCTTGTATCTTCCAGTTTCGCTATTCCTTTTTCAAGCTCCCCAAACGTCAGCACGCTTACGAACAGCGCGGGTTCATCCTGTTCGTTCACCCATGCCACCACGGTGCCTGAAGGGCGTTTCTTGACCAACTCAGACAGAACGCATGTGTCGATGAGATACCTCATAGGTCAACGTTCCTTCCGAATTCTTTCGACCGGTCGAGATCGAGCCTGGTGCCTGCAAGAGGGGACTCTTGAAAGAAGCGCACCAAGTCTCCTTCGGCGCGGGCGAGCGACCGGAAGGTGCTCATTGAGACCAGAACAGCCGTCTCCTTCCCGCGCCGTGTGATGGTCTGTGGCCCTTCGTGCAACGCATGCTCAACCACTTGGCTGAAGCGGTTCTTCGCGTCCTGTACGGTCCAAATCGTATCCATTGTTGGCCCCTCCTGTCTAGCTAGCCTGTCTAGATAGATAATAGCATTTGACATCCGACTGTCAACCTGGGAAATCATGCAGCAATTCTCATCAATGGGTAAGGCGAGCGGCCCCGCGAGCCTGGGTCAGAGCAAGAACTTCTGGGCGTCCGGAATCCATGGTTGGCATCGGAATACTGCGCGGGTAACATCTCCCCTTTCCGCTCTGAGGGAGAATCCATGTCGCAGTCGAATATCCGGATCACGGGATAGGAGCGCCGATCCCCCCCCGTTGCAGACGCGGAATACGCTCGCCTTACAGAAGAATCAGTCATGTCGGAACGCTTCTCAGGCAGGTTTCTCCTTGTGTTCACGCCCTATCGTTGCAACGCTTGAGGTATGCCAACGCATGTGTCCCCAAAGCGATCGACTGTGTTGCCTTGTGCCCGACGGAGCAGGTGTGCCGAAGCATCGCGTATCCATGAACTGGAGCGCCTCCGCAGCATGACTATCGAAGCCAGAATCGCCGCCGCACTCTCTATGAGAAAAAAATATGCGTGGCTCAAGCCTGTGCCACTGGAGGCCTGACGCATGAGCGAGCCAGACGCCATCCTCGATGCCGCCGAAGCCGTCGTCGAGATCCTCCAACAACATCGAATCGATGCTGTAGTAATTGGGGCCGTCGCGCTGGCAGCTCATCATTACGTAAGACAGACGGACGATGTCGATCTCGGGGTTAATGCCGACCTGCCGACACTGCGTGCTGTGCTTGAGTCCCTGCGCAGTAAGGGCTTTGCAGCGGAACTTCGCGAACCCGATGGCACGGACCCTCTCGCGGGGGTCATCGATGTGACCGGGCCTTTCGGTCTGCTCCAAATCATCAGCTACGCTGACCGTTTTCCTGCCGTGATAGAAGACGCATTGCGCAGTGCAACGCTGGTAGTGCGAGCGGGCAGCCCCCTGCGGCTGGTTCCCCTGCCTCACCTCATTGCTCTCAAGCTCTATGCTGGGGGCCACAAGTCCATGGCTGACATCGTCGAATTGCTTGTGCGTAACCCTGATGCTGACATCGATGAAGTACGTGCTCTTTGCAGGCGATATCGCCTTTCCGGGCTCGATGAAATCATAGCGGATTGCTGAAAGAGATACGTGCAATCCTATCGGGGAAGCCGGGATGGAGCCTTCTTCTCCTCATCGGCCTCTGTAACGCGTTGACGTTTGCGCAGCGGGAAGCACATGGCCACGGTCAGCATCAGAATGACGGCTTCAATTGAGAATTTGAAGCGACAGTTCTCGCCGTATTCGAACAGGCATGAGATGGCGGTCACGTAGAAGATGAGTCCGGCCATGGTGACAATCACGGCATTCTTCCGAATCAGGGCCATCCACTCTGACCATGAAAAGCGGGCGCGGATGAGTGCGCGGATCACCAGTACCACGAGCGGTAACGGAATCAGCAGCATGTAGAATGAGGTGAAACGCGTGCCGAATCGTCTGTTCAGAGCACTCGCCAATTTGCGGCCGTTCAGATAGGAGGCCACCTGAACGTGCGGCATGATGCGGCGCGTGTTGATCGTGAGTGGGCGCGTCTCGTTCGAGGGTTTGCAGAGGAAGCGATACGCCTGTGCAACATTCGCGCGATAGTGGCCGGGATCGTGGTGCTTCAGTCGCTTGGCGTTGCGCAGGTGCATCTGGGAGATATCGATCATATTGATGTTGTTGTAATCATCGCGCGACAGCACATCGACGTCCGAGGTTTTATTGTAGCCGAGATCGACAAAATCCGATGGCGGATCAAAATACTTCCGCGCCACGGCGTCTGCTTCGATCACGCCCTCTTTGTGCAGTGCGCGCAGCTCCTTCTTCGAGTAGTCCGCAGCCACGCTGCGCCACATGTTGGATCCCATCCAGCTACTCGCACCAAAGAACCCGAACTTCACCTGGTTTTTTGCATACCAGCCAAGCGTGGGGAGACAGACCAGGAGCGCCAGGATCAGGAACCGCCGCCACCGCTTGCCGGCGATGATTCCGCCGAGTACGAGAATCGGGACCAGCAGGATTGCATGGTAGGCGCTGCGGGTGAGCGCCAGCGTGTTGATAAGCAGGATGAACAGCAGGAGGCGGGATAGCTTGGACGTTTCACAGTAGCGCATCAGGGAGAACAGGGCTGCCACCACGAGGAAGGCGGTCAGCAGCGTGTAGAGCACGAAGGCTTCGTAGAGGAAGATCACCGGATTGAGCGAGATAATCAGTGCTGCCAAAAATGCAACAATGGGGCGCTGGACCATGTGCTTCAGGAGCGAATAGAGCATGCCGCACATGAGGCTACCGAGCAGAAGCTGCACGTAGTGCAGGCCCACAAGGTGACGGGCAGGGCCGTAGACCTGGTGAATTAGAAAACCGTACAAGTTGTAGAGCGGCGGCTGAGCGTGCAGGTTCCACAGACTGCCCCACAGGTCGGCCTGCATCGCATCCATCGGCAGCGTCTGCCAGAAGAAGTCCCACGAGTTGGCCTTCGGATCGGACGTCATATCCAGCCCGCGCCCGTGCATGTAATAGAGCCCGAGAACCAGGTGAACACCAAACAGCACCAGCGCCGGCCAGTGTCGGGCCAGGAACCCGCCGATGACTTCTCGTATCGTATGCCAACCGCCATGACTGCCCGGTGCAACACCACCCGCATTGTCATCCCGAGCGAAGCGAGGGATCTCCGCTCCTGCTATAGGCTGCGGTTCCTCACTCCGCTTGGAATGACATGACATTTCTACTGATCGGTGTTGGTGTTTGGTATCACTCATCTGCAGATCCTGCTAACAACCCCAGCTCACACAGCGTCCACGCTCGCCTGGGGTGGGGGTGGGTGATGTGCAAGGCTACCACTGTGGCCTCGACCTCCGGCAGCGCAATCGTCTGCCGCGCCGGGCCGCCGTAGACCGGACGCCCGTTCTCGAACGCGAACTTGTCGAGCTGGCCCGTGATGCCGGTGATGGTCTCTGTTTCTCCCGACGGCGTCGTAATGATCACGGCCATCTCCGGTGCATGGTCGTGGAAGTAGTCGCCGTATCCCACGCGTAGTCGACTGAGTGTGGTCGGTTTCTCCAGCGTGACCCGCAGCCACATGCCCTCTTCCTGGTAGTGCTGTGTGGACCAGCGATTGTAGTCATCGCCATCGATCAGCTTATCGAGGCCGTCCGGGTTGTGGCTGGCCTCGAGCGACATCGCGGCTGCAGGGATGGCGTGCTCATCCGGTCGTGCGGTCTGCTCCCGGAAGTGGGTATAGATCACGTAGTCGCCGATCTCCTCTCTGTCGGATGCAATGTCCATCCTGCGCAGGTGCCGATCGAAGATCCTGGGCTTAAGAAAGCGCACCGTATCCGTCAGCACGTAGGCCACATCTGGTGCGGCATCGACTTCCGCCTTGAAAGGGATGGGCCAACCCGGAAAGCGCTCGTTCATGGGCTGGGCGGCCATGATATCGCCGCCCGACTGGTAGTTGATCCGGTAGGCCGTGCCGTAGGACGCCACGCAATGGTGGATGTCGGCCGCCCGCAGCTTATCAAGAACGGGCAGCAGGTCGGCCGCCGCCGCTTCTTCAACCGCAAAGCCGGGCGCCTGCCAGTGGCGCATCAGCATGGACGATGCGGCAACGTTCCATGCCGCGAGCAACAGAATGAAGGCCGCAGGAATGAACCGCAGAACTCTGGGTGTGACGCGGTGGATGTAGGCGATCAGGAACGGAAGACTCCACACCAGGGGCAGCAGGTAGCGGTAGCTTTTCGAGTCGGCGCGCTGGCTGAAGATGAAGGACGCCAGCGTGACAAGGGCGATACCCGCGAACATATCAATCGCCTCCAACGACGGCCACCGGTTGCGGACTGCCCGCCGCACAAACGAGACGGCTCGCAGCACCACGACCGTGATGATGATCGCAGCCCAGATCGTGCCGAAGAGCGAGGGCGACAGGAAGTCGTAGTTGATGGCGGCGCCGTCGGGAAAGAGGGTCGTGCGGATGCCCATTCCGGTATTGAGTGTCCACTTGATGGCGGGTGACCAGAGGCGCGACCACGCTTCGGCCAGATCGTGCTGCTGTGTCACGGCCGCATGCGCTCCGGGAATGCGCCACTTCACGACGAGGTAGGGCAACAGGCCGACGAAGAGGGCGGGCACAAAGTGCAGCGCGTTCCGCCACGCCGTACGCCAGCTGGTGCCCAGGCAGACGTAGACACCCACGGCAATCATGAACGGAATGGCGAGCATGTGACTGGCAAAGGAGAGGCCGGCAAAGAGACCGGCCAATGCCGCCATCAATCCGGGATGCCCCACGCCGCGTCGCGGCAACAGCGCGACGAGGATGGCCAGTGCACTCAGTAGCAGGAGCCCGCTATATCCCGGCAGCGCGTAGGCGGACTGCATCATCAGGAGGTAGGCCGACGGAAAGAGCAGCAGCAATCCCGCCAGCCAGGGCGGACGATCACGAAACATGCGGGTCAGGATCAGCAGTGCCACCACGACGGCAGCCGCCTGTAGCAGCGCCGGTACGATTCTCGCGCCCAATGCGTTGTTGGGAAGGAGCGGCGCAAATGGCGCAGCAATATAGGATTCTACCGGAAAGAGATAAGGCTGCCCCAGGAACAATACCGGCAGCTCGCCCCGAATCACCTGTTCCGCCAACAACTGTGCGATACTCTCATCCGCCGTCGGCTGAACAAGGCACACGCTGATCCAGAAGAACACCAGTCGCAGCACAATCGCAGCGGCCACGAGGATCGTAGAAGTGATCTTGAGCCGCTTCGTCATAGTCATGTGATCCGAGTAATGCCCGGCGTACTGTCGAAATCCCGGTCGAAAGAGAGTATGGATGTGATCACGTGTCGATACATTACGGCTACATGTAATGCATCGCGCGAGGAAATGCGATGCGATCCCAAAAGGATGTCTTTGGCAGCGCGTACGTCCTGTTCCTCAATGGGGAACACCTCATCGACTATCCCGAGCAAAGCATGAAACGCCGGCTGGATGGCATCCAGCCGGTCGATCGCGCGGTAGCGATGAAGGATCTCCTGAAGGACCTCGGCGTCAGTCACAAGACGTTCGCCGGCAGCGATCGCTTTCTCAAGGGCATTCTGGGTATCGATCTTGTGTGGGTGTGGTGCTCCCACAAGGTACATCGGTATGTTTGAATCAATGAAAATCATGATGCACCATTCCACGACTGCCCCTGTTCGATTTCCCTAAGCATTTGGTCTACATCTGCTGTGGGGTAGCTGTGGGAAGTGGCCTCGCGAACCATCTGGATTTTGCGGTCGGCATCCACAGTAGGGTAACTTGCCTCGGCCGCTCGCAGAACCTGACGGACCCATTCAGAGACGGTTTGGTGCCGCGCCTTCGCGATCTGCTGGATCTTCTCCAGTTCCGCGTCATCAAGAACAACCTGTAATCGTTTACTCATAGTGGTAGTATAATATACTGCCCTGCGTGATCATACCAGCGGAATCTGCCCAGTGTAGTCGTGGTTAGGGAGCAGGACTGATCGTAACACTCTTGATCCTCAGCGGGGCGGCGCGTGTGTAGCCGAGGTCGATCGAGAGGCGCAGGTTGGTCTTCAGGTCGTAGATGAATTCGGCGGGCGCGCCGGCGATGAGCTGGTCGGGCGTGACATGGCCGGAGGGATAGCGGGCGCGGACGGAGGCGAGGATGGTTCCGGCCGGGGCGGGGCTATCGTAGTCGATTGTGATGCGGTACTTCCGGGCGGGAAGCGGCAACTTGGGCCCGTAGAAGATGTAATCGGCCGGCTCGCGGTCGGGATTGAACACCACGGCACCATCGTTCAGATCTGTGTGCCCGGCGTGGAAGAAGAGGGGCGCCGGGAACCTCAACGGGCCCGTCAGCCCTTTGACGGGCCAGCTATCCGTGGTCAGCATGACAAGGTCAACATCGGCGCTGCCCTGCTCGGGAGCAATGTGCAGACGGGTTCTTGTATAGCCGTCGAAGCGTTCGATAGGGATCGAGTACCACTCCCATGTGTCGTCCAGAGCGAAAGAGCGAGATGTCTGTGCTGTATCGCCCTGCTGGACTGTGCAGCGGCTCGTTCCGCTGCCGCGCATCCGGACCAGGTAGCGGAGGCCGGGCGAGGAGAGGATGCGGTACTCGTGCAGAGCCAGGTGGGTTGCCGGGGTAGGCAGCCGCATGAAGTGGTTGGCGCTGGCATCCCCGGGAGACGGGTGAATCTCCCCGCCCTCATGCAGGGCCCGCTCCCCCTGCCAGAGACGACACGGGAAGTCGTGGTGCCATTTGGGCAGGTCGGCATAGATACCGTCTGGGGCTGAGACGATCTTGAAGGCCCAGACAGGACCATCTTGTGCCAGCAGTGCGAGCCGGGGATGCGCCAGTATCTCATGGAGCACACTGGCAACGGAAAACGGAGACACCTTCTCGGGAAACGCATTCTCATGCAGGACGATGTAGTGGATACCGCGGCTGTGCAGTTCATCAAGTTGCGCATCACTGTAGCGCCCCTTGTTGAAGCTTTCGAACTGGTGGATGGTCTCCTGGTAATCGGTCTTGGGCGTAGGGCGATAGCCGTTCACCATGCGCAGCCGGTAGAGCGACACATAATACTGGTTTATGGATGACCAGTGCGAGTTCCCCGGCCAGAGCGGGATGGCCAGGAGATGTCCGTTCCGGTTCTCTGCTTCCGCGTCCTCTGCGATCGCGGCATAGGCGCCCTGCTCGCGGTCGAGCAGACTGATGGCCGGACTGGTATGGTGGGCATAGTCGAACAGCAGGGCCGCGGCTATCAGTGTCCACAGACCTGCACGGATGCGTTCTCTGCGCACAACCACGCGCAGCAACGGCGGCAACACCAGCGCGTAGGCCATCGCCAGGATAACGGGCAACACAGCGAAGATCTTGGCCGGCTGGCGAATCTTGCCGTAGGGTGGCAACACGCGGGTCAGCAGCCGCCAGGCCCGTTCACCACCGGGATTGTTGACGCCGAGTGCGAGGATGAAGATCCCCACCACACCCAGGCCAAGCAGAAGGGCAATGAGGCATCGGCGTCCATCGGCATCCCGCTGCCCCATACGCCACTGGTACACAGACGTGCCAAGCAGAACGCAGAGTCCAACGACGAGAAGTACAGCGCTGAGGGTGCCGGTGTAGATCTGGCTGTGATGCCCGATGTAGTCAAATGTGAAGGCGCCCCGCAGGACCGGAGAGTTGATCGCCACATCGAGAATGGGGCGCGCCCTGTCGCCAATGGCCGTGGCCTGCAGTCCCGCCTGTACACGCCGGGCCTGCCACACCATAAGCAGACCGAAGAGGAGCAGCGGCGAGAGGGCAATCGCGTACGAGCGAATCTCGCGCATCGTCGGCAACCACCGGCCCCGATGGTGGTGGATATAGCTGAGCACACACCAGCATGGTGTGCTGAGTCCCGCAAAGAACGTGACATGCGGATCGCTCCACTCTGACAGACTAAGTGCAGCGCCCGCCAGAACGGCGCCCCACGCCTTGCGGTCGCCCACGGCCACGTCGAGTCCGTAATAGATGATGGGTACCCACATCATCGCCAAACCCGTCGGGCTGCCGCCCAAAAGTGTGAACCAGCGATAGGGAAACGCCACCGCAACAAGCGCGGCAAGGGCAGCGCCCCAGGTGCTCGGGGTATAGCGCTTTGCGAGCAGCCATGTGAAGAGCGCGGTCAGCCAGAGGGAAACCAGTCCCATCAGATTCCACCCCAACGCCTGGTTTCCGCCCAGGGCGCCCGCAATGAACGCGAGCGAGAAGGGGAGATAGTAGCGCTTGCCCGTATCCTTGCGTTCTTCGTCGTCGCCCGTATTGAATTCGTACAGGTTGTAGAAGAGCGGCGTTGGCCCGCAGAAGGTGTCTTTTGCCAGCCAGAGGTGGTAGAGAAACTGGAGATGATCCCCCGCGATCATCGCCCGGTCGGGACGTTCTTCCGACGCGTGATGCGCCGCCGGAATCCCGGACCCAAACCGCGCCGGAAGCGGCCAACTCGTATACCCCCATACCAGGAGCGTAAGCAGGAGAGAGCCAAGAACGATCTTGGTATGTTTCATGGGCCGGATACTAGGAATTGCATACCCCGTTGGCAATGTGTAATGTCCGGTTACCGATGGTGAGAGCTGCCTCATCCTATTCATCCTATCCATCCATGTGAATAAGAACCTATGTGCGGTATCTGTGGAGTCATAAAGAAACAACCTTGCTCGGAGCGGGACGTGGATGCCGTGCGTGCGGCGAATGCAGCCATGGTGCATCGCGGGCCGGATGGTGAGGGGGAGTATGGGGCGGATCACCTCTTCATGGCGATGCGGCGGCTTTCGATCATCGATGTCGAGGGCGGCTGGCAGCCGCTCTACAATGAGGACCGCACCATTGCGCTTGTCGCGAATGGCGAGGTCTACAACTTTGTGGAGCTTCGCGAAGAACTCGAGGGGCTCGGACACCGGTTCACGACCCACAGCGATTGCGAGGTAATCGCCCACCTCTACGAAGAGCACGGCCTCGACTTTGTCCACCATCTGCGCGGCATGTACGGCATCTGTCTGTGGGATTCTGTGCGTAACCGGGTGGTGCTCGTGCGCGATCGCATGGGCGAGAAACCACTCTATATCTATGAACGGGATGGCCGGATCCTGTTTGCCTCCGAAATGAAGGCGCTGCTGGCCACCGGCGCGGTCCCGTTCGAGCTGGAGCCGGGCGCGGTGTGCGACTATTTCCACTACGAATACGTCCCCGAGCCACGCACGGCGGTCAAGGGTGTCCGCAAGCTGCCCGCCGCTAATATGCTGGTGGTCGACGTCAGAAACTGGCAGTCCAAGCAGACGTGCTACTGGCGTATGGAAGACGCGCCGCCGCTCGAGGGCGATCCCAAGACGCTGATTCACGAGCAGCTTGAAGAGATTGGCGACATCATCCTGCGGTCGGATGTCCCCCTGGGTGTGGCGCTCAGTGCTGGATTGGATTCCAGCACCGTGGCCGCGCTGGTGGCCAGGAAGAGTCCGGGCCAGATCCACGCGCTGACGATCGGGTTCGAGGGCGCCGGCTGGCGCGATGAGCGATCCGGTGCGCGCGACTTCGCAGAGCATCTCGGCATGCCGTACCACGATGTCCAACTCCCGGTGGGCGAGGTGGTCGACCAGTTTGGCTGGTGCTGCAAGGCCAAGGATGATCCCATTGCCGATGTCGCATCGCATGGTTACCACGCCGTTGCACGGCTGGCGCGTGAGCAGAACATTCCCGTCTTGCTCCAGGGGCAGGGCGCCGACGAAATGTACTGGGGCTATACCTGGCTGCGCCGCGCCATGGGGGCCTCCATGCGCAAGATGGGGGGCAAGGGACAGCCGCCGCCCGACTACCACCCGCTGCGGTCATGGCTGCCGCGCAACTTCCACCAGACCGGCCTGCGCGATTACGCCTTCTTCCTGGCCGGGAAGCTCTATGGCTGGGACCGCATGCCTGCTGGCCCGGCGGACCAGTTGAAGTTCTACGATCAGTCCAAGACCTACCAGATGGCTGCCTACGCGGCACCGCGCATGTTCACCCAATCATTCCAGCAGTCGCTGGCCGATCACAATCCCGCTGCGCTGTTCACCGTGCCGGAGCCGCGACCGGACTTGGGCGTGCTCTTGACTAAGCTGGCTTGCGAGACCTACCTGCTCGAAAATGGCATGCAGCAAGGTGATCGGCTGGCCATGGCGCACGCGATAGAGTTGCGACTGCCGTTGGTGGACTACCGACTGGTCGAGACGATCATTGGTCTTCGCAAGGCGCGTCCGGACCAGCACCTGGAACCGAAGAGCTGGTTTCGGGAGGTCGTCCGTGAGTACTTGCCCGAGTGGGTGCTCACGCGGCCCAAGACCGGGTTCTCGCCACCCTCATCGCTCTGGATGAACGCTATTCGCAAGACCTATGGACAGGGCCTGGCGGATGGGTACCTGGCCACACACGGCGTCCTCGATCCGGCCGCCGCACGCCGCATGGCGCGTCCACACTCGCAACTGAGCGCCTGGCCTGTTACGTTCTACAAGGCCATGGTATTGGAATGGTGGTGCCGGGGCATGGAGGAGATCTGCCGCTGAACCGTGGCTATTGCAGGGAGGTGCAGGATTGGGTACAGGAGAGGCGCTTGGCTGTGGACAGTCCCCCTGCGACCTTACGTCGCAGGAGGCCGAGATCTTCGCCTCCCGCGACACGAGGTCGCGGGGGAGCGGGGACCTGGATTCAACTGCGGAGTATCCGAGGGTGTGCCTGGTCATCAGCACGTTCTTTCCCTACGTGGGTGGCGGCGAGACGCATGCGCGTCTGCTCTGCCGTGAGATGATCCGCCTGGGCGCGGAGGTCTTCGTGCTCACGCGGCGCACCTCGCCCGACCTGCCCGGGCGCGACACGGTTGATGGCATCCCGGTTGAGCGTCTGCCGCCCGTGGCGAGTCGGCGATTGGCCAAGTACCTGATGCTGTTGCCGGTCTTCGCCCGCCTGGCGGCGCGCCGGCGCGACTATGACGTCATCCTGGTCAGTGGCCTGCGCCTGCTGGGACTACCCGGCATGCTGGCCGCACTCCTGTTCCGCAAGACCTGCATCCTGCGTGCGGCGAGTTGCGGTGAGCTCTCGGGTGCGTTCATCTGGGACAGCCCGCATGTTGAGGAGAAGGGACGTCCACGCTGGTATTTCCGCGCCGCGATCGCGCTGCGCAACAAGCTTCTACTGAAGGCGCACGGGTTTCTGGGTATCTCGAAGGCCATTGGCGACGAGTACCGTGCCTGCGGTGTGCCGGATGGGAAGATCGCCGTGATCAACAACGGAACCGACACCGAACTGTTTCAGCCTGTTGCCGACAAGGAGAAGCAGGCGCTCAGGCGTGAGCTGGGTCTCCCGGACGGCCGGATCGCGGCCTACACCGGCAAACTCAACCAGGGCAAGGGCCTGGATTTTCTGCTGGAGGTGTGGAAGGACTTTGCCCCGCGACACCCTGATGCACACCTGGTGCTCGTCGGCTCGGGCAGTGGCAACTTTCTCTCGCAGGAGGACGCCCTACGCACCTACGTGGCCGAACACGACCTCGCGGATCGTGTCACGCTTACCGGCTTCGTTCAGAATGTGCACGCCTATCTCCAGGCGGCCGACCTCTTCGTCTTCCCGTCCGAGAACGAATCACTCTCGAACGCGTTGATCGAAGCCCTGGCCTGTGGCGTGCCTTGTCTTGCCTCGAACATTGGCGGTATTCCGGATACCGTGCGTGACGGTGTCAACGGGCGCCTGTTGGCGGCGAGAGATCATGCGGCATGGCTGGGCGCACTTGAAGCGGCATGGAGCAATCCTGACCAAGTTGCGCAATGGGCACAACAAGGGCGCGAGGGAATCATGGAGCGCAACAGCATGGAATCGGTCGCCAGGCGCCACATGGCTATGGTCCAGTCGTGCCATGCAGGAAGGAAGCAACCGGCATGACGGCTCTGCCCTTCCAGGAACGCAAAACGCCCTGGCGCGGTGTGTTGGATGTTGCCGCCGGCTGCTATCCCGCTTTCGTGTGGGGCGGGCCGCTGGGCAACGTGCTCCCGGTCTTTCACTTCCACGATGTGACACGGGAAGCGCTGGAGCCCTACCTGCAATACCTGAATCAGAACGACTATCATACCGTTACATCCGAGGCGATGAGCCATTGGGCTTGCGATCGCATCCATCCGGGCCGCAAGAGCGTGGTCCTCTGTTTTGACGATGCCTGGGCCAGCATGTGGACCGTTGTGACGCCGCTGCTTGAGCAATACGAAATGTCGGCCGTGACATATGTCGTTCCTGGCCGCGTGGCTGATGCCGGGGCCGTCCGGCCTCAAGGTGACGGGGTGCCGGGCGGAGGCGAGCCGCTGGCAACATGGCCGGAGATCAAGGCGATGCACGCATCGGGCCGGGTCGACATACAGGCTCACACGCTCACTCATGCCAAGGTGTTCTGTTCTGACGAAATCGTCGACTTCGTCAGGCCGGAGATCTCCATGACGATACTGGGTCGGCCGGTCCTGGACTTTGGTCCGCCACCGTGCGTGATGGCAGACAACATGCTGGGAGCGCCCCTTTACCTGGCGCGGTCACGGATGTCTGACGCGCTGGCCTACCTGAACACCGAAGCGGCCCGGGAGGCGTGCGTCGAGCACGTGGCCAATCGGGGCGGGGCTGATTTTTTCAAGCAGGAGGACTGGCGACAGGAGCTATCAACTATCGCCGCGCGTCACCGTGGACGATTCGAAAGCGCCGACGAGCGGGAGCAGAGCCAGGTGTCGGAGCTTCAGGGCGCACGCGAGATGCTGAAGCAGCATCTGCCCGGCCATGGTGTACGCCAGGTCTGTTTTCCATGGGGTATAGCCGGGCAGGGCGCTCTGACCCTGGTGGCCCGTGCGGGTTATGAAACGGCGGTGGCAGATCGGCTATGGGGACGGCGCTGCATGTGGCGGAAGACTGATCCTTACCATATCATGCGACTCAAGCACGCGTATATCTTCACGCTGCCGGGGCGGGGGCGCAAGGCCATCTGCTCGTTAAAGGGAAGGAGCTGAGCGACGATGTCACCATCGGAAGAGCATGACTTCTCGCGCGTCGCATCAGCACGCCGCATGGCAGGGCATACGCTCTGGAACCTGGTCGGCATGGGCGTTCCCATGCTGGCGGGGGCGATTGCCTTCCCCATCATGCTCAGCGAGCGGATCGGTCTCGGAAAAGAACGTCTCGAAGTTCTCGGATTGGTCTGGATGCTGGTCGGTTTCTCCAGCATTTTCGACCTGGGCCTGGGTCGTGCACTCACCAAGATCGTGGCGGAGAAACTCAGCCGTCGCGAGATGGACTCGCTACAGGGGCTGTTCTGGACGGCGCTTGGCATGATCTCGGTGCTCGGCCTGGTGACCGGGGTCATCATTCTTGCTGTTATTCCTCTCCTCACGCGCAACCTGGGGGCTGAGCTGTACCACGAGACACGCGTCGGGTTCATCGTGGTTGCCTGTGCCATGCCAATCGTCATTCTCAATGTGGCGCTGGTGGGGGTTCTGCAGGCCTGCCAGCGCTTCCGCATGATTAACCTGATTCGTATTCCGGCCGGCTCCTTTACCTTCCTGGCGCCGCTCTGTGTGCTTCCGTTCACACGGAACATCGCGATGGTTGTCCTGGTGCTCATTCTTGGACGTCTGACCGAAATGTGCGCCTACTTCGTCGGCAGTCTCCGCGCACTACCGGTGCTGCGGCAGGGATTCAAGATGGATCGAGGCGAGGCGCGCCACCTGCTGGGCTTTGGGAGCTGGATGACGGCGTCAAACATCGCGGTTTCGCTCATGACCCATATCAATCGCTTTGTGATCCGCACGCTGCGGCAGATCGGCGAAGGCGCCTATTACCTGATCCCCGAGGAGATTGTCGTGCGCCTTCTGATGTTTCCGCGTGCCTGGATCGACGTGCTGTTCCCTGCTTTTGTCACCAGCTTTCACAATGATGAAGACGACCCGGCCGAACTGTTCGACCGCGGCACCATTGTCCTGGCGCTGGTCACGTTCCCGATCTGCATGCTGGTGGCTGTCTTTGCGCCGGATGTCTTTGCCGTGTGGCTACCCGACGGGGAGGTGTTTGCCGCCAAGAGCGCCTTTGTCATTCGT
>JASLOA010000014.1 GCA_030745755.1 Kiritimatiellia bacterium | reverse complement strand
GGAGCATTGCCGACAATGGGGTGCAGGATTGGTTTCCGGTGGCATATGGTAGTGGTTGGCGTTTGGAGCTTAGGGCCGTCATGATTGGTATCAGAACGTGGCAAGCGGAGCCTGTCAGCCTGTCCCTCGCCATCGTGAAATCAAGGACCATCTGGCGAGGCACATTATCAAGAAGCTGACACAATCATGAACTGCACGCCTATGCGCTGACGCGCAGGTGCAGATTAGCGCTTGATATTGGTTTCGTGCTTCCGCATACTCCCACCTCTTTTTGCGAGCGCCCCTTCGAGTGGGCATGGAGGATGACAATGGGTACAGGACGTAAATTTAACAAGCAGCCGGTTACACGCCCCAAGAAGAGCCCGCTCGAGCGCAAACGCCGTGAAGCGTCACAGCGCAAGCGCCTGGTAGAGCTCGGTTTGGATGCCGAAGAGGTCCGCAAGATGGACAGCAAGACCATTCGCGCCCTGATCCAGAAGCCCGAAAAGGTCAAGGCCTCTGTAGAGGCCTAGCCCCAAGGGTTTCACCCTTGGCTATGATGTTCGACCCCGTTGGGGTCGCTCCGAATCACCCCAAAGGGGGTCCCATTACAGCCCAGCGAGAATCGCTGGGAAACGCCCGCCTTCAACTGCTCTTTGTCCTGGTGTGATTCAGGCTCAGTCCCACATCGACCTCAGGTGCGACGCAACGTCCACCGGATCCCTTGGTTCGTAGTCGATATACTCGGAGTCTGCCCGGTCGGCATTCACCGTATCTACCGTTTCCAGTACATCCGAGCTGAAGAATCGACAGAGCTGGGCATAACTGTGCCGGTCCGAGAACGGCGTGCGCTTGTGATAGTAGCGCAATGGCCAGGTGACATAGAGGAAGTCCTTTGCCCGCGTCAGGGCCACGTAGGTGAGGCGGCGCTCTTCGTCAATTTCCTCGGGTGTTCCGGTCGACATGTCGGATGGCAGGAAGCCATCGGCCGCATGGATCAGGTAGACCGCATCCCATTCGCATCCCTTGGCCGAATGGATCGTGGACAGTACCAGCCAGTCTTCATCGATCATGGGCGGACCGGCCAGATCGCTGGTGGATGTAGGGGGATCAAGCTGCATGTCGGCCAGGAACGCACTGCGTGAGCCGGATTGCGTTGCGATCTGTTCAAGACTCTCGATATCGCGTGACCGCACAATGGGGTTCTCGTGGATCTTCTTGAGGATAGGGTCGTAGAAGGTGCGGATCCGCTCTATCTGGCTGCCGGGGCTTTTGGGGTCCATCGCCATCAGGTCGGCCACCATCTCCGAGAACTCTTTCATCTGCTTGCGAGCTGCAGCAGGCGCCTTGAAGGATGCAATGGCGGTGGGGTCCGTTGCATGCTGGGCAATGTGCTTCACGGCACGTCCGGCTGCCGCCGGGCCGATACCGTCCATGAGTTGCAGGGCACGAAACCACGCGATGGTGTCACGCGGGTTCTCGATAATGCGCAGGAAGGCGAGCAGATCCTTGACATGCGCGGCCTCCAGGAAGCGCAGGCCGCCATACTTGTGATAGGGGATGTTGCGACGTCCCAGCTCGATTTCAAGCGTTGAGGAAAGGTGGCCGGCCCGGAACAGGACGGCCTGTTTGTGAAGTGGGATACCTTGCTCGTAGTGCTCCAGGACGCGGTCGACCACGTAGGTATCCTGCGACTCCTCGGTGGGGCAGGTGACCAGGCGGGGCCGCTGGCCCTGGCCGCGCTCGGACCACAGATCCTTGGTGAAGCGCTCGGGTGCCTCGCCAATGATGCGGTTGGTAGTTTCCAGGATAGCGGAAACGGACCGGTAGTTCTGGTCGAGCGTTACGACGTGCGTACCGGGGAAGACCTGCGGGAAGTCGAGCATGTTGCGCACCGTGGCGGCACGGAAGCTGTAAATGCTCTGGGCATCATCGCCCACCACCATGATGTTGTTGTTGTCGCGGCGCATGGCCTTGAGAATGGCGGCCTGCACCCGGTTGGTATCCTGGTACTCGTCGACGAGGATGTGGTCAAAGCGCTCCGCAATCTGGTCGGCCACTTCGCTATGGCAGACAAGCTGCTCCCAATAGAGCAGGAGATCATCGTAATCGAGTACATTCTGCTGCTGCTTGCGAACGACATATTCCTGGAAGAGTTGCTTCAGTTCATGCTCCCACGAATCGCACCACGGAAAATGGCGGGACAGGACATCGGGGAGCGGGTCGCTGCTGTTGACCACGCGGGAGTAGATGTCGATGCAGGTGCCTTTACGCGGAAAACGTTTCTCCTTGGTATGCAGTTCCATGTCGTGACGAATCACGTTGATCAGGTCCTGCGAGTCGCCACGATCCATGACCGTGAAATCATCACTCAGGTTGACCGCCTTGGCATACATCCGGAGCAGGCGGTTGGCCGTGGCGTGAAAGGTGCCGCCCCACACGCGGGTCATGCGAGGGGCGCCGCGCTCCATAACGCCTTCGGCCCGGCTGGTCATCTCCTGGGCGGCACGCCGGGTGAAGGTCAGCAAGAGGATGCGCTCCGGGGGGACGCCACGCGACACGAGCACGGCCACGCGATAGGCGAGGGTGCGCGTCTTGCCGCTGCCGGCGCCGGCCACGACGAGGATCGGTCCCTCACCGTGTGTCACCGCTTCACGCTGGGCAGGGTTCAGCTCCTCCAGCCAGGGCATGTTGTTGTCTGCTTCGGTCATAAGCGAGGAGTGTCCCATAGATTCTGGGGTGGGGCAAGAACCTGCGGTCTGTTGCTTGGAGTTTGTGGTTGCTGTCGGAAGGATTGTGACGAGGGTGGGCGGGAATCGCTGGCTGCAGCGTCGCCTGGTACTGTTTCTTCAGAAACCTGCGCCGATTCGGCGCTGCTCCCGCCCAGCGATTCTCATTATGGCAGTCGTTCAAGCGATTCTGTCATCCCGAGCTTGCCGAGGGATCTCCTGATCATCGAAAACACTGGAGATCCCTCGACTTCGCTCGGGATGACAGATCAAACAAGGGATGCGTGCCTCCATAA
>JASLOA010000013.1 GCA_030745755.1 Kiritimatiellia bacterium | reverse complement strand
GCCCGAATTCTTGTGATGGAACTTGTAGCTTAGCGGGGCTCCGTCTGGGCCAGCCTTTGGAAGGCTGAGCTTATCTATAAGAACAGCAAGCAGTTTGTTGACGGGTGCGTCATCTGGGAGCTCAACCGGGACTCTCTTATTTTCCGTGGAGTCGAAGACTGTCACATTGATGTTTGCCATGGTCTGTTGTCCTTTCTTTGGTGCTATTCCTTTACGGGATCTGGCTGAGTAGGCGTTTCTGAAACATTTGAACTGTCGAGGGAAGCCTGCGCTAGCGATTTCATGACCTTCTCGCCGGCTGCATCAAGAGCCCAAGCTGCACTGTCAAGCAGCGCGTCTGCACGAACTGCAAAATTGAGATTCTCCGCGTTAGGGCTCGTTTCCTTGTCTATCACGCTTTCGACGATTCCCAGCAGAGCTCCATGCTGATCGTAGACCGGGCCGCCGCTGCTGCCGGGACTAACGGGCGCTGACACTTGTAGTAAATCGTCGCCGCGTTTCTGTGAGATGATGCCCGTGGAGATCGAGAACTCCAGCCCCTGTGGATGACCGATGGCGAATACGTTATCGCCAAGCTCAATGGATGCGAACCTACGAATTGGCTGTGTGTATACGTTGGTGGATGCGGCACCGTTGAACGAAATCAAAGCCAAGTCGAGATCGCGGTGGCGGCCGACGAGGCGGCCGGAAACCCATGTGCCATCCTCATCGGCAACGACGATTGCCTGACCAAGACGGGCTTGTTTGATGCCTTGTTGCACAACATGCCGACTTGTGACAGCGAGACACCCATTTTCATCCGCGTGGATGACCGCGGCCGCCCCCGTTCTCGTCGGAAAGAAACGGTTTCTGAAGAATGGTAGGCGAGAAGGCTGAGAGTGAACGACGAGAACGAGAGGCCGTAGCTCCTGGGCGATGTCCCTAGCAGTGAGCTGTGCAGCGGACGGTAAGCTGGGGAAGCTGGAAATGGTCAGCGCTACTGATTGTTCGGGCCCCGCGGGGCGCGGGGCGCTGAGGGCAATGAACATGCCGAAAACAAGCCACAAAAGACCACTGGCGACAAGGAGGCTGCAGAGGTGGATGGCCCACGCGTGCTTGATCGGCATGGGGCGCTTGCGTATTGATGGGAGAACAATCACTGTGATGATGTAAAGGAGTGGCGGGAAGATCACGAGTAGGGCCGAGACTATTCTGAGCCAGACAGGAATCAGTCGCGTCTTAATCTGTTCCTGTTGCGATACTGATGGTTCTGGAACCGGGGGCGATACGGACACTTTCGAAAGTTCCTCACTCGTGATCTTAATCTTGTCCATTGAATCCGTCCGTTTCCTTTGAGCATGCCTGAACTCCGCGGCGCCTATTACGCACTGTACGCCATCCGCCATCGAAGACCGGACAATTTTGCTTGTGCGAAATAATACGCTCTGCGCAGACCACGAGGAAGCGGCACCCCCATTCTAAGCCTCATCAGCACTCTGCCTCAAAAAATGCAAGCTCGGGGCGCACGCTACGACAGCATCCTACGTCGCAACCCTATCTAAGCATACTTGTTACACCCGTGATTCGATGTGTCAAGTAAGGATACAAACCCTTTCAGAGAAAGATGGTCTAAAACAGGGGAAACTAGAGCCATGGGAGATAGGCTTCAGAACGGGCAGGAGTTTAGCTCGATCACTGGAGGTGTTGGCTGCGCCGGGGGGCGGTCGCCTTGGCCTGCCCGGTTCAATGGGCTGTCTTCGATTAGGCCGAGTTTTACCAGGCGGGCGGTTATTGCGCCGGTTGTGCGTCCGTGATCCTTGGCTGGCTGTGTTGGCCGGCGGGTTCTCGAAAACGTTGAGCCTGGCGCCCGGAACCGTGACGGTAACGAATACGCAGGCGAACAGTAGCTGGGTTCCTGTTTCGGTTTTGATTCGATATGCAGCTCCGAGCTCGGGTTCTGCGGAGATTTGGCGAATCAGTGAGGATTTCAGTTTTGAGCTGGGTAGCTGCACATTCTCGAACGTGACAACGATCGTGTGGGTGCCGTCGGTGGCGTACTCGTTCGGTGAGGGCGATGCGTTGAGAGTGATGAGCAGCGAGACAAACGGGGTCGTGCAGATCATGCGGCGGGGTGACTGAGATGAGGCGCATTCTGACAGCACTGGTGGTTCTGGCGGTGGCGTTGCCGTGTATGGCCGGTTGGATCTTTGATGGTGCCCCGAGCGAGTGGGAGGGCATTCCGGAGGAATTGCAGACGGATGAATACACGTTCCCGGTGTTTGTTTTGGAGTTGGGTGGCAACTGGACCGACTTCGAGTTGAAGGCGAGCACGAACAACTTTGACGGCATGGTCTACTTCATAATGTCGTCGGCGAGCAATGCAGTGGCCGATGACGGCGATGTCTGGACGTATTTCACGGATGATTATGTAGCTGATGTCAGGAAGTGGTGGCGGGCGGCAGTGGCGACGTGGATCGGCGGGCAATTGGCGGATCCGGTGAACTCGGAGGTGGAGTACGTTTATGTGTTTCCGTCGCATGATTGCGCGGTTGACTGGCGGACCTGGATGTCGAGGGACAATGAGAAGTTGGTTTGGAGTTATACGCGGTTTGACGGAGTTGGGTTTGAGATGAATGCGACGGGGACGAAGACGCACTGGAATCCGGTGCAACCGATCGCTTGGGTTAAGGCAAGGACTACGCCGTAGCTGCGGACGCGGGTAAACAAATAGAGGAAGGTGGATGGCGATATGAAGATGGTTGTTGTTTTGTCGGTGCTGGCGCTGGTCGCCGGCGTGTCGGTTGCAGGGATTACGGAGGAGCTGGACGCTGCGAAGGCCCTGTTTGACGCAGGGGATCATACGGGCGCAAGAGCCGCCTATGAATCTGTGATTGTGGACTACCCCGCGGGCGATGTTGATGCTGTGGCTACGGCGCGGCTGGGTGCGGGTTACGCGATCATGCAATTGGGTGACTTTGCGGGCGCCCAGGCGCAGTTTGAGCAGGTACTGGCAGACTACCCGGCTGCCGCGATGAAGACACGTGCCTGGGCTCAGATGCACGTTGCTATTGCACTTGCCAGGCTGTCGGACTATACGGCTGCGATTGTGGCATATCAGAAGGCGATTGACGACTATCCCACGGCCGAATCGTATATCCCGCTGGTCTGCCAGATGCGGATCGCGCGGGTTCTGGAGTTGCAGGAGAAGTATACGGAAGCTATCGCGGCACTGAACAAGGCGCTGGCGGACTACCCCGCCGGGCGGGCGGACCTGCTCTTTGGCTGTCGGGTGCGGATCGCGGATATACTGATGGGACAGGCGAAACGTAGCGAGGCCGCTGCCGCGTATGTCAAGGCGGTGGGCGACTACCCTTCGACAAGCAACTCGGTCAAGGCCGGGACCTATCTGAAGGCCGCGAATGCCTTACGTGCTGCCCAGGACGAAGGCGCGAATGCAGCGTATATGGCTGCGGCTGTGAACTACGGCTTTGTATCGCTTGCTCTGCAGCAGGAGTGTTTTGACGCGATTGACTGGGTTGTACTCGGCAGCGCACCCTCTATCGCGCATTTAAGCAGGCTGCTGCTCATGATACCCGCAACCGATGCAAACGCAGAGCTGTTGGGGCAGATCAAGTCCAAGCTTGTGGTGTTGAAATAGGAGATGCGCTGTGCGGTCAATTGCTACAATCTGCGCAGTCGTACTGTTGGCCGCACTGTCGAATGGAGCCACCAATGAGTGGGAGGAGGCGGGGGATAATGCACCGCCTGAACGTGCCATAAAGCTCTACGCCAAGGCGTTGATGCAAGATGGGCAGTCGGTAATGACGCTCGGCACGGACGTCGAACGAGAGCCGTATCTGGCGGCCATGGAGCGTTGCCTGGGCAAGCTACCGTGGGGTTACGCTGACCCCGCAGAGTACAAGCGATTGATGCGGCGCCTCTCCCCCGTGCTAAGACGTGAGTTCCGCACCCCGGACCGCAGACAGCTGCGCAAGCGGCTGCTCACCAAGTACAGGCTGTTGCGCAACGCAGGCGAAGCTGACGTGGTGTCCGAGATTGCCGGGTACCTGGTTCCCGAGATCACTGTTCCCGTCGTGGTTGTGTCCAGAATGGAGATCCCCACCATCGATGTCCAAGGCATGGAGATCGTTGTCGTGGACGCAGATGCCACTGAGATTCCCACAGGCGCAATCGCCGTCGTGCGGGTGGACGAGTCTGTTGGTCAAGCCGTAGGCGAGTGGTCGGCGGTCTATGAGCTGGCGTTTCGGATCATGGGAGAGGCGGGACTCTATGTTCCGCATCGTAACTCCCCGCTGGGGTACAGGCATCGTGAGCTACTCGTCAGTCTCAGCGCGTATGGCCCGGAGTGGCGAAACGACCCGGCTTTGGTGGCAGAGTGGGAGGCGTATTGGCGGGCGGTACGTGGCGGGCTGGATCGACGCGAGCGAATGAAGGGGAGTAGACGCAATGGGCGCTGAAGAGTATGTGACGCATGAGACGTGCTCCGAAACCAGCCGCCAGGTGCTGGGCAAGCTGGAGTCGATCGAGAAGCGCCTGTTTCGGGACAACGGGACTGTTTCCATCCAAACGCGTCTGGACCGGCATGAGCAAGTGATCCGGGGGATGCTATGGGGAATATCTGTGGTCGGCGGCGCTTTGCTTACCTCGATCGTGGTCGGCATGGTCTTTCTGTTTCGGACCGTGCTGTTACGGGCATGACAATGAGGATACCCGCAAGCAGGTTGTCGGAGTACCGGCGCATTCTGAAGTCGTTTGACGTCTTCGACGTGCCGGCGGAGCTGCAGGAGTTGATCCTGGAAGCCTTGAACTCAGAGTCCTGGGACTGGTTCGAGGACTGCGATGGGTGCACCTGTGTATCCGAGATGCACTGGCCCACGAAGTACTTTCCGCCGTGCGTAAGGCATGACTTCGACTGGATTCGTGGCCAAGGCGATCTGGCTGCCAGCAAACGGTTCTATGCCCTCCAACGCGCCTACGGGGTCCCGATCTGGCGCGCATCTCTACGCGCGAGCGCCGTTACAGTTTTCTGGTATGCGTGGGCCAGATGGCTATCCCGGTAGCCCTTCAGGCTGCGCGCCTGAAGGTCAAAGGTTCAGATTGCCCTCCTGTTTGAGGTGAACATGAGGTGAACAGCGGCAATCTGCTGTGAACAAAGCGTGAACACGCACAGAGATTTTCAGACGATCTCAGGAAGTCACCGGGATGGCGCGCTTTTGGCCTGATTGTCATAAACCCCAAAAAGAAAGGGGTTTACGTTGCCGTAAACCCCTTCAAAATTGGTAGCGGGGGTTGGATTTGAACCAACGACCTTCAGGTTATGAGCCTGACGAGCTACCGGGCTGCTCCACCCCGCATCGATAAATTGTCTTGCTCGACTGAGATAAAGGTACCGTAGAACGGCTTTTTTCTCAAGAGCGAATTGGGACGATAGGTTAATGGGGGCATGAATGCAACCGTGTTTTCCAAAAAAAACTCGTAGTGGCCGGGCTTGGACTCACACGGTCTCTACAGGGCGTCGAGAAGGCGCCTGGAGGCGATGGCGAACTGTTCGCGGACTTCGGGTGATTCTGGGACGTTGGCTCTGGTGATGGCCTGCTCAATGGCGATACGATCGAGTGACGCCTTGCCGATAATGAACCGGGCATCGGACTGGTCAATGGCATCATCCCGCATGAGTTTACTGAGAAGAAGATCCAGATCGCTCAAGCGGTAGAGAGTGAGCTGTGACCAGCGGTCAGGAAGCATAACGCGATTCGACTTCCAATCCGGCAGAAGAATCACCTGGTCCTCAGTGAAGAAGTGACTGATGTAGAGGCCGGCATCTCCAAGATCATCATTGGACGCAGCAACGGCCTTCCAGAAATTGGTTGATTCGTTCAACTCCTCGGCTTGCCCCATCCACAACACGGCATCCACGTCATGACTGAGCGCATAGTCCTCGGGGGTCTCCGAGTAGCCGAGCGTCAGGGCGGCTCGCCCATAGAGAGTCAGCTCGACATGACTACTCAAATGCCGGTCCAAACAGCCGAGAATGCGCTCAGCGTTTGTCATGCCACGAGCCTCCAGCTTTCCGCATTGTACATGCCGTTCTTCATCACCGGTTCGGCCAGTCGGGTCCAGTGAAGCAGGGGCTCTCTCAACATGGATTCATCCGAGAATGCAGTATGGATGGCTCGCCAGGCGGGATGGTCGGGGTCGACCTTAAGCGCCTGGCGGCTCAGCTCGGCCAGTACCGGCTCGACACGCTCACGTTGTGCCTCCAGAACAAGCGCCGGAATATCGACAGCACTCATCGAGATGAGCTGGGCCGCCAAACGGAGCATCTGCGGCCGGTCGAGGTTGTTCAGTTGACAGATTGCCACGACGAGTGCTTCGTTGGTGAATATGCTCTTGCCAGGAGGCGTATAGCCGACAGGCGGCTCAGATGGTGGTGTCACAACCTTCGCTCCACGGGCATTGGCAACAATCACAAGCCAATCTTCAATGCAGTTGCAGCCGGAACAGGGAAATTGTTGCAGCAACGCTTCCACCCTATATCGCAGTACGGAGACGTGCACGGTCTTGCCCAGGCGCGTCGCCAGGATCAACTGTGAAGCTTGCGCATTCATCGCCGCGATGGTGCCATGGGCAAGCGTCATCATCAAGCAGTGATTGAATGGTCATCGGGGGAAACGCCGCTTCCCGGCCATCCTGCTCACTGAACAGTAAACGCACGCGGAGCGCAACCAGGGGGGCATACTATGGGGTGATCATGTAGCCTACGCGGGGGATGGTTTGGAGGGGGGGCCAGGGACGGCGGCGGGTGCCGAGTTTCTTGCGCAGGCGGGCAACGAAGTTGTCGACGGTACGGGCGGTGCCTTCATAGTCCCAGCCCCATACGCGCTCAAGAATGGTCTCGCGCGTGAAGACCTGTCCGGGCGTGGCGGCCAACAGACAGAGCAGATCAAACTCACGGGCAGAGAGCTGCACGGCCCTGGTTCCGATCCGGACACGGCGCGCGGCGCGGTCAATGGCGACGTCGCCGATCGTCAACGGCGGCAGGCGCGCTTCCTCGGTGTGACGCCGGCGCAGCATGGCTTCGACGCGCGCCAGCAGCTCGGCCAGATCAAACGGCTTGGCCAGATAGTCGTCGGCACCTCGTTTAAGACCTTCCACTTTGTCGGGCGTCTTGCTGCGGGCGGAAAGAATCAGGACCGGGGTCGCTGAGCCGCGTTTGCGCAGCTCGGACAGGATGTCGAGTCCACTCCAGCCAGGCAGCATGATGTCGAGAATGATGAGATCGGGTCGACTGCTGAAGGCCAGGTCCATCCCTTCATCACCATCAACAGCCGTGATGACCTCATAGCCCTGTGCGCGCAGGTTCATGGCAACCCCTTCACGCAGGGCACGATCGTCCTCGATCACAAGGATTCCATCGGAGCCGACAGCCGGGGAGGAGACATCCTTCACGAGCGGCCTCCTGCTGCTGCTGCGGGCAGGAACACGGTGAAGGCGGATCCCCTGCCCTTCTCACTGGACACAGTCAAGGTGCCGCCGTGCCTCTGGACCAGATGGCGTGCGATGGCCAATCCCAGCCCCACCCCACCAACATCACTGCCGTCGTGGCGCTGGGCGCGGTAGAAGGGCTGAAAGATATGCCGGGCTTCGGCGGCGGTCAGCCCCATACCGTTGTCCTCGACTTCAATGACAACCGCCGCGTCTTCGTCGCGCACACTCACTTTGATCTGCTTATCGGCGCCGGTATACTTGGCGGCATTCGTGAGCAGGTTCAGGACCACGGCATTCAGCGCACGGTTGTCGTGCTCCACCGGCAGGCTCGATTCCATGGCGGTTACAAGAGTCAACTCGTCGGGCGCACTCATGGCCCTGAACCGCTCCACAGCCTGTGATACGGCATCGGTTACCGACCGGGTCTGCATATCCAACGTCAGCATATCGCGCGAGGAGGCGCGCCAGGCAAGGACCTGGTCGATCATGACATCCAGCCATTCGGTCTCACGCAGGATGGTGGCCAGGCAGCGGGCGATCTGCTCGGGATCGTCGGCTACACTGCCCGACTGCAGGGTCTGGGCGTAGAGCCGGATGGCGCTGAGCGGGGTACGCAGCTCGTGCGAGATGTTGGCCACGAAGTCGGCCTGCCGCCGGGCCAGACGCGCCTTGCGACTGGTGAGGACCACGGCGAGCAGGGCACAGCCCGCCGCCGTGACCGCAAAGGATATCACCAGGACGCCGGTTACGATTCCACCGACATCATCGGCTATGACAAGGGCGACAATGCCTACGGCAGTGGCCAGCATCACCGGCAGCAGCACGCCGACGGCAGTCAGAACAATGATCGCCGTCAGGTTCAGATTAAGATTCAGACGCCTCATGCCCACGGCTACCTCCACTGTCTGAAGGCTAACTCAGATCGGAGCCGTTGTCAGCGAATATGCAGCTCACATACTTTGCGGAAGTGATAGCCGGAGATGGCGAGGGTGACGGCGAGTGGAATGAGGGCGGGGCGCCGGAGGGCGGTCCAGACGATCAGCTTCCAGTACTCGAAGCGCTCCTTGCCAAAGAGTCCGAGCCGGTAGACTGATCGCAGGAGTGCGGCAATGTCGGTACGCGTGATGCGACGGCGCACCTGCGGATGGCGAAACTCGCGCAGCAGGATACGTACCCGCTTGTAGTAGTGGCTCGGGGCGTAGATGGTGGACAGGATCTCACGGTAGCCCTGTTTCAGCCGCTCAAGATCCATCCGCGGCACAATATTGGTGGTGCCTTCGACATTATCGCCGGAAGCCGACCCGTTCAGTCGCCCCTCACGCTGCATGCGCTGATAGAGGCGCGTGCCCTTGGGGGCCTGAAGCAGTCCCACCATGGCAGTCGCGATACCGCTGTTCTGAATGAACTCGATCTGGCGCCGGAACACGCAGGGGCCATCGCTGTCGAAGCCCACAATGAATCCGCCCTGCACCTGCAGACCGGCACGCTGCATCCGCTTGACGTCGGCCACGAGATCGCGCCGCTCGTTCTGCTTCTTGTTGCATTCGGAGAGGGCCGCTTCGTCGGGTGTTTCAATGCCGACAAAGACGGTATCGAATCCGGCCGCCACCATCAGCTCCATCAGTTCGGCGTCATCGGCGAGATTGATCGACGCCTCGGTCTGGAACGTGATGCCGGGCTTGTCGCGGCGCCATGCGGCGAGGCGCGGCAGCAGATCCTGCTTGAGATGGCGTTTGTTGCCGATGAAGTTGTCGTCAACGAAGAAGACGTTCCCGCGCCAGCCACAGGCAGCCATGCTATCGAGCTCGCGCACGATCTGGGCGGTGCTTTTGGTGCGCACGCGATGTCCCAGCAGCGAGGTAATGTTGCAGAAGTCGCAGTTGAAGGGACAGCCGCGCGAGTACTGCAGCGCCATGGAGTGATAGTGCTTGCGATCGGCCAGATCCCAGCGCGGTGTTGGCGATTCCGCCATCTCGGCAAACTCCTCGGCAGCGTAGACCGGAGCGGCGGGAATGTCGTTTTGAAGATCGGCCAGGAAGCGTGGCAGCGTCAGTTCGGCTTCATTCAGGATGGCGTGATCGACACCGGCGATCTCGTCGTGCTCCATCGTGAAGAGTGGACCGCCGCCCACGACGGTCAGTCCAGCCTGCTTGCAGCGGGCCACGAGTCGGCAGGCCGCATCGCGTTGCACGATCATTGCGCTGACGAACGCCATATCGGCCCACGCCAGGTCGCGCTCACGCAGGCGGCGCACATTCAGATCAACCAGGCGCACCTCCCAGTCGGGCGGCAGCATACCGGCGACGGTCAACAGGCCCAGGGGAGGGAATGTGGCGCGCTTGCCCACGAAGCTGAGCGCGTGTTTATAGCTCCAGAAGGTATCAGGAAAGCGGGGGTACAGCATGAGCACGTTCATCGTGAACCAACCTTTCTTATCGGTGTTTCACGATGACCATGACAGCTGCATGTCACGGTTCTGTCACAGGCTCAACTTTTCTTCATTGAGGTCGTTCAGCTTAATTCCAGGCCGTGGAGGAGCTTGATTTCTTCGGGCCAGATGGTGTCGTCGATGGTTTCGAGGATGAGGGGGATGTTGTCGAAGCGTGGATCGTTCATGATGTACTCGAAGGCCAGCATGGGGATCGTGCCATGACCGATACTGTGGTGACGGTCTTTGCGGCTCTCAAAGGGCACTTTGCTGTCGTTGATATGCATGCCGCACAGGTAGGTCATGCCCACGATGTCGTCGAAGGCCTTGAATGTTTTCTCGCAGGCGTCGCGTGTACTCAGATCGTAGCCGGCCGAGTAGGAATGACAGGTATCGAGACAGACGCCCATGCGCGAGGTGTCGTCGACACGATCGATGATGGTGGCGAGATGCTCGAAGCGATAGCCCACGTTGGACCCCTGCCCTGCCGTGTTCTCCACGACAACGGTCACACCTTCTGTCATCTCCAGTGCTCTGTTGATGCATTCGGCGATCAGGGAGAGGCAGTCATCCTCGGAGATCTCACGCAGGTGACTGCCGGGATGCATGTTCAGCAGCGACAGCCCGAGCTGTTGGCAGCGGGTCAACTCGTCGATAAAGGCATCCAGCGAACGCCGGCGCTTCTCGGGATCGGGATTGCCCAGGTTGATCAGATAGCCGTCGTGTGGCAACACAACATCGGCCGTGTAGCCACACTCCTTCATGTTGGTCTTGAAAAGAGCGATCGTCTCATCGGTGTAGGCCGGGGCCTTCCACTGGCGCTGGTTCTTGGTAAACATAGCGAAGGCGGTGGCGCCGATCGCCCGGGCATTGAGAGGGGCATTGAATACGCCTCCGCTGGTTGAGACATGTGCGCCGACGCGCTTGTTCGTTTTCATGAGGGGGAGGTTACAGGATGCAGGATGCAAGATACAAGGGCGCTAACGCTCCGAGAAGGGGAGGCCTTTCTTGGCTGGAGTATCGCTGCGCGATAATAGGCCTGCGAAAGGCCTCCCCTTCTCTCCGCTTGGGTTAGATAAAGGAGAGGCATTTCTTGGCTGGAGTATCGCTGCGCGATAATAGGCCTGCGAAAGGCCTCCCCTTCTCTCCGCTTGGGTTGCTTTCGTAGGATACGGAGTGGGGCCGCGGCTCGCCGGGACGGCTCGCCCTACCTGACCAGTCAACCAAAGAGGCCGGTGGAAATGTTGCCATGTTGGGGGGAATGGGACATGATGCGGGCATGAAGACGATGACTGTGTGGCTGATGCTTGGGCTGTGCTTGATGACCACTGTTTGTGTTGGGGGAGAGGGTCGGTTCCTTTCGCGGGTGCATGGCGGAGGATACTTGGAGTTCCATGCCAATCAGCAGGATGCGTTCGATGAGGACCGGTATATTAGCGAGGGGGCGCTGGAGGCCGATCTGTTCTTGCTCCGCTTCACTCCCAGGACGCACCTGGTGTGGAGGATCACCTGCGCCACCGGCATGGGCGAGGCGACGACCTCCGGGTTGCCGTTCTCGGTCCAGGAAGTACGCTACGCGCTGATCCCCTTTGTCGAATACAGCGGCCAGACGCTTCTGGTTCGCGTGGGACTCGATCACGGGTGTGATCACCTGATCCTGAAGGATACGGAGGATCCCTGGTACGTCCGTAACGGCAGACAGATGCTTCGCGATGTCTATGATAATCGCCTCTTCGCGGGCGTGGGCTCCACCACTTACCGTCGTGCCACCTGGAAGCAGGACGAGCGGGGCAGCAATCGTAGTGCCCCGAATTGGATTCACTACGCGGAAGCGGGTTACTACCTGCAGGAGTTCTTTGGAGCGGTTGATGAAGAGGCCCTGAACGAAGGTAATAACTGGTGGTGGGATTTCGTATACGACCTTCGCTGCCGGCTCTGGGACGGATCGGCCGGCGATCTCTTTGTGCTTAACCGTTTGCATGTCTTGCTGGACCGCAACAGCGACCTCTACTGGCGCGAGACTGTCGGCATCGAGTATCAGCCGTCGGGCACCGAGCTCGGAACGGCTTTCGCGCTTTCGTGGCAGCCGGTCGATGAACATGTGCGCGACTCAAAGGAGGGGCTCATCGCGCTGACGGGACGGTTCTTCTTTTAGGTTTTGACACGGTGAATTCAGCACCATAATGTGAGATTCGAGAGATCGAATACGGAGGGAGCTACTATGGGAATGGTTGTACTGAGCTGTGTGCATTGTGGGGCCAAGCTGAAGGTGAAGCCTGGCTCGTTGAAATTCATCAAAGAGATCCCGTGCGGCAAGTGTCGCAAGAAGTTTGCTGTCACCAGTGAGATGAAGGCCCAGGCTGCGGCGGCAGCTGCGGCTCCGGCTACGCCGGCGGCTACTCCAACCCCAGCACCCGCTGCGGCTTCAGCACCTCCGCCCCCGGCGCCAGCAGCACCGGCTCCTGCTGCTGCACCTGCTGTCACAACGCCGACAGCGCCGGCGACTCCACCGGCTCCTGCTGCTCCTGCGGCACCCGCCGCGGCTCCCTCAGAGGTGGCGACCAAGGTGGAGGCACTGGAAAAGCGCGTGGAGGTGCTTGAGGCGACGATTGTGGCATTACGCGGTGCCCTAAAGTAGGTACGGGAGGGATCTTTGGTTCCACCGACCAAGGTCGGTGGGGACCGTGCACAGCCAGCATCGCCTCCTCCACCGACCGAGGTCGGTGGGGACCGTGCGAGTCAGGGGCGCAAGTGGAGCGCAACAAGAGCCGCACGCGGTGTGGCCCTGCACTGCATTCTGAGCTCTGTGTAGGGCCACACCGTGTGCGGCAACCGGGCGGTCAGAAGCGGTAGGTGGCTGAGAGGGAGGCATGCGTTCGGTCGCCGAATCCGAGTTCCAGGTCGAAGAGCCAGTTCCTGCCGATACCGGTTGCGACTCCCACTGACGTGTTCCAGGCTTCTTTCTGCTCAAACTCAACCTTGTAGTCCACGCTGCCGAAGACCGGGACCACGATGCTGCCTTCGTGCCGCTCATCGGTCTGCTGGAGCATGCCGCCGATCCAGAACGCACCGTAGCGACAGGTCATGCCCAGCTTGGGTGAAACGATCCATGCTTTGACACTGGATGTGCTTGTATCGAGATCCGTCTCGGTCAGCGCCGCGGTCAGGGCCATGAAATAGCGGTCCCAGCCCCCCGCCAGAGTCACGCCGCCTCCATAGACCACACCGTCGTACTCAACGGACAGGCCGGGTATGAGGTCCGTATCCACATCGGTCTCACCGTCAACGTTGCCCAGAATGCCGAACACGTTGAGAAAGGGCAGCATCCAGTAGTCGAGCTTGATGTTCACCTCCGACACATCATTGTCGATGCCAATACCTTCCAGGGCCGCAAGATCACCGGGCAGAACATTAACCCTGAGGCTGCTCAGGTCGTAGCCCTGGTTCTGGGTATAGACATTCACTCCGACACCCACGGGCAGAGGCAGCCGAGGGTCACGCTCATCCCCGGCGACTATGTTGCGTGGATCGGCATGGGCACTGTTGGCAAGAACCATGCTCAACGCACTCAGCAATAGCAGTCTCATGACGCATCCTTTCATCGCAACAACGTTACACCTAGCCACAAGACACAGATGCCAACGGACACGGTGCCCACCACGTTCAGTCCGGCCCACAGCACTTCATGCCGTTGAAGCAGGTACACGGTTTCAACCCCAAAGGCGGAGAAGGTCGTGAAGCCGCCCAATAGCCCGGTGAAAAGCAAGAGGCGCAGCTCCGGTGAAAAGGCGTCATGTTTCACCGCCAATGCCATCAGTATCCCGGCCACGAGGCAGCCGGCCACATTGACGACAAACGTGGAGAAAGGGAACTTCCAGTTGGTGGTGTGATGCAGCACAAAGCCGCCAATGAGATAGCGCAGGACCGCGCCCGCGAAACCGCCTGCACCGACCAATAGAATATTGCGCACCGCAACGCCTTTCGCTGAGTTCTGGATCCGCGGAATACCTTTGCATAGGTATCGAGGGAGTGCAATAGTGAGCATTTCTGAGCAACCCCACACACACAAAGGGCAGACCATGAAGACACGTACACGACTCACCATTCTGGCGGCGGCATCCATTGTTGTGACTGGCACAGCGACGGTCCGGGGAGAGATGCGCATCACACCGCCCTCGGTCATGGATGACGCACTGCTCTCGATTACGATTTCTGATTTCCATGGGGCGATTGACGGCTTAGGCACCACTGCAGCCCAGGTGTCGCCCATGATGAATGCCACAACGATTAAGAGTCTTCTGGGTATGCAGCTCGGCGACCCCATGCTGAGCGGCATTGCCGCGGGCAAGGGCCTGGCCGTGGTAGCCCTGGATCCACAGACGGCCTTCGCCGTTATCGAGCTGTCGGCCGCGCAGGTTCCGGCCTACACCAACAAGCTTGGCACGATGGGCATGCAGTGCCAGTACAGCCAGGGCGTCCTGGTGGTGGCCAAGACCCTACCCGCGCTGGCCAAGGGCACTCGGGCCGCCGCATCCGTGCGTAGGGCCCTCTTGGCCAAACGTTCGCCCACGATTCGTATCGGCACGCAGCCGGCCGCCTACATCGCCGCGAACGCGGAACAGGTCCAGGCCATGCTGAAGCAGATGACGGCTTCCATGGAAAAAGGCATGAAGGTGCAGGCCCAGATGCAGGGACAGACAGCGCCCGCACCGCAATCGACGGTCAAAATTCTGGAAGGCGAAGTACGCGTACTGCTCTCGCTGCTGAAGCAGGTGGAGGCTATGGAGATTGTCATTGCACCGACTGATGGGGCTCTCCAGGCGAACCAGGTGATGAAGCCTGTTGCAGGCAGCCGCGTGGCCGCGCTGATCAATGCACCCAAGCAGAACAAGTGGAACCCCAAAGTCCAGTCTGGCGCTGCCGGATCGGCCGCCTTCATGATCGATTTCCTGGTCGAGAACACCGATGCGCTGGCCGCATTCATCTCGGACGAAACGGAGCAACTTGCCAGCGAGATGGCATTGGAAGCAGACAGTGTTGAGAAGATCAGCGCTTACATGCAGAAATGCATGGGCATCTGTGGGGGTACGGTCTCGGAGAGCATTCTCGGCGGCACCTCTCCCGGTCTCAACCTGGACTACGTGATGGAGATCAGCAGCGAAAAGGCGGCCCTGGGTCTGCTCAAGAACATGGAGGCGGATCTGAAAGCTACCGGGTTCATGGATTTCTACGATAGCATGGGTATGCCGATCAGCTTCACGTTCAAGGAGAAGGTGCGGCGGCACAAGGGCGTCGACATCCACCAGTTCCGCACGACCTTCTCGCTCGACCAGATGCCGGCTATGCAGCGCCAGCAGATGGAAGCGATGAACTTCACCGATATGATGTACGAAGTCGCCATCCTTGACGGCATCATGGCCTATGCGATGGGAGACACAAAGGTGGAATCCATCATCGACCGGATCAAGTCAGGCTCGACCGGATCATCGACACTGGCAGCACGCAAGGTCTTCCCTGCCGGCGGGTTCTATTATGGTGATACCGATATTGGGCGCTACATGGCGTTTGTCTCCAAGATGATGCCCAAGATGCCGAACAACCCCATGCCGTTCGACAGCATTGGGATAGCCCTTCAGGGCGCGCCTCCGATCACGTCGGCCGGCCATGCCGGCGGCGGACTGGTTCAGTGGAGCACGAGCATTCCCGGCGGGCTTCTGGCCAAGATCGGACAGGCGGCGATGGCGATCCAGATGCAGAAGATGCAGCAGCAGATGAAGGCCCCCGCGCAGCAGTAGCACCAACTGCTACTTCTTCACGGCACAAACCCCTCGGTTGTCATTCCGAGCGAAGTCGAGGAATCTCCGCCGTACCCGCCGTAAGAGATCCCTCGACAAGCTCGGGATGACAGAGCGCTCTCGTTTGCGCCGACAAGTTGTAGTAACTGGTATAAGCCGCAGACTCACAGCTCAGCCGACAGGTGCCACGCCTGGTGGAGGCCTGTGTCCACAACCAGGTGGTAGGGAAGGTCGCGCAGCAGTCTGCGTGGCAGGTCCGTCGCCGAACGCCGGGTGGGGTAACGCGATCCCAGCTTGATACCGACGCGTGGCTTCTGCCCACTCACTTCCTCAACGGGGAGATAAGCGTAGGCCAGCTGATCCGTGTGACCGATGGATTGGAACGCAACCGGACTCGTGCCGGGCCGGCTATCGACAATCCATTCGGGAGGCCGGCTCCGGAAGTGATCCTCAGCCCTGACGCGTTCCTCTTCTGATACCGCGTGCAGGTGCAGCGGAAGCACCGGATAGGGGCGCGGGGCATCAAGGTGCAGGAGCAGCTGGTAATCCACCCCGCCCATCATGATCTGTTCGCCGGGCCGGTAGTGCGGTCGCATATACTCAGCCAACGTCTCCAGCGGGGTCTTCGCGTGCTCTACCAGGCGCAATCGTGAAGCCAGGGCAGCGTCGGGTAGCGTGGCGACCAGGGCCGGACTGAGTAGAACCAGCAGCACCCCCACCCCAACGCCATTCACCCGCCCATCCTGCCGCAACCCAAAGAAAGCACACCCAAGCACCATAGGGGGCAGCATGCCTGCCACGGCATAGTGCCATGGCTCGCCCTCGATCACCACCCGCCCACACTCCGCAAGCAACCAGACGGCAACGACCACTGCCCAACGCCCCGCCTTGCGCTTCCACGCAAAAAACAGTCCTGCGACGCTGCCGACGAATAGCCACTGGAGGCGCGATGCCTGCAGCAATGCCAACAGATTGGTCATACGCGCCCACGACAGCCCCGCCTTGCCGACCGCATGTTTGTACTCGGCGGGCCATTGCAGGGCCTGTCGAAACCACTGACCGGCATCATCCAGCAGCACCATCCATCCCGATACCAGTGTAGATACGACGAGTAGGCCGGCCCCCAGCAGCACCAGCCGGATCAGCCGCTCGCGTCCCCGGGGCCCCACAAGGCAGCCCGCCAGACCAATCGCCAGGGGCGACAGGATAAGCGACGTCTTTGTAAGGAAGCCCACGGCCGCCATCGCACCACAGAGAACCGCACCGCCTCGTCTGTCACGCAAGGCACCGAATACAGCCAGCGCGGTGAAGACCATACCGAAGTCCTCAGGTCTTACACGCCCGCCCCACATCAGTGGAGAGAAGGCCGCCATCATCCACAGCGCAGCCAATGAGATCGCCACGGCCATGTGTTTGCGCCAAAGCCAGATGATGATTGCTGCTGTGACCAGGTATGCCAAGGCCTGGGAAGAAGCCGCCGCCACCATTGTGGGCCCCAGGAGTTTGACGGGCAGAGCGAGTAGGAACATCAGAACGATGCCTTTTGAGTCGTGGGAGAGCGCAAAGCGGTTCAGGGTCTCTGTGAAGGTTCGGGCATGCAAGAGGTAGATGGATGTGTCCGGTGTGATGTGGACTGCGAAGCTTAGGACCAGGAGCCAGAGGGCCATCGCTGCCAACAGGGCAGCACCCGCCCCTGCCAGGTAGCGCAATAAGGCGTGGTCTGCTTTCGGGAAGTCCATGGATCCACATTCGGGTAATCGTGCAAATGAGTCAAGGAACGCTACAGATTCCCAAGGGTTTCACCCTTGGCTATGATGTACGACCCCGTTGGGGTCGAGAGAACAACACCATCCCCCACGGGTTTCACCCTTGGCTATGATGTGCGACCCCGTTGGGGTCGAGAGAACTGCACCCCACTCGCCACTCGCTAGACGCCAACTGCCATGCTACGTTCTCCGCATGGATGCAGAACGGTACACGGTGTCGAATGAGGAGAAGGGGGTGAAGCTGCTGGACTTCATTGCCCAGCGACTGGGGATCTCGCGCAATGCTGCCAAGGGGCTCCTGAATGCCCGGCATGTGTTCGTGAACCGCAAGCGCATATGGATGGCGCGTCACCCGCTGCGTGCACGCGACGTCGTCGAGATTGTGCCGCACGATTCGCGTCCAACCAAGAGCAGCATCTCGACCCTATACGAAGACGACGATTACATTGTCGTCAACAAGCCGGCCGCCACGCTCTCCAACGGTCCGCGCAGTCTCGAAGAGCGCTTGCAGCGACAGGAACAGTCCAATTGGCCCTGCTGCGTGCATCGTCTTGACAAGGACACCACCGGTTGCCTTCTGCTGGCGCGCCACGAGGACGCACTCGAGCAAGCAATGCAGCTCTTCAAGCGCCATGACGTAAACAAGGTCTATCGCGCCCTCGTTGCAGGAACGGTGAAACCAGAAGAACAGACCATACGCACGCCGATTGGAGATGAAAGCGCCGTCTCACACGTGCGCGTGCTGGACAGCACGCGTGAGGCCAGTCATGTGTCGGTCAGAATCGAAACGGGGCGCACGCACCAGATCCGCAAGCACCTGGCAGGGCTGGGGCATCCCGTGATTGGTGACCGCCAGTATGGTTCGCGCTCAAAGCACTCTGAGAAGCTGACCAAGGTGGGTCGACAGATGCTTCACGCCTACGGTTTGCAGATCAAGAATCCGGTCAGCGGAGGGTTGATTCGGGCCAAGGCCCCCCTGCCCCATGATTTCCGGAGGACATTGCGGCTGTATGGGTTGACGTGATCCAGTTTGGAGTGCGGCGGCTTGACGCCGCTTTCTTCAGCGACGGTACCAGGCCACAAAAAAAGCGCTGTCAACCCAGCGCACTCCAAAGGATGCCTGCGGCATCCGGATACTTAGTCGCGGTAGCGATAGGTGATGCGGCCTTTGCTCAGATCATAGGGAGAGATCTGAACTGTGACGCGGTCGCCGGCCGTGATGCGGATGAAATGCTTGCGCATCTTTCCTGAAATGTGAGCGAGCAGCTCGTGCCCATTTTCAAGCCGCACAGTATACATCGTAGCAGGTAAAACCTTAACCACTACACCTTCGGCTTCTATGGCATCACTTTTCGGCATTGGACAGCTTCCCTGCTTGATACAAAAAAACAAACTAACCGCAGGGGGGTGAGTTGTTCAAGGGAAATCGGGTGTGGGTTGTCCGTTTCTGACCGACGCAGTTGATAGGAGATCCCTCGGCTACGCTCGGGATGACAGCTTTCTGAGGTCTGTTGTCATTCCGCGCGGAGTCAAGGCATCTCTCGCATGGTTCGACGGTCTTGAGCCACGACTATGGCATCCCCTTTACGGCGGCAACGATCGATTCAACGACCTCGTCAATAGCCATGGCCGTTGAGTCAATACGCGTGGCCCCGGGCGCCACCTGGAGGGGGTCCATCTTGCGACTGCTGTCGATCTTGTCGCGACGACGCAAGGACTTGCCGACTTCATCCTCGTCCACGGCATCTTCCGTCGCCATTTCCCGATGACGGCGGCGGGTCCGCTCCTCGGCTGATGCATCGAGGTAGAACTTGTGGGGTGTACCAGGGAAGACCGCGGTGCCGATATCGCGCCCCTCCATAACCAAGGTCCCAAGCGCTGCCATGCCCTTCAGCCACTTGACCACTTGCACGCGCACGGCAGGAATCACGGCAACAGGACTGACCGAATCGTTAACGGCCCGGGTCCGAATCGCCATGCCCGGCTCAACTCCGTCGATGCCGAACCCCACCGCCCCATCACGCGAGAAGAAGCCGACATCCAGGTCGGCGAGCATCCGTGCAACGGCATCGGCGTCGTGCACGTCCACACCGCGCTCCAATGCCGCCCAGGCAATACCCCGATAGATAGCGCCTGAATCCACGTAGAGGGCATCATCCAGAGCCGCGGCGACCTTCCTGGCGACCGTAGATTTTCCTGATGCCGCGGGACCATCAATAGCAATCACAACATTCACGTTGTCTTCCTCCCCAGAACTGACACGCTCCAGATCATCCCAGAATGACGGATAGGATGTGGCAATGCAGTCCGTATTCACGACCTCAACAGGGGCCTCGCCGACCAAACCAAGGATGGCAGCGCACATCGCAATGCGGTGGTCGCCATGGCTATCGATCGCAACGTTGCCCGTCACCGGGCCTCCCGTCACCGTCATGCCATCGGGGGCTTCCTCAACCTGCACGCCAACAGCCTGCAACATGGCAACAGTCGTGGCGATCCGGTCGCTCTCCTTAACGCGCAACTCTTCGGCACCGCGAATGATCGTGACCCCGTCCGCCATGGCGCCGGCCACGGCTACGAGCGGTAGTTCGTCGATCAGGTTCGGAATCTCATTCCCCTCAACCGTTGTGCCGTGCAGCGGTGAGCCGTCCACGGTGACATCCCCCATGGGTTCGCCTGCAGCGGCATCCGTCGTCTGCGTGATGCTCAGGCCCGCCCCCATGCGCTTCAAGACATCCAGAAGAGCCGTGCGCCGCGGATTCAGCCCGACATTGCGAATCGTAACCCGCGATCCGGGCCGGCACGCCGCCGCGACAATCCAGAAAGCGGCGGATGAGAAATCCCCCGGCACATCGATGCTGCCCGCTGTGAGCCGTGGACCGGCTGCACCGAAACCGTCGAGCGAGACGCTCAGCCCGTCCACCGTGACCGGCACACCCATGGCGCGCAGCAGTTGCTCTGTGTGATCACGCGTGGGACGCGGCTCAATGACGGTCGTGGTGCCCTCGGCGTAGAGCCCCGCCAGCAGGACGCAGGATTTCACCTGTGCCGAGGCAACGGGAAGCGGATAGGAAATGGCGTGTAGCGGAGCAGACCCGACCCGCATCGGCGCCGTGCCGGTTTCGCCGCTGAGCTCGACACACGCACCCATGGCTTCAAGTGGCTCCTGGATTCGACGCATGGGACGGGAACAGAGGGAGGCATCGCCCGTCAGCTCCGTCTCGAAAGGCTGACCGGCCAGGAGTCCGACCAGCAAACGCATGCCGGTTCCGGAATTGCCCAGGTCCAGCGCAGCGTTAGGCCGACTGAACACCCCGCCCGTACCGCTGATGGTGACATCGGTGCCTTTACGCTTCACTGTGGCACCCAGGGCCTCAACGGCGGACAGCGTGTTGAGGCAATCCTCACTGGCCAGGAAGCCTGTCAGTGTGGATTCACCAGTGGCCAGCGCCGCCAACATGGCGGCACGGTGCGACACGCTCTTGTCGCCGGGCACAGTCAGCTCGCCCACGATACGAGAGCAGGGCGCGACGGTTCTGGAGTTGGTAGTTACCATAGGACAGTTACTCGCTACTGAAAGCCTTCATTCGGCGCGCCCGGCACTCATCAAGGAACTGGCGTACGCCTTCGTAGTCTTCGTTATCGATCAACTTGCGCAATTGTTCAATCGAGGTGGTGAACGCATCCAGTTCAGTCCGGATCGCCACGCAGTTCGTGCGCACGATGTCATGCCATATCTCGGCTGAACCGGAGGCAATCCGCGTGGTGTCACGGAAGCCGGATCCGCACAGGGGAGCTATGTCCTCGGGATTGCGACAGACGGTGCCTGCCAGGGCCGCCGCCACGAGGTGCGGCAGGTGGCTGGTACGTGCCACAATCGCGTCATGGTCCTGCGGCGACAACACCTGCACGCGGCTGCCGAGGATCTCCCAGAATGTCACCGTGCGGGAAACGGCATCGGGGCTATTCTCCGTCAGCGGCGTCACCACAACGGTGGCGTCCGTGTAGAGATCCTCACGGGCAGCCTCAATGCCGGTTTCCTCAGATCCTGCAATGGGGTGCGAGCCAATGAACTCAGCACCGGAGCCCTCCAGTACGGGCGCGATAGCGGCGATGACGTCATGCTTGGTGCTCCCCACATCTGTCACGACGGCTCCCTGCCCCAGTCCGGGGAGACACGCCTTTGCCATCTCGACGAGTTTGAGAACGGGTACGCAGAGCACAACGAGATCGGAACCACGGGCAGCCTCCTCGGGGCTGTCGACCACAACATCGGCCGCCGCCAACGACAGCGCCGCCTCACGCGTTTCCGTGCGTCGCGCATAGGCCACAACGGTGAGGTCCGGCGCCCGGCGTTTCAGCGCCAGCCCCAGTGACCCGCCCATCAGGCCAAGCCCTATGATTCCCACCTGTTTCACTTGGAGTCCTCCATCACGCGCGCCAGTGCGAGAAGACACTTCTCATTCTCCTCGCGGGTACCGATGGTAATGCGGATATGGCCAGGCAATCCGTAGCCATCCATGGGCCGCGTAATGACACCTTCCTTCTGAAGCGCCACAAAGGTCTCACGTCCCGCACCCACCTCGACAAGCACAAAATTCACAACCGTCGGCACCCAGGCAAGTCCCAGGGCCTTAAAACCGGCTTCAAACTGGGCGATGCCATCGCTGACCAATCGCCGCGTTCGCTCGATATGGTCCTCGTCAGCCAGCGCCGCCCGGGCCGCGACCTGGGCCATGGCGTTTACATTGAACGGTTGGCGCACGCTGTTCAGAAGCGCACTGCAGGGCTCTGGAGCCACGGCATAGCCCATACGCAACCCGGCCAGGCCATAGGCTTTCGAGAACGTACGTAGCACCACCACATTGCGGCCAGCCCGCACGTACTGGAGCACATCGGGTTGCTGCCCAGGATCCAGCAGCTCCACATAGGCTTCGTCGAAGCAGACGATCACATCGTTCGGCACCGCATCCATAAAGCGGTCGATCTCAGCCTGCGACACCATCGTGCCGGTGGGGTTGTTCGGATTGGCGATGAACACGATCTTCGTCTCAGGCGTGATCGCATCGAGCATGGCCATAAGATCATGTCTGAAGTCGGTCATCGGCACGGCAATGGTCGCCGCGCGTGCAGCATTCGCCACGAGCCGATAGACCACGAAGGCCTGCCGGGACATGACGATGTTGGTTCCCTCACCGAGAAACGCGTGCCCCAACAGCTCAATCAGCTCGTTACTCCCGGTGCCCGGAAGTATCTGCGCAGGATCAACATCAAGATGGGCGGCCAACGCCTGACGCAAGGTGAAGGTGCCGCCATCGGGATAGAGATGCATGGTCTCGGCCGCACCCCGCATCGCTTGCACGGCCAGGGGAGACGGGCCCAGGGCATTCTCGTTGGATGCCAGCTTGATGATATCGCCGGGGTTAGTGAACCCGAGCTCCCGGGCCACTTCTTCAATGGGGCGACCGGGTTCGTAAACCACGAGGTCTTGGACCCAGGGATTGGCTAGCTCTGCAAAGGACTTCACGGGGTATCCGCCTGCTTCTCTTCATCTTCACTATCGTCGCCGGGTGCTTCGGCAGGAGGAGTTGGAGGGTTGTCGGCCGTATCATCGGCCGTCGCGTCTTCTTCCGACTCCGCTTCCGACTCCGCTTCCGTTGAGTCGTCGGCGGTCGCGGACATGTCCATTTCAGGCTGCGTCGCCTCCTTCTGAGCGGTTTCAACCGATACCGCGGCGTCGCGCCGCTTCAGCATCGGGTTGACCTCTTCGAGCTGGCTGAGATCGCGCAGTCCGAAATGCTCCAGGAAGTAGTGCGTCGTGGCATACATAAAGGGACGACCGGGCAGCTCGGAGCGACCGGATATACGGATGAGTTGCATCTCCAGAAGCTTGCGCACGACATGATCGACGCTGACCCCACGGATGGCCTCAATCTGTGCGCGCGTGATGGGTTGCCGATAGGCAATCACGGCCAGGGTCTCCAGGCCGGGCTGGGAGAGACGACTTGGCTTGCCTTTATCGAGGAGGTTGCGCAGCCAGATACCGCACTGCGGATCGCTCTGGAACCGGAAGCCACCGGCCACCTCGGCGATATGCATGCCGCCTTGCAGCTGGTCCATCTCGATGATCAGCTTCTCGAGTGTCTGGGCAATCTCACTCTCGCGGATCGTGGCGTACACCTTGGCCGGGCCGCCGGACTCCTCGCCCACGGCCCGCAGTGTCTTCTTCATCTCCTTGATGGACAGAGACCGGTTGGCGCCAAAGATCATGGCGCCAAGAATCTGTTTCAGATCCACGATGTCTGCTGCGTCTACGTCTGTCTTCTTCTCACTCATCGCTGTCTTCCTGTTCCAAACCCGCAAACATGTCGGGCTCTTCCTCGGCTTCCTCAGCCTCCTCGGCGGCTTCGATCACCATATCGCCAAAGCGTTCTTTCTGCAGCACGTCGATCTGCCGGATCTTAATCAACTCCAGGAGTGCCAGGAAGGTACACACAATTTCCTGGCGTGAACTCATCGACGAGAACAACTCAAAGAACATGATCGATTCGCCGCCGCGCACGCGGTGGAGGATCGCTTCGATCTTCTCGGCCACGGTGAACTTCTCGGCGAATATCTCGCCCAGGTCTTCCACGGCGGCACGTTTCAGCACCTCGTTGAAGGCACTGATGAGATCGAAAATGTTGACATCCTTGATCGCCAGGCCCGGCTCGTCGGGCTCAATCACCACGCCGCTTCCACTATGCAGGAACGCATTCTCCTGCGAGACCTCCCAGTCTTTGAGGAGTGTGGCCGCATCTTTGAACTTCTTGTATTCAACCAACTGGCGCACCAGTTCCCAGCGCGGGTCGGCCTCTTCATCCTCTTCGGGCAGATCGTGGCGTTCCTCAACCGGGAGCAGCATGCGGCTTTTGATCATCATTAGCGTGGCGGCCATGACGATGAACTCGCCCGCGATGTTCAGGTCGAGCATGCGCATCAGGTCAAGATACTCCATGTACTGCGTCGTGACGCGCTCGATGGGAATATCGTAAATGTCGACCTCATCCTTGCGGATCAGGTAGAGCAAGAGGTCGAGGGGTCCCTCGAACACCTCGAGATCGACCTTGTAGTCTTCCTGGAGGGCCAGCGTCATGCGAGCCCCACCGCCTGGCGTGCCTGGTCAAGCGTGCGGCGGGCTTCCACCCGCGCCTTCGCGGCGCCGCTTTTCAGGACGGACTCCACAAAGTCCGGATTGGCCGCCAGTTCTTCGCGCTTGGCGCGGAACGGCTCGAACGTCTCCCACAGCTTCTCGAAGAGCGCCTTCTTGGCATCGCCATAGCCAAAGTTGCCCGCCCGATAGCGGTCCGCCATAGCCTGCTGCTCATCGGCGTCGGCGAAGAGTTTGTAGAGCGCGAAGACGTTACACGTGTCGGGGTCCTTCGGTTCTTCGAGCGGTGTGCTGTCGGTCACAATTCGCATGACCTTGGATTTCGTGGCTTTCTTGCCGCCGAACAGCTCAATGTGGTTGTTATAGGACTTCGACATCTTCTGGCCATCCACGCCCGGCACCACGGCGACATGGTCCTGGATCGACGGTTCGGGGACCTTGAAGACAGGCGCATACTGGTTGTTGAACTTGATGGCGAGGTCGCGAGTCACCTCCACATGCTGCTTCTGGTCGCGCCCCACCGGCACGATATCCGATTGCACGGCCAGGATATCCGCCGCCATGAGCACCGGATAGGCGAAGAGGCCGTGCGATGGGGTGATACCCTTGGCCGTCTTATCCTTGTAACTGTGGCAGCGCTCCAGGAGCCCCATGGGGGTCACGATCGAAAGCAACCAGGCCAGCTCGGTGACCTCCGGTACATCGCTCTGACGAAAGAAGACCGTACGCTCCGGATCGAGCCCGCAGGCAAGGAAGTCGAGCGCGACATCCCAGGTCGATGCCCGCAGTGCATCGGCATCGGCCACGGTCGTCAGCGCATGGTAGTTTGCGATGAACAGATAGGCATCGCCACGCTCCTGTAACTCGATCGCCGGTCGCATCATGCCAAAGTAGTTGCCAATGTGCAGCTTGCCCGAAGGCTGTATACCCGAAAGAATCCTCATACCCCGTCCCATCTCCTGAAGAAAACAGCTCCGGGGAGAATACCGCACGCCCCGCACCAGATCAAGCACCGCTCCGAACGGAGAGTCGGACGTCGGGCGAGAAGAGATTATCAACAGTCGAGGATTGACTGCCGTGATACTATAGTAGTACCATACCTTTATGCCAAAGAGGATTAAGGAGCTGATTCGTGACCTGACAGAAGCAGGATTTGTGAATCGTGGCGGCAAGGGTAGTCACCGGAACTTCACGCACGACCGAGGCTCAAAGATAACTCTCAGCGGCAACCCTTCGCATGACGCGAAACGGTATCAAGAACGAGATGTCAGAAAAGCAGTTCGCGAGGTGACAAAATGAAGCAGAGTGATAGGTACCTCAAGATTGTGGAATGGTCGAAAGAGGATCAGTGCTATGTTGGTACATGCCCAGGTCTTATGTTGGGCGGTATTCACGGAGATAACGAAGCCAAGGTCTACAAAGATCTCTGCCAGACCGTGGAAGAGTGGATCGATATCTATCAAGAAGATGGGGAGCCCCTTCCCGCAGCCACTGCGGGAAAGGAGTACTCTGGAAAATTCGTTGTCAGGGTTGGAAAGGAGCTGCATAAGGCCCTCGCGGTAGACGCTCTACGATATGGCGAAAGCTTGAATTCCTTCTGCGTGCATGTTTTGCGCGAAGAGAGAGCACAGTATGGGAAGAACGAGCGGCAGCAGCGTATTTCTGGAAGAGCGCGCCCTTCCAGAAAACGCTGATCCAAACGTTCAACAGGTTACTTGCCGACAGTAGGGCCGCCACACCTCTCCACCCCCCCCCCTCCCCGCATCACGCGAACAGCATCTTCATAGGAAGGCAGTGGGGCAAAGTGGTCTGCGAAGCCGGGGGTGACGTGGATTTCCAGGGGGTGGCGGTCGGGGATGAGGAGCGCTTCGGAGTCGGGCGCCCGGGCCAGCATCTCCCCTGCCCCCTGCATGCCGACGACAAACAGGGCCGTAGATAGAGCATCGGCTTCGACGCCGGTGCGGCTGAGTACGGTTGCGCCGGCCATGCCTTGAACGGGGAGTCCGGTGCGTGGGTCCATGATGTGGGCATAGCGTTGGTCGTCGATCTCTATGAACTTCTCATAGTTGCCGGACGTCGCAACAGCCCAGCCATCGGGCAGCGCTACCGCCCCCACGAGCTGTGATCGGTCGAAGGGATGGCGAACCCCCACGCGCCATGCGCGGTTCGGCGCCGCACTGCCGCTGCCGCGCATGTTGCCGCCCAGGTTGACCAGGATATCGCGGTGCCCCGTCTTGACGAGCCCATCAAAGCAGGCATCTACAGCAAACCCCTTGGCGATGCCCCCCAGGTCGACTTGCATCCCTGCGGCCAGAAGCCGTGCGGTGCCATCGCTCAGCTCAACGCGTCGATAGTCAACCAGGGGCAACAGCGCCTCACGGTCGGCAGCAACAGGCAATGCGGTTGGCGGATTCGTGCCGCGAAAGCCCCACAGCTGCATGAGGGGCTTAACGGAAATATCGAAGGCACCATCTGACAGTTCGCCGTAATGACGGGCCAGCCTGAGCATTTCGGCCGTTGTGGCCGATATCACAACCGACGCGCCGCCGGCGTCACGGTTGAGACGCGAGATCTCGCTGCTCTCGATATACGTGCTGAACAGCGCATTGAAGTCTGCGAAAGAACCGGTCGCCTCTGCCACACACGGGGACAGCGTGTCCGCCGCACTGGCGGGAACGCTGACGGAGGCAAAGGTGCCCATGGTCTCCCACTGCCGCGAAACCGGCTTGGCTTCGCGACGACACGAGATGGCGAGAAAGAGAAACAGCGATAGAACCCAGAGGCCTCGCGGGTAGGGCGAGCCGTCCCGGCGAGCCGCGAGTAAGTCGTGCGCATGCGCTGCGGCAGAACAGGCCCTGTCCGCAACTGCCGCTACACATGCACGACTCCTTGCGCACGGCTCCCCCGGAGGGGTCGCCCTACCAATCCGTTTCGACAACATCTAGTTCCCCTCTTCCCGATGAGCAGCGATGAAGGCATCGTATCCCCGGGCCGTGAGCGGGGTGGGATGATGGGTGTGGAGGCGTTCGAAGCAGCGGCGTGCACGGCGCTTGTCGCCTTGCTTGGCCATCACCAGCGTCGCGCCGGTCAGGAAATTGGCATAGGCCTCGCTCAAACCGGGCTGATCGTAAAGCGATAGGGCATCCTCGTAGGCACGGAGAACGCGAGGCAACAGACGCTTGTCCGCCTCCATTACGAGCTCATCCTGGCCATTCCAGCTCATCTTGCCCCACAGGAACAGCTCGGACATCGACTGGTAGATCATGCGGCTACATTCAAGAAATCCTTCCGGTCCGGCTACCGCCAGTCCCCGGTAGGCCCAGTAGACGGCGTGCGACTGCGGCAGACGCCAATCCAGTGGACCGTAAATGGCATCGACGATCTGCATCCGCTCGACATCCATACCCAGGTCTTTGCGGATGCACTCACGCAGGTCCGGCTCCAACGCGAGCCTATCGTAATTGGCGCGGCCGCTGGCACCGATTCGCGCGGCCACATAGTCACTCCACTGCCTCTTATAATAGGCATGCAGACGATCAGAATCACCGCCCAGCTTGTGCTGGAACATCCAGCCCAGCTCGCGATAGATCCGCGGATCCGCAGGGTTGTAATGAACGCCCTTGTCACGCAGCAATTCGATGCCCTGCCGAACCCAGCGCCAGCGATCTTCGGCCACGGGCATCATGACGCTAACGTTGTAGGCCAGGTTCCAGGCATGGAACGCCCAGACATCGGTTGTGCGCGGCTCGAGCTTGGTGACCCAGTCGGCCAACTGCACGAGTTCGAGATAGCGTCCTTCTTCCTGCAAGTAGGAGGCCCGCAGCCAGAGCGCGTCCGCGATCACGCCGCGGAATCCACCCAGGACAACAGTGGTGAACAGGACAACCGGCGGCGCATCGCTCAAGACCTCCATCTCGGGGGTAGACCGCCGGCGCGCCTCCAGCAGCGGCGCATGAAACACGCCGGCCAGGACCAGCAGCAGAACAGCCACCGTCAGCAAGGGAACCCCTGTACCGTGCTTGAATCGACGCATCATAAACTTCTTTTCGTAGATTATCAATGAAGCCCAACAGAGAGTCTGTCATTCCGAGCGAAGTCGAGAGCCTGTGCTGAGCTTGCCGAAGTAAATCTCCAGCGTACTCGATGATTTGGAGATCCCTCGACAAGCTCGGGATGACACTTGCTTCGTATCTCCACACCTCTTTGAAAACTTATCTTCTTTTCGTCCGACACTGTCTTCATCTCCACCGGCATATCTCTTCTCTATACGGCGTATTGCCCAAACGATCGGGGTCACTCAGAGGAGATGCTTCGACAAGCTCAGCATGACAATTCTTCAGGAAACTCACTGATTCCAAAACTGTCATCCCGAGCGAAGCCGAGGGATCTCCTTTTGGGCAACAGCCCCTATACCGGCAACGCTATCTCACGCCGACGCAGCGCGCCGCACCCAAGGGCACACAACGCGCCACCATACATGAACACGAGGACACCGGCCGCTTCATGCACCTCGTCCCATGTCACGGCGACCCCGCCGGCCAACCGGCCCCTGACGCGGTAGTGCAGCACAGGTGCCACGACACATTGCACGCCCCGGGCGAGGTGTTCCCCGGTCCACTCCACCCATTGCGGTGTTGTCTCTTCACCATGGTGCTCATGCCCGCACCCCGGTTCGCATGCCGATGAGAACACGAAGAACTGGGTGACGAGCGTAGCCATGATCATGGCAACGGACGCAAACACGGCGACTGGAAATGTAAAGACGGTACCCACGGTGACCCCCAGGGCCGCCAGCAATGCGACGCGGCAGAACATGAGCAACAGCGTGCGCAACAGATTCTCACCAAACCCGCCAGTAGGGACGTACAGCTCGACAGGATACTCGGGGTGAAACGTCACATGATGCGGTGTATCCGGTTGATTCACCCGCATACCAAACACCAGGGCGATGCGCTCTCCGGGCGGCAGGCTCTCGGCAGGAATGTCCAGGCGGTTGACGCCGTCCATATAGGCCTCACAATCGGCTTCGAAGAGCGAGGCGCCATTCGCATCCACCGCCGCCCAGTGCACCTGTATGGGCGGCTGATCGCGCAGGGGCGACACAAACCGGTATTGCAGCGTGGAAACGGACGCACCAGACGCAACGGCGTCAGGACAGTCGAGTTCCCACCGCGCTTCGCCCGCCTCACCCATTGCCCGCACTGCTTCAACACGCTGGCGCGCAACCAGGATCTGCTGGCGTACCGTGCGCCCGTCGACGCCATCGGGCGCCGTACGCCGCAGCGCAACGGTGCCCGCCCCCATCAGAAACAGGCCGGCCACGGTCAGCATAAGTGCGGCTACCGTCACGATTCCGAGCCATTTCCCGATCCACAGCTCAACGTTTCGAACGGGTTTCACCATGACCAGGTGCAGCCGCCGGTTCTCGATCTCCACCGAAAAGGCGCCGCATGCCAGCCACAGCGAGGCAATCCCCAACACAACGCCCACGGCGCCCCGTGCGTAAGAAAGAAGAACCTGCAGTCTGCCCGCGACGGTTCCATCCCCCTTGATCGTCAGGGCAAACCCGACCAGGAGTGACAGCATCAGCACAAACAGGCAGAACACAAAGCGCGAGCGGACGGCCTGCCGTATCATCAGCCCGGCTATTCCCAGAATGCGATTACGCATCATCCACCCCGCACCTTGCACAGGAACGCTGCGATCTGTGAGTCATCCCCATGGCCACTTGCATCGGTCGCCTTCGCCTCCTTCACCACACTGACGAAGAACTCCTCCAGGTTCATGGACGCGCGTGAGACGTCGGCCTCGCAGTCCAATTCCTTGCGCAGCAAATCGAGGAGACGCTTTGTGCCGGCCGCATCGAGCGTGGGCACATTCACCGTCATCCGTTCCTCCGTTTCCAGCAGGTTCTGTAGCGTTCCCGCGGCACGAGGGCGGCCGTCGTACATGATCACGACACGGTCGCAGATATGCTCGACATCCGCCAGGAGGTGCGACGTCAGCAGAATGGTGGTGCCACGGTCGGCCAGCGCCCGCAACAGGTCCTTCACCTGTCGACAGCCCATGGGATCGAGACCGGAGGTCGGCTCGTCCAGCACAAGCAGGTCGGGCGCATTGAGCAGCGCCTGCGCAAGTCCCAGGCGGCGCGCCATGCCCTTGGAGAACTCGCCTACGGCGCGGTCGACCGCCGCGCTCAGACCGGTCATCTCGATGAGCTCCGCGGTACGCTGTCTACGCTCGGCGACAGATAGATCAAAGAGACGCCCGTAGAACATCAGCGTCTCACGCGGCGTCAGGTAACGATAGAGGGTGGAGTCTTCGGGAAGATACCCTATCCGCTTACGAACCGCCACATCCGCAGGGCGTCCTCCCAGGATGCTGATACTGCCTTCCGTGGGGTGGAGCAGGCCGAGCAGCATCTTGATCGTCGTGCTCTTGCCGGAGCCATTGGGCCCAAGCAGCCCGACGATCTCGCCGCGCCTGACGGAAAGATCGAGCCCATCCACGGCAGTTACACGCGGTCGCCGCCAGAAATCGCGGAACACCTTTGTGAGTTGGACGACTTCCAGCACGGTGCTATTTGTTGCCTGATCCATCAACCTTCTCCGTTTCTCCGGCTCGCCGGGACGGCTCGCCCTACCCCACCCTCGACCAGGTAGGGCGAGCTCTCCGAGCGAGCCGCGTCTTTACACGTCGCGCTGCCGAAACACCACCACACCCAGGCAGAGCAGTGCCGCGCTGTATACGGCGGCATAGAGCGTTGCCAACCCCATGTAGGTGCCGGCTACTTGTCCCCCGGCGTTAAGCTGATCACATACCCAGAAATGCTGCCAGTTGGGGAGGATCGAGTACAAAGTTCTCGCCCACAGCGACTCGGCCGCGTGTCGACCAAAGAGGTAGTCGCTCATCAGTCCCAACATAAACACCGCACTGCAAACCGTAAGCGTAGGCACCGTCCCCACCACGGTCGACAGCGCCATCGCGAAGGCCGACATCAGCACAAGCGCCATCGTAATGAGCAGGCTGACAGGCACCAGGCGCCAGTTGAGCCGACTGGCAAAGGGCGCCCACTGGCCGGCCCGATCAAAACAGCCGGCCACGAGAATGCAGAGCACGAGCCCGGCCAGCAGCGTCGTCACGGTGATGGATCCAAAGGGGCGCTGGCGTTTGTAGTTTGCGTAGGCGCCCACAAGGCAGGAAGCCAGAATGGCCAGGAGCAGCAAGCCGCCGGTCTGGTTGTCGGACAAGTAGCCGACCATGCCCCCGCTCATCACGAACTTCTCGGCGACCCGTTCGACCAACAGCGCGGTCAGTCCGGAACACAACGAGAAGATAGCCACCACGCCGACGACACCGACGAACTTGGCCAGGAAGAACAGGTCACGACTGACCGGCTTGCTCAATACGGCAGCGGCCGTGCCCCCCTCCATCTCGCGGGAGAGGGCTGTGGTGGCCGCGTAGCCGGCCACGAAGATGCCGAAGACCGCATGCAACGCAAAGGCGCTGTCCCGTACGAGTTTCCCGTCTTCGCCGAAGCGATGCAGGATCAGGAATGGAAGCAGCGCCGTTAGCGTAATTGAAATGAGAAACAGGAGCAGACAGACAGGCTGCCGCAATACCTCCAAGGCCGTGAGCCCTGCCAGTGCAACCGCCTGTCTGAAACGGGCCATTAGCCCTCGCTCGAGTCCTGCTGGTCCATATCGTGCATGGCTTCCCTGCGACTGAGCTTGATGCGGCCGCGGTCATCCACGCCAATACACTTGACCCACATCTGGTCACCCACCTTGCAGATGTCATCGACACTGCCGACCCGGAAGTCAGCCAGCTCGCTGATGTGAACCAATCCATCCATTCCCGGGAAGATTTCGACAAACGCGCCGAACTCCTTCACGCCCGAGACACGGCCATCGTAGATGCGGCCCACTTCGGCCTCGGCGGTCACCATTTCGACTTCCTTCACGGCCTGTTCCATGGCTTCGGCGTTGGTCGCGAAGATGCTGACGGTTCCGTCTTCCTCGATGTCGATCTGGGCACCGGTCAGCTCGGTGATGCGGCGAATATTCTTGCCGCCCGGGCCAATCAGCTCGCCGATCTTGTCGACAGGAATCGAGACCTGTGAGATGCGCGGAGCATGCTCGCTCATCTCTTCACGCGGCGCAGGAATGATCGTCTCCATGAACTCGATCAGCTCAATGCGGTTCTTACGAGCCAGCGCGAAGGCGCCCTCTACGAGATCCCAACGCAAGCCGGGAATCTTCATATCGACCTGGAAGCCGGTGATACCCTCACGCGTACCGGCCACCTTAAAGTCCATGTCTCCGCAGTGGTCCTCTGAACCGACGATGTCGGTCACGAGCTCGGCTTTGTCGCCATTCGAGAAGAGGCCGATGGAGATGCCCGCCACGGGCCGCTTGATCGGCACACCGGCATCCATCAGGGCCAACGTTCCAACACAGACACTGGCCATCGACGAGGAGCCGTTCGACCCCATGATATCGGAAACCAGACGCACCGTGTAGGGGTAGTCATCCGGCAACACGTGGGCCAGTGAGCGCTCGGTCAGAGCACCATGTCCAATTTCACGCCGGCCGGTGAAGCCCAGTCGTCCGGCCTCGCCTACGCTGTAGGGCGGGAAGTTGTAATGCACCATGAAGTTCTTGGATTCGCTACCACCGGCGATCGCATCGGTGCGCTGAATGTCGGACTTCGTGCCGAGGGTAAGAATACCGAGGGCCTGTGTTTCGCCACGGGCGAACAGGGCCGAGCCATGCGTACGGGGCATCAGCGATACTTCGGCCTCAAGCGGACGAAGCTGCTCAAAGGCGCGGCCATCCATGCGCTTGCCTTCGCCCAGTGCCATATTGCTGACCGTCTCGATCTCGAAGTCATCGAACGTAGCGCGGTGCTGTTCCTTGGTGATGTCTTCGAACTTCTCGATCATCTTGGCTTCCAGGTCGGCCTTGACCGCACTGACCGCGTCCTGGCGTTCAAGCTTGTCGGCGATGCCCAGGGCGTCGCGCAGCGCGCTGCCACCCAGTTCGCGCATGGCGATGAGGAAAGGCGTCTCGGTCTCGGCGACCTCAATCACCTTCTCGGGAAGACCCAGCTTGCTGCGCAGCTCGAGCTGGGCGGCAATGATCTTCTCACAGGCTTCCTGGCCAACCTTCATGGCGGCCACCAGATCGGCTTCGCTGGCTTCGGCGCAGTCACCCTCGATCATCATGGGCAACTCGGCTTTGCCGCAGTAGACCAGATCGATATCGCTCTTGGCGCGTTCTTCGTGCGTCGGGTTGACCACGAACTCACCATCCACGCGTCCGACGCGCACGCCGCCGACCGGGCCCATAAAGGGAATATCGGAGAGGGTCAGCGAGGCACTCGAGGCCACGATGCTAAGCATATCAGAGTCATTCACGCCGTCCGCCGAGAGCAACATGTTGTTGATCTGTACGTCGTTGTGGTAGCCCACGGGGAAGAGTGGACGTATGGGACGGTCCGTCATGCGCGACGTAAGGATTTCCTTCTCGGCAGGACGCGTCTCACGTTTGAAGAACCCGCCCGGGAACCGACCGGCGGCGTAGAACTTCTCACGGTATTCAACCTGGAGCGGGAAGTAGTCGATGCCTTCACGCGGCTCCTTGGAGCATGTTACGGCAGAAAACAGGATCGTATCTGCGAGACGGACGGTGACCGCGCCTGCGGCCTGGTGGGCCATACGGCCGGTTTCGATGGTCAGGGTCTTGCCTGCGCCGAGATCGACGGAGACGGATTGGATGTTACTCATGGTTTCCTCTTTGTTTTTGCGAAGCCCGGCATGCGAAAGAGACCTCTCGCGTACCACCTGGTGAGTCAATGAACCCCGCTCAAGCGGGGTGCAGGAGTGCGGTAGTGAGAAACTACCGACGGATACCCAGCTCCTTGATGAGTGACTGGTACCGCTCGCTATCATGTGCCTTCAGGTAATCCAGTAGACGCCTACGCTGGCTGACCATCTTGATCAACCCGTAACGTGAACTGTGATCCTTCTTATGCGACTTCAAGTGCTCGGTGAGCAACGAGATTTTGCTGGTCAGGATCGCGACCTGAACGTCGGAAGACCCCGTGTCACCTTCGTGACGCTGGAACTTCTCTTGGATAGCGGTTTTGTCGATCTGGCTCATACGCCGAACTTCTTCCTCTTCTCTTTTCTTTACTACTTTTCTTCTTTCGGGTGCGGACTATAGTACGCCGGTGCATCGGGTGTAAAGCGATTCTTTCACGCTTTTTTCCACCACTGAGAAGTCTATCACACGGCGCCCATTTTCAATAGCTCAATGTCGTGCGCGATCTCTTTTTTCAGAGCCTCAATACTGTTGAATTTTCGGTCGCCCCGCAGTCGTCTGAGAAAGCTGACCTCGATGTCACGCCCGTAGAGGTCGGCGTCGAGCCCCGGGACGTGCAGTTCCAGCTCGCGCGTTTCCTTGTCCGTATCGTCAAAGGTGGGGCGACGGCCATAGTACAGCACGGCATCGTGCCGGGTGTTGCCGATCAGGGCTTCGACCACGTAGATCCCGACCGGCGGCAACACTTCGTTGTGGGGATCCAGGTTGGCCGTAGGAAACCCAAGCTTGCGGCCGATACGTCGACCGCTTTTGACCGTACCCAGGATACTGAACGGGCGCCCCAGCAGGGCCGCGGCGCCATCCAGATCGCCCGCCTTCACAGCCGCGCGCAGGCGCGTGCTTGATACCGGCTCCCCGCCCCGAATGACCGGTGCAGTGACCGTGACCGTGAACGCGAGCTCGCGCCCCAGCTTGCGCAACAGAGTCACATCACCACAGCCAGCCTTCCCAAAATGCCAATTCCGGCCCACATGGATGTCTGCCAGGCTCGGCACGCACTCTTTGAGCTGACGGATGAAGGCTTCCGGTGCGGTTTCCGAAAGGGCCCGGTTAAAGGGAAGCAGCAGACAGCCTTCCACGCCCATTCGTTGAAGCAGGGAGAGTCGATGGCGGTTGGACGTGAGCAGGCGTGGCGCTTTGTGGTGTCCCAGAACACGCAGTGGGTGTTTGTCGAACGTAAGCACCCATGCCTTGCCCCCGATCGCCTGCGCGGCCTGCAGACTGCTGTTAATGACCTTCAAGTGCCCCAGGTGCAGGCCATCGAAGAAACCGGCCGCCAGCACGATCGGCCGGCGCTTGCGGCGCAGGGCTTGCATGTCGGTCACGGTAATCATGGTCAGGCGTGCGTCCCACCGGAAGCGAAACGGGAAAGAGGCAAGACGACCGTCTTCAACGCGGCTTCATCCATCTCCATGATAGCGTCGAAAGCCGTGGTGTCCTCCAGCTTCAGTTTGCCCGCACCGATACGGCGCAGCGCCGACAGGTGTGCCCCACAGCCGAGGTCAGCGCCGACATCCGCGCAGAGCGTACGCACATAGGTGCCCTTGGTGCAATCGACCCTGAAGCGAGCATTCGGCAGGTCGCACTCGAGAATATCGAAGCGATAGATGTGAATCAGGCGCGCTTCGCGCTCAACGGTCTGTCCTTTGCGGGCGCTCTTATAGAGCGGTACCCCTTTGACCTTCACGGCCGACACCATGGGAGGGGTCTGCATCATGTCGCCGACATAGGTGCGCATGGCCTCTGCGACTTGCTCTTCGGTAACCCCCGACCAGTCGCCCTCGCGCGTCACCTCGCCGTCGGCGTCCTGCGTGTTGGTCTCAACACCCAATGTCATGGTGCCCTCGTAGGCCTTGTCGCCAGTCATGAAATAGTTGGAAAGCTTGGTTCCCTTCCCCAACAGAATCACCAACAGCCCTGTCGCCTGCGGGTCCAGCGTGCCGCCATGGCCCACCTTACGAATACCGAAGCGCTTGCGGATGGCATGCACGATATCGTGTGACGTCGGCCCGGCCGGCTTGTCGACCAGCAGGATACCGTCCAGGCCTGAATGATCGCGTGGAGGTGCTGGGGCGGTGTATCGTTTGTCTGTCGTCTTGAAGTTCGGGTTACTCATAGGGGGGTGCCTCGTCGCTTTCGGACGCGTCTGCTTCCTCCGGGTAGTACGGGGGGATCGACCGCTCATCCTCCATCTCCTGAAGGATGCCCAGCACGTGATCGCCCTGCTCTACAGACGTATCCAGCTCAAAATCCAATTTCGGGGTATACTTCAGCTTCATGTTCCGGTTGATCCATTGCTGGATCTCGACACGATGGTCGCGAATCTGCGACATGATGGTCCCGCGTTCGTCCTCGTGTCCCAGGATGGATATCAGGACTCGTGCGTGGCGCAGGTTACGACTGGTGATCACATGCGTCACGGTCACGGCCGCCGTATCCACCCGTTCCTCGGGCGCAAGCATTCTGAAAAGCGCCGTAGAGATCTCGCGCTTGAGCAGCTCATTAACTCGGGTCATGCGGTCGGTGGGCATAGGGTTTGCGTGTTGGGTGGTGAGCGTCAGACAGGTAACAACTTGTCATTCCGAGCGAAGTCGAGGAATCTCAGATCCATGAATGGGCAGAGATCCCTCGACTTCGCTCGGGATGACACACCCGTTGTATGAACGCATTCGAGCTACACGACACCCGACACCTCTCCTAGAGCGTTTGCGCTACTTCGGTCAGTTCGTAGAATTCCAGGCGGTCTCCTTCTTCGAAGTCCATCGTCTTGTCGAGACGGATACCGCATTCCTGCGCTTCGCGCACTTCGGCTACCTCGTCCTGGAAATGCTTGAGCGACTCAATACGTCCCTCGCAGAGGGCTTCATCGCCGCGACGCACACGGGCGCGATACTTGGGACGGATATTGCCTTTCACAACCATGCAACCGGCCACCTTGTTGCGACGCCCCACCACGAACACCTTGCGGATCTCAGCTTCGCCGCGGACATCCTCCTGGATGACAGGCTTCAAGAGCCCGGTCATGGCATCGCGCACCTGGTCAATCAGCTCATAGATGACCTGGTGCAGGCGAATTTCGACGCCCTCGTGCTTTGCCGTTGAGTCGACGCCCGATTCCTTGCCAACGTGGAATGCCAGGATGATGGCATCCGAAGCACTGGCCAGCATGACATCATTCTCGGTGACGTTGCCCGTACCGCTGAGGATGATATTGAGTACAACCTTGTCGCTCTCAATTTCCTCAAGCGACGTGGCGATGGCCTCGACCGATCCCTGGGTATCGGCCTTGAGGACGACTTTCAACTCCATCTTCTCGCCTTCTTCCATCTGAGTGAAGAGCGAGTCGAGCGACGTCTTGATCGGGGTGTGCAGACTTTCCTGACGCAGCTTGGCCGCTTCGTCCGACGCCAGGGACTTGGCCGCCTTCTCATTGGCGTACACCTGGAAACGGTCGCCTGCGCCCGGCACGCCGGGGAGTCCCAGGCACTTCACCGGGGTGGAAGGTCCGGCTGACTTGATCTTGGCACCATGGTCGTTGAGCAGCGCGCGTACCTTGCCGCTATACTGTCCACACAGCACGATATCGCCCACGCTCAATGTGCCGCGCTTGACCAGCAGATTGGCCGTGGGGCCCATGCCGGGCTCGAGTTGGGCTTCAATCACGTAGCCCTCGGCACGCCGCGTCGGGTTCGCCTGAAGTTCAAGCACATCAGCCTGCAACAGGATCATCTCAAGCAGGTGATCGATACCTTCGCCCGTTTCGGCGCTAACAGGACAACAGATCAGTTCGCCGCCCCATTCCTCCGGGGTCAGCCCTTCGGTTTGGAGCTGCTGCATCGCGCGCTGCACATCCGCGGTGGGCATATCAATCTTGTTGATGGCCACCATCATGGCCACTCCGGCGGCCTGCACGTGCTTAATCGCCTCGCGCGTCTGGGGCATGATCCCATCATCGGCCGCAATGATGATGACTGCGATATCCGTGAGATTCGCGCCGCGGGCGCGCATGGCCGTGAAGGCCGCATGACCCGGGGTGTCGAGGAAGGCGATCTTCTTCCCGCTCAACTCAACCGTGTAGGCGCCGATATGCTGGGTGATGCCGCCCGACTCACCGGCGGCAACCTTGGCATTGCGGATCTGGTCAAGCAGCGAGGTCTTGCCATGGTCGACATGCCCCAGGAACGTCACCACCGGCGGACGAGGCATCAAGTCCTCGGGCTGGTCCTCATCTTCAGGCCGCTCTTCGAGTTTGTTCTCAATACTGGGACGTGGTCCACGCTTTTCGACCTGGACCGTGAAGCCGTGCTTCTCGGCGATCTTGCGGATCACGTTGACATCAATGCTCTGATTGATGGCGGCCAGGATGTTCATCTTCATCAGTTCGGCGATGATGATGTTCGGTTTGAGGCTCAACACCTCGGCCAGGCTCTTAACGATGATCGGGCCGCGCAGACGCAGCACATTGCCGTCGACCACCTCGGCCGGGGGCAGCGAGCTCGCGACTGTTTCGGGGGCCAGTGCGGGGGCCGGTTTAGCCGCTGCAGGTGCCGGGGGCGCAACATCTTTGGCCTTGTCCCTGGCCCTGGCTTTCGCCTTGGCTTTCGGCGTCGCCATCCCTCCGTCGCCCTTCGGGCTATGGAGGGCAGGCGGGGCGGACGTCGGCTTAGCCGCAGGCTTCTCGGCCTTCACAGGCTCCGACTTCGCCCCCGCGACCTCCGACTTCTGACTTCCGATTTCCGGTTTCGGCGGCGGGAGTGCCTCCCCACGCAGAACCGCCAGCATCGTGTCATCGACGACGGCGACCTGGTTCTTGGCCTCTATGCCCATATCATGCAGCTTGGTCAGCACCTCTTTGCTGGTTACACCAAGCTCTTTGGCTATCTGAAAAACCTTCATGCCTTTTCTTCTTCCTTATCCGTATCTTCCGCCGCCGGTTCTTCAGCCGGTTCTTCAGCCGTCTCACCGGGCTCGTCGGCACTGGGCTCATCATCGCTTTCCGGCTCTTCTGCCGGGGCTTCTTCCGCTTCTGCCGGAATTTCTTCTTCAGCCGGGGCTTCCGCTTCAGCCGGGGCTTCTGCTTCCTCTGGAGTCTCCTCTTCAGCTGGAGCATCCTCTTCCGCTGGAGTCTCCTCTTCCGCAGCAGGCTCATCGGCACTGTCCGCGGCGGCAGCTTCCCCGTCCTCACTGACCGGCGTCACCTGCGATGCCGCATCGTAAATCGTCTGGGCGACCTCCGGGTCCAAGCCCGCTGCCTCCGCAATGTCGGACACGTCGGCTACAAGGATACCATCCACGGTCAGGTAGCCGCCGGTTACGAGCGCCTGGGCGTTCTCCGGTCCGATGCCATCCACAGCCGCCAGGGCCTCCACAGCCTCGGCCAACTGCTTCTCGAAGTCGGCTTCCTGCTCGTCCTTCTGGATATCGACCTTCATGCTGAGTAACTTCGCTGTCAGGCGCACATTCTGACCGCGCTTGCCGATCGCCAGCGAGAGCTGGTCGGCATCAGCCACAACATGCACCAGGCCGGGATCGTCTTCATCGATCGTCACCTTGGCCAGCCTGGCGGGTGAGAGCGCATTGGCCACGTAGGTGCGGGTGTCATCACTCCAGCGAATGATATCGATCTTCTCACCGGAGAGTTCGCGCACGATGTTCTTCACGCGCATGCCGCGCATGCCGACGCAGGCGCCAACCGGATCCACCTTCTCGTCATGCGAGAGCACGGCGATCTTGGTGCGGTAGCCCGGCTCGCGGGCGATGCCCTTGATCTCGACGATGCCATCACCGATCTCGGACACTTCCAGTTGAAACAGGGTACGCACAAAACTGGGATGGCTACGCGACAGCACAACGCCCGGGCCTGCCGATTCGCTGCGCACATCCAGCACGTAGGCGCGAATGCGGTCACCAATCTGGTACTCTTCGGTCGGGACACGCTCGGTGGCCGGCAAGATGGCTTCGGCGCGACCGAGGTCGACGAGAATGTCACTGCGGATGAACTGGCGTACGGATCCGCTCACGATATCGCCCACGCGATCCTTATACTCGTCGAACACGACCTCTTTTTCAGCCGCACGAATGCGCTGAATGATGGCCTGCTTGGCGGTCTGGGCCGCAATACGACCGAAATCACGCGGGGTCACTTCAACTTCGATAAACTCGCCCAGCTCGGCGGCCGGATCTTCCTTGAGCGCTTCGGCCTGCAGAATCTCTTCGTCCTCGTGAGAGACATCTTCTACGACGAGCTTCTTCGCGAAAGCCTTGATATCGTACGTGTTACGGTCGATGGCAATCCGCACGTCCTTGTTCTTTGCCAAGTTCTTGCGCGAAGCCGACTGGAGCGCGTATTCGACCGCCTGAATCAGGACTTCGCGGTCCAGACCGCGTTCCTTTTCCATGTAGTTGAGAATCGCCTGAAGCTCGTTATTCATGACCCATCTCTCTCTATCGGGACCGTTCGTCCCGTTCAATTTTCAACATTCACCAACCCTATACATGCAAAAGAGTGGGGTGAAGCCCACTCTTCACGAAACCACAATGTAAAGGGCAACCGATACTGTATGCCCCCCCGCCCCGAATCGTCAAGCTTCCATGTGGACGGTTTTTCGAGAGGAAAGGCAACCACGAAGAACACGAAGAGGGGCTGCCCGCAGATCTCCCTCTCCCTTCGTGTCCTTCGTGGTTGTATCCGCCCTCTTTTCCATCGTGACAGCGCTCGGAGACGGTGGAATACTCCCCCGAAACACGACAACAGGGAGCGCATCATGCCGTTTACACTTCAACTGGGAGAACACCCACCGGATTTCTCGCTGCCGGCGACGGATGGCAAGACCTACGGGCTTGCAGACTTTGCCGATGCCGAGGTGCTTGTCGTCTTCTTCACCTGCAACCATTGCCCTTATGTGATCGGGTCCGACGAGATTACCCGTAAGACTGTCAACCGGTTCAAGGATCAAGGTGTGGCATTCGTCGGGATCAACTCAAATAGCGTGAACACCTATGCGGAGGATAGCTTCGACCACATGGTCGAGCGCATGAAGGAACACCAGTTCCCCTGGGACTATCTTTATGATGAGTCACAGGACGTCGCCCGCGCCTACGGCGCCCTGAAGACGCCCCATTTCTACGTCTTCGACAAGAACCGCGCACTCGTATACACCGGGCGCGGCATTGATAATCCACGCAATGGTGAGGCCGCCACGGTCAACGATCTCGATAATGCCCTGGAAGACATCCTGGCGGGCCGCCCCGTGCAAACCCCCATCACCAATCCCATCGGCTGCAACGTGAAATGGGACGGCAAGGACGCCCACTGGATGCCCGCCGATGCCTGTGATTTAGTCTGAGGCCCTGTCATACGAAGTCAGATTTGAAACAAGTAAGACCTTGTCATCCCGAGCGAAGTCGAGGGATCTCATACCCGTATTGAGGCAGAGATCCCTCGACTTCGCTCGGGATGACAGACCCGTCAGATATAGACGTAGTTCTGAGACAAGACACTAGACCACACGGAACCACTATGAACAGCCATCCCACTGCCAGCACCACTGTCCCGACCGAGCACGCAGACTCCGAACTGATTACGAGCCTGTGTACCACCGGAAGCTACCGCACACCTGAAGCGGGCCGGCGCACTGGGGCCAGCCGATTGCTTGGCCGGTGGGATGGGTGGATCTACTGGCGCGTATATAGGGTAGTGGCAAGGGGGGCACGTGCGGCCAAACACGGCCGGCATGACGCGGCCCAGTGGCGACGCGAATCGGAAGACCTGCTCCAGTTGATGGAAGCTGCGGGAGGAACCGTGGAGGTGTCGGGTATGGCTGATGCGCTGGGCATCGATGGGCCGGTCGTCTATGTCGGCAACCATATGGGCATGCTGGAGACCTTCTTTCTGCCCGGCATCTGCCTGGCGCATGGAGACGTTTCGTTTGTGGTTAAGCAGAGCCTGCTGGAATACCCGCTGTTTGGCCGACTACTGGGCGCAACCCACCCCATCGCACTGACACGCGCAAATCCGCGCGCCGACCTGAAGCTGGTCCTGACACGCGGACAGGAACTGCTTAAAGCCGGACGCTCAATCGTCATCTTCCCTCAGGCCACTCGCTCTGCCACCTTCATCCCGAAGCAGTTCAATACCCTGGGCGTCAAACTGGCCGAACGTGCAGGCGTACCGGTGGTTCCGGTCGCGCTCAAGACCGACTTCATGCGCGTGGGTAAGATCGTGCGCGATTTCGGATCGCTTGATCGCTCCCTTCCGATCCACTTCCGCTTTGGACCGCCGATCATGCCTCCCTTTAAGAGCCGGGAAGCACACGCAACCGTGATCGACTTCGTACGCGAGTGTCTCAACGAATGGGGCGGGACGATTGATGAGGAATAGGAGATGCTTCGACAGGCTCAGCATGACAGTGTCTTAGAGAACCTGGTAATCCAGAACTGTCATCCCGCCTGCCCGCCATGGCCCAGGGGGCGACGGCGGGAGCGAAGTCGAGGGATCTCCTTTTGGACAACAAGCAAAGAAAGATAATATGACTGAGAGTGATATGTTACCGGATTTGCAGTCGAGCCTGTTGTGTGACGATGTGCGCCAGGAGCGGAACGGGAAGTTCATTCTGATCGGGCTGTTCGATGGACTGGGTGTGCCGAAGTATCCGGCCGTGTTTCAGAAGCTCTGCCTGGTCAACCGCTGGTGCTGCGGGCAGGGAGCGTTTACGCAGGAGAGCCGCATCATTGGGACAGATGGCGTCACGGTTCTCAGCCAGGGCAAGCAAGTCCCCATTCGCCTGCCCCACGAGATGGCCACGGCCACCAGCGTGGAGATCTTCCTGAACGTCACCTTCGAGACCCCCGGCACCTACTGGGTGGAGGTCATGCTCGACGGCGACATGAAGATCCGCTACCCGCTTCAGGCGCGGGAAGTGAAGCAGAAGCAGCAGTAGGCACGCGACCCGTATTCCCAGGCATTCTGCCTGGGCTATGATGTTGAACCCCGTTGGGGTTCCGGCGAGACGACCCCAAAGGGGTCGAACATCATAGCCCGGGGTGAAACCCCGGGAGCACAAGCGTCATTCCTCCGCCATCTCAATCTCAATCACATCCACCCCGGTCTCCCAGCGCTTCAGCGAGTTGATGTCGAGTGTGATTTGCGACATGCGCTGGGCGCCTTCGGCGGTTTGGCGCAGCTCGCGCTGAATGCTGTCTCGCTCCGCTAACAGCCGGCGTTGCCACAGGCGCAGGAGCAGATCCTGGACCGCCATCTCGGGAGAGATCTCCTCTGAACGCACTTTCGACCCCGTCAGCATCAACCCGGCCGCAAAGGCCTCCAGTCCCTCGATCTGCGTTTCCGTGCCCCGCAGTAGACTCTCAACAGGCGTCTCCTCGCGAGCCGCTTTCAACGCTGCCTCGGCGACGGCCCGGCAGCGCGCATCCTGGAGCATAGAAAGGGGAAGATGGTGCTCCACAAGGTCGGCGACCCCGGGATGCTCATCCGCATGCACAAGGTGCTCGCACAGCGCCAACTCGAAAGCCGGGGGCTCCGTGCTCTCAACCGGGGAATCCGCCGACTGTTCCTCTTCGTGCAACGGGCGCCGCTGTCGGCGCACCAGGTGACGCAACTCATCCTGCAAGGCCGCCACCGGCAGATTCAGGTGCTGCGCCGCAGCCTGCATCAAGCGCGCCTGCTGAACGGAGTTGGGACTGCGCAGAATCGTCTGCAACACATCACGCGCCGCCCGCATCACACCGACGTCGGTCGAGAGATCTTCGCGTCGCGACAGAACACCCACCTGAAAATCCACCACGGACGTCGCGCCTTCCAGGATCTCACCAAACGCTTCGCCGCCCTCCTTGACAATGAAACTATCGGGATCCTCGCCCTCAGGTAGTGCGGCCACGCGCACGCCCAACCCGCCCGAGAGGAAGATGCCGGCTGTCTTGATGGCGGCATTTTCACCGGCCGTGTCGGGATCAAACACAATCACAACACCGTCAACGTAGCGACGCAGGATGTTGGCATGGTCTTCCGTGAAAGCGGTTCCCTGGGAAGCCACCGCGGTGGTGAAGCCGGCCTGGTGACAGCGAATCACATCGATCTGGCCTTCACAGATAATCGACTCGCGCTTGTTGACCATGGCACGGCGTCCCTTGTCCAACGCATAGAGCACACGGCTCTTGCGGAAAAGCGGAGTTTCGGGACTATTGATGTACTTCGCGCCGCGCACATCATCGCTGAGCGCCCGCCCGCTGAATCCTATCACGCGGCCCTGGATATCGCAGATCGGAAACATGAGGCGGTCGCGAAAGCGATCATAGTAGCCCGCCGACACGTCATCCTGATCGCGCCGCAAGATCAGGCCGGCCTTCTCCATCAGCTCGAGCGATACCTTGTGCTTGCGTGCCCACTGGATCGCGCCATCCCAGCGGTCCGGGGCATAGCCCACACCAAACGTCTTGGCGATGTCCCCTTCCAGGTCGCGCTTCTGCAGGTAGTCGCGCGCATGTTGGGCGGCTTTCATCTGGGCCAGGCAACGCGCATAGAACTCGGCGATATCGGTGTGAATCTTGAAGAGCGCATCCTTCTCGGAACGCTCGCCGGGATCACCATCCTCAAACTCCAGGCGGATCCCGGCCCGGTCGGCCAGCATCCGCACCGCCGTCATGAAGTCGACCCCCTCATGCTCCTGCAGAAACGTAAAGACATCGCCGCCCTTGCCGCAGCCAAAACAGTGAAAGATCTGGCGCTGGGCGTTAACGGTAAAGGAAGGCGTCTTCTCCTTGTGGAAGGGGCAGAGCGCCTTAAAGGTGCCACCCGCCCGCTTCAAGGTCAGTACGCCGCCAATGACTTCAATGATGTCATTGCGGAAGCGGATCTCCTCGAGCGTGCGTTTCGGTACAATCCCCGCCATTGTTCACCTTCGTGAGAGAAGACCAAACATGGATGTACAGGATGAACTGGATACCATCACATCCTGTCTATCCTGTCCATCCATGTGAATATTATCTATTTCTTTCTCGAAAACCACTTCCGGATCCGGCCCGCTTCCTTCTTTGTCTCTTCGTCCTTGAGGACCTCTTCCACCTTCTCGCGTGATGCCTCAACCTGGTCGCGCACCCGTTCGGTGACGCCCTTTTCTTCCATCTGCTCCTGCAGGGCAGGGATCCATTTCATCACGACCGACCCAAGTGCCGATTCCTCACCAAAGTGACGGTTCAGATACTCGTGCGGCCACAGATTCATTGCGAGGAAGATCATGGCCGTGTAGAACGCGCCCTTAATCAGTCCGGCGATACCCCCGCCCACCTTGTCGATGCCATCGGGGATCGCCAGCTTGATCACCTTGCTCACCACCAGCGTCAGCACGAGCGATGCAAGAATGATGAGCAACACGACGCCGATATAGGCCACCACACGTGCCGGCTCTCCCTCCATGCGGGTATGATCGGTCATCCAGCCTGCCACACCGTCGTGGGTGCGCAGTCCAATCCAGAAAGCCAACACGGCGCCCGCAACGCGACCGATCTCCTCGGACAGTCCCCGCCGCCAGCTCAACACGACATGCAGCAGCACAAAGAGCAGCGCAACGATATCAACCAGGTTCAGCAACGGCTTCTCCTATCGCCTCGGCATCGGTGGCGGCTCACGTTGGTTCTCCTTCAGCCAGTCGCGGGCCTGCAGACCGAACTCGCCCGTGCCATCCAGGCGCAGCACATGCTCAAAGTGGGTGCGCGCCATCCCGCGCCGTCCGGCCTTGGCATAGAGTACGGCCAACAGGTAGTGGGCTTTGACGTGGCGGAACTGCTTGATCAGCACCTGGTCCAGCAGGTCGGTCGCCCGTTCATCATCGCCCTGCTTGTGCACCACCACGGCCAGCATAAACAGTGCGTCCGGCCATTCAGGACGCAGCTTCAGCGCCGTCTCGAATGCCTGCTGTGCCGTATCCAGATCGCCCTCGCTCTTCGCCACAAGTCCCAGGTTGTACCAGGCACCAAACAGCTTGGGGTCCTGCTCCAGGGCGGCCTTATAGAGTTCCATGGCGCGCGCAGTGTCGCCCTCGTCATGCGCCTTTCGGGCGCGGATCCAGAGGCGGTTGGCCGTTGTGTCGAACGGCTTTTCTGCAGCGGGTGGTGCCGCCGATGGTGCGGGCTTATCTGACGGAATGTCAGCCACGCGGGGATCGGCAGGATAGGCCGTCGCAAATGTCTCAAAGGTGGCCTCCGCCTTCTGCGGCATGGCAAGATGCTGACGATAGAGTTCGGCCAATCGCCACTGCAGATCCGGGTGTGCGCCCTGCTTGAGTGCCTGCTTGAGCGTGACCAATGCCACGTCGAACGCACCACCGGCAATGGCCTTGTCCGACTCTGCAAGCGCCTTGACCACATGGGCCGGAGGCCCACTCTCAACCGGCGGCGCGGCCGGCGCAGCAGGTTCGGGCTCAGGGGGGGCAGGCGGGGCAGACTGGTACGAGTCCACAAAGGCGCGTACTGCAGCCAGGCGGGGGTCATCCTCCGCGGCATGTTCGAGATAGGCCTCAAAGCCGCCTACCGCACGCTCCATATCCTTGCGGCCGTCACGCTGCAACACGGCCGCATTGTAGAGCGCGCTGGCATAGGTTTCATCGGCCTTGAGGGCCGCGTCAAAGAATGCCTCGGCCATATCCAGGCTTCCGGCGCGGTACTCCACAACGCCCATGGCCGTCAGAATGCGTGGCGAATACTCTTCGCGCCGGTTGGCCTGGTCAAGCAGACCCCGGGCGCCCTCCCAATCCTCAACGCCCATGTAGAGTCGGGCGGCCAACTCAAGCGGACGTGCGTCCGTCGTGTTCAGGGCGGCGGCTTCGGTGTAGGCGGTAGCGGCTTCTGCAGGCTGGCCGGCGGCCTCGTAGGCCACGCCGAGATTGAGTTGCGCAACGGCATTGGTGGGCACCTGGTCGACGACACGCTTCAGAAGCACGAGCGCCGCTTCGGGCTCACCGCGCTCCAAAAGCGCCACGGCCTCAACCAGGTCGACCTCATGCGGTTCCATCACAGGCTCAGGTTCAGGTTTACCGCACCCGCTTGCCAGAATCGCCAACACCCCGATCCACAACAGCCTGCAGCGAAAGACACTCATAAGATCACGACTCCTCGTCATTGCGGTCTATATATAGCAGCAGGCGCATCATGCAGCCAACATGAATGTCGAAAGACGATGATGGATGTCTAGAGGGGTTGTAACCCAAGAGGAGATCCCTCGACTGCGCTCGGGATGACAGTTCAGGAATCACCGAGTTTCATAAAGAATTGTCATGCTGAGCTTGTCGAAGCATCTCCTTTGAGTGACCCCCATGGCTTGGGCAACACGCCCTGCAGCCGCAGTACAACTGAAAAACGCTGGACGGAAATGCCCCAATAATCCATAAGAAGGACCCCATGGATGAGCCCGAACCATCAGCGGAACAGCAGATAAAGCAGCGCCTCTTGCTTCACGTGTGCTGTGGGCCGTGCTCCACGGCATCGATCGAGCGGTTGCGTGAGAAGTATGACGTGACCGGGTTCTTCTCCAACTCCAACATTGCACCCGAGCCGGAGTACTGGCGTCGCCTCGCCGAGGCGGAGCGTTTCGCGAAAGAGATGGCGATCCCCTTTGTGGTGGACGCCTACAGCCACGAAGACTGGCTGGAGTGCATCAAGGGCTATGAAGGCGAACCCGAAGGCGGCGCCCGCTGCGAACGCTGCTTTGCCTTCAGCCTGTCCCACGCGGCGGCCTATGCGCGGGAGCACGGATTCGATTTCTACACCACCACCCTCTCCATCAGTCCCCACAAGGACAGCACCACCATCTTCCGCGTCGGGCGTGAGATGGGCCCGTTCCTGGATGTCGACCTGAAGAAGCAGGACGGCTTCCGCCGCAGCCTGGAGCTCAGTCGCGAATACGACCTCTATCGCCAGGACTACTGTGGCTGCGAATTCAGCCTTGCGGAATCCCGCCAATAGCCTCAAGCTCACGGTAGCAAGACTGCTACAACAGCAACGGTTATGAAGGCGGCGAACATAAAGACGAGGATCCTCGTGGTGGATGATCATCCGGTCGCCACGCGGGGCATCTGTACGGTGATCGACTCCGAGGCGGACATGGAAGTCTGCGGGACAGCGGCCACCGCGGCCGACGCCATGCGTCTGTTCAACCGACTGAAGCCGGACATCGCCCTCGTCGACCTCCGACTGGGCGAGCAGAGCGGGCTCGACCTGGTGCGCGATATGCTCGTACAGGACAGGCACTTTCCCGCCCTGCTGTTCTCAATGTACGAAGACCGCCTCTACGCTGAGCGCGCGATCCGCGCCGGTGCGCGTGGGTACATTATGAAGCAGGAAGCAGCGTCTACGATTATCACCGCGATTCGTACGGTCCGTGACGGTGGCGTCTACGTACGCAAGGAACTCATACCGCGCATTCTCAAGCACGGGCAGAACGCCGCGGCGACGCCCAATGCTTCCCCCGACATCTCCACGCTGACAGATAGGGAACTGCAGGTCCTGCAGGCTATGGGTGGCGGAACAGGTCGCAAGGAAATGGCGGCGGATATCAACGTTAGCGTCAAGACGATCGACGGCTACCGGCGCAGCATGGTTCGCAAGCTGGGACTGCGCTCGGTTACCGAACTGGCACAGTTCGCGGCCCGGCTGGACGAGTTCGGGCCGGTGTAATACCGAACGCTACAACTTCTCGATGCATGATCGAGCCAACTGTCATCCCGAGCGAAGTCGAGGGATCTCCGCGAAGCGGCCTGGCGGCCGAGATCCCTCGACAAGCTCGGGATGACACACCAGTTGTACAAACGCAATTATGATACACGAGACTAGAAGGATGTACGTCCAATTTGCGTTGAAACGACTAAGTGCCCTACCGCTTCAACCGAAGAATGTAGAACTGCTCATCCTTGCTGAGGCGCACGCTCTCGCGCGAGATCGACACGATGCGGTAGCCCCTGATCTTCGCGCCTTCAGGGAGGATCTTGCCATTGATATGCGCCATGCGCACCCGTGGCGTGTAGACGACACCCGTCAGCACGAGATCATCGCGCTTGCTCGGAGCCGCAGGCGCTGTCTTGACCTCCGGCTTGGCGGCCGGTTCAGCTTCTGGAGACGAGGCAACGCCCGTCGCAGGCGTCTCAGCCGGCGGCGTGGTCGTTGCGGATGGCGCCTTGACCGGTTCGGCGGGAGTTTCAATCGGATCGGTCGGCCTGGGCTGCACTTCCGGTGCAGCGGGCTCAGCCGCGGGAGCAGCGCCCGGCGCAGCGGGCACCGCTGGTGCAACCGGCACAGGCTCAGCCGGCACAGTGGCGACGGGTGTGGCCACAACCTTTACCGGGGGCGAAACGGGTCTGGGCGCAGCCGCCCCGGAGGCGGAGTCCTTCGGCCGGTTCATAAACCAGGTGGCGAACAAGAGCGAGGCAGCCACAAGCACCATAACGGTCGAGAGCACAATGGACCAGACCGAGAAAAGAGGAGGCGGCGATGACTTGGCAAAACCATCCACCAGCTCAACTTGCGGTGCCTGTTTCTTCACTGACGGAGACGAATCGGAATTGCCTTCCACCTTCTTCAGCGCTTCACTGATGATACTCATTATACCTCACCCTCAATCTCGTTAACGCTACGCTCAATCACGTCCAATTCAATGATGCGGCGCCCCTTTACAAACGATGCCAGAAGCGCGCGATCGCACAGCAGATTAATCAGGCGCGGCACGCCACCGGAGTAGTGGTGGATGCGCTGGTAACAGCCGTCGCCAAATTCGATGCCCGTACGACAGCCGGCCACGCGCAGGCGATGATGAATGTACTTCTCTATTTCGCCGCCGGGCAACGGGTTGATGTGGTAGCGAACCCCGATGCGCTGCCGTAACTGCGTCAACTTTGGCGATGCCAGCTTCCTGCGCAGCTCCGGCTGTCCCACCAACACGATCTGCATCAGTTTTTCTTTGTCGGTTTCAAGATTCGACAGCAGGCGTATCGTCTCCAGCGTCTTGACCTTCAAGGTCTGGGCCTCATCCAGGATCAGAACCACGTTCGTATGATGCTTCAGCTCCTCGAGCAGGAACCGGTTCAACTCGCGCACCATGGCAATCTTGCTGCGGCGCGGTGCGGTCAGTCCGAAGTCTTCAAGAATGGCCTCGATCAGCTGTAGCTCGGAAAGGTCGGAGTGGAGGATGAACGCCGTGCGGCAAGACCCGTTGAGCTTGCTCAACAGCGCTTTGCAGACCGTGGTCTTGCCGGCGCCAATCTCACCGGTAATCTCAAGAAACCCCTTTCGCGCTTCAATGCCGTACTGCATGTAGGCCAACGCTTCCCGGTGCTGCTCACTGAGATACAGAAAGCTCGGGTCGCTCGTTACGTTGAACGGATACTCATTAAGACCAAAGAAATCGAGGTACATCAATCGCTCCCCGCGCTCATCACACAACTTCCTTATACACTTCACCCGCGAACAAGCCAATGCCGGGGTCTAACATGAAGACAGAACCCACACGGCTCGCCGGGATTGAGGTGAACGGCGTGTTGCCCTGGTCATCAGGGTCGTTTAGAGGAGATGCTTCGGCAAGCTCAGCATGACAATTCCCTTAGACACTCGGTGGTTCCAAGAACTGTCATCCCGAGCGAAGTCGAGGGATCTCCTTCTTGGTCGACAGCCGCGGAGACAGAACCGAGCCGCATTCCGCATTCGACATTCTGCATTCCGCATTCCATTATCCCTTCATGCGTGATCCCAAGACCAAGATTGTCTCCCGCGAAGGAATCGTCGCCTTGCGTGCCGAATGGAAAGCGGCAGGCCAACGTGTCGCCTTTACCAACGGCTGTTTCGACCTGCTGCATGCAGGTCACGCCGGCTATCTGGCGTTCGCGCGCCAGCAGGGCGACCTGCTGGTCGTGGGCCTGAACTCCGACCGTTCGGTGCGCGAGTTGAAGGGCAAGAATCGACCGATCGTCGACGAGGAAGAACGCGCCCTCCTGGTGGCGTCGCTGGAGGCCGTGGACTATGTCGTCATCTTCGACGAACTGCATGTGGAGAACCTGATCAAGGAGCTCCTGCCGGACGTCCTGATCAAGGGCGGCGACAGGGCCGACTGGGTCTGTGGTCGAGAAATCGTCGAAAGCAACGGTGGCGGGGTGATCCTGGCCCCCGAAGTCGAAGGTCGCTCCTCGACCGGGATCATTGATCGGGTGCGGGGTTTGGAAGCCTGAGGTCTCGCGAGGCCCGGCCCCGCACCAGCCACGCTACCCCTAGCCTCTGCGGAGGCCGAGGTAAGCCCTTCGCAGGCCTTAGCGGTTCGGTATTCCGAACCGGTCCAGCCAAGAAGGGCTTACCTCGGCCGGAGCTTCCCGCGCCCTCCACGCCGACGTCGCTGCGGTCTGCGTTCCTCGTGCTCCGGCGGCGGCTCTTTCTTGACCCACTTCTGCCAATCCTTGAGCAAGGCGGGGCTGGCCTGGCCGGCTGCAACGCGGATGCTGAAGAAGTCGAGAGCATCCCGGAAGGTTTCCTGCGCCATGAATCGCTCCCGGGAGAAACGGCGTTCGCCGGGCTCTTCATCGAAACGACGCTGGGCATCGATGATGTGAACCAGCCGATCGGCGACACGGCGCGGGACCCGCAGGCGCGGCATCAGCGGCTCCAACAGCTCACGAATCACTTCGTGGCCCGGATGCTCTCCGCGCTCCACATGCTCGGCACGGCGGACTTCGAACATGCCGTGCAACAGCGTGGCAAAGATCAGCTCCGGCTTGGGTGACGCAAAGTCATCACCAAACGCATCCAACGCCGCCAGCATCGCCCGAAACTCAGCCTGGCGACCGCGTCGCGCTTTGAGGAAGGCGGCCAGCTCGGGAAAGAGCTGTGCCATGAGGCGGGACTGTGCCAGAAGCTCGAAAGATGCCGCACCGGAGCGGTATCCGAAGAAGCGGTAGACTTCTTCCAGCAAACGCGGGGGCGCCGCCTTGAGCGCCTCCGGCGCGTTACGCCGCAGCGAGCGCCAGGTGCGCGGCTCGATGTTGAAGTCCATACGTGCGGCAAAACGCACGGCACGCAGCATACGGATGGGATCCTCTTTGAAGCGCACGTCGGGGTTCCCGATACAACGAATGGCGCCCTTCTCAAGATCGCGCAGCCCGCCCACGTAGTCGATCACGGTGTAATCGGCAATATTGTAGAACAGCGCATTGATCGTGAAATCGCGTCGGTACGCATCTTCCTCGGGGGTACCGAAGGTGTTGTCATGCTTGTGAAAGAACTCACCTTTCGCACGCGTATCGACTTCCGGCTCACGACGAAAGGTGCTCGTCTCGATGATCTTCGGGCCAAACTTGATATGCGCCAGGCGAAAGCGCCGCCCAATCAGGAATGCATTCCGGAACAGCCGCTTAATCCGGTTCGGATGCGCATCCGTAGAGATGTCATAGTCCTTGGGCCTGCGTCCAAGCAGCAGGTCACGCACACCGCCTCCCACCAGGTAGGCAATGTGTCCGCTGTTCTGAAGGCGATACAACACCTTGATCGCGTCCGGATCCATATCCTGACGCGACACATTGTGCTCATCGCGCTTGTAAATGCGTAGTTTCTGTTTCTTCACAAGCACTAGAATCCCCTTTCCTCCCCGCCCGCGCAATCCTTTTCGAGAAGGGATGCAACCACGAAGGGCACGAAGAGGAAGAATCTGAACCACGGAGACGCGGAGGCACGGAGGAGAAAAGGGAACGAGAAGATGTTTCGGAAATAGCCCAGCGAGGAATACCCGCCTTCGCTAATGCTACGGCGCGGCATGCCTCGCTGAACGATTTCCGAAACGTTGCTCCAAGGGAGAGGGAAGAGTGCACTGAGCACTCGGTGGTCTCCTCTCCCTCCCAGAGGACAACGTCCCGAGAACCGTTCAGTTCGGTATCCCGAACTGGACGGTTCTCGGGACACTCTTCTCCATCTTCCTTCCCCTCCGTGTCTCCGTGCCTTCGTGGTTGCATCCCTTCCCCTTTTCGGCGTGCATTCCCCCGCTGCTTCCGGTATACGCAGGCGGCATGACAGCGACAGAAGCGACATCAATCGAGTCACCGGCGGAGATCCTCTCGGGATGGATCCGTGATGCATTCCGGGGATGCTTTCCGGATGCGGATACCGACTTTACAGATATTGCGGTGGTGGACACCGCCAATCCCGAGTTCGGCGACTACCAGTGTAACGCCGCGATGGGCCTGGCCAAAGTGCTGCGCCAGGCCCCGCGCGCTATTGCGGAGACCGTGGCCAAGGCCCCGGATCAGCCCGACTGCCTGGACCGCCTTGAAGTGGCCGGACCCGGCTTCCTGAATCTCTACCTCGACAGCGACTGGCTGGCCCGTCATGTCGAGCGCATGGCAGCCGATGCCCAGCTCGGCGTGCCGCAGGTCGGTGCAGGCAAGACCGTGGTCATGGACTACGGGTCGCCCAACATGACCAAGCCTCTCCACATCGGACACCTGCGCTCGCACAACATCGGGTCGGTGCTCGATCGCATGCACCGCTTCCTCGGCTACAGCGTCATCGCGGACAATCACCTGGGCGACTGGGGCACACAGTTTGGCATCACGATCATGGGCTATCGCCATTTCGGCGACGAGCAAGCCATGCAGACCTCTCCGCTGGAAGAGCTGGAACGGGTCTATGTGCTCAGCTACGAGAAGACCCGACAGGATGAGGAATGGCTCGAGCAGTGTCGGCGCGAACTGGTCAAGCTGCAGAGCGGGGACGAGGAGAACCTGGAGCTGTGGGAGATGTTCATGCGGCTCAGCCTCGAAGAGCTCGACCGCATGTACGCCCGACTCGGTGTGCATTATGACATTGTGCATGGGGAAAGCTACTACCGCGACAAGCTGGCCGGCACCGTCGAACGGCTCGAGCAAGCAGGACTCGCCGTCGAGAGCGAAGGCGCCACGGTCGTCATGCTTGAGGAAGAGAAACTGCCGGTCTGCATCGTCCGCAAGAGCGATGGCGGCTTCAACTATGCTACATCCGACCTGGCCACCGTGGCGGCGCGCGTTGAGGAATTCAATCCCGACCGTATCATCTACGTCACTGATGAGCGGCAGCAGCTTCATTTCAAACAGATCTTCGCGATCTGCCGGCGTTTGGAATACACCGTGGGCCTCGATCATATCTGGTTCGGCCTGATGCGACTGCCGGAGGCGACCTTCTCAACCCGTGAAGGCAATGTGATCAAGCTCGAAGCGCTTCTGGCCGAAGCCGAAAGCCGCGCCCTTGAGATTATCGCCGCCTCGTCGCCCGACATGCCTGAAGCGGAGCGCCGCACCGTAGCGTCCGTCGTAGGCGTGGGCGCGGTGAAGTACGCCGACCTGAGCCAGAACCCGCAGAGCCTGGTAACCTTCACCTGGGACAAGGCGCTCGCGCTGGACGGAAACTCCGGCCCCTACCTGCAGTATGCCTACGCCCGTATCGCCAGCGTGCGAGGCAAGTACGCCGAACGCTTCCCCGAAGGAACACCCGAAGACGAGCCGCTGCGCCTGGAGGAAGCCATTGAGCGGACGCTGGCCTTGCAGCTCATACGATTCCGGGATGTGGTGGCCCGTGCGGCACACCAGTACAAGCCCAACGTACTGACCGACTACCTCTACGACCTGGCCCAGACCTACAGTTCCTTCTACCAGAACGTCCCCTTCCTGAAAGCACCCGAAGGCATCCGCGAAAGCCGGGTCCGCCTCTGCACCATCGTAGCCACCGTCCTGAAACAGGGCCTCGACCTCCTCGGCCTCAAGACCTTGGAGCGAATCTGAAGAAAAGAGGGATTGAACCACGGAGGCACAGAGACACGGAGGAGAGGTCTCACGAATCCGTCGCTGGGCGGAATACCGCCCGACTAGGATTCGCAAGACGTTGTGAAGGGAGAGGGAAGAGTGCACTGAGCACTCGGTGATCTCCTCTCCCTCCCTGATGACAACGTCCCGAGAATCGGAGTGTGGGTGTATTCACCCGCGCCCGATTCTCGGGACATTCTCTTTTCCCCTCTCCTCCGTGTCTCTGTGTCTCCGTGGTTTTCCCTTTCCCTGGTCCTCCCTCAGTACCCATAGCTACTCCCACCGATGAATTCGCGGATCAGCGAATCACCCGGGATGGCGGCGGCATCGCGCAGGCCGCGCAGGGGTTTCAGTACATCGTGAATCCGGTTGGCCCGGATATGGGCATCGAGACGACGTGGATCGTCCGCAAAACGTGTGGTTGAGGCCGAGATATAGCGGAACAGGCGATTCTTCAGAAACGGCAACTCGTACGGCAGAGCGCTGTTGATGATGCAATCGGCATTCTTAATGAACGGGATGATGTGCCGCAACTCGCTGCGTCGCACATAATGCCAGTGCGTCAGCGTATCCATCGGCTGCAGGTGCCGGAACTGCTTGTCACGAATCATGCGTCGCAGCATCCGGTTATCCGCCCAGCGCATAAACGTTCCATCGTCCCCCCTGAACTGTCCGAGCGTTTCGATGTAGACCTTGAACTTGTGCTCATCAGGGACACTGCTCGACATCCGGTCGTAGAGTCCATGCAGCGAGTCGATCAGGAGCAGCTCGTTCTTCTCCAGCTTGAACGGGTGCACGTCCAGCGTGCGTTGCCCTGTCTTGAAGCTGTAGTCGGGTGTCTCGATGGTCTTGCCGTCAAGGAGTTGACACAAGTGCCGGTTGATCAGCTCCAGGTCGAGGGCTTGCGGGGTCTCGTAGTCGTAGTCGCCGAACTCATCGCGCGGATGTTTCTCGAGATCGAAGAAGTAGTGATCGATATTGATGGCCTTGAAGCGCACACCCGCCGTCTTCAACTTCTCGCCAATCTTCATCATGGTGGTGGTCTTGCCGGAGGATGACGGACCGGCAATGATGACAATGCGGATATCGGACAGGTCCTCGAGAATACGCACCGCGGCCGCCTGGGCTTCTTCGGTGTAGCGCCGATCGGTCGCCGCAATCAGGTCGGGCATCTGCTTGCGGGCAATGATGCGATTGAGCGAGGCGACCGAGTCGCACTCATGATCCATGTTCCAACGCAGCACCTCGTAGATTTTCTTGTAGGGCACATTGTCGGTCACCTCGAAAGCGTAGGCGCGGGCCGCACGCGTCATGGCACGCTGATGGCGATAGATGATGTAGTCGCGCGCCACCTCGGTGTGGTGATTCACCATCAGGACATTCTCGACGACGTCCTGAATATCCTCCACCGACGGTATAGCATCTCCCTCATAGGTGGATGCCAGCGCCTCCTCAACCTTCAACGCCATCGCCTTGGCAAGCTTGCGACTGGGCTGGCCGATGGCGTTGGTCGCCTTGAAGATCGCCGTCTCAATACGGTCACGCCGATAACGCACAACCGTACCGTCACGTTTGACAATACTCTTGATCGGGGCTTTTGATGACATAACAGTGACCGATCATAAGGGGAGAGACGCGTTCAGATCAAGTCCGGCGGACCGAGGACGGTCCGCCCTACCGGACAAGGCGTATCTGGACCCCCGAATTGACCGTGTCAGGTAGGGCGCGGCGTCCCCGCCGCGCCGGATTTGATCGGAATGCCTCAAGTGGAACAGACACTTTCGACCTACGGCCCTCACTTCCGCGACGGCACAATCACGCAGAAGGGATCACGCTCTCTCAGGAAGAGGTGATAAACCAGTACCAGGTTCTCCAGTTCCTCTTTGGAGTTGGGCAGCGACTCGGCCGTTCCTCCACCAACGTCAGCCGGCAACACGGGTATCGCAGCCATCAGCATCGATACCATCGGATCGCCCCGGCCACCTGTTCGGAAGTTGTAGAAACCTGGCATTTTCAGCATAGCTCACTCCTTCGCCTCGTCCGGCCCCGCCCATGCGGGAGTCACGGGGTTAAGCGGCGTGCGGAGCGGCCGCACCATAGGGGTGCGACCGCCCGTTCCTGTCGTCGGCGTGGGCAACGTGCACGTCTTCTCGTATCTTTGTTTCCTTTCCGGTCTGTTTATAATCAGCTTGCCGCTGCCACGTCGATTCGACCGAAACTTTCTGAAGTCTGTCGTGCAGCTCGTCCTCCGAGAACGGCTTCTCGAGGACGTCGCCCACTCCCAGGCGCTTCAACTCGGATAGCGCCTTGGGGTCCACGTAACCCGACATCACGATCACTTTCGTCTCCGGCGGAATGATCGCGTTGCGCAGAAACCATACCCCGTCATGATCAGGCATTCTGTAGTCCAATAGCACTGCGTCGAAAGGCTTGCTCGCAACCATCCGCACCCCGGCACAGGCACCCGTAGCGGCATCCACTTCACTTCCCCACCGGCGCAGCGCACTGCACAAGCTCCAGAGCATCGTCACATCATCGTCTATCACCAGGATTCTCATGACGCCTCCCATCGCTTGTCTGTCTCTGTGTCTCTCACCCTCCTATGGAGCAGAGCCCATGCCAACCGCAGCCGCATGTAATCTGATCACACTCTCTTCACAACAACCCCATTTTTGCTGCAAATCCGTACGACTAAGGAACTATTTTGCCCCAAAAACCGACCCCTTCCCAACTGTCCGGATTCTCACATGTGTCACGTTGTGTATCACTTCTGAGAGGTGAAGATGTAGGGCTTTGGGACTATGACTCTATGTGTCTACACCGTAAACTTTGCCGTGAACTACATGGGGCCCAAAACTACTCCGTAAACTTTGCCGTAAACTACATCCGGTATGTTGCCCAACAAGGAGATCCCTCGACTTCGCTCGGGATGACAGCTCCGGAATCACCGAGTTTTCTAAGACGTTGTCATGCTGAGCTTGTCGAAGCATCTCCTTTGAGCAACTGTGATGATCTGGGCAACACGCCGCATCGAAATGGTTAACGGCAAAACTCACGGTGTGATTCAGCTCCCCTCCCATCTCCCTTCCCTCTCCCGCATTCCGACTTCCGACTTCCGGCCTCCTCCCCAATATGCCAAACTACCCCCCACAACAACGGAGGCACGTGCATATGAAACGGATCACATTGACTGCCCTGGCGCTGGCGCTCTTGGCTGGCACCGCAATCGCGAAACCCATCACCATGAGCCTGCAGGTCCGCAAGGGGGATCTGCGCAGCTCGCCCTCATTTCTCGGAAAGATCGTGGGGTCGACCGCTTACGGCGATCGATTCACTGTCGAGGAGACCAGGGGCGCCTGGAGCCGCGTCACGGCCAAGGAAGGTGCCCTCACCGGCTGGCTTCACAGTTCAGCGCTCACCAAGAAGAAGGTAAAGCTCAAGGCGGGCGAGCAGGATGCCGATGTGGCCGCCTCAAGCGGCGAGCTGGCACTGGCCGGTAAGGGATTCAACTCGGAGGTCGAAGCACAGTTCAAGGAACAGAATGCCGCCGCAGACTTCGCGGCCGTCGACATCATCGAGGCCATCCGCGTCACCACGCGCGAGATAGAGAAGTTCCTTAAGGCCGGCAGCGTCGTTCCGAAGGGAGGTGCAGAATGAAGCGCGCCATCCTTTCCCTAACCATCACGACAGCACTCGCGGCGCTTCTCGCGGGTTGCGAGACCCTGGATGTCATCACGCAGGTATCAACATCCGTAGGCGTCGCAACCGGGAAGATTTCGACGCAGGAAGCCGACGCCATCAACCGCACTGCCTCGGCCGCCGGCAAGGCGTTTGAGCAGATCACTCCGGAACAGGAGTACTACATCGGACGTGCCGTGACGGCCACGATTCTGACGGACAACAAGACAGCGAATCTGAAGAACGCCACACACTACCTGAATGTGCTCGGTCAGGCCCTGGCCATGCATTCGGATAAGCCCGAGACATTCGGCGGCTATCACTTCGCCATCATGGACACCGACGAGATCAACGCTTTCGCCGCCCCCGGCGGACTGATCCTCGTCTCACGCGGCCTGCTGCGCTGCTGCCGGACCGAAGACGCTGTCGCCGCTGTCCTCGCGCACGAGATCGGCCACGTTCAGCTCCTGCACGGTCTGCGCGCCATCAGGAAGAGCCGACTCACCTCGGCCCTGACCATCCTCGCCGCCGAGAGCGCCAAGAACCTGGGCGGCGAGCAGCTTACCGAGCTAACCACAGCCTTCGAAGGCAGCATCTCCGACATCACCGGCACGCTCGTCAACAGCGGCTACTCACGCACACTCGAGAGCGAAGCTGATGCCGCCGCGATCACCATCATGCAACGCACCGGCTACAATCCCTCAGCGCTCAAGGACATGCTCAAACAGATGCAAGCCCGCATGCCGGCCGACGACAAAGGATTCGGAAAAACCCATCCCAGTCCCACCGACCGAATCGCCGACATCACCCCCCTTCTGCCGCAGGCAGAAACAGGAGCAGTAGTGAAGGCGAGACAGAAGCGCTTCGAGAAGGCGATGAAAGGCGTGTAAGAGAGAGAACAAGAGGGGATGAACCACGGAGGCACGGAGACACGGAGGAGAGAGGGACACGAGGGGATGTTGCGGGAATCGCCCAGGTCGGAATACCGACCTGAACGGTTCCCGCAACGTTGCTCCAAGGGAGAGGGAGGAGTGCACTGAGCACTCGGTGATCTCCTCTCCCTCCCCAAAGACAACGTCCCGAGAATCGGAGTGCGGGTGTATTCACCCGTGCCCGATTCTCGGGACATTCCCTTCTCCCCCTCTTCCCTGTCTTCTCTGTGTCTCCGTGCCTCCGTGGTTCAATCCTTCCCCCTCCACCATTGGAGATGAAGCATGCACCGCAAACTAACCCAAGGCACCGCCATCGGCCTCGCCGCCGCCCTGCTGGCCACGCTGCTGCATCTATCCGGCGCACTCAGCCGCCTTGAAGCGGTTACGTGGGACTGGCGCGCCAGGGCCATGGCCGCGCCGGGTGAGGCCAGCGACGACATTGCATTCATCTTTCTCGACCAGGCCAGTCTCACATGGGTCGAGGAAACCATGGGACTCGGCTGGCCCTGGCCCCGCGAGATCTATGCCGCCATCATCGGTTTCTGCCAATCCGCCCAGGCACGGTCTCTCACGTTCGATGTACTCTTCACTGAGGCCTCCGAATACGCCGACCAGGACCAGGCGCTTGGCGCGGCGATTGCCGCCGGACCGCCTTTTGCCGGCGCCGTATTCTTTGAGCACGGCAAAGCAACCTTCCCCATTCCGGAGGTAGCCACCAACGCCACCGTTCTGGGCAGTGTGCTGGGCGATGCGGATCCCGATGGCATCATCCGCCGCATCCGCCCCTCTGTTACGCATGAGGGCATAACCTACCCTACGCTGGGACTGGCCGCTTTGCTGGCCGCCGACACACATCCACTTGCCCGCCATAGCCCGCAGGGCGACGGCGGGACCTCCGATCTCCGACCTCTGATCTCCGACTTGTCGCGGCGAAGCGAAGCGAAGACGGACCTCCCCCTCCCCCTCGACCGCTCCGGCCGCGCCATTCTGCGGTGGCGCGGCGACACTTCAGCCTACCGGATCTACAGTGCACAATCGGTTATCCAGTCCTACTTGCGTATCCAGTCGGGAGAGAAGCCGGTGGTCGAACCGGAGACGTTGAAGGATAAGTATGTCTTCTTCGGCTTCACCGCGCCCGGACTCATGGATTTGCGCTCGACGCCTATCAGTCCGGTCTATCCCGGCGTGGGCGTTCACGCCACACTGCTCGACAACGCCCTGTCGGGTGATCTGATGCGTGAGTTGCCGGCGGCATGGTCCGTGCTTTGCATCCTGCTGGTGGCGATGGTGGCGGGCATTACCGGTCGACGAAGCACCACAACATGGCAGGTTATCTTGGCGTGTGCAGCCCTGCTCCCCCTTCCTCTCGTCCTCGCATTCGGCACCTATGCCGGGGGCTGGTGGCTGCCTGTCGCCGCACCTACGCTCGCGGTCGCACTGGGACTCAGCGCCAGCATCATCGTCAACTACGCCATGGAAGGCCGCCAGAAGCGCTTCATCAAGGGGGCTTTCAAGCAATACCTCAATCCGGCGCTCGTCGATCGACTGACTGCCACACCCGAGAGCTTGAAACTGGGAGGGGAGCTGCGCGAGCTATCGATCTTCTTCTCGGATGTCGCGGGCTTCACCGGCATCTCCGAGCACCTGGGCCCCGAGGCGCTCACCTCGCTGCTCAACACCTACCTGACCGCTATGACCAACATCATCCTCGAGGAGGGCGGTACGATCGACAAGTACGAGGGCGATGCCATCATCGCATTCTGGAACGCCCCGCTCGATCTGCCGGATCATCCAGTGCGGGCGGTACGCGCCGCCATCCGCTGTCAGGCCAAACTGGACGAGATGCGCCCCGTACTCAAAGAGGAGTACGGCAAAGAGATCCACGCCCGTATCGGCGTCAACACCGGTCCCGTCGTGGTCGGCAACATGGGCTCCGACCAGCGTTTCGACTACACCTTCCTCGGCGACGCCGGCAACCTCGCCTCCCGCCTCGAAGGCATCAACAAGCAGTTCGATACCGCCATCCTCATCTCCGAATATACGGCAGCCAAGCTCGATGACTCCATCTCACTGCAAGAAATCTCGCGCGTCCGCGTCGTAGGCCGCAAAGAACCCGTCCGCGTCTTCAGACCCCTGCCGGAATCCACCGATCCCGCCCCCTTCGCCGCCGCTCTCAACGCCTACTACGAAGGCAACTTCGAAGAAGCCGCCACCCAGTTCACCTCCCTGGCCCCCGCCGACCCCACCGCCGCCATCTACGCAGCCCGCTGCCAGGCCATCGCCCAAAACCCACCAGAGGACTGGAATGGGGTCTGGGAGATGACGGAGAAGTAGGGAGTGGAAGAGACTGTAGCGCCGAGACAAAGCGCCGAGAACTTAGTTCGCTTCGCGCGCACCTTCTGCGAATGCCGGTTACTGGACTGCGACTGGTGAAGCCGTAGGTAAACTAGTATCTCGGCGCTTTGTCTCGGCGCTTCAATCTCTCATCTTCTCTCCTCCCCGCAATCATCTCACACGCCCCCTCCTCCAGCTCACTATGCTCGAACGGCACAATCCTGCCGTCGAACCCGGCCTCCTTCATCAACCGCAGCCAGGTCGCACGGTCAAACAGACCACAGGTATGCTGCTCGGAGTGGTTCTCGATGCGTCCATCCGCGTGCCGCAGCATGACATCGAACAAGGTCAGGTATGTGACGTCTTCCGGATCGGGATCATACGACCACTGCAGATAGCGCGCGCCGCGTCCATCCTCAGCATCGATGCCGCCATGTCCCGTCGTCGATACAAACGTCTCCGCTGTATGATCCGGCATCACCAGCAGCGCCCCACCCTCGCGGCAGTGGGCCGCCGCCGTATCCAGCACGGCCCGGACATCCTCCTCGGTGGTCATGTAGACAATGGCATCATGGATGAACACGGCATCGAATTGGCGGTCCAGGCGGACCGACCGCATATCGGCCTCGACATGCGCGCACTCGGGATTCAGCGCACGGCTCACGGCGAGCATACCGGACGACAGATCCACCAACGTCATCTCAAACTCGGACGCCATGAACGCGGCGTTGTTGCCGCCCCCACACCCCAGTTCAAGCACCGTAGCGACCCCACCCTCCGCCGCCTCCCGCAGCGTCCGCACATAGATCCCCGCCTCCTCCTCATACTCCTCAACAGGCGAAAGCAGCGGCCACCACGGCGCGAGTTCAGTGTAGAGTTTCATGATTACCAGACAAGAAAGACCGCCTGCCGATCAAAGTTTCAGCTTTCAAATACGCGCCCCATACTTCTTCGCAGCCTTTTGAAGGCGCATATCTGCTGTAAACAGTCGCGCCGACTTCTGGCGGGCAAGAACCAGAAAAAGGGCATCATAAACCGTCAGCCCGGAATCTACGGCCAAGTCCACTGCAGGAACAATTAACTTCCGGTGCGAGATGTAGCGAACCGGCATGCGGCTTATCAGGCCAACAAGCTCATTCATCTCCTCGGCGGACAACACCCCCTGCCGATGCTTCTTGCTGACTACGTTGCCGGCTTCTGCAAGCATCAACTCGGGAGCAATGGCGACATTCTCACCGTACTCGACCGCCCGCATGAACGCTTCGAGGCCGTCCGGTATAGGCCCATCAGGAATGTAGAGTCGTAGTAGGGCCGATGTGTCGATCACGCCAATCATCGCTCTCGATCCTCCCGAACATCCTGGACGACATCTCCAGTCTGCCGCGTCGCCAACCGCGTCCGATATTCTGCTGCCGACTCCATGACCGAGATGTGACGCAGCTTCACGTCCTCTTCGATGATGTACAAGACCTGTTCCTGGAGGCTGCGTCGGTTCTCCGCAGCCCATTCGGTGAGATCCAAATATACATCATCCGGCACTTTTCGAATTGTTAGCGTCTTCATCCCAAAAAACCCCATGTGGTTGCATTATGTCACCCAAATACTGACGTCATACTACCATCACCAAAAGCGCATGCAAGAGAAAATGCCATCCAGAGCAAATGCCATCCACTGCTCTCACCTTTCAAGTTTCAGCTTCACTAGCCTGAGGATGTCTCTTCTCGTCGCCTTGGCGTATTGATCAGTACAAAACACCCCGCTAATCCCGAAAGGGCCCCTTTTCGGACGGGGTCTAGCTCGCAAACTTGTACCCCACCCCATGCACAGTAAGAATATGCTTGGGTTTGGATGAGTCGGTTTCGATCTTGTGGCGAAGTGCGGCCACGAAACTGTCGAGCGAGCGCTGGGTGCCGTAGTATTCCATTCCCCATACATCGTTCATGACGGTGTCGCGCGAGAGGGCCTTGCCTTCGTTGGCGCAGAAATAGGCCAGCAGATCGAACTCGGTCTTGGTTAGCGTGATATCTTCGACCTTACTCCCGTTCTTCTTCTTCAGCAGGCGTGACGCCATATCGAGTATGAAGTTGCCGAACTCGAAGTTCTCGCTTTGATCCTTACGCCTCTCACCGCGCATAAGGTTGGCATGTACGCGCGCGAGCAGCTCCTCAACGCTGAAGGGCTTGGTCACATAGTCATCCGCCCCCATTTCGAAGCCGTGCAGCTTATCGAAATCCTCCTGCCGCGCCGTGAGCATGATAACAGGCATATGCATGCCCTTATCGCGCAGCTCCCGGCAGACCTCGTAGCCGGACATGCCGGGCAACATGAGGTCGAGCAGAATAAGATCCGGCCTCTGCTTAATTCCCTTCTCCAGCCCCTCAGTACCCGTGGTTGCTTCCAGCACCTCATAGCCGGCCACCGCAAGGTTCTCACGCAACCCCATCATGATGACTTCTTCATCTTCAACGATCAGGATCTTCTCTTTATCTGGCATGGGCGCTTCCTCTTTCTGGTCCTTGACTGAGAGAGATGTAACTTCTCAATAAGTCCTTCTTGTCATTCCGAGCTTGTCGAGGAATCTCCAGCATTACCAGTGCCTTGAGATCCCTCGGCTTCGCTCGGGATGACACACAGTTCGTTTCTCAGGGACTTATTGAGAAGCTACAGAGAGATTAGGGTAGAAGATTAGGACCCACAACAGAACGCCCCTAATCTTTCACCCTAATCTTTCACCTTAATCTTCCCCCGTTTCCCTTCCCTCCCCACACTTCAGGTATACTCTAAACGTCGTGCCTTCGCCAACTTCACTCTCCACCTCAATCCAGCCGCCGTGGCTCCGGATGACGTGGCGGCAGAGGGCCAGGCCGAGGCCGACGCCGGAGACGTTGCGGTCGTGCGCCCGGCTTGAGCGGTAAAAGCGCTGAAAGATGCGGCGCTGTTCATGCCTGGCAATGCCCATCCCGAAATCGCGCACGGTGAGCCGAACCCAGCGGCGGGCCGGGCTCCAGAGATAGCGACGGCGGCTGACGGTATCGATCGTGAGCTCAACGCGAGTGGGAGGAGAAGACTTGTCGTCTGTGGAAGAGGGATTAACCACGGAGGGCACGGAGGCACGGAGGGGGAAAGAGATGTCACGAGAATCGGGCGACCTCTCCTCTTTCTCTGTGCTCTCTGTGCTCTCTGTGGTTACATTCCCCTCCCCTTCAATCCGCCTTCCATACTTAATCGCATTATCCAACAGATTAAGCACAACCTGCGCAAGGGCGGAGCGGTCGCCCTGGATGTGGGGGAGCTCGGGCTCGATCTTGAGTTGCAGGCTGTGGGCATGGGCCTTCATGTCTGCCACCGCCTTCTGGAGAACTGTACCCATATCGACGTCACGCCGATGATACACCAGTGCGCCCTGGCCGTACCGCACGAGGTAGAGTACGCGTTCGATGAGTCGGGCCAGTCGATCGCATTCGGAGACAATCGTATTCATGAAGCGCGGCTGTTCCTGTTTGCGGACGTTCCCCTGGGCCATGCTTTCGGCGAGCATGCGCATGGAGGCCAGCGGGGTACGCAGATCGTGCGAGACACCGAGCAGGAACTCACCACGCTGCCGGGCCTGGTGGATCTCAACAACCGTCTGGCGGAGCACGATGCCGATGCCGATCAGTACCCAGGTCACCACGATGGCGAGGCCCCAGGCATAGAGCCGGGTGCGTGCGGCTGCGATCTGCCGGATCTCAATCCCCGGCGCGGCTTGCGCGAGAATCTCAATCGAGTCGAGTGGCGGCGCCAGAAAGGTGGATGCGAGAATGGGCAGGTCGGGCGTACCGCGCTCGCGTGCCCTGGCTTCGGCCAGGGATTCGGGAGAAAGCGAGTCGGACACCACAACATCCGCAACATCCTCGTTCGGGCTGCGCAGGGAGTCGGTCACATAACTCAGCACCATCCCCCCGGCTGTGTGTTCCTCGATGCATTGTGTCAGGAGCGTATCAAGCGCCATGCGGTCGGCCGCGTAGCCGGCCCATACGCTGGCGGTTCCGGGCATGGGAGCAAAGTAGTAGGCTCGCGCGTTCTGTAAGAAGGAGATGCCCGAGAGCGGAGGCCCCCCCTTCGCCCTTCGGGCTTCGGCGGGTAAACGAACTCGCAGTTCGTTTACGAGAAAGTCGAGCCGGATTGAGGTGTCGGGGTCTTGCGGATCCGTGATGGAGGTCGCAAGGAAGCCCCAGGGATTCATAAAGGCGAACACATCTGAGATGATCTCATTCTCACGCACAATACGGCGCGATATGGGTGTGAGTTTTTCAGGGCCTGCGTCCGGCGTGAGCGTGGAGGCCAGCGAGATACGAACCATCTCGAGCGCGTGCAGGGTCTTATCACGAACAGCGCTGTCGACGGCTGAGAGCACGCGTGAAGCGTCCTGCTCCAGCTCAGCCTGCATGATCAGTTCATAGTGCCTGATCGCCCGCGCCGCCAGCGTGCTGAGAATGGCAGCAGGCAGTACGACCAGTATCAAGGCAATGATAAACCACTTTACTCGCATCGGCCGCTATTGTGGAGGTTCAAGGGCGGCTTGAACAGGAGAGAATGCTCTGGCCAAGGGGCGGGTACCTCGCCCGACCGGTTTGGCATACCAAACCGCTAAGGAGCGAGGGACCCGCCCCTTGGCCTCCGCCAGAGCATGTCCGAAAAGGTCGGTAAGGCGAGATTCTGTGTACCCCAAGTAAGGATTCAGGATTCAGGATTCAGGAGCCCCTTCCTCTATTCGACACCGCAGTTCGCCCGCAGGGCGACGCGGTGTGGCAAACGTGGCAAGAACCCCGATTAGAGGATTATGGAGTGGTGAGAGTGCCCCGGATGGTGCGTTTTCGACAGGTGAGCTGGGCTCGTGCCCGCGAATCTGGCGAAAACGTGCCAGGCGGGGTGCTATCGCCGCTCCATAATCCGCGGGGTTCTTGACACAGTCTCCACCCAAACAGCCAGCCATCGCAAAACGCTCTCCCAGACTTCCGGCTTTCGACTGGTTCGCGATTCCGTTACGCTTGGCCCCATCATGTTGCGGGGAATGGATCGGTGGTTGATGGGGTATCTGGGGTCGCTGTTGAGGCGTCCTCGGAGAGTGGATGGTGTGCGCCACCTTGTCGTGGCTGTGTGCGATCATTATGAGCCATACCGCGGGGAAGCGGACCAGGAAACGGCGCGCAGCTATGTGGAGCGCTGGTTCCGGGAATTTCCCACCATGGCAGAACCGTTTCGTGATGCCGACGGACGCCTGCCCCAGCATACGTTTTTCTATCCCGAGGAAGAGTACGATCCGTATTGCCTTGATCGCCTTGGCGAGTTGATGAAGAAGGGCTGCGGCGAAGTAGAAATCCACCTCCACCATCGCAACGATACCGCTGAAGGGTTGCGCGAGAAACTGGTGCGGTTCCGGGATCTGCTGCACCGTGAGCATGGAATGCTGGGATGCCGGAAGTCGGAAGTCGGAAGTCGGAGGTCGGAGGGCGAAAGAGGGGACTGCCGACCTCCGACCTCCGATCTCCGATCTCCGGTATACGCGTTCATTCATGGAAACTGGTCGTTGTGTAATTCGCGGCCGGATGGGGATTGGTGCGGGGTGAATGAGGAATTGGGTATTCTGGCTGAGACCGGATGCTATGCCGACCTGACCTTCCCCTCCGCCCCATCGCCAACCCAACCGCGCACCGTCAACAGCATCTACCGGGCGTCAGATCGACCGGAGGGGAGAGGGCATGATTCTGGAGTGAGAGTGAGGGTTGCTGGGGAGGGAAGCGGAAGAGACCTTAGCGCCGAGACAAAGCGCCAAGATCTTAGTTCGCCCGGGGGTGGACTACACGAGGGTGTGATGGTCGAGGCCAACGGGTCGTGCGAAGCACAACTGAAGTCTCGGCGCTTTGTCTCGGCGCTACAGTCTCCCGAATCTCATCCCTCTCTTCTCTTAATCCAGGGTCCCCTCGCACTCAACTTCTCACGCCGCAAGTATGGCCTCCTTCCACGTATCGAGAATGGAGAGATCTCGGGAGTAAACCCTCCGACGCCGGATCGAGTGCGGCTCTGGGCGCGAACCGGGATTCATGTTGCGGGTCGCCCTGACTGGGTATTCGCCAAGCTGCATACCCACGGGTGTGTTCCCGCCAACAGCGATGTATTGCTGGGGCAATCAATGGCAGACATGCACGCAACGCTGCACCAGCATTTCAATGATGGCACCGCCTGGCAACTCCACTACGTTACAGCACGTGAGATGACGAATATCATTCTCGCCGCGGAAGCAGGAAAGGCCGGCAACCCCGGGCTGTACCGCGACTACGCGGTCAGCCCACCAGCGGCAGCAAACATATAAGCCCGTGCGCATCACCACGAGAACAGCGCCGCCAGGAAAGACTGCCCGCAGATCTCGCAGATGGACGCAGATCCGGGAGAATCGGGAGAAAGAAGGAGATGTTGAGCGAATCGGGCGCGGCGGATACGCCGCACCTCGATTCGCTCAACGTTATCCGCCGGGCCGATATCTCGGCCCGGAATGCACCACCCGAGATTTGTCGACGAGAAGTCTCGACACCCACTCTCGTCCAAGCCTCTCCTCACAGCGTCCAGACACACTCTGTACCCCCACCGGGCGCGATAAGCGCCCGGGGAGCAACGTGGCGAGAATCGGGACGGTCGGTATTCCGACCGGGCCTGTTCTCGCCACATCCACCTCTCTTCTCTTCCTCTCTCTTCCTCTCTCATCTGCGTCCATCTGCGGGATCTGCGGGCAGTCTCCCTCCCTCCTCTTCGTGTTCTTCGCCTGCCATGCGATAGCCTTAGCGAAGGCGGGTATCCCTCGTGGTTGATCTTCTCTCCGCTTTTTGCTCCGTCACTCTCGACCCGGCGTGCTAGAGTTGGCGCCGGTTTATGAAGAAACGAACCCGTACTCTTGCTCTGTCTGCCGCACTGCTGCTCGCCCTTGCCGCCCTGTTGCACTGGCCTGTCGCGGCGTGGCTTGAGGCACGGGAGAGCTGGTTGCCGGCCGATGTGCATCTGGATGCCGTGTATATCCTGGCCGGCGGGTCGGGCGGTGAGCGTGGGCGCGGAGTGGTGGACTGGCTGGTGGCGGGGGGTCGGGCAGACCGGATACTGCTACCGTACGACGACACCAAGGGGCCTTGGTCACGGCCGGATCAGCAGAACCTCACGATGGGCGAATGGGCGCTGCGCGGATTGAACGCCGCGTTGAGCGAGGCCGGATTGGATCTGCCGGTTGAAGTCGTTGATCTGGATATGCGCGGGACAGATGCGGAGGTCGCCTCGCTGGCGAAGCTTGTGGAGGGGCGAGCGGACCTGGCACGTATAGCGCTGGCCACGTCGCGCTTTCATATCCGCCGCACCGCCGCGCGGGCAAGCGAGCATTTTGGTAAACCGCCGGGCATGATTCCCGGCAGCGCGACCTGGAAGAATCGCTCACCGTGGGTGGTGGGAATTGAGTTATTGAAGATGTTGCGTGATCGGATGGGGCTGGGGAGAGTGGTGAATCGGGGATTGTGGATGGATTCGGAGGTCGGTGGTCAGAAATCGGAAGTCGGAGGAAGATAGAGAGATTGTAGCGCCGAGACAGTAGCGCCGAGACCCGCCTTCGCCCAAGGGCTACGGCGCGGCAGGCATTAGGTCCTGCGACTTCCCTGTCGCGGCCCCGTAACAGGAACCAGCAGGAGGGCTGCGGGAACCGGCCTATATTCTCGGCGCCGATATCTCGGCGCTTCAGTTTCTCCCTGATCTAAGGCAAGATACTAGTGTTGTGATTGATTAATACGCAAACGGATTAGATTTACGATGTCATCCCGAGCTTGCCGAGGGATCTCCTTGGCGCCCAGTGAGTAGGAGATTCCCTTCGACAGGCTCAGGGCAGGCTCTCGGCTTCGCTCGGAATGACAGTTACTTACTTCACGGATTCCTCAATCGGCACACTAGGTGAATACACATGACAAAGAAGAAGACAGATACAGAAACCCTCGAACTCACCATCCAGGACGTCGGATATCGGGGGCGTGGGGTTGGGCGAGATGCCAACCAGGTTGTTTTTGTTCCCGGCGTGATTGAAGGCGAACGGGTGCGGGTACGGGTGACACATCGGCACAAGCGGTTTGCCGATGCACAGCTGCTGGAAGTGCTGGACCCCTCCCCGCAGCGCATCGCTCCGGCATGTCCGCTGGCACTGCGCGCGAGCAGTGAAGAGGGTGCACCGGCTTATCCTTGTGTGGGCTGTGCGTATCAGCACATGGCCTACGAGGAAGAGGTGCGGATGAAGCAGCGGCAGTTGGAGTCGTTGCTGAAGCGTATGGCGAAGTTGGACGAGGTGCCGTTCTCCGAGCCGGTCGGCTCGCCCCTTGCGCTCGGTTATCGCAACAAGATCCGGCTGCATGGCGGCACCTACCAGGGGAAGCGGGTGCTGGGTTATGTCGGAGCCAATAACCACTCCGTGCTCGATGTGCCGAGGTGCCTTCTGGCACACGAGACAATCAACGCGCGCCTGGCGGAGCTGCGAGGCGACGTCCCTTCCTCCTCCCTCTCCCAGGAGCAACGTTCTGCGAATCCTATGGCCCCGCCCGCGGGGCCGACGGATTCACAGAACATCCCTCCCTCTTCCTCTCCTCCGAGCCTCCGTGCCTCCGTGGTTCAAACTCCCCCCTCTTCGTTCCTCCAGTCCCTACGCCGCAGCGCGGAAGTCACGTTTCGTTGGACCGAGGCGGACGGGGTGCTTGAGTCGATCCGGGGGGTGAAGCGGATGTCCGGTGAGCTGACGGAGCATTCGGTATTGGGGGATCTGACTGTTCCGGCCGGCGGATTCTACCAGATCAACCCGGGTGTGGCGGACCTGGTGGTGGAATATGTGCGCGGCCACCTTGGGGGCTCGGACTGCGGGCATGTTTTGGATCTCTACTGTGGCGTAGGTGTGTTTGGTCTGGCAGCGGGGCTGGCCGGCAAGCGCGTCTGGGGCGTTGATTCGGATGGGCGGGCGATTGCGTGTGCGGCGAAGAATGTGGAGCAGATGCTGGGAGGGGGAGATGCAACCGAAGGCCCAGAAAGGGATGTGGTTTTTGAAGAGGGGAGAGTTGAGTATGCGGTGAAGGAGATGCTGGATACTGCACCGCTGGATGACACCCTGGCCATTGTGGATCCCCCGCGGACCGGATTGGATCGCCGAGTGGTCGAGGCGTTGACGGCCAATGCGCCCCGCGAGCTGGTCTATGTGTCGTGTGCCCCGGATACACTCGCACGCGACCTGGTCCCCCTCGTCGCGTCAGGGTATCGGGTCAAAGAAGTCAAACTCTTCGATATGTTCCCACGCACCGCGTGCTTCGAGACAGTGGTTGTGATGGGGAGGGAATAGCCGGAGGTCGGTGGTCGGAGGTCAGAAGTCGGCAGGGGAAGAGTCACTCTCTACCCTACCCAAAGCGGAGAGGAGGGGTGGCCTTCCGCAGCCCTTTGGATGCCGCAGGCAGGCTCGAGGCAAGGAAGGTCACCCCTCCTCGGAGCGCCTCTAGTCCTGTGTGACCGTAATGTGACCGGTACGACCTTCATCATCGACAACACTGACAAAGTAGTCGCCGGGAACGGGGGTTTGCATGACGATCGAGGACGTGCCCTGGCCAGACGCGATCGTCCCACCGACCACTGTCCAGGTATATGGCGCCACGCCCGCGCTGGTGACACTGACGGTCGACTGATTGTCCCCTGACAGGATTGGATTGGGATCGGCACTCACAGTCAATGAAGTATCAGCATCGCCGGCACCACCAGCGTCATCGCCGTCCTCGCCCAGCTGGATAACAATGGTGCCTGTGACCCCATAGGCATCGGTACACTGGACCACATTGAAGCCGGTTTCGCCTTCACTGGTCGTGCGATAGACGACCGTATCGGAGCCCTGTCCGGCCAGGATATAGCCGCGCGTGGGGAAGACCACCGACCAGGTAAATGGCGCGGTGGGTCCGTCGCCACCGATCGCGCTACTGACGCGCAGCGTGGCCGTGACGGCGCCGGCAGGAATGTAGGCTGCATTCAGGTTATTGCTTGCGGTACCCGAGACCGCCGTCAGCTCGAGGCGATACTGCTCCACCATCTGCCGAATGTCGGAGTATCCCACGTTTCCGTACTGATCTTTTACGGTAACCCGGTTCACGCCGGTATTGGGAGTACGGACATAGAGCGCGCTTGTGCCGCCCGACCCGATAATATGTCCCAGCGAGCCATTGGCCACGCTCCACTCAAGTGGCAGATGCAGAATATCATTCGCATCGACCGGATCGCCTAAACCGCCCGTGGTGGTGGACGTACTGTTCGTATCATCCCCGCTCTGCTTGGTCGCGCCCGGGAAGCTTGCCGTCAGCCAAACCGTGGTCTCGCGCGTCGTCATCTCCTTCTCGGTAGGAGTAATAACGATAAGCTCCAGTCCCTCCGCCTCATCGCATCCGGTCAGAAACAGCCCTGCAGCGGAGACCAGAACAGACAGACACATAGCGCCAAACAGAAGCTTCTTCATAGCAATTCCCGTGGTTAAAGGTAGAGCGATAGTGTGCCAGAATGCCGAAATCCCGTCAAGAGCGCGAAAAAGGTCGGAGGTCAGAGGTCTGAGGTCAGAGGTCGGAGGCGGAAGTCAGGGCTTCTGAATGAACGGGCCAGGATTGCGGATCATTGACCCGAGCATAGCTCCTACTGAGGCGCACTTGGACGCGAGATCCTTGTGCTTCTCGGTCGAGATGTACCCGCAGTCGCGAGCGTAGTCGAGCCAAGTGTCCGTTTCCCCATTCTCTCCATCACAGTCCGACAGCTTGCTCGTGAAGTGCGCCTCATATCTCCGCTTCGCCCATGCCTCCCGCAGATTTGCACAGACGGAGCGAGAGGATCTGCGGATCTGGTCGGTTAACGAATAGCGCTCCTCAACGGGCCACTTCTTGCTAATCTCGAAGATCTCCATCGAAAGCTCATAAGCCAACTGATAAACATCCAACTCCTTCGCCGACCTTATGACCATCTATCTCTTCCCTTCCGATCTCCGTCTTCCGTCTTCCGACCTCCGGAGTAAGCGCGTCCCGCGCTTACTCCGCAATCCCAATCCACTGCTCCTCGACCACCGGCTCATACCGCATCTCATCCAGCAGCTTTTGCATGAACTCCATCGAGCCGCGCACTTCTTCGATGTTCTGGCTGAGCTTGCCCAGATCGGTCGGTTTGCCATCCTCCGGCGTCTCATCCGGCGCCAGCGCATCCTCGCCCATACTCGTCAGCCAGGTGAACCCGTTACTCTTGGCCAGGTCGGCGATGGTCTTCTTGGTCGCACCCATCTCGCTTTGCAACTGATCCAACGTCACGCCATCCGGGATCTGCGCAATATCCGCCTGGGCCGATGCCAGAGCCTGACGAATCACACCAAGCTGCCGCTTCGCCTCCTCCGCATCACCCGCCGCGAGTGCCTGCTTCAGTGCCGAGATGCCAGATGCCGTATCGCCCGCCTTCGTCTTCGCGCTCGCGGCGTACCCTTCCGCGGCATCAGCCGATGCACCCGCCTGCTCGGCCGACGTCTCAAGCTGTGCGAGCTTGGCAAAGAGCGAGTCCTCGTTAATGCCATCCGACTGATTCCCCAGCGTCTGCTCGATTCGATCCACCCCTGCCAACGCATCCTGCAGCGCACTCAACTTCTGATCCAGCCCGGTCAGACTCACATCACTGACCCCCTGTAACGCGCTCTTCAGAGACTGGAACTCGCCTTCAAGCCCGCTCAGATCAGTCCCCGCAGCACTACCGACGGCGGCCAGGATCGAATCCAGCGCCGCCTGCGTCCCCGACAGGTCCACGCCAATCAGACCCGCCATGTCCGTCCGCAGATCCGCGATACCATCCTGCACGGCCGTCAGATCGAGGTTGGTAGGAATCCCAGCGATAGCCAACTCAAGCGCCGCCACACTGTTCGACATCCCACTCAGATCCGGCAGACCATCAATCTTCGTACTGATCTGGCCCACCATATTGGACAGAGCACCCAGGTCCGGCAGATTGTCGAGCTTCACGGAAAGCTCACCGATTTCCTGTGTCACAATACTCAGGTCCGGCAGGTTATCGATCTTGGTTTCCAGATTGCCGATGATATTCGTCAGACTACTCAAGTCGGGTAGGCTGTCGATCTTCACAGACAGCTCATTGATCTCCTGCGTCACAATGCTCAGATCCGGCAAGTTGCCAACAGCATCACTGAGAGCCTGCATGTCATTCGTCATGTTATTCAACACGGTCGTCAACCCCGCCAACTCCGTATTGATGCTCGCCAGTCCCGTTATGGAGCCCTCCAGGTTGGTTACGGCACCATATACCGCCTCCATCCGTCCAGCCAAGTCTGCCGCTGCCGGATCGATAATGCTGACCATCAGCCGGTCAGACGCGCCATCGGGCGGCGGATCGGAGCAGACAATCACACAGCTATCCAGCGCATAGTTGGCCTCCACGTCGGCCTGGTAGATGCCGTCGATCGACCCGTATGAAGTCATGGGCTTGGACGAACCCAGCAGCGAGGCGCCACTGGTCGGATGCAGCACATCCAGCGTCACGCCGGATGGGAAATTCTGCGTCCGATAGAGGAACGTATTCGTACTGCCGCGAACCAGCTCCAGCGGCCGCGTCAGAATCCGCGCCCCGCCAACTTCACCACTGATGAGCTGTACCACATCCTCGATATTCGAGACCGAAGGCCCAAACACATTCACGAGGTCATTGCTGATACCCCCGATCCCCGGCAACACCTCATCCAACAGGATCGTCCGATTGGTCCCAACCGCCGCCAACACATCCGCAAACCCATCGCCCACCTGCGCCGACAGATCATCAATCTGGTTGCTCACCCCACCAACCATCGTCCCTATTCCAGATACCTCACCCAGAATGGTCGTTGCAGACGCCTCAATCGCATCGATCACCTGCATAATTTCATCAGTGGCCGGCTGCCTGAGTTGGAACGTCAACGCAGACGAATACCACTCACCCGAGAACTGGACCAGCACCTTGGCCCAGAAGACCTCGCTGGCCGAATAATTGAAGTTCGTGCCATATTCCCGATCCTCCGTGGCGTTCACATTCCACAGGCTAAAGAACACGCCGTTATCCGAGTTGGGGTTGGATATCTGCTCGATCTTGTCCCCGTCCGACTCATAGACCTCGATCAATGAGGCATCCGGATTCCCCAGCACCTGCCCGCCACGTTCGATCCAACTCGCGATATTGAACGACCGGTTTGCCGAGTCATAGGCGAAGTTCGCCATTACATCGAAGTCCGGCTCCTGACCCGTCTCCAGCAATTCCATTGTGATAGTGCGGCTGGGCTCAGCCGACCAGTCGAATTCCACCTTCGAAGCAAAGAGAGCACGGGACCAGATCGTGTCGTAGTTACCGTAGGGGTAGTAGTGTACGATTGGCGAAGAGAGCCCCGATTCGGACCAGCCAGAACTGTCGCTTACAGCCAGTTTATCCAGTGCGACTCGAGTCTCCTGATTGATCACATTCCACTCGATCGTGTAGTAGATAATGCTGAACATGTCGTCCGAATCATCAAACGGCCCTTCCACATTCGCAGGATATACACCTGTGTAGTTGGCATCCTGGATACGCATCCAGACCGTTGCACTGACATTATCCGGGACCTCCCAGTCAGACCACTGGCTCAACTGGCCGCTCCCCAAGCCCGAGATGGGACCGGCTGTATTGATCTTCTTCCAGCTACCGACTGTGCGGAACCGGTTCGTTGAGTAATACAGGTCAAACTCCGTTGTGTTCCCGGCTGTAAACCAGGCAACATCGTAGGTCTTTAGTGCATAATACTGCCCACCACCGTTAGGCGAGTTCACGACAATGTCGGCCACCATGTTGATGTCTTCTGTCGCGTCTTGAATCGACGGAATGCTGGTGTTGACAACTCGCACCTTTACCAGGCCCAGTTCGTCGGGATTGGCCAACACCCAGTCGAGGAAGTACTGGTTATTGGTGAGCACGGCGCTCCCGGGTATCACATTCGTCGTAGCGAAGTCGTCGAATGAATAGCTCGCCTCGAACGTCGTTGGCATAGCGCCCGCCTTCGTCCACACGACCTGATACGTCCGTCCGTTCTTCAGGAACGCACCATCCACAGGCTGCAGGACCTCCAGTGTCGGGTCCTGCACGATCTTGAAGAGCTCAGAAACACCAACATAGGAACCTCCTACCTCCTCGACACGAATCCTAAGGTCTGCGTCCACAGCGGACACGGGCGTGGGCCAATCATACGACGTGGCCGCCAATCCCAGGTGTATGTTCTGCAGCACGGTCGTCCCGTCGGCTTCCACCAGGTCGATCTTGAAGTTGCCGGTCGTCCCAACGGCAATCCACTCGATATGGTTTGTCTCATCAGCCGCCCAGATATTCACACTCGACGGCTCCGTCACCAGGATGCCGGCCATCGTGAACGGATCCGACACAATCGTCGCATCCGTCGAAATCGAGTCGACCCATATACGCGCGTTCGTTGATGGAACACGATACAGCTCAATAGTCCACGGCAGACTATTGGCTCCATCACTGATCGCAGCGCCAACGCTGATGGGGTTAACTGTATCGAATGAGCCCCCGTCGTCAGATGAGTAGTAGATATTGACCAACTCGCCGGCACCGGCGGCCTGCACCTCGATTGTCTCAGTGGCGCCAAGATCCCAGCTCGTCCCGACGGTCGGCTGGCTGACACTCAGTCCCTTAAGCGTGAACTGCAACGAGTAGGCCGAGAACGATTCAGGATCATCGACAACGTCCAATCTCAGCATCACGTTCGTTGTTGGAGGCGTTCCGAAGGGGATCAGCCAGTCCACATCGCCATTGTCCAGAATCACGTCAGGAAGTATCGGCGTCGGATCAAACGTGGACCCGCCATCCGTTGAGATATACATCCGCGCATCCGCGCCCGGGCCGAACCCGGCGTTCAACCAGCGGATCTCCCGCGTTGTGTCAATGTTCCACTGGCTACCGGATGTCGGCTCCACAATTCGCACGCCCTGCAATATGAACTGCTCGGACCAGCCCGTGTAGTCCCCGAACGGACCGTCGCCGAACACCTTGACCCGGGCAGTCTCAGACGGATTCAGCGACACCTCAGGTGTCCACGGCTTGAAGTTATAGCCGGAAACATGCGTTGTTTCGTTGAAATCCTCGTTATTCTGCAACGTGAAGAGCGCCGTCTCCGTCGTCCCATCAGAGTAGGAAAGATCTACAACACCATTGCCGGGAAGCACACCGGCGGAAAGCCACTGAATCGGATTCGCCGCCAAAGCACCCATCTTGATCACATCGGCCTGTTCGGGTGATGTCACCATGATGCCGGCATTCGTGAAGTAGCTGTCCGACTGCCCCGCCACGCCGAGCGAAGCATACGGTTCATCGAGCGCCTCAACACGGGCCAGCGCGCGGACCGTTGGCCGGTCCGGCGTAAAGCCGTAGTTCCCGGAGAACAGGCCTACATCCTTCAGATTGGTGAAGCTATGACCATTGTCGTAAGAGAACATCACGCGCCCCTGCTCGAGGCCATTTCCGGCATAGACCCAATCTATGGCATTCTGAGTCCCGTACTCCCAACGCGCATCGCTATTCGGCGCAGTGATCCGAATACCGGAGATCTGAAACACATCGGAATCCGCGAACAGCTCCGTACTCAGTAGTGACTGAATCCGGATTTGGGTATCGCCCGGCAAGTCTGGCACAACCCAGGGATACTCATTCGTGACCCCCGTCGTGTTGTCGTTGAATACCGGATCTTCCTCGTTGATGAGAATCCAATTCGTTCCACCATCAATCGAATAGAACAGGTTCACCTCATCACCCGCACCACCAGCCGTCCACTGGATCAGTTCCGTCGACAGCGTCTGCCACTCATCACCGGCCACGGGCGACTTGATGTCAATATCGGACACGGTGAATACGTCCGACACCGCCCAAATCCTTGGCTGGTTTGTAGATACCATGCGCAGCACAGAGTTCTGCGACGGGTCGTCGGCCACAATCGTCCACGAATACGTGTTGTTGCTGGATACGCTACACGGGATCGTCCCCGGTACAACAGGATCCCAGCTACCGCCGCCATCCCCGGAGTACTCCAGCGTCACGCCACCCGCAACATCACCTGCCGCCGCCCAGGTCACCGTCTGCGCCGAACCGCGCTTCCACGCCGTGCTGTCATTGGGGTTCGTAATGCGAATGCCCGCCATCGTGTATGACAGGTCCGACATGTCATGCGCCGCCATACTGTTCTCAGGCGTTATCTGCAGTCGCGCCGCCGGAGAGAGAAGCTCGGGGATATTCTTCGGCGTCACCCACGCATAGGTGTTGTTCGTGCTTCCTGCAATCGTTGGAACGCTCTCGAGGTAGCGCCAGCCGGGATCTGAGAGGCCGGTTCCGAGCTGGTCATGTCCATTCAGATTGAAGTAAAGGTCCGCAGGCGTACCCAGGCCGGGAGGCTCATGCCAGCGAACCACGTTCGTCTCGCCGATATACCAGACTTCCCCGCCGTTCGGAGCCATCAGCCGATACCGGAACACCAGCTCAAAATCAGCATCCGACATATCCCAGACGGTCGCATCACTGTTATCCGTAATTCTGATTCGACACTCATCACGCTGGCCGCCCAGACCAAAATACGGCGTGTCCCAGGCATAAGTCCCATTCGTCCCGGAATGGGGAACATCGTCATCAACAGTTTCCCAGTTCTGTCCACCATCCTCGGAGAACTCAATGGTCAGCGAGCTCCCCACATCACCTTCCGCATCCCAGGTAATGACATTGGTCACACCCACTACCCAGGCATCGTCGCCTACTTCCTCCCCATTCGGCACCGTAACAACAATACGCCCCGTTGACGCCTCAATATCCACCTGATCCAACTCGATCTGGTAATCACCCTCCGAGTGCAGGAATGCGCGGAACTTGAACGTCCCGCCCTCCTTCGAGTAGAGCTGATCAAAGAACGACGGAATATTGCTTGAGATCGTCCCGGCCTGCGACACCTCCCCCGGCCAATCCAGCCCCGTGGACGCCTCCCATTGCGACCCGCCCCAGTAGTACCAGTTGACACCATTGTCACCGGAAAGCTGATAGCGAATCCCCGTATTCGCCCCTGCCAGCCCCAGTGTGTGATCAAAACTCGTCAGACGCCCGGTGAAGTCGTAGCCGAACCCATCCGCCGGTTCCACCCACGGATTCACTGTCGAGAAACTGGTGACATCCGCCTGCACACCACGCAGCACCGTCGGGAAACGATGGTTGTCGTTGTCCATCAACACGCGATACTGGAGGTACTGCTGAACACCTAGCAGGTCAGCCCCCATTTGAGCGCCCCAGTACTCTCTGAAGAAGGTATTTGTGCTTCCGTCCGGTCCGATGAAATCACCTGTCAGAGGAAGCGCATCACCCACCCGCACCTGGAACCGGATATCGCCCGTTCCCGAGCGGTAGTGATCCCTGATTTCTTCATCGATGAGAGCCCGATTGTGAACTGCCACCTCATCAATCTGCCCCACAAATCCCGAACCGCCTCCGGACGCATCACCAATCACAAGCGCCGTACCGGAATTCGCCGACACACCGATGACCGGCTGCGCCGCAACCATCGCTCCATCCTGGTACAACCGCACCTTCTCGCCATCATACGTACCCGCCAGGTGCGACCAACGATCGACCTGCAGCGGCAAGGTTGACACCGCCGCCGGTGCTCCACCCATCTGGAATGTCGGCCGTCCATCACCATCGAGTCCAAGCACAAACCCGGCCGCCCCGTCCGTCCGTTCAACCACAACCCGGTCCCGTGGATCATCCGTGTAGACCCACGCCTCCGCCGTCATCGCCGTCACTAACCCCATCCCCCCGGAAGCCGTAACGCGATTCCCTCCCGCAAAATCAAAGCAATTGCTGAACACACCGGCATAGCCATACCCGGCCCCGCTCACCGCCCCATCATTCCCATAGGCGCTCTCATCAACAGCATCACCGCTCGACTCATCCAGGTGCCACAGCCCAACCACCGTCGTATCATCATCCGTCTCCAGCGGCGTACCATGAGGCCCACCGGCGCCCCACGAGATCTGACGCCAGATCGACACACGCCCGGCGTCGATCGGTTCGCCGATGTACTCGGCATCTGTGCCAAGCCCACGCCCCACGCCAGCTAACGCACCAATCTCAGCATCCGACATCGAGCGTGACAGCACAGCCACTTCGTCGATGTAGCCTTCGTAGTAGATCTCGTCTATTCCATACTGCGCAATACGCGGTGTCGTGACGCCGAGAATGTCGTAGGTCTCGCCGATCCATGTACTGGCTGCGCGGGCACCATCAATATAGATATGGATATAGGGATCTCGTCGCAAGCCCGTGACATG
>JASLOA010000012.1 GCA_030745755.1 Kiritimatiellia bacterium | reverse complement strand
TTTCGGAGCAGCTTTCTTAGCGGCCTTCTTCTTCGGTGCCGCCTTCTTCTTGGCTACCTTCTTCTTCGGGGCGGCTTTCTTGGCAGCTTTCTTTTTTGGAGCAGCCTTCTTCTTGGCTACCTTCTTTTTCGGAGCAGCTTTCTTAGCGGCCTTCTTCTTCGGTGCCGCCTTCTTCTTGGCTACCTTCTTCTTCGGGGCGGCCTTCTTCTTGGCTACCTTCTTGGCAACCTTCTTCTTCGGTGCCTTCTTTGCTGCCACGTCTCCCACCTCCTCTTGGCTCGAGGCGACGGCCCCGAGTTATTTGGCATGCTGTTTCCCGACGCCCCCGAAGGCGTCTCGACGTCATGCGTATGAGAATGAAATCAACTAGCGCGTTGCCTTCCTTCTGGGGGAAACTTAGCCCCGCCTCCTTACATGGTCAATCGCTGATGGCCACCAACACCACACCAGAACCACATGCCTTATATTATAGGCATATAAACATGTCAAGAGGCATGGCATCGGACGCGTGCGCTTGCATTCGCACAGCGGTGTGATACGGTTCATCCACGATGCAGCAGATCACAGTAAGCTTTAAAGATGGCCGGCGTCTGGAATGCCGGGCGGGCACCCCCGTAGGGTCGTTCATCCCGGAGCCGACCAACGGACAACCGTTCCTGGCCGCGCTGGTCAACAACGATGTCGCATCGCTCTCCTATCCGCTTACCGTCAACTGTCATGTTTCCTTTCTGACGCTAGGCGACCCGCATGGCTGGCGTGTCTACTGCAGGTCGCTTTGCTACGTGCTTGCGATGGCGGTGCGAGACCTGTTCCCGCATGCGGCTTTCGCGGTGGAGCATTCATTCGGGAACGGCCTCTACTGCTCGTTCGAACCGCACGACAAATCCGGCACGGGTATCTGCGATGAGCAGCTACGGGGCGTCGAGGCACGCATGCATGAGTTGATTGCCGACGACCTCCCTATCGAACGCTGCAAGCTGTCGTACGCCGACGCGCTTGCTGCATTCGAGGAAGCAGGACTCGATGATCAGTACAACTTGCTGCGCTTTCGCAATCCACCCCACGTCGTCACACACCGTTGTGGGGACTTCTGGGAGCTGGCCCACGGTCCGCTTGCGGCGCATACCGGCGCACTCCAGTGTTTCAGGCTGATCCCCTACCCGCCGGGCTTTGTGCTGCATATGCCTTCGCGTGGTCCGGCTTGCCGGCTTGACGATTTCGAAGATCAGCCCCACCTCTTCCAGATCTTCCAGGAACACAAGGAGTGGGGCCGTATCCTGAACGTGGCCACAGTGGGTCGACTCAACCAGATCATCATGGACGGCGAGATGTCGCGGTTTGTAAGGCGAGCGGAAGCGCTGCACGAAAAGAAGCTTACCCAGATTGCCGACGCCATCACGAGCAGGGCCCATGACGTTCGCATGGTGCTTGTAGCGGGTCCCTCCTCGGCCGGAAAGACAACCTTCTCCAAGCGATTGGCCATTCATCTTGAGGCCAATGGACTCCGCCCGGTCACCATCGGTGCCGATGACTACTTTGTTCCCCCGCAGCGCAATCCGCGCGACGAGGACGGCAACCCGGACTACGAACACATCGAGGCGGTTGACCTGGAGCTGTTTAATGAGCACATGGCTCAGTTGATCCAGGGCCGCCCTGTTGAACCGCCCCATTTCGACTTCTCGCGCAAGGAGCGACAGTACCGGGGCGACGTCCTGCAGATCAGTGAGGACGAGATCATAATCGTCGAGGGTATCCACGGTTTGAACCCGCGCCTGACCGGGAGCGTTCCGAGCCCCAACAAGTTCCGCATCTATGTCAGCGCGCTGACCCAGCTGAACATGGATGCGCACAACAGGGTTTCCACGACCGACAACCGCCTGATGAGGCGCATCGTACGCGATTACAAGTATCGCGGTCACTCATCACTCGACACGCTAAGGATGTGGCCTTCCGTGCGACGCGGGGAGAAGCGCTGGATCTTCCCGTTCCAGCGCGAAGCTGACGCGACATTCAACTCAGCACTCGACTACGAGCTAGCCATCCTCAAGCCCATGGTGGAACCGCTTCTGATGCAGGTAAACCCGATGCACACGGAGTATGCCGAAGCGCGACGGCTTTCCGAGTTTCTCCTCAACTTTCTACCCGCCGCCGTCGACCCTGTCCCCCCCAGTTCCATTTTGCGTGAGTACATCGGCGGCAGCGGGCTTGAGTACTAGCCTGTGGCCTGCTAGTCTCAACACCGTCTCCAGTTGCAACAGAACAGGATGCGCACATATGAAGATTCCTCTGAAGCTTGGACAGGATAGTCAGCAGTCCACCGCCGCGGCGGCTGCTGCGGCTATTGCTCGCGATGTGGCCGCTGTTAAGGCCGGAGACTGGAACGCCAAGAGCAACCTTGCGCGTGCCTTTCACCCTCTACTCACGTCCCTGGCGGAGAAGCGGGCTCACGGCGATGTGGGCAAACATAATCGCTACATTGATGCCGCCAAAGAAGGCTTGTTCAAGGCAGCAAGGAAGCACAAGGCAAAGTCCAGTGGCGATAATTTCCAGATCTTCGCCTTGGACTACATCGAAGCCGCCATGGATCGCGTGGACCACGGAGGCGGCATGCTGTCGCGTCTTTTCGGCAAGTAGCATGATGGGGCAGCCATGGATGCTGTGGATCCCATTGTAGTCCCGGACAGTTGGACCCAGGCCCTGTCTCTCCCCGCGCTTTTCCCTTCCTCAACGGGAGTGCAGCGGCCATTGGCGGTTGATGTTGGCTGCGGCAAGGGGCGCTACCTGTTGGCCACGGCCCGCAAGCACCCCGAAATGAACTTCCTCGGCATCGATCGCATGCGTTCACGTATTCACAAGTTGTCCCGCAAACTCACGCGTGCCGGCCTGGAGCATGTTCGCTTGCTCCAAGTCGAGGCCTCCTATGCACTCCAGCACCTGCTACCAGACCACAGTGTGTCTGCCTTCACGATCTTCTTTCCCGATCCCTGGCCTAAACGCCGACATCACGGCAGACGACTGTTCTGCCCCTCGTTTCTGAACGATCTCGATCGCGCCATGACGCCTGGCGGGATACTCCATATTGCCACAGATGACCCGGACTACTTCGAATCCATCTCTGAACGGTTCGAGACCGACAACCGCTTTGACGCGGCACCCGTCTTCATACCCGACGCGGATGAACAGACCGACTTCGAGCGTATCTTCACGGGCCAGGGCAAACCCATCGGACGCGCCTCCTACACCCGATCGACGACCTGATTGTGCTTTACCTCTATGCGTAGATGAGCAGAATGATTGTGGAGAGACCCATGTCGACCAACCCAATCAGAGTACTATATCGCGTCTGTCTCATGGCCATGGCGGCCGTCATGATGGTACCGACCTGCGGCAGCGCGGCCGGCCAGTGGTATCGGTACGACGACTGTACACTCATCACTCAGCACTTCAACGATGGCGACAGCTTCCATGTCAGATGCGGAAGGCGGCACTACATCTTCCGGCTCTACTTCGTCGACACACCCGAAACAGAGCTCTCATTCCCCGATCGGGTTGAAGAACAGGCCAAATACTGGGGGTTGACGCCCAAACAGACCATTAGGCTCGGACAGGATGCGACAGCATTCACAACGAACTACCTATCCAAGCCCTTCACCGTACACACGCGCCGCGTGGATGCCCGCGGGCGTAGCGACCGTACACGCTACTTTGGTATGATCGAAACCGAGGAGGGGTTTCTTTCGATTGCCCTGGTTCGCAACGGGCTGGCGCGCGTTTACGGCCTGCCCATCACACTGCCGGACGGCAAGCCGGCCTCGAAACACTGGAGCCGGCTCAGCGTTGCACAGAAGGCAGCCAAGCGGGAGAAGCTGGGGGGCTGGGCCAGTCAGCCTTCCGAACCCAAGCCCCTCACACCGATTGCACCCCAGGACTATATCGTGCGTGCGCGCCTCCCTGTTTTTGACCCCGAGCGCCACGCACGGCTGGTAGGTGTCCTTAAACGGGGCGCGAAGATTCGGATCCTGGGCGCCGAAACGGATCGGCTCCTTCGCATTCAGTTCGGTTCCGGAGAGACGCTACGGGAAGGGTTGTGCCGCAGGAGCAGCATCGTCCTGCCCGCTCGAACCAAGGAGCCTTCTGAGCAATGACGACCGCCCCCCGCACTTTCGATTGCACTGCCCGACTGGCTCGACCAAGCCTGTGGCGCGCGTGGCGTTATCTACAATGCTCGGCAGGGAGATTAGACTCCGCCTTGTAGAAACGTGTGGTCGGGTAGGCCAGCGTGATATCATCATGTTGCGCAAACGCGTCCAGAATCGCCTCCCATATGGTTTGCTCGGAGTTGCGCCGTTCGCGAGGTTTCACGATGTAGCGCAGCGTCAACAGCACGCCGGAATCCCGTACGGTCGTATAGACGATGGGCGTCAGGTTCTTGAAGAAGATGAGGTAGCGCATCGCTGCACGCCGTATCTGGGCCTCCGCGCCCTCTGAAAGGTGCTCAGCTTTCTCGGAGGCAATGCCTGTCAGCAGTTCCTTGGCCTTGCGCCAATCACTTTCGAACGTAATCAGTACAGGAATCTCGTGCCAGATGTACTGAAAGCCGGTCTCATAGTTGGAGACCGGTTCGCGCAGAATCTGGCTATTGGGGATATGGACGATACGGCCGGTGCTCTGCTCCGCATCCACCCAGTTGCCGACTTCGATCACGCTGAACTGAAACAGGCGCAGATCAATGACATCCCCCCTGATGGTACCCACCTGGATACGGTCCCCCGCCTTGAAGGGCTTGCGCCAGAGAATGAAAACCCATCCTGCAATGTTTGCGATCGAATCATGCATGGCAACGGCAAGACCGGCACTGGCCAACCCCAGGAACGTGGCCAACGAGTCAAATGCCCGAATCCACACGCGCCCGACCAGCACGAGTGCGATGATCGTAAGCGTATTGACAATCACCCGCCGCCAGTGATGAAAGCGGGCAGGGTCGCTAACCTTCCGCTTCACAAGAGAACACGTCAGGAAGCGGAGCAGAACAAACAGGATCAGCAAGACTAACGTGGCCACCAACTTGGACACGGTATCAGACGACACGTTCAGCATCTCGATCAATCCCGTCATGATGGCTCTCCCTTCGCGGTCAGTGCCGCCAGCGGAGTCTTACCGCCAGTTCCAGGTACATCGGCCACGAAACGCGGCATCGATAAGCCGCCCACGCTACAGCGCAATGCTTCATTCAGTTCCTGCCCCTTGCCCAGCTCCGCATGAAAGTGTTCAGTACCCATGACCGGATCACACTGAAACACGTAGTATGGCCGTATCATATTCCGTTGCAGACTATTGCACAACGCCCGGAGCGTGTCGACATCGTCATTCACACCACGCAGCAGAACCGCCTGGTTCGAAACCGGGATGCCGCGACTGATCAGTTGCTCGCAGGCCGCCGTCGAATCAGCGGTAATCTCGGATGGATGATTGAACTGCGTATTGACCCAGAGAGGCCTGTGACGGGCCAACATGTCGGCCAGCCCATCGTCAATGCGCATCGGCAGCACCACCGGGACACGCGTTCCGATGCGCACCACTTCAATATGGGGAATGGCGTGCAGGTCACCCAGCATACGGTCCAGCTCGGCTGTCTCCAGCAGGAGTGGGTCCCCTCCCGAGAGAATGACCTCCCGGACTTGCCGTCGGTCGCGCAGCGCGCGACAGACAGTTTGCCATCCCTCCCGGCCCGCCATGTGCCGGTCGGGGCCCAGGAGATTCTTGCGCGTACAGTGACGGCATGCCACCGCGCAGGCCGACGTGGTCATCACCAGCGCCCGATCGGGGTAGCGCTGCACCAGGCCGGGAACCCCCGTGGAGTCATCCTCGGCAAACGGATCAGGCGCACCTCCCGGCGCCATCTCCCGCGTGTTGGGGAGACACTGCCGAAGGATGGGATCCGTCCTGTCAGCGGTCTTTGCCAATTCGAGGTAGTACGGGGTAATGCAGAGAGGATACCGCTCCACGACAGGCAAGAGCCCTGACACCTCACTGCCCGCGATGATGCCCTGCCCCACCAAGTCCTCAAGCGATCGGATGGCATGCTGTAACTGCCAGCGCCAGTCGTCCCACGATCCATCCCTCTTTTTACTTCCTCGCATCGCGCGAATATACGATATTCTCCGAGAAGCGGCAAATCACGGAGCAGCAGACATACCATGAAACCAATCAATATCGACATGCTGCGCAGCAGCGCCAACGCAGTACGAGAACGACTGGGTGATGCGTCCCCCTCGACCGCGGCCATACTGGGTTCCGGCTGGGGGGCGGCGATCGATGACTGGACCATCACCGACACGGTCGCGTTCGACCAGATCCCCATGCTCGGCGCGGCCGCAGTCAAGGGCCACGCCGGAGCGATCCATCTAGCCGATACGGGCCACGGAACCTGTCTCGTCTTTCAGGGCCGCCGCCACGCGTACGGCTGCACCTCGTGGGCGCCGGTCATTTTCCCTGCCTTTCTCGCCCATGCCATGGGCGCACAGGCCCTGCTGCTCACCAACGCGGCGGGAGGAATTCGCGATGATCTTCAACCGGGCGACCTGATGGTGATTGATGACCATATCAATGCCATGGGCGACAATCCGCTCCGCGGCCCCCACCAGCCGGATCTGGGCCCTCGCTTTCCCGATCTCACCCGGCTCTATACGCCCGCGCTCCGGAACCAGCTCGACGCGGCGGCAACGGAGCAGTCCATCTCTCTGAAGCATGGTGTCTACGTGGCCGTAAGCGGCCCATCCTATGAAACGCCGGCTGAAGTGCGCGCCTATACCACGTTGGGAGCTGACGCCGTCGGTATGTCGACGGTGCCTGAGGCTATCCTTGCGGGAGCGCTGGGACTCAACGTGGCAGGGCTGTCCTGCATCACAAACCGGGCCGCCGCCACGGGCAACGACGCCCTTTCGCATGACGATGTGATTGACGTCACCCGCGCCGCGACGCCCGCCATGCGCGCCCTGGTGTGCGCCTTCATGCAACGCGTGGCAGCGAAGCCTCACGCTGGCGAGTAATACCGAGTATGGGCAACGTTCCTCCAGGCCGATCCGAGCCGGCCCGCGCCTACAGCGCGGCTGTCAGGGTTGTGGAACGCCTTGCAGAGAAGGGGTTCACGACCTACCTGGCGGGTGGATGTGTTCGCGATAGGCTCCTGGGGCGCACGCCGGTTGACTATGACGTGGCCACCGAAGCGCGGCCCGAGATTGTCGAGTCCCTCTTCCCGGGGGCGATACCCACGGGGAAGTGCTTTGGCGTTGTACGCGTGCGCCTCGACTCAGAGGAGGTGGAGGTCGCCACGTTCCGCGCCGACCATGGCTACCACGACGGAAGACATCCCGACAGCATCACCTTCAGCGATCCCGAGACAGATGCCCAGCGGCGCGACTTCACGATCAACGCGCTCTTCATGGATCCACAGCACAGCGACACGATCATCGATTTCGTTGAGGGGCAACGCGACCTGTCCGAGCGCATCGTGCGCTGTGTGGGTGATCCGGCCACCCGGTTCAAGGAGGACCACTTGCGCATGCTACGCGCGGTTCGATTTACCTCTGTGCTGGACTTCCGGCTTGATGCGGAAACGGCCGACGCGATAAGGGCCCAGGCGGCAAGCATTACCCAGATAGCCGCTGAACGGATCCGCGACGAACTGACCCGCATCCTGACCGAGTCACCGCGAGCCGGCGACGCCCTGACGCTACTCCATGAGGTGGGACTCCTGGAGCCGCTGCTTCCCGAGATCAGCGCCATGCGTGGCACGCTGCAGCCGCCCCAGTTCCACCCGGAAGGTGACGTCTTTGAACACACCGTACTGATGTTGAACGAGATGGAGGAACCATCGGCCCGCCTGGCGTGGGCGGTCCTGCTGCACGACGTGGGCAAGCCGCCGACCTTCACCGACGATACGGACCGCATCCGGTTCAATCGACACGCGCCGATTGGTGGCGACATGGCCGAGGCAATCCTGCGCCGGCTCAAGTTCCCGAATGACGATCGTGATTTCATTACCGCGTGCGTGCGCGGACACATGCGCACGATGGATGTGCCTCGCATGCGCCGCTCAACCCTGCGCCGCATGGTTGGGGCCCCCACCTTCCCGGTCGAGCTGGAGCTGCACCGGCTGGACTGCGTGGGGAGCCACGGTGATCTCGATAACTACGATCGGCTGATAGCCTTTCAGGAAGAGATGGCCAGTGAGCCGGTGTTACCACCAGCCTGGATCACCGGGCGAGACGTTCTGGATCTCGGGATCCCGGAAGGCCCGGGAATAGGACACTGGCTGCGCCTTGCCTACGAGGCACAGTTGGAAGACCGTTTCCCCGACCGGGAAGCGCTTCTCGTTTGGCTGACAGAGCAGATCAGCGGCTAGCTCCCCAGTGTCGTGTCTCACAGTTGCGTTTGTACAACTCGTGTGTCATCCCGAGCGAAGTCGAGGGATCTCAGCCACACCATGAGGCTGAGATTTCTCGCTTCGCTCGAAATGACAGTAGGTAGCGCATTCCGGAAGCCTATTTGCGTTACAGCACCCTAAGCGATCCGCTTCATGCGGGCGGGTGGTTCCGGGAACTGGACCTGGCCGGTTACCATGCGTTTGGTCACGCGCAGCGATTTTCCAGCCGGATGCCGGGGCGCCTCATACATCACATTGAGCATCAGGCGCTCAATGATGGCACGCAGTCCGCGCGCCCCCGTTCCACGATCGACTGACAGGTGAGCCATCTCGCGCAGGGCACTATCGGTGAAACTCAGTTCTATGTCCTCCATCGCAAGGAGCTTCTGGTATTGGCGCACCATGCAGTTGCGCGGCTTCACGAGAATGTCCACCAGCTGGTCCTCGGTCAGTTCCGCCAGCGTCGTCACGATGGGAAGCCGTCCGATCAGCTCCGGAATGAGGCCGTACTTGACCAGGTCTTCCGGCTCCACACCGCTGTCTCCCACACCGGCAACAGAGTGGGGTAGCGGCTCTACAAAGCCGATCTGCTGGGAGCCCATGCGTCGCTTCATAATCCCGTCAAGACCGACAAAGGCACCGCCACAGATGAACAGGATGTGCTCGGTATTGATCTTTATGTATTCCTGCTGGGGATGCTTGCGGCCGCCCCCCGGCGGGACACGGGCCAGCGAGCCCTCCAGGATCTTCAGGAGAGCCTGCTGGACGCCTTCGCCCGATACGTCACGCGTGATGGAGACGTTTTCGGTCTTGCGACCGATCTTGTCGATCTCATCCACGTAGATGATGCCCGTTTCAGCACGGGCCACATCACCATCGGCGCTCTGGATCAGGCTCAACAGGATGTTCTCTACATCCTCTCCCACGTAGCCTGCTTCGGTCAGCGTCGTGGCATCTACAATCGAAAACGGAACATCCAGCATCTTCGCCAGGCAGCGCGCCATGAGCGTTTTGCCCGATCCCGTGGGACCGATCAGCATGATGTTGCTTTTTTCGATCTCTACGTCCGAGAACGGGTGATCTTCAGCAAAATGCGATTCCTGCTTGAGCCGCTTGTAGTGATTGTGAACGGCGACCGAGAGCACCTTCTTGGTGTGGTCATGGCCAATCACGTGATCATCGAGATACCCCTTGATCTCATGCGGTTTGGGCACGACCAGGCCGGGCCGAACGTCTACGGATTCCGGTTCGACCGGCTCACCTTCCTTCTTCAGCAAGGTATTGCAGAGGCCTACACAGGCATCGCAGATGTTGACACCCGGGCCCGTTACGAGGCCGTTCACAGTCTCACGACGCTTGCCACAAAAACTGCATGTCACGGGTCCGTTGGACGATTCCACGATCAGGCCTCCTTCTTGCCCTTGACAACCACCTCATCTACGAGGCCGTAGTCCTTGGCGTCTTTGGCCGACATGAAGAAATCCCGGTCCGTATCCGTCGCGATCACATCAACATCCTTGCTGGTATGATGAGCCAGGATCTCGTTAATCCGGTCGCGCAGCCTCAGGATTTCCTGGGCCTGGATATTGATATCCGATGCTTGTCCCTGCACCCCGCCCCAGGGCTGGTGAATCATGATGCGAGCGTTGGGCAGTGCGAAGCGCTTGCCCGCCGCGCCGGCGGCCAGCAGTACGGCCCCCATGCTCGCGGCCTGCCCTACGCAGTAGGTCGCCACGTCACATTTCAGAAACTGGATCGTGTCGTAGATTGCGAGACCGGCGGTCACCGATCCGCCCGGCGAGTTGATGTAAATACTGATGTCCTTCTTCGCATCTTCCGCCTGCAGGAAGAGCAACTGCGCAATAATCAGGTTACTGATATCATCATTGATTCCCGACCCGATAAATAGGATCCGATCTTTCAGCAGGCGCGAGAATATATCATAGGCGCGCTCACCCCGCCCGGTTTGCTCTACCACGATCGGCACCAATGCCTGATTCTGTACTGTCATGCTCTCATCCTCTCATTCCGCATTCCGCATTCCGCATTCCGAGCTACTTAACCTTGGCGTTCTCCAAGAGAAAGTCCAGCGTCTTCTCGTCTCGAATGTCGCTCTGCAGGCGCTCGAGGGCATTGCGCTTCTCCAGCTCACTCTTAAGCTTGTCGGCCGTCATGCCATAGCCTGCGGCCATTGTTGCGAGGCGCTGATCCACTTCCTCATCCGATACGGTGATCGACTCTTTATCCGCGATCCGGCTGAGAATGTACGTGAGCTGCACGCGTTCCTTGGACGCTTCGGTGGCAGACTCGACAATCTGTGCCTGCTGCTGCTCGAGCTGCTCACGCGAGGCGCCCTGCATGGCGATACGCTCCACCATGCTACGCACCATCATTTCCATCTCCTGCTGCACGAGCGACTGTGGCAGATCAAACTTCGCCTTTTTCAGAAGGTGGTTGCCGATCTCGCTCTTGAGCCGGCTCTGCTCCTGCTGTTCGCCGTTCTGTTGGATGTCATCGCGGATGCGCTGGCGCAGCGCATCCTCACTATCCACCTCAAACATCTTGAGGAACTCCTCGTTCACCTCGGGCAGCTTCCGTGCACGGCGCGCCTTGATGGTCAGCGTGTAGGAGGCTGTTCTGCCGCGCAGGGCTTCAGTGGCAAAGTCTTCGGGAAACGTGATCTCGGCTTTCACCTCGTCGCCCACCTTGGCGCCCAGCAGCGAAGCATCCACGCCGGGCAGGAACTCGCGCTGTCCCAGCATGGCCCAGAAATCCTTGCCGTCGTCCAATTCGGGTGCGTCCGGCGCCAACTCTTTGACGGGTTGTTCGCCACACACACCACTGTAGTCCAGCTTCACCAGGTTGCCGTCCTCAAGGGTGCCCTCATCATCGTCCTCGAAGCGCGACTGCTGTTCCAGTACGGAGTCAAAGGCCTTCTGTACGTCGTCATCCGACACCTCGACCGCATTGCGCTTAACAGAGATCTTCATGTACTTGGGCAGCTTGAACTCGGGCGGCACATCGATCATCACGTCGAAGGCCAATCCGGTGTCCTTGGCAAACTCAACATCCTGAATGCCGACGATGGCAACCGGGGTAATCCCCTGCTCTTCGAGTGCCTCACGGTAGAAACGCGGCACGAGACGCTCCTTGGCCGACTCCGTGAGATCCTTCCTGTACTGCGCTTCAATGACCTTCGTCGGGGCTTTCCCTTTGCGGAAACCGGGCACACGGCCGCCCTTACGGAACCAGCTCAACAGCTCCTCGTAGTCTTCGCGCACCTCATCAACAGTGGTCGCGACATGCATCAACTTCCGGCAAGGGCCGGCATCTTCCATCTTAACGTCCATCTCTTCTCCTTCTGCAATCCCAAGCACAGGCCCGAGAACGGGTCACTCGAGCCGTTCTTCCATTCTACCCAAAGCCGTGGCCGGGGTGAGGGAGGCACAGGCCTTTCCTCATACCCACAGCGAAGGCCGGGGTGAGGGGGTATCGCTCCTTAGCGGTTCGGTATTCCGAACCGGTCGGGCGAGACCCCCTCACCCCGGCCGAAGCCCCCTTATTCTTTCATTGTCATGAGGAACTCGGCATTAGTCTTCGTCTTCTTCAAGCGTTTCACAATCATCTCCATCGCCTCTACGGCAGGTACGCCGTTGATGGCGCGCCGCAGGGTCCAGATGCGCCCCAGTTCGTCGGGATGCAGCAGCAGCTCTTCTTTGCGCGTGCCGGACTTCTCCACGTTGATCGCGGGAAAGACCCGTTTCTCCACCAGGGAGCGGTCCAGGCAGAGCTCGAGGTTACCGGTGCCCTTGAACTCCTCGAAAATAACGTCGTCCATCCGGCTGCCGGTTTCCACGAGGGCGGTCGCCATGATTGTGAGACTTCCGCCATCCTCGATGTTACGCGCAGCCGCAAAGAAGCGGCGCGGTTTATGCAGGGCGTTGGCATCCACACCACCCGAGAGAATCTTGCCGCTGTGCGGCTGCAGCGTGTTGTAGGCGCGTGCAAGACGGGTGATACTGTCGAGCAGGATGATCACGTCACGACCGCATTCCACCATACGCTTGGACATCTCGATCACAAGCTCGGCCACCTGCACATGCCGCTCGGGGGTTTCATCAAATGTCGAGCTGATGACATGCGCCTTGGTGTTGCGCTGCATGTCGGTGACTTCCTCGGGCCGTTCGTCGATCAACAGGATGATCAGGTGCGCGTCCGGATGATTGGCCGAAATACTGTTCGCGATTTTCTGCAGGAGCACGGTCTTCCCCGTGCGCGGCGGTGCCACAATCACGCCGCGCTGCCCCATACCCACCGGGGTGAAGAGATCCATCACCCGCATGGACACCTCGTCCTGTCCGTTCTCGAGATCAATGCGCTGGTCGGGGAAGATCGGCGTCAGGTTCTCGAACGGAACCATTCGGCGCGACCCTTCGGTCGGCTGGCCGTTGATTTCGTTGACACGCAGCATGGCGAAGAAGCGTTCCTTCTCTTTCGGCTCGCGGATTTCGCCCGCCACCGAGTCACCGGTACGCAGGGCAAAACGGCGGATCTGTGAGGGGGAAACGTAGATGTCTTCGGGACAGGGCTGGTAGTTGCTGTGCTCGGAGCGCAGAAAGCCAAAACCATCCGGGAGCACTTCCAGCACGCCGCGACTGTTCATGCAGCCGCCCTGCCGGGCATGCTCATTGAGAATCTCAAAAATCAACTCATGCTTCTGCAGTGCCCCCAGGTCAACCAGCCCCTGTTTGTCGGCAATCTCGCAGAGCTCGGGAACCGCCTTCTCCTGCAGGTCGAACAGGCTGAGCATCGGACCATCCTTGCGAGGCGGGTTGTGCTGACCTTCTCCGTTCTCAGCGCCACTGCCCTTTTCGCCGTTCGCATCGCGGACCGGGCGCGTATAGCGCGGTTCGCCATCGACAGCAACATTGCCGTTAACCTGGCGGCGGCCGCGACCCCGCCCCTGGCGACGCGATGAACTGTTCTTTCTCTGAGCCATTACTGTCCTCTCTTCATACTATCCAACATCCGTACCACCTGCGCTTCCAGGCATTCCACGGTACCATCGTTCCAGAGCACGTAGTCAGCGCGCGCGGCCTTGTCTCGTTGCGGCCACTGCGCCCGCATCCGTGCGTCGGCCTGTGATGCGGTCAATCCCCGCTCGAGCAAACGCGCCTTGCGAGTGGCGGGCGACGCACACACGCAGATCACCGCATCCCATCCCTGTCCATAGCCCGCCTCAAACAACAGCGGGACCACAACCACGGCCATCGCTCCCTGCCGCTCCTCAAGCCAGGTGTTCCATGCTGCCTCAACGGCTGGATGCACCAGCGCATTGAGTGCCGCCAGCTCCTTTCCGGAGCTGAACACGCGTTCCGCCAGGACTGACCGGTCAATCTCCCCCGACTTCGCCAGGATCCCTTTTCCGAAGCGGTCCACTACGGCGGCGTAGACATCCGTACCAGCAGCCAGCGCTCTATGAGCCAGTTCGTCGGCCTCGCAGACATCGACATCTTGAGCCGACAGGAACGAAGCCACCCGGCTCTTCCCGCACGCAATGCCGCCGGTGAGCGCTACTTTCATCGTTGAAGGGATAGACTGAATACTCGTGTGACCTATCACGAACTACGGATGGTCGTTAGAAACATGGAAAGCACCTGCGGGTAGCAGATGAGACAGAGTTAAGCATAGGCTATTGGCGGTGTCAATAGGCAAACAGCTCCGGTTCGCGCAGGTTCTTTGCAAATTGCTCAAAGCCCAATCGTTCGTAGAGGGTGAGTAGACAGGATGCATCCGGGGTTCTCACCGCCCATGACTCGAGGTCGTCGTCACACGGAATATCCAGGTTGAGCCGTACCATCCTCACGTTGCGCTCCACACGCTCCCAGTGTGCTGCCAGGGACTGTCCCGTCTTCTTTCCCTGCAACTCATCCAAGTGTTCGCGAATCCCATCGAGCGAACCGTAGGTCAGCAACAGTGATGCAGCCGTCTTCTTCCCAACGCCCGGCACACCGGCAATGTTGTCGGCGCTGTCACCGATCATGGCCAGCCAAGGCACCACCTGGTCGGGCCGTACGCCGGTCTTCTCCAGCACGCCTCCGGGATCAAGGGCCGGGCCCTTACCCGACATGGGGACAACATGTACCGTCGTCTCGACCGCTTGAAGCAGGTCTTTGTCGCTGGTCGCAATCAGGACCCTGTCCACCCGATCACGGGCCCGGGCCGCCATCGCCGCCAGCACATCATCGGCCTCTTCGCCTTCCACGCAGATCCGGGTTATGCCGGC
>JASLOA010000011.1 GCA_030745755.1 Kiritimatiellia bacterium | reverse complement strand
AGCCCCGGGCCCGAACCGAAGAAATCGCCCAGCGGCGCCCACACGCTCGGATCCGGCTCGCCGTCCCAGTAGATCGAAATCGTCAGTTCCCGTAGCACTTGCCTCGGATCGCCACCACGCAGATGCACATGCGCCCACAGGTCCGTGATAGCCCCGGCCCCCACTGCATCTAACACGGTCACCGATTTACCGGCGGGGATGACGAGCTGTTTGTCGGTGGCTGCGTCGGCGCGCGGCTCAACGGCGCGATGGGCGAGCATATGGTTGGCCTTGGCCAGTGCCTCTTTCGTCGCGTCATCGAACGCACCGCTGAAACTCGGAACAGTCGTCCCCGGCGCGAAGGTGGTATGCGTAATCTGATAGAACATGCCCCAGCCCTCGCACATCACAACCTTGCACGACTCGGCAAACGCAATCGGAATGAAGCTGTTCTGCCCCCGCGACAACTCGTGCACCAGCTCCGGATAGGCGAACATCCCCTCGCGATTGTTGAAGTAGTCCGCAAAAGGCATATCGATCACCGCCGTGTCGCTGCCGTCGATGTAGATCTGAATGTGCCCCTGTTCCGGCTTGGCCGACCACACGCGCCAGATCACCCCCGGGCCTTCCAGCTCGGCCACAACGGTGTCCGAGCCTTCCATGCGAATCATGCCGTTGCCATCGGCGTTCGCGCCCCAGTCGACGTAGGTGTCCGTCGCGGGGTCATACTGCGAGTTGCGATCGAAGCTTGTGGAGTTTCCGCTACGCTCCCCCGCTTCGGGGAGCGTCGCTAGCCGCTGCAAGTCATACAAACGTGAGATCAGTTCTGGATAGGTCATCAAAGTCTCTTGGCTGTTCAATATTCTTTCATCGTCAGTTGCCTTGTTGGGCATTCTGCCGGATTCTCTGTTGGTCACTCTGAGTACAGTTCCTTGAAGAGTTCTACAAGATCGGGATTATTGCCGCGCACATACACGGGGATACGCTCGATCGGTGCATCTGCCTCTACAACCTGTCCTCCCGGAAGTTTCTCGCCGGTCCAGGCATCGGTCCACTCGGTTCCGGTCGGTAGGTACACCTCCCGGCTACGCACCTCATGTCTGGTTATGGGTGCCACCAGAAGGTCAGGCCCAAAGAGGAACTGATCTTCCACGTCCGCCGTTTGTGGATCCTCTGTAAAGTCGAAGAACACCGGGCGCATGGGGGGCAGGCCCTTTTCTGAAGCCAGCTTCATCTGCACCATGACATAGGGACGCAGGCGTTCCCGGAGCAACATCGCTGCGCGGATATGGGGATAGGACTCTCCGCCAATCGTCCATGCCTCGTTATTAGGCCGTTTACCGTGAGTACGAAAGACGGGTGTAAAAACGGCATACTGGTACCAGCGCACCATCAGTTCGTGAAACCGCGGGCTGCTGTTGTCGTGCGTTATGAAACCACCGATTTCACTGGCACCCCATGGGATCCCGCTCATTGATAAATTGAGTCCCGCCTTCATGTACGTCGCCAGATGCTCAAATGAAGACATGATGTCGTGGACGGCCGGAGATGCGCCGTAGCGCTGGGATCCGGCCCAGGAACTGCGGCAGATGGTCACAACTTCACTCTCTCCTGCAGCAACCAGACCCTCGTAGATGTTCTTCTGATGGGCCACGGGGAAGTAGTTATGAACTTCTGTTCCGGGACCAATGTGGTAAAGCACCTGATCAAAATCCTGGATTTCGTGGAAGTCATCGCAAGGGTCGAGCCAGAATGTGCGTATGCCAATATCGAAATAGTTCTGCTTCCACTTGCTCCAGAGATAACGGGCCGCTTCCGGGTTGGTCGGGTCGTACTGGTATTTCGGTCCATCAAACCCAACCGTGTCCTTGTTTCCGTCAATGGAACCGGTGAACAGGCCGTGTTCTTTCATGTAGGCAAAGTTCTCACTCGTCTCATCCACCAGAGTCCATGGCGAAATCATGATTCGTACGCCCATCTCGTCACATTCCTTGACCATCGCTTCAGGGTCGGGCCAGCACTCGGGGTCCAACTTCCAGTTCCCGGTGATGTCCCAATGCCGAAAATCAATGACCAGCACCGACAGAGGCAACCCGCGCCGCTTGAATTCCCGGGCTACATTCAGAAACTCTTCCTGGGTCTCGTAGCGAAGTTTGCACTGCCAGAATCCGGACGCCCACCAGGGGAACTCTGGCGCATGCCCTGTGACATCGGCGTAGTTCTCCATGATGTCCGCATAGGAATCTCCGGCGGTGACATAATAATCCATTTGCTTGCAGCCACAGGAAACCCACCGGGTCATGTTGTTGCCAAATTCCACTCTGCCAAGAGAGGGGTTGTTCCAGAGAAACCCATACCCTTCACTGGAGACGACGAAGGGAACGACATGTTTGACATGTCGTTGATAGAGGTCAATCACGCTGCCTTTCAGATTGAGCGTGTCCGTTGCGTTCAGCCCCATACCGTAGAAGCGTTCTTCGTCGCGTGGCGCGAAATGAACTTCCGACTCGAAAAGACCATCGTCCACGGACTTGAACCTGCGAGTGCCGGGGTTATGGGCGTGAACGACATAGTCCTGTTCGCTCAGGATACAGGCCGACGTGTCGCCGGTGTGCTTGAAGAACTGCAGATGACCACTCTGAGTAAAGATGTCCTGAATCCGGGCGGATATCTTCCCGTTCCTGATGGTTGCCTCAGCATCGGAGATTATTTCGATAGTTGCCTGCGCGTCAACCGGCTCGGTCAACGCCCACTGCCTGTCGTCGATCTCAGGAAGCGCGGTCGAACGGACGCGCAACCCATCGGGTCCCCACGGCTCAATTACAAGCGTCTTACGATCGGACGTGTAGACGAGACGGTTATCAATCCTACTGATTCTCTTATCCATTTGCTTCTTGTGCCCAACGTCGCAAATGAGAGTGCGGCTTTAGACGCTACTCTCCATTCGTCCTGTTCGGCCTCCTAGTCTCTCTTGCCGGTTTCATCGGTCAGCTCTATGTTGCGATAGTCGAAATAGTCGAAGTCTGCCCATGTATTGTCACCGGTCATGTCCTGGCAGCAGATACCCCAGAACGTACCCGTGAAACCGCTGTCGGATGCCACTTCCAATGGACCATGTCCGTGCTCGAGACATGACCGAACACGTAGCCCGTGTCATTCTTGTAGATGTAGTGCAGGTGATAGCGTCCCTTGTAGTAGAACGCCGTGTTCGGGTCGCCGGGCATTGCATTGCCGGGCCCGGGATGGACGAGATGATAGGTCAGCCACTCAGCCGGCGGCTCAGCCGGCCAAGGCGGCGTTTCCATCTTTTCGGTGATCACTGCATTCGCACTATCTGTCATCATCATCGCTATAACACCTATGACAAGTTGCTCCATTTAACATCTACGTTTGATCTAATCTACTGTCAAACCTGCCAGCACTCATTCTTGCTCACGTCTCTATCGTGCATAGAGTTAGGACGCAAACGCCGCCCTCGTCCCCCTGACTCCGGCCACCGCCCCCTGCCCTACTCCTTCTTCGCTTCTGCAACCACTTATGGCAATTCGGCTGCATGATGACGCTTCTTTGTACCTCGAAATTCGATGAGATCTTCTTCACGCAGACGCGAATCTTCGGGGGTCACCGTACCGAGATTATATTTCGGATCGATGGTCGGTTTGGGCACTTCGATTCTCGGTGCGAGTACAGGGCGGAACCCCACATGTGCATAGGGCCAAGCGGGCATCTTCCATATTCGCGATGCCGACCGCACATAGCGCAGGTAGTCCTTTTCTGTAACTTTCTTAGGGACCTTCCTCGTATTCGCGATCGGGTCGTAATGGGCTACACTTCTGAAGTAATCAAACCCACCACGAAGGACCTTGTTTCTTCCATCCGAAAACGCCACCGGATCCGCCTGCGGTGAGCCCGTCGAATCCGTTGCATCGCCTTTCTTGTACGGTGCATAATCATCGAGTACCCATTCATGGACCTGGCCCATGTGCATGTCTGACAGGCCGAATGCGTTGATGCTTTTTGTTACTCTTCCGGCTTTCGCAGCCTTTTCGACATGCTCATTACTGAAACCGCCCTTGGACCCTGCACGGCAGGCGTATTCCCATTCAGCCTCGGTCGGGAGGCGATACTCGTATCCCTCGGGAAGTCGGCCGGCGGTTCCTTCACGTGCGGTGAGTTTCTCGCACAATTCCACCGCCTGGAGCCACTGAACGGCGTCCATGGCCTGGCTTCCGGGCTCAATGCCCTTGGGGGGGTCCCACGGCCCATTTTGATGAAGTTCGGGATACTTACGTCCAAACTGCTTGAACAGGGGCTTGTAGCCCGGCCGCATGATCGGGAGATACTGATTCTCTTTGATTTCCACTTTCGCCATATAGAAAGGCTTGGAAATCGTGATGGTGCGTTGGGTTTCATCCTCGCCGCGGCCGACTTCATCTTTTGGGCTGCCCATGACGAACGTCCCGGCGGGAATCCTGACCATTTCAATCGTGTCCGGCAGGGTGAAGTGTTTGGCCTGCATGGAGACGATCTGTTTGGCATCTGGTGGAGCAGCGTGCGCAGCAGTGATGTTCACCAGGGCTACTAATGCGATCAGTATGGTAGTTGCGTATTTCATCGTTTCTGCCTCGTTTTCCTGGCCATTTCGGTGGACGCGAACGGCGACGAGATTGGTTGACGATTGAGAGGTCCCCTACTCGTAATCCGCTCTCGTCGCCGTTCTCGTCAACCGATCCCCTCCCCCCCCTACTCATACATCCACGGTTTCATCCGTTTCAGATAGTGCTGCATAATGGGTTGGGCGATGGCGTCTTTGTTTTTCTCGTACTCGGCACGGCCATCCCAGTCGACGGTGGTGGGCCAGGGGCGGCTTTGCAGTTTTCTTGCTGCCTCAAGATGGGGTGCATGATCGTAGGGCTTGGGGAGTAGTCCCATCAGAATCGTGTTCTGGACCATCGCGTTCATTTTGCCGGCCCAGTGTCTGGAATGATCAACGATGTAGGCTTCATTCGGATTGGCTTCTGCAGCAGCCACCTTCTTGAGAGTCTCTAACTCCCTTTTGGTCTTTTCTATCGTTTCGTCGATTTGCTTCCGCTCTTGCACGAATTTGGGATCTGGTACGTACCTGAGTTTCTCTTCAAGTTCCCTATACTGTTTGTCTATCTCCATGTAATCGGGTGTTTGTCTAGCCAGAGCTCTCTGTGCTTCGACCGTATGGCCGTATCGGTGAATCTCACGCAGCAGTTCGTCGGCCTCAGGCCCCATCTTCGCCGCGACCATTTTCGCTCTTTGTCCATGCAGTTCGTGGAGTTTCTTGTTCTCTTTCTGCCAGTCTTGGTTCTTCTCACGCCTCATCGACTCGACTTTCTTCTGCGTCGTCTTAATCCTTTCCAAAAGAGCCGTGTAGGCAGGAGTCTTCTTCAACTCGGCTTGGACCTCTTCCGCTCTCTTCCTGCGCGTTGCACTCATTACTTCACGCTTATCGTAGGATTCTTTGTATCCTGGATGCAGGAACAGTGTGGCGTTTCTTTTCTGTCTGAGTGCTTCCAGCTTCTGCCCCGATTCTTTGAACCGTTCCTGATAGGCTTGATCGTTCTTCTTGGCATCGCGGCTTTCCTCGTACGTCTTCTGCCTGCGTTCAGCCAGCGACTCGAGTTTATCTTCCAACGCCTTTACGTCGCCGTTCATCCTGGCCAAATCCTCCAGCCGCGTGTTTAACCCCACGGCATACTTCTGGTAATACTCCGACAAGGGATGGTTCGGGACGACCCGCTCCCGGAAGTGGAGTTGTTTGGCAGCACTACTAGGGAATTTCGCATCAAACCGTGCCAATGTCCGCGGGCACAAACGACGCGGATTGATTAACGGAATCTCGACGTTCTCAAAATCGGCGAGCACTTCGGTGAACAGCCGCAGATAATCCACCGCGCCGGCCATCGGCGTCGCGCCGCCAAGACCAGCCGCCAAGGTTGCCATTCGCACCTTGCCGGGCGTGAACGCATCGGACGCACGGAAAGCGGTCTCAACTTCGACGATGTTCTTCCCGTCCTGGAAGAGTTTCATGGTGACTCCATCCAGCTCGGCGCGAACGGTGGTCCATTGGCCGGGAACCACTTTCCCGCCGCGACAGTCGGCCTGTTTCCCACCGCCGCGACCCAGCAGTGCCAATTTGCCGCCCGCCACCGATAACGACACATGACTGGAGGCATCGTTCCCGAACATCCACACCGTTTGTTGTTTGGTCGATTCGACCTTGAACCGCACATCGACGGTGACCACTTCCAGGTCGGCCATTTCTCCGGGCATTTCCGCCCATTGATCCTTCCCATTGAACGTCACCGCTCCGGTTTCGACACCGTCATAGGTGAATCCGGGATTCCCGATCAATACCCCATCGAAAAAGAGACGGTCACCGATATGGGCACCAAAGATACTTCCCGATCGTTCATTGAAATGGTCTTCCAGGAGCGTCGCTTCCGGATGGAACATGTCGTAATTTGCCTGGATCGGAGGGGCTGTGATCAACTGGGCATACCGCTTCTGCGGGGCGTCGACGTTGAGGTACCCGGGGGTCTTCGGCTTCTTCATATCCGAGACTAGGTCGGGACGTCTGTACAGACGGGCATCTTTGCTGAAAACACCTTGCTTAACAGGGAGTTTCCCGTACGCGCGAGCGTTGTCTCTGAACACGGCGTCTCCATAGACAATCACGTAGTCTTCAATCACGGCATTGTCGAGTACTTGGGCTTGGTCCAGCACCATCGCGTTGGGACCGACATAGGCGCTCTCATCCACCGTAGCCGTATCGGCCACCCATCCGCCTCCGTTGGGATGGCGTTTGCCTTTCATGTTGTTGAGATGCCATTGGGCATTCTCTCCGCCCTGTGCTTTCAACACGGCCTCCACGTGCTCGCGCTCGTCAGGATCGGTTACGGGAATAGAGGCGACATTCATCCCCATGCCGTGGCGACGGCCGGCCTTCAGTCCTCCCTGTCCGCAGGTTTCATCGTCAAGGGGCGTGCTATGAGGCGATCCTGCACGACATCCTCTCAGAACCACATCGTAGGGGTATCGGTATCCAAATCCGCCCTGGTACACCACATGAGCCTTCTGGTAACGCTCCGGCCCCGTGGTCGGGCTCAATGCCGTCGGAGCCGCCGTCACGGTCAACCAGTATCGCGAATCACCCGGCCGGGGTTTCATGCTCATCTTCCCTTTGTTCCACAACGGGGAGTAACGGCATCTTCCGTCTTTGTCCACAGAGACAATACACACTCGCCAATCACTATAGATCTTCGGATCGTAGTGCCCCTGGAAATCCACCGTCAGTTCCTTGGCATTCGCGTCGGGAACGAGTCGGATGATGTTGACGCCAAAGGCTTCAGGGGCGGAGGCGGGATTGGACCGGTAGCGATTCTCCTTCCGGTCGACTTCCAGCAGCCTCACGCGTGTGGGCATGGCAAAACTTCTTCGCAGAGACGACTGAAGTTCGTTGTCAAACTCGGCCATTCGGGCACCGACCTGCCCAAGCAAGTCTCCCACTCCGCGTATCCCATTCTTAAAGAGGCCCCGCTTTTCTCCCACGCGGGCCAAAACGTGCATCGGCGTGGATTCGGCCTCGGACATCATTCGCGTAATCGCGTACGGCAGTGCATATCCCCAGTTCGGGTCGTCGCCAATGATGTTCCATGTGTACGCAGCGGGATACCATCCGTGGAACAGATTCTTCCACGGCTTCATTATCTGAAAGTAACACTTATGGATGCTCTCGGTCGGATCACCAATGAGTTGCCCCGAATCGGCCAGCGCCTCGCCGCCGCCGAGTACCATTTTGTTCCCGGAAGGAATCCCGTGACCCCATTCGTGATACATCCCCCACCAGTTTCCGTTCCCGCCACTGCATGCGCCGTACCCGCCACCGAATCCGCCGCCCAGCGTCTTCCCGTCTTTCTTGGTACCGCCGACAAGGAAACGATACTTGTATTTCGGGCCCAGCTTCTCCGAGAAGAACATCAAGTGCCCGCCATGCTCGAGATACGACCACCAGTCCTCCCACCCACGCATAATGAGTTTTCGATTGAGAGCAGCCCCTTCTTTGTCCGTGGCATTCAACCACTTGGACCGACCGTTATCCGGCGGCTCGCTGCCCAGGGTCGCGGTAAAATGTTTGCTGCTAATGTGCGTCGTCCCGGGCGTGTACAGGGGATTGCCGGAAAGTTCTTCACTCATGTCGTGAGAGGCTGCCACCCGTTCAAACCCTTCCTCAAAGGTGTTGTCGCGCAAGACCTTCATCTGTTTTTCGTACAGATCGGTGATGTATTTCTCGTCTTCATCACTGAAAGAACCTCGGCCGAAACAGCGCTTGCGACCGTCGGGAAGACGCAACACGACCGCAGGAGTCAGAGGTTTAGTCACGTCGTCTTGCCATGGATTCTGAGCCGCTCCAATCCCGCGGAATCCCAACAGGTGGGCTTTGAATTGCTTCTTCCCGCGCAGGGTTTCAGGCCACCATCTCGCATCCTTTCCCTGCTCCGGCTTCTCCTGGCTAATCGTCCACGTGCGGGGCTCGCCTTTGGGTTCCGCGATAAGATCGACGCCCTTCTTAGGCCACCATTCTACGACACGCAACTGATACCCGTCACCTGGGGTTTGCTTAACCACATCGAGCGAGACATCGTCTCGCAGGCGACCTCGCATCTTCGCCCGTTCGAACAGGGGCGCCTCCCTGGCGAGTTTCTTGTCGATCTTGTCTATTTCCCCCGCAGTAACTCCGGAAGCCACCAGTCCTGCGAGGGCCACCAGCAATATCAGTCGGCTATGGTTCATGCTTATCCTTTCAAGTCCTTCCGAAATCCCCGGGGTGTTTCTTCATTGGTCCATATGCACGTGGCCCCGAAACGGCTACATCGACTAAGCAGTTCGACTAAGTGTATCCGAGTAAGGGTGGCGAGTAAGAAGGCGAGCAAGTGTAAGAAGAGATCCAAACACACTTAAACCCACACTTAACCGACACTCTTACTTCGGATACACTTAACCGCTCTCTGCTTACTCGATCCCTGACTCCTGACTCCTTGACCCCTGACTCGTTCTCTCTGCAATAGCGTCTCGCACGGCCTCCAGATATCCCATGCCATGTGTGGTGTCTGGCTCGAGATAACTCCCCTCACTCCATTCGTTCCAGCTGTTGACTGTGATGAGAGGGGGAGTGAGCTTGCCTGCGTCGACACAATCCATCGCAGCAGCCAGGAACTCCTTGAATTTTTCGGGCGTCGCGCCGGTAATGGTGTTTTCCATGAAGGCCTTGAAGCGAGGATTGGTGTCCCAGCCAACGGCCACATGCGGGAAGAATGGCACGGAGAATTCCTCGGCCCACGTCTTCCACGAACCAATGGCCTCCTCGCCCCACTCTTTGTAGTCTCCCTTGGTATCCGGCACGTAATGGACCCACTGGTAGTTCGTGAGGCTATCAATGCCGAGGGCGCTGATCGTTTTGTCCTGTGTGGGCGTGTCGTCGCCGGGGACCATGCTCACCGATTTCGGAATGTTTCCCCAGAGCATGGCCTGAATGTGAAGCCCGGGGAATCCGGCTTCACACACGCGTACCCGCAGCGAGTCCAGTGCATCGCGTGTGGCCTCCATCCCGCCCAGTCCCTCGACCAGTGTTCCCAGTTCGTAGATGGAGAACAGGGGTTTCCCGTCGATCGTGTAGTAGGACGGATGCCCGAAGTAGCGTTCGATAAGTCGGTCCGTGGCGATGTCGAAGGTTTCCCGGTCTACAGCGCCAGGCCAGATCGTCTCGTATTCGTGAGATTTCTCAATGTCCCAGCTCGTCGGGGCGTCATGGTTTGCCCACATGACGTAGAAGCGGATTTGATCGTTGTTCTTCGCTCCGAGGAAGCCGCTGTTGAGGGCCTCTTCGAGAAAGGGCTGATTCTCGTACCAGTACCAGTCAAAGATGAACACGTTGACGCCGTGATCGGCGGCCGCCTCGATCTTCTGTTCCATCACAGCCGGATCGGATTCGTCACCGTATCCCCACGTCGGGACGCGCGGCTGAAGATGACCGTCGAACTTGGGCTTAGACGCTCGGATGATTTGCCATTCACCTTCCCCTTTGGGCATGAATTGTCGCCAGCGCGGCTCGTCGTGATACGCGGGCCAGTAATATGCTGCAATGTCGTAGGTTGGGTTCATTGTTCTTTTTCTGATTCCTGACTCTCCTGATTCCCGGTACCCTGACTCCCCATGGAGGAAAGCAGTTCGACTAAGTGTATGAGGACTAAGTGTGGCGACTAAGAGTGCGATTAAGTGTAGAGCAGATTCGGACACTTCGTCCCTACACTTCGTCGGTTACACTTCGTCGTCTACACTTAGTCGTTTACTCCTAGTCGTTTACACTTCGTCGGCTGACTCCTGCTTCCATTTCCCACTCTCCCTATCCTGTAGATCCTGTTGATCCTGTCAGAATCTCTCCTCTACCCATTCAAAGTAGCGAAGAGCCATTGTTCTTTTTCTTCTCTTCTCTCACAACGCGCCCATTTGCTTGAGTTCGTCTTCTTCTCCGGTCATTTCCCATCGGATGAGTGACGCGGGGATGAGTCCGCAGGCGAAGTACTCGTTGAAGAAGTCGCCCAGGTTGAATTTGTCGCCGAGCTGTTCGGCGCGCGTGGCGAGGAGTCGGTCGACCTGCACCTTGCCGACGTTGTAACTTACGCCGTACTCAGGCTGACGCAGGTAGGTGGTCAGGTCCGCATACAGCAGCCCCTCATCCCGCTTGATCCATCCCCTGGGGGTATACTTCACTGCAAAATCGAAGGCCTGTTCCAGCGTCCATCCCTTGCCGTGGACGCGGTGGATCGCCAACGCTCGGGCTGCCCGGAAGGCGGCACAGATATGGACCAGTTCTCGTGTCCGCGGCGTGCCGTCTTCGAGACCGGCCCGCATCAGGAGTTCCTCAAATGCCGTGGCGAACCCTTCGCATCGAAACAGCCACGTCTGGTACAGCGGGGTGTGCTTGCGGATCGGGTGCGTGTTGATTTTCTCTTTGTAGAGATCGAAGAAGTGCACTTGGTGCGGACGCAAAGCCAGCCAGCCCCGCAGGTCCACATGATGGAAGAAGCTGTAGTCCTCAAGAGGCGTGGTCGGATATAGCTCCGGGGCGACGCTCCACGTTTCGGACATCCAGTCTGCCAGCTCCGTTACGCCCATGTCTCGCAGCACGCGAATGAGCTCCGCCTCGGCCGCAACCCTGCGCCGGGCACCTTCCTTCGGAGTCACCGGTGCGGCCAACGGTTCGACG
>JASLOA010000010.1 GCA_030745755.1 Kiritimatiellia bacterium | reverse complement strand
GTCACGCGGACGGGGGTTGACCGTGGGCGTTCTCGTCCGCTTCGCCTCCCGCAATATCCATGTTCTCCATGGATCCCTGGGTTTCACCCAGGGCTATGATGGTGCACCCCTTTGGGGTACTCCACTGGTTCAAAGGAGCATTTACCCCTCTGAGGAGCCACACCACAAGCATACTCAAGGCATACCTCTTGCTATGCGTTGTGGATGCTCATCAACTAACTCACCGTCGAGGTGAAGTCCCCCTCCATCTGAACGGTGTAGACGGCAATCGAAGGCCGTACTCTATGCCCTGTATCACCGCCAAGACAACATAAACTTTGACGGTTAGCATCATCACGAATTGTCTTGTGGTACGTGCCAGAATACGGCAATATTGCCGTATCTCGTCAGAACTGAGGCAACCGGGCACCACAGGTGGTGCTTTAAGGCTGCCGTTTGGGTCTTGCATATGAGGCAGGCACTTCTTCTGAAGAAAGTTGCAGATTTATCTATATAGAGCCCGGGTGCTATGTGGAGAGAACGACTATGCACGAGAAGCTGGATAGAACGGACGCGGCGATACTGAAGGTGTTGTCGGAGCATGATGGGCCTGTCGGCGCCTCGCGTATTGCGCGCGATCTACTCAAGATGGGGGTGGAGATCAGTCCTCGCACCATCCGGTTTCGGTTGGGGCGTTTGGATGATGCCGGACTCACTGTCTGCGTGAGTCGCCGTGCCGGCCGACGGCTGTTACCTGCAGGACGAGAGGAGCTCTCTCGTGTTCATGTGATGGAGAAACTTGGGTTTGTCGCCGCACGTGTCGGGGTGTTGGCCTACCGGATGTCGTTCGACCCGCAGCACAGCAAGGGCTCGATCATCGCGAATGTGGCCACGTTGCGTAAGCAGGACCTGACCCGTGCGCTGCAAATCATTGAGCCGGTCTTTGCGGCCGGCCTGGGTATGGATGACTACCTGGCGTTTGCCGAGCAAGGCGATGTACTGGCCGGCGTCCGCATCCCGCCGGGCCGCGTCGGTCTGGCCACGGTCTGCAGCGTCGTCGTCAATGGCGTTCTTCTGAAGCGCGGCATTCCTGTCGTCTCGCGTTTCGGCGGACTGTTGGAGATGCGTGACGGGGAGCCGGTGCGGTTTGTGCAGCTGATCGAATATCGCGGGACCACCATGGATCCGCTCGAAGCCTACATACGCGCCGGCATGACCAGCGTGGGGGATTGCGCAGCCAGCAGAAACGGCATCATCGGCGCCAGCTTCCGCGAAGTACCGACGGTTGCGGTCGAGGCGGTCAGGCAGGCGGCAAAGGAACGCGTGCTCGGTCTCTCGGGCATCCTGGTTACCGGTCAACCCAACCAGCCTCTGCTCGACATCCCGGTTGCCGAGGGACGCACCGGCATGATCGTCATCGGCGGCATGAATCCCTTTGCGGCGATGTTTGAAGCCGGCATTCTGTTCGAGCTTGAATCCCTAACCGGTCTGGAGGAGTGGTCCCGCTTCGAGCCCTTCAAGGAGTTCCGCACCATGTCGCGCCGCAGCAGCCCGTACGTGGACTGACCCGGACGGTTCACGATGCGCGCGAAATACGCGGGCTAACGGTCTGTCGGCTTAAGGCAGTTCATGACGCTCCTGGCGGTTTGGACTCCGTCGTTGATGGCGCGGACGACGAGGCTGGCGCCGTGGGTCATGTCGCCGGCGACGAAGACGCCGGGGTGGCTGGTCCTGTGGTCGCCGTCGCGCTGGATGTTGCCACGCGGGTCGAGCTGCAGCTCGAGGTCGTCGACAAGCTTGTTCGTGGCCGGGCCCGTGAAACCCATCGAGAGAAAGACGAGGTCAGCAGGCAGGAGGAAGTCGGATCCCTTCACCTTCCTTGGCACGGGACGTCCACCATCTTGGGGTGTGTCCCACTCCACTTCGCAGCACTTCAGTTTGCTCACGCGTCCCTGGTTGCCCACGAACTCCTCGGTCTGCACCGACCAGCGCCGTTCGCACCCCTCTTTGTGACTGCTCGAATCGCGGCGACTCAGGGGCCACAGCGGCCATGGCGTCTCGGCCGGACGATTCTCCGGAGGTTCGGCCAGAATCTCAAGCTGCGTGACGCCCGTTGCGCCCTGGCGATTGGAGGTGCCAACGCAGTCGGACCCCGTATCACCCCCGCCGATTACGATCACGTGTTTGTCGCGGGCGCTGATCTCCTCGCTCTTGATCTCCTCGCCGCTGATACGCCGGTTCTGCTGCGACAGGAAATCCATGGCAAAGTGAATTCCCTCCAGGTCCCGCCCGGGGATGGGCAGGTCCCGCGGTTTCTCGGCCCCCGCGGACAGTACCACTGCATCGAAGCGGTCGAGCAGGTATTTTGAGGACAGGTCGAGACCGACGTCGACGCCTGTCTCGAACACAACGCCCTCGTCTTCCATCAGCTTGATGCGGCGCTCAACCACCCACTTCTCGAGCTTGAAATCGGGGATGCCGTAGCGCAGCAGCCCACCCGGATACCGGTTCTTTTCAAAGACCACCACGTTATAGCCGTGCCGGTTGAGCACGTCGGCGGTAGCCAGCCCGGCTGGTCCGGACCCCACCACCGCAATGCGCGCATCGTGGCGACGTGACGGCGGCTCCGCCTCGAGGAGGCCGCGCCGAAAGGCGTTCTCCACGATTGATACTTCGATCTGACGAATAGCCACCGGATCTCTGTTGATGCCTAACGTGCACGAGGTCTCGCAGGGCGCGGGGCAGATTCGGCCTGTGAATTCGGGGAACGGATTGGTTAACAGCAGCATGTCGAGCGCATCCTGCCAGCGCTCCTTGTAGACGAGGTCGTTGAACTCCGGAATAACATTGGCCAGCGGGCAGCCCGTGCTGCAACAGAAAGGGATGCCACAGTCCATGCACCGCGTGGCCTGTTCAACGAGCTGCGTGCTGCTGAATTGCCGTTCTACCGCACGATAATCCTTAACGCGCTCCTCCACGGGCCGATACCCGGGGTCGCGGCGTTCAATCTCCATAAATCCGCGTTCTTTGCCCATCACATAAACACTTTCTCTTCACGCTCAGTGGCTTCGTCGTCCTGCATCATCTGGCCGAGGACGCGTCGGTACTCCATTGGGAATACCTTCACGAACTGGCGCTTGTAGTGATCCCAGTCCTCCAGGAGCTTTGTTCCGAGGGCACTGCCGGTACAGGTTACATGGTTCTCGATCATGCCTTTCAGCTCGGTAAGGTCCTCGGGCGAATCAACCCGTTCGAGGTCGATCATCTCGAGGTTGCAGTTGTTGTCGAACATGCCGTCTTCATCGAGCACGTAGGCGATACCGCCACTCATGCCGGCACCGAAGTTGACGCCGGTTGGGCCCAGGATAACGACGCGTCCGCCGGTCATGTATTCGCAGGCATGGTCTCCTACTCCTTCGACGACGGCGTGTGCACCGCTGTTGCGAATACCGAAGCGCTCGCCGGCCTGGCCGTTGATATAGACCTCGCCGCTGGTGGCGCCATAGAGTAGTACGTTGCCGGCGATGATGTTCGCGGAAGGATCGAAGGTGGCGTCCTGATTGGGCTTCACGATGATCCGCGCGCCCGAGAGCCCCTTGCCCAGGTAGTCATTGGCCTCGCCTTCCATGATCATGGTCATGCCGTTGCAGCAGAAGGCGCCGAAGCTCTGCCCGGCCGCGCCTTTGAACTCGAGTGTAACGGTATCATCCGGCAACCCGGCATCGCCGTAGCGTTTTGCGATCTTACCGGAGATGATGGTGCCGACCGTGCGATTGACATTGCGGATCGGCAACTTGATGTGGACCGGCATCTTGTCCTCGAGCGCGCTCTTGAGTCGCGGGAGCAGCTCCATGTCCAGCGCGCCATCGACGCCGTGATCCTGCTGCATCGTGCAAAGCATCTCGCGCCGTTCGGCTTCGGGCTGGTGCAGGATGCGCGAGTAGTCGATCCCACGTGCCTTCCAGAAATCGATCGCATGATTCATCTCGAGACAGTCGGAGCGCCCGATCATCTCGTCAATCGAGCGGAATCCCAGCTCGGCCATGACCTCGCGTGCGGATTCAGCCAGCATTCGCATGTAGGTCACAACATGCTCGGGCTTGCCGGTGTAGAGCTTGCGCAGCTCGGGATCCTGGGTTGCCACCCCAACCGGACAGGTATTGCTGTGGCACTTGCGCATCATGACGCAACCGCACACGACCAGCGAACTCGTCGCGAATCCATACTCCTCGGCACCGAGCATCGCCGCAATCACGATATCACGGCCGGTCCGCATCTGCCCGTCGGTCTGCAGGCGTACGCGGCTGCGCAGTCCGTTCAACACCAGGGTCTGCTGCGTCTCGGCCAGGCCCAGCTCCCACGGCATGCCGGCGTGCTTGATGGATGATAGTGGCGAGGCGCCCGTACCGCCGTCGTAGCCGCTGATCAGGATCATGTCCGCGTGGGCTTTCGCCACACCGGCCGCAATGGTGCCGACGCCGACCTCGGAAACCAACTTCACCGACACGCGCGAGTCGAGGTTGCTGCACTTCAGATCATAGATAAGCTGGGCGATGTCCTCGATCGAGTAGATGTCGTGGTGCGGCGGCGGCGAGATAAGTGTTACGCCCGGTGTAGAGTGACGCGTTCTCGCGATTTCCTCGTTCACCTTGTGCCCCGGGAGCTGACCGCCCTCGCCGGGCTTGGCGCCCTGGGCAATCTTGATCTGCAACTCCTGCGCATGGGCAAGATAGTTCGCCGTGACACCAAACCGGCCGCTCGCGATCTGCTTGATGGCACTGCTACGACTGTCGCCGTTCGGGAGCGGCTCATAGCGGGCCGGATCTTCGCCTCCCTCTCCGCTGTTACTCTTGCCGCCAATTCGGTTCATGGCAATCGCCAGCGTCTCATGCGCTTCACGGCTGATGGAGCCGAACGACATGGCACCGGTGACAAACCGTTTCATGATCGCCGAGGCGGGTTCGACCTCGTCAAGCGGGATGGGCTTGCCGGACTTGAACTTGAGCAGACCGCGCAACGTGATCTGAGCCTTCTCCTGATCATTGATCAGACGGGAATACTCCCTGAAGTGCTCGAAGTTCTCTTCTCGCGTGGCGCGCTGCAGAAGTGAGATGGCGTCCGGCGACCAGAGATGGCGTTCACCGCCATTGCGGAACTTGTACATGCCTCCGGCAGGCAGCAGCTTGTCGTCATAGACATCGTCGGGGAAGGCAGCCCGATGCCGGGCATTCGCTTCCGTGGCGATTTCGTCCAGGCCAATCCCCTCGATTCGCGAGGCGGTACCCGGAAAATACGTGTTCACCACCTGGCTGTTGAGTCCGACGGCCTCGAATACCTGGGCGCTGCGATAGCTCCGCAGGGTGGAGATACCCATCTTGGACATGACCTTGAGCAGGCCCGTGCAGATAGCGTTGACATAGTTCTCCATCGCCTTCGGCACTGCGATGGATTTCTCCAACTCGTCCGCCAGTGCGAGGTCGGCCACGATCTCCAGCGCGAGGTAGGGGTTGATTGCCGAGGCGCCGTAGCCCAGCAGTACGGCCATGTGCATCACCTCGCGGGCTTCACCTGTTTCAAGGATCACGCTGGCGCTTGTGCGGGCGCCGATGCGAACCAGGTGCTGGTTTACGGCCGATACCGCGAGCAGGGCGGGAATCGGGACCATGTCGTCCGGCAGATCCCGGTCGCTCAGAACGATGAACCGCACCTCGCTGTTCACAATGGCCTTCTCGGCCCGGTCGCATATGTTGGCCAACGCCGCCTCAAGATCGCTGCCTTTGCCCCCGGCCGCGAAAGCCATCGGGATGGTCAGCGCGTCGAAATCGGGAATGTTGAGCGACCGGATCCGGGACAGATCCTCGTCCGAGAGGATCGGGTGGCGCAATCTGACCAGTCGCGCATGCCGCGGCGTCTCGGTCAGAATCTGGTCGGGCGTACCCATGAACGTCGTCAGCGACATCACCAGTTCTTCGCGAATCGAGTCGATGGCCGGATTCGTAATCTGGGCGAACATCTGTTTGAAGTACCAGTAGAGAAGCTGCGGCTTCTCCGACAGGACGGCCAGCGGCTGATCGGAGCCCATCGAGCCTATCGGCTCTTTGCCCTTTCCGGCCATGGGTCCAATGATGACGTTACGGTCTTCGCGGGTGTAGCCGAAGCGTCTCTCGCGCTGGAGTAGGGTGTCACGGTCCGGCTCAATAGCGTTCATTGCATTGAAAAAGCCGTGAATCAGGATATGGTTCTCTTCCACCCAGCGTCGATAGGGCTGACGCCGGGCGAGCTGGGTTTTGACCTCCGCGTCCTTCATGATCTGCCCACGTTCGAGATCGACCAGGAGCATCCGCCCGGGCCGCAACGCACCGCGTTCTTTGATCTCGGAGGCCGGGATATCCAGCACGCCCGCCTCCGAGGCAAACACAATGAAACCGTCCGTGGTCAGCGTGTAGCGTGCCGGCCGCAGCCCATTGCGATCGAGCAAGGCGCCGACAAACCGTCCGTCCGTGAAAGCCAACGCTGCGGGGCCATCCCACGGCTCCATAATCCCGGCGTGGTATTCAAAGAACCCGCGCAGGTTCGGGCCCATGGGATACTTCGTCCCCCAAGCCTGGGGTACCAGCATCAGGGCCGAGTGATCGATCGTACGGCCGGCCCGGGCAAGCAGCTCAAGTGCGTTGTCCAGGGCCGCGGAATCACTGCCGCCGGGCTGGACAACGGGGATGAGCTTCCTGATATCGTCGCCAAACACGTCGGAGGTCATGTTGCGCTCACGCGACCGCATGCCGTTGAGGTTGCCGCGCAACGTGTTGATTTCGCCGTTGTGGGCCAGTGTCCGGAACGGCTGTGCCAATGGCCACGAGGGAAACGTATTTGTGCTGTAGCGCTGGTGCACCACGGCCACGGCCGACTCGAGATCTTTGTCGCCCAGGTCCAGGAAGTAGCCCGGCACCTGTGTTGCCATCATGAGCCCTTTGTAGACGATGGTGCGACAGGAGAAGCTGGGCACGTAGAACATCGTATCGTCGGGATAGGTGTCGGTGATGCGCTTTTCGATCAGGCGTCGGACCACGTAGAGCTTCCGCTCCAGGGCTTCACCCGAAAGCAACTCGCTGCCGACAAAGCACTGCATCACCGACGGCTCTGCCTGCCGCGCCTGCTCGCCGAGCACACTGCTGTCGATCGGTACCTCGCGCCACGCCAGGAACGTGAGACCTTCCTCTTCGGTCGCCGTCTCGACCAGGCGACAGTATGCCACGCGCGTCTTGTCGTCGCGCGGGAGAAAGAGCATGCCGACGCCGTACGATCCCGCGGGCGGCAGTTCGCTCATCAGTTCCGGCGCGATACGCCGGAAGAACTTGTCCGGGATCTGGAAGAGCAGACCCGCACCGTCGCCCGTATGGGTGTCGGCACCGGTTGCGCCGCGATGCAGGAGATTCTTCAGCACCTCAATGCCACGCTCGATGATCGCGTGAGAGGGCTCACCGCTCACATTCGCCAGGAAACCTACACCACAGGCGTCGTGCTCGTGCGCCGGGGAGTAGAGCCCCTGCGGGGCGGCAAACTGTCCCCACCGTTGGTGTACCTGGCCATTGTCCTCATCCATCTTCCAGACCCCCGCCTGTTTTCTCGACAGCAGGACCCGCCACCCTTGGCGGGCGGCGGGTCCTACGCGATTTCAAAACACAAGTGTCAGGCTTCTACTGAAGCACAAACAGCATTTCCGCGTAGGAAGGCAGCGGCCATGCATCGTACGGCACCAGGCCTTCCAGTTCGTCCGCCGCGGCGCGCAATTCGCCCATAACCGCGATCGACTTCGCAGCATCTCCAAGAGCCGCTTCCAGCTCTCCGATATTCCTACACAGTTTGTCCGCTTCGGTGGACACGGCCACGAGCGTACTCTTTGCCGCCTCAGCGGATGCGCCGGCGGCAGTGACCTTCTCGACCGTCTCGGCCAGCTCAGCCTGGTACTCCAGGGCCGCAGGCGCGATCATCGTCTTCGCGATCGTGAGCGCGCAACTCGCCTCGATGCCGATCATGGTTTCGTACGTCTCGTGGTAGACCTCGAAACGCGACTCCAGTTCACGCGCGGTGAGCACGCCGTGCTTCTCGAACAGCTTCGCCGTCTTCTCCGTCTTCATCACCTCAAGCGCATCCGGCGTCGTGCGCAGGTTCGGCAGCCCGCGCTTCTCCGCCTCGGCGTGCCATTCCGCGGTGTAGTTGTCACCGTTGAAGAGCACGCGCTTGTGCGTCTTGATGATATCGGCCAGTACGCCCTGCAGGGCATCATTGAAGTCACCATCGGCCGCTTCGAGCTTAGTGCAGATGAAGTCGAGCGCATCGGCCACAATCGTGTTCATCACGATGTTGGCGCCGGCACAGCTCTGACTCGACCCCACCGCGCGGAACTCGAACTTGTTCCCCGTGAAGGCGAACGGCGAGGTCCGGTTACGGTCAGTCGCGTCACGCGGCAGATCAGGAAGATGGCTAACGCCGATCTCGATCTTGCCGCCGTCCGTCGAACTCTTTGCGCCACCGGCCTCAATCTGCTCGATCACGTCCGCGAGTTGCTCGCCCAGGAAGATCGAGATGATGGCCGGCGGGGCCTCGTTCGCGCCCAGCCGATGATCGTTGCCCGCGCCCTGCACAGATGAACGCAACAGGTCGGCATGCTCATCCACGGCCTTGATCAAGGCACAGATCATGGTCATAAACTTCGCGTTCTCATGCGGGTTGTCACCCGGAGTCAGCCAGTTCTTGCCATCCGGACCGGCTACCGCCCAGTTGTTGTGCTTGCCGGAACCATTCACGCCGGCGAAGGGCTTCTCATGGAGGAGACAGGCAAACCCGTGCCGGTCAGCTACATCGCGCATGACCTCCATCGTGATCATGTTGTGGTCAACCGCCAGGTTCAGTTCCTCAAACATCGGGGCCAATTCAAACTGCGCCGGTGACACCTCGTTGTGGCGCGTCTTGGCCGGCACGCCCAGGCGCCAGAGTTCGGCATCCAGATCCGACATGAACTCCATGACGCGACGCTTGATCGCACCGAAGTAATGGTCGTCCATCTGCTGATGCTTGGCCGGCTCACGACCGAACAGCGTGCGGCCGGTCTGGATCAAGTCCAGGCGATCGAGGTAGAAGTCCTTATCGATCAGGAAGTACTCCTGCTCCGAACCCAGCGTCGCGTAGGCACGACCGCTGCCTTCAATACCGAACAGCTTGCCGAGGCGGCAAACCTGCGTCGACAGCGCCGCCATGGAACGCAGCAACGGCGTCTTCTTGTCGAGCGCCTCGCCGTGGTATCCACAGAAGATCGTGGGAATGCAGAGTGTGGCCCCATTGTCCGTTTCCTTAAGAAAGGCAGGACTGCTGGGGTCCCACCCCGTGTAACCGCGCGCTTCGAACGTGGCGCGGAGACCGCCCGACGGAAAACTGGAGGCATCCGGCTCGCCCTGGATCAGTTCTTTGCCGGAGAACTGGCACATCGCGCCGCCTTCATGATCAGGCGTCACGAACGAATCGTGCTTCTCGGCAGTAGCGCCCGTCAGGGGCTGGAACCAGTGCGTGTAGTGGGTCGCGCCCTTCTCCATGGCCCAGGTCTTCATCGCGTCAGCCACTTCGTCCGAAATCGACGGATCCACTGTTGCGCCTTCGGTAATCATCTTAGTCAGCGACTCGTAAGCCGTCTCCGACAGATAACTCCGCATCGTCTTGATGCTGAACACGTTCTCACCATAAAAGTCCAATACGCTCATTTTACTTATCTCCTTGTCTTAAAGATCCTAATCCACCGCGCACTGCTCACCGACCCACCATGGGCACAGCAGACACTTCGACTTGCCGCAGATCATTCGCAATCCCCGTGCCAACAGGACCAATAGAAGTGTAACCCATACCTAATCAACTAGTTACAACCATATAGAGAACCACCCCTCTGAACAACATATATGACAATAGTGTATCATAGGCCTCGCGCGCAATTACAATTATGTATTGTGTTGACTCCGGGCAGAGAGTTCTCGCTAAGGCAGGTATGAGGCTGGTAGGGCACGCTCTCCGAGCGGGCCCTACCTCGGCTCTTCAGACGAGATGAGCGAGGAGAGCGCGGTATCGCGGGCGGGGATGAGGGCCGTTGGGGTGTAGCGGTCGGCGGCTTGGCGGGCACGGTTTGGGTGGGCTTGCCAGAGGTCGCCGTGTTCTTTGCGGGCGGCGAGGGTGGCCAGGCGGCCGCAGAGAGCGTGTTCGTCGCCGTCATAGAAGAAGGAGTCGCAGCCGGGCATGTCGCTATCGATGAGTACTTCGGGGTAGGCGAGGCGGCGCGGAACCAGCGGGAATGCGCCGGCTGCTGCTGCTTCGAGGATGCCGATGCCGAAGAACTCGTGGTCGGCGGTTGAGACCACGACATCGACTTCACTGAGCACTTGTTCGTAGGCGGCGCGTGATTCCTGGTAGCCCCAGTGCAGGATCCGGTCGGCGAAATGTTGGCGGGCCTGCTTGAATACCGGCAGCGGAGACCGCCCGGCTTCGCCACCCAACACACTGATGCGGAAGTCGGTGCCCTGTTGGGCCAGCAGATCCAGCGCCGCAAAGAACCGTTCGGGGCACTTATCGAATTCCCACCGCGCGACCCAGAGGATGTGAAGCGGGCCGCCGGATCGGTCGGCGGGGGCCTCTGTCGCGTCGATACAAGGGGGATGCACGGCGCTCTTGGCGCGAATCGCGTCCACGGCACTCAGAATCTTGAAGTCGGGCATGCGCTTGATGAATGCCGTGGCAGCTTCCAGAAACTCGTCACGATGAAACGCGGAGTTAAACCAGACGGACTCGGCAGAAAGGGCGGTGGTCAGATTGGAGAAAACGAAATGGTAGTCGCGTTCACTCTCTTCGCGCACCGGATAGGTGAGCTGGTTCTCGTGAAAGTAGGCTACGGCAGGCAGATCACGCACTGCCTTCGGAGCCAATCCCCGGAAGTCGGCCAGCGAGAGCATGTCGGACGTGAAGATCACATCCCACGCTTCACCCTCGTCCACGGCCTCGCTGACTTGCTCGGCAAACGTGACACCGGCATGGCGCATCCGCCATTTCCATTTTGAGTCGGGCAGACTCAACAGCGTCCACTCGTGCCGACTGCGCGCCATCCACCCGTCCAAAAACGCCTTATGGCTCCCGCCATAGTATGCCTCCAGCGCGAGCACGCGCAGGGGCGGAACGTCTGGCTGGGAGAGCGCGCTCACGGCACGGGGAAGGCGGCCGCGAGGGTTTCCGCGCGGAGGCGGACGTCGGCGAGCACGGCCTCGTCTTCGTGGGCTTTGAGGACGCGACTTATCAGTTCTGCCAGAGCCTTCATTTGGACCTCGCCCATGCCACGCGTTGTTAATGCCGCTGTACCGATGCGGATACCGGAGGTGACAAACGGGCTCTTGGTGTCGAAGGGGATCGAGTTCTTGTTGAGCACGATGCCGGCTTTCTCAAGCGCATTGGCGGCGTCTTTGCCGGTCAGGCCGATCGGATTGAGATCCACCAGCATCAGGTGGTTATCCGTACCGCCGGAGACGAGCTGGAGTCCGTCCGCCTGAAGCTCCGTCGCCAGAACGGCTGCGTTATCCACGACCCGCTGCGCGTATGCCTTGAAAGCGGGATCCAGGGCCTCCTTGAAGCAAACGGCCTTGGCCGCTATGGAATGCATTTGGGGACCGCCTTGCATCCCGGGGAAGACCTGTTTGTCGACGTCGGCCGCGTAGGCTTTGCGACAGAGGATCATGCCGCTGCGCGGTCCGCGCAGCGTCTTGTGTGTCGTGGTGGTAACGAAATCGCTATAGGGCACCGGGCTGGGATGAACACCGGCCGCGACGAGTCCGGCGATGTGCGCCATGTCGACGGTCAACATGGCTCCGACGGAATCGGCGATCTCGCGGAACCGCGGGAAGTCGAGAATGCGCGGATAGGCGCTGGCGCCGGCCACGATCATCTTGGGCTGATGTTCTTTGGCCAGGGCCTCGATTTCGTCGTAATCGATCACCTGGGTCTCCTTGGAGACGCCATAGTGCACCATATTGAAGAGACGACCTGAGAAATTGACCGGGCTGCCGTGCGTCAGGTGCCCGCCACATGCCAGGCTCATCGCCAGGATCGTATCGCCCGGCTCGAGGGCCGCGAAGTAGACCGCCATGTTGGCCGCGCTGCCGCAGTGTGGCTGCACGTTGACGTGATCACAACCGAACAGTTCCCTGGCGCGGTCGATCGCAAGCTGCTCGATCTCATCGACGTGTTTGCAGCCGTTGTACCAGCGCTTGCGGGGATACCCCTCGGCGTACTTGTTGGTCATGACAGAGCCCTGGGCCTCGCGTACCGCCCGGCTGACGTGGTTCTCGGAGGCAATCAGATCGAGCGTCTTCTGCTGGCGCAGGACTTCAGCCTGCGTGATGGACCAGGCTTCCGGATCGGCATCGTAAAGTCCGGCCGTTTCGGTTTCAGTCACACGGCTCGACGAAAATTTCTCAATGCGGCGGGCATGCCGCTCGTTGTTCGAGAAGGGCGTGGTCAGCCACTTTTCCAGGATAGCCTCAGCTTCCGCTTCGGAGATCAGTCCGCCACCGAGTACCAGCACGTTGGCATTGTTATGCTCACGAGCCTTCTCCGCCATTTCCGGCGTCATGCAGAGCGCCGCGCGCACACGTGGATACTTGTTGGCCGCGATGGTCATCCCAAGACCGGTCGTACACACCAGCACGCCCTGGTCTGCATCGCCCGCCGCAATACGCGACGACACGGCTGCAGCATAGTCTGAGTAGTCGACCGATTCGGTATCGTGGCAGCCCATGTCTTCCACTTCGATGCCCCGCTCGTCGAGCGCCTTCATCACCACTTCTTTGATGGCAAAGCCGCCGTGATCTGAACCCATAAGGATCTTCATCTTGATTTTGTCCTATCTTCCAGACATGCCAACAGCCCCGGCAGGGCCTGTTCAATTTCTTTTCTTATGCCGCGATAGACATCATGCGACATTCCAATCGGATCGCGCAGATCCAGTCTCTTTGCGCCTTCATCAAACGACTTCAGGAGGCGGACCTTGTCCATGGCCTCCGGGTAGAGCAGGTCCATCATCCGGCTATGATCGGCGGTCATCACCACCACCAGCTCAGCCGCCGCCACCAGCTCGGCGCTCAACGGACGACTGCAATGGGCCCTGATATCTATGCCCTTCTCACGCATTACGCCCACCGCCTCGTGGCTGGCCGGAACACCAAACACGGCCGCCAGGCCGGCGGAACACACGTCCCAGCCCGCACCAAGTTCCGGATGGGCGCGCAGGAGGTATTCGGCCATGGGACTGCGACATACGTTGCCTGTGCACACGAAAACAATCAATCCACCGGCCATACTCTCTCCTGCCAAAAGTGTGAGATGGAGACCCTACCTTGAACGGGGCACAGACTCAAGAACGGAGGTCGGAGGTAGGAGGTCAGAGGTCGGAGGTCCGGTGCAGGACGGCTGAACTGAGTGCGCCCTCGCGGAGCACCTCCAGGTTACCGTCACTCACTCGTACCACGCTGCTGGGGACTCCGCCGACCACGGGACCACCATCCAGAATCATCGCCACGCGATCGCCCAGCGGCTCACGCGCCTGTTCGGCCGTCAGTGCGGGTGGTTCGCCGCTCAGGTTGGCACTGGTGACGCGCAGCACGCCACCGGATGCGCGCAGCAGGGCACGCATGCCATCATGATCCGGCACGCGCACGCCTTCGCTTCCACTGGGTGTTTCTACGATCAGCGTGAGGGGTCCAGGCCAGAAAGCATCCGCGAGGCGCTGCTCCGGCTCGGATAAGGTGGCGCCGATTGAACCCAGTGCATCCGCGTCGGCTACCAGGAGAGGAATCGGCTTCGTTTCAGGACGACCCTTAACCACAAAAAGCCGTTCGATGGCATCGGGCTGATCCGGGTGAGCGCAGACCCCATACACGGTGTCCGTCGGGGCCACGACGAGGCGGCCGGCCCCGAGGGCCGTAGCCGCTTCTTCAATCATGGCGGGTGTGATCACTAGGCCAGGTCGCGTTGGACGTTCTTGTTGCCCTTGGCGACCTTCTTCTTAAGACTACGCTTGTAGGCCGTGAGCTTGCGACGCAGGGCGGGACGGGCGAGCGCGATCATCTGGGCGGCCAGAACAGCGGCGTTCACCGGCCCGGCGCTACCGAGCGTGACCGTGGCCACCGGGATGCCTGAGGGCATCTGCAGAGTAGCCAGCAGGGCATCCATCCCGTTCAGGGCGCCGCCCTTGACCGGAATACCGATGACCGGCAGTGTTGTATGCGCAGCCAGAACACCGCCCAGGTGTGCGGCGCCGCCGGCAGCAGCAATGATCACCTTGATGCCGCGCTTCTGCGCTTCGGCGGCCAGCTTGCAGGCATCTTCCGGCGTGCGGTGGGCCGAACAGACCTGCACATCACAGCCGATTTCAAACTCGGCCAGTGTTTCGACGGCCTTCTTCACGAGCGGCCAATCTGAATCGCTTCCCATTACTACAATGACTTCTGGTTTCGTGGGCATGTGTGGATCCTTTCGCTATGGGTTTCTATCTAGAGCGCGAGCCGCAATATCCGTACGATACTGGGCCTGGTCAAAGCTGATTTGAGAAATGGCGGCATAGGCCTGCTTGACGGCCTCGGGCAAGGTTGGACCCAGCGCCGTTACACCCAGCACGCGCCCCCCTGAGGTCACGACAGCTCCATCCTTTTCGGCCGTGCCGGCATGGAACACAACAACGCCCGGCAAGCTGGCCACCTCGGCAAGTCCTTCTATCACCTTGCCCTTTTCGTAGGAGCCGGGATATCCGCCTGAGGCCATGACCACGCAGACACACGATTCGGGTTTCCACTTGAGCAGGTCGTCCGACAGCGTACCGTCTACACACGCCTGGAAGAGCGGCAGAATGTCGCCCTCTATACGGGGCAGAACCACCTGTGTCTCGGGATCGCCAAAGCGACAGTTGTATTCCAATACCTTCGGGCCATCCGCCGTCATCATGAGCCCGGCATAGAGCACACCTCTATAGGTGATCCCTCGTTTCTTAAGCTCATCAACGGTAGGCCGCAGAACGTTGTCATGGATCAATGGCCAGAGATCGTCCGTCACAACGGGGGCGGGAGAATAGGCGCCCATGCCACCGGTGTTGGGCCCCTGGTCGCCGTTGAAGACGCGCTTGTGATCCTGCGACGAGGAGAGCATCACGATGTTGTCGCCATCGCACAGAGCCAGGATCGAGGCTTCTTCGCCTTCAAGACACTCCTCCACAACAATCCGATTTCCGGCATCCCCGTAGCGGCGATCGAGACAGATTTCATCCAGCGCGGTCTCGGCCTCTTCTTCGGTCATACAGACATAGACGCCTTTGCCTGCCGCCAGCCCATCCGCTTTAATCACAATCGGTACGCCGTGTTCCTTTACATAGGCCCAGGCACCCTCTTTGCCGCTGAACGTTCCACAAGCCGCCGTGGGAACGCCGGCTGCGAGCATGACGTCCTTGCAGAACTCCTTGCTCCCCTCCATGCGCGCCCCGTCGGCACGCGGACCAAAAACACGCAGACCTTCGGCTTCCATGCGGTCGGCAATACCGGCACACAGCGGCGCTTCGGGGCCCACCACCACAAGATCCGGCCGGTTCTCGACTGCCCAGGCGGTCAGCGCATCCACGTCCTCCGCCCCGATCGGCAGATTCGTGGCGACTTCCGACGATCCCGCGTTGCCGGGCGCACAGAACACCTCCGGCTTCGTGCTGTCATTCGCAATCATCCAGGCCAGCGTATGCTCGCGACCCCCACCCCCAACAACAAGAACTTTCATGGCGAAATAGGATAGTTGAACGGGCGGAGGAGTCAATATTCAATGGGTCTGCACTTGCCCCCGTTCTCGATTCCTCTCGGCCACGCGTAACTAAAGTCAACAAGGCGTGTTGCCCAAACCAGCGGGATCACTCAAAGGAGATGCTTCGGCAAGCTCAGCATGACAGTTCCTTAGCAAACTCGCTGATTCCGGAGTTGTCATCCCGAGCGAAGTCGAGGGATCTCCTTTTGGGCAACAGCCCCAACATACATGATTACTTCTGTTACTCGCTCCGCAAATAGCAGGATGTGGGAGTACATCAAGCGTCGAGCCAAAGAAGCCGCCCAAAATAGCCCAAGCGTAGGGAAAGGGGGGGCTTCTGCCGGCCTTTCGCTTCCGCAGGAAGCGTCGAGCCAAAGAAGCCCCCCCTTTCCCGGAGCGAATCTTGACTTCAGGTGGAGCCGGTGCAACACTCGGCGCTTAGCTGATTCATAATGGAGAGGTCATGGCTGCACCGCTGATTCTACAGGGCAAAACCGCGTCTTCCGCATTCCGTGTCACGGCCGCGCTTAAGGCAATCCATGCCGTTGCGCCCGGACTGCATGTGACGGCGTTTCGGGCCGACTTTATCTACCTCCTCGACTGCGAGGTGCCCATCACAGATGACGTCGAACGCGAGCGAATCTACGGCCTGCTCGATGCCACCGGTCCGTTCGAGGGCGGCAAGGGCTTCCTTGTATCCCCTCGCAAGGGCACGATCTCGCCCTGGTCATCCAAGGCCTCCGATATCTTCCACAACTGCGGCATGACCGATGTCAAACGCGTCGAACGCGCCATTTTCTATACGCTCTTCGACAAAGAGAACGCGGTCATTCCGCTGGATCAATGCGAGGCGGTTCTGCCGCTGCTGCATGACCGCATGACCGAGGGCGTCTACACCGACATGTCGGATACCTTCGCCCAGATGCAGCCTGCGCCCATGAAGGTGATCGACCTGATGGGCGAAGGCCGCGAAGCACTCGCCCGCGCCAACGTCGAGATGGGCCTTGCGCTCAGCGACGAGGAAATCGACTACCTTTGTGACGCCTACAGCGAGATCAAGCGCAACCCCACCGACGTGGAACTGGTCATGTTCGGGCAGGTGAACTCTGAGCACTGCCGCCACAAGATTTTCAATGCCGACTGGATCATCGACGGCGAAGAGCAACCGCAATCGCTCTTTGATATGATCCGCAACACACACGCCAAACACCCCGAAGGCACCCTCGTGGCCTACAGCGATAACTCCGGCGTGATCGAAGGATTCCAGGACGAGTGGTTTGAGGTCCATCCCGACACGGGCAACCAGTACGGCTACACGCCCTGCCACCTGGACATTCTGCTGAAGGTCGAGACCCACAACCACCCCACCGCCATCTGCCCCTACCCCGGCGCTTCGACCGGCGTGGGCGGTGAGATCCGCGACGAGGCGGCCACGGGCATCGGCGGCCGCACCAAGGCCGGCCTGGCCGGCTTCTTTGTCTCGCACCTGCGCGTCCCGGGTTTTGATATGCCGTGGGAGCGCGACTTCGCCGAGTTTCCCGGCCGTCTTGCCACCCCGCTCGACATCATGACCGAAGGACCCATTGGCGGTGCGCATTTCGGCAACGAGTTTGGCCGGCCTCAGCTCCTCGGCATGTTCCGCACGTTCGAAACCGAATGTCTCGACCGCTACCGCGGCTACCACAAGCCGATCATGCTCGCCGGCGGCATGGGCAACATCAAGCGGGAGCACGCCTATAAGAACGATATCCCCCAGAATGCCCGCATTATCCAGATCGGGGGACCCGCGATGCGCATCGGCCTCGGTGGCGGCGCCGCCTCTTCTATGGCTACCGGCAGCAACGCGGCCGAGCTGGATTTCGATTCCGTACAACGCGACAACGCCGAGATGGAGCGACGCTGCCAGGGCGTGATCGATGGCTGCATCGCGCTGGGGAGCAGCAACCCGATCCTCAGCATCCACGACATCGGCGCCGGCGGCCTCTCTAACGGCTGCCCCGAGTTGGTCGCCGAGACGGGCGGCCATTTCCAACTCCGCAATATCAACAACGAAGACCTCTCGATGTCACCCATGGAGATCTGGTGCTGCGAAGCCCAGGAGCGCTATGTGCTGGCTGTTGATGAGGCGGATGTCGATCGCTTCCTCGCGCTCTGCGAGCGCGAGCGTTGTCCGGTGGCCGTACTCGGTATCGTGGGCGACGATCACCGGCTCGTTCTCGAAGATGAGCATTTCGACAACAAGCCGATCGATATCGATATCGACGTCATTCTCGGCAAGCCGCCGCGTATGCTGCGCGATGTGACGCACGAGTCCACCACACCACCCGCCCTCGATCTGGCCGAAATGGACCTGGCAGAGGCCTCGAAGCGCGTCCTCCAGTTTCCCGCCGTGGCGCGCAAGACATTCCTGATCACGATTACCGACCGCAGTATTACCGGGATGGTTGCGCGCGAGCAGATGACGGGACCCTACCAAACGCCAATCGCCGATGTGGCAGTCACGACCTCGTCGCTACACGCCACCACCGGTGAAGCCATGGCTATCGGCGAACGCACCCCCATCGCACTGATCTCCGCCCCGGCCTCCGGGCGTATGGCGATTGGTGAAGCGTTAACGAACATCGCCGCCGCGCCGATCGAATCGATCAGGAAGATTCGCCTCTCCGCCAACTGGATGTGCGCCTGTGGTGAGCCGGGTGAAGATGCAGGGCTGTACGACACGGTCAAGGCGGTTGGACTTGAACTCTGTCCGGAGTTGGGTGTGTCGATTCCGGTCGGCAAGGACTCACTTTCGATGCGCACGGTCTGGGACGACAGCGAGGGCACGGCCCACCGTCAGACCGCCCCGCTCAGTCTCGTTGTCAGCGCGTTCGCACCGGTGAATGACGCGCGCAAGACACTCACGGCCGACCTCAAGCCGCTGGCCTCCGCCCTGCTGCTACTCGATCTCGGCGAAGGGCGCAATCGCCTCGGGGGCTCGGTTCTGGCCCAGGTCTACAACCAGGTGGGCAGCGAGGCGCCGGATCTCGACAGCCCCGAACTGATGGTTAATTTCTTCGGCGCAATCCAGGAACTCATTGCCGGTGAAATGGTGCTGGCCTACCACGACCGCTCAGATGGCGGTCTCTTCGCCACGCTGGCCGAAATGGCTTTCGGCGGGCACTGCGGGCTCACCCTTGATCTCGACGGTCTCGAAGGAGATCCGCTGCCTCTTCTCTTTAACGAGGAACTCGGCGCTGTGCTCCAGGTGGCAGACGATCGGCTTGATGCAGTCGGCGCGATCATTGAAAAACATGGACTCGCCTCGGTCACAACCTGCATCGGCAGCGTGCATGAAGAGGAAGCGGTTCCGACACTCGTCGTGTCCCGCGACCACGATGCCCTGTTCAATGAGACCGTGTCCTCGCTCAACCGCACCTGGTCGGAGCTGACCATGCGCATGCAGGCGCAGCGCGACAATCCCGCCTGCGCCCGGCAGGAACACGATCTGCTCCTCGACGACGAAGATCCAGGCATGACCATGGAGCTGACGTTCGATCCCGACGCCGCTCCTGCCGTGCTGAGCGCACGTCCACGCATGGCCATCCTGCGCGAGCAGGGCATCAATGGACACGTCGAGATGGCCGGGGCGTTCGATCGCGCCGGGTTCGCGTGTACGGATGTCCACATGACCGATCTGCATGGCGGACTGGTGGACCTGAAGGACTTTGCCGGACTCGTGGCATGCGGCGGGTTCTCTTACGGCGACGTGCTCGGAGCCGGGTCGGGCTGGGCCAAGTCAGTTCTCTTTAACCAGGATCTGAAAGCCATGTTCGCCGCATTCTTCGCGCGTCCCGAAACCTTTGCCCTGGGCGTCTGCAATGGATGCCAGATGCTCTCCCAGCTCAAGGAGATCATCCCGGGCGCCGACCACTGGCCCGAGTTCACGCGCAACGTCTCCGAGCAATTCGAGGCCCGCTTCATCACGGTTGAAGTGATGGAGTCACCCTCTGTTCTGCTGAAAGGCATGGAGGGATCACGGCTCGGGATCCATGTTGCCCACGGCGAAGGGCTGGCCAACTTCGAGGATACCGGATCGCTGACGGGCATCACATCGCTGGGTCTCGCCTCGCTGCGTTACGTCGATGGGCGCGGAGCACCGACGGAAACCTATCCGCTCAACCCGAACGGGTCGCCGGGCGGCTTGACGGGTCTGACCACCGAGGATGGCCGTGTTACGATCATGATGCCCCATCCCGAGCGCGTCTTCCGCTCCATCCAGATGCCCTACCGTTCGGCGGGGATGTTCGAGGGTGAAGCGGGGCCCTGGCTGAAGCTCTTCCAGAACGCCCGCGCGTTCGTGGGGTAGGATCTGTACCTTCCTCCAGGAGCGGACCACCGATGCGACGCCAGTGTATCATTACTACATTTGCATGACTGGTGTGTCATCCCGAGCGAAGTCGAGGGATCTCTGTCCATACATAGACCTGAGATTCCTCGCTTCGCTCGGAATGACAAGTGCTTGCGTGTCTTGGGAGCTTGTTTGCGTGACAGAACGCTACGATGCGTGTGCCCGGCGCGGACGGGTGAAAAGAACCCTGACGTAGCCTGCTCTGCGCAGCACACCTATGATCCTTGTCATTTCATCCTGCGAGGCCGTATCCGGCACGGCCACCTTGATAGTGGTCGTGGATCTGGCACCGGTCGCTCTGACCGTCTTGCCCAGGTCGGTCAATGCCGTCACGCGTCCGTTCACGTCGAAAGTCCCATTCTCCAACACGTACACCCTCAGCGAGGAGCCACCGCGATTGGCGCTGGTACTGCATCCTTGGGTGCCGATACAACAGGCGACAGCCAAAACTATGATTATGATGTGTTTCATGACACACAGACTATACCCCCACACGTCGCAACAGGCAAGCGGGGTTGACTTCACCTCCTTCGCAGGCCATGCTCAGAACTCAACAGGTCTCGGGTAGCTATGCACAGAATTTCCGTCGTTATTCCTCTCTATAACAAGGTAAACGAGATCGAGCGCTGCCTGCACAGCGTGATCGGACAGTCCCTATCGCCCCTCGAGATCCTGGTGATTGACGACGGCTGCACGGACGCCAGCGCCGAGAAGGTGGCGGGGTTCAGCGACGAGCGGGTTAGGCTGATTCAACAGACCAACCAGGGCGCATCGGCGGCGCGGAATCGCGGAATCGGCGAAGCTGCAGGCGACTGGATCGCCTTCCTCGATGCCGATGACGAGTGGAAGCCCGATTTCCTGGCCACGGTCACGGACCTGATGGAGCGTTTTCCATCTGCTGCGCTCTGCGCCACCGGGTGCGATATCATTGAAGGTGAAGACCGTGTGGTGGAGCAACACTACGCAGGACTCCCGGCCGACCCGGAAGGTGGGCTGCTCGAGGACTTCTTTGCCAGTATGACACGCTATCCCCCCATTAATTCCAGTAACTCGGTATGCAAAGAGACCGTCTTCGATGAAGTCGGTCTCTTCCCGCGGGGTGAAGCGCTGGCTGAAGACTGGGATATGTGGACACGCATCGCGCTGCGCCATTCCATCGCCTATCACCCGGGCATCCAGGCCGTCTACCATACCGGCGCGGAGAATCGTGCTGCGCGTGATCTCACTTTTGCCGGAAACGATACCGCTTTACTGACCACACTGCAGAACGCCTTGGAGAAAGGCGACTTCCAGCACACCAGTCGTGGCTCTGTAGAGGTCTTCATGGCCAAACACCTCCTGGAAATCGCCAAGCACTTGATAGCCGCAGGCAACCGCCCTGCCGCCCGGTCCCGCATCCGCCAGGCATGGCCGCTGCATGGGGCCAGAAGGAAGTGCGTGCGGTGGTGGATCAAGAGTCTACAGCCTATAGCCAAGAGCCTATAGCCTACCGCAGCCCCTTCTCACAGAACGTCGGGATATCCTTGCGCTCGAAGTACTCCCGATTCTGGCTGACCCATGCATCCGCTTCGGGCTTGTGTGTGTCGTGCCAGAGGTGAACGGCGCGTGCTTCCCGAAAGACGGAGTCGACCCTCATGCCGGACTGGTAGAGCCGAAGCCCGAGGTCATCGTCTTCCAGTCCCCAGCCTTCGAATGTCTCGTCGAACCCGTTCACACACTCCATGTCGGACCGGAAGAGAGAGAAATGATTGCTGATGAGTTGCGGTTTATGCCGCTTGGTCAGGTGTAGACGGCGCAGGAAGCGGGCACGCTTGAATCGCTTCTCCGCATCGGCAAGATACGAATCATCCGCCTGTTCCCACAGCGCTTCCACACCTGACGCTGAATCGGGAGCACCGTTCAGGAGCGAACCCGTTGCCTCCTCGTCAAGCTGCGCAGCCTGACCCAACAGGAACGTCTGAGGCCGGGCACGCTCCACGTGATGTGCCAGCGCATCGGGCATCAGCACGATATCACAGTCGAGGAAGACCAAGTACTCGCCCGAGGAGTGTCGAATCCCCATGTTCCGTGCCGCCGCGGCGCGAAATCCTTTGTCCTCCTGTGCAACGTAATCATTGGAGATCGGGTATGAGGCCAGGAAGGCCTTCACCTCCTCGTCCTCGTCCGGCGCCGATCCATCATCCGCCACAATCACTTCGTCGGGGCGAACGGTCTGATGCAGCAACGCCCCCAGGCAGACCTTGAGCCAGGCGGAGCGGTTGTAGACGTTAACGATTAGACTGGTCTTCATACACGGAACCTGTAGCACATGGTGCAGCTGTTTGAAATCACGAAGAACATGAAGATAAGGAAGGAGCCATCCCGATGCGGCTCGCCGGGACACCTTGCCCTATCCGTCCGTGAACGTATCTTCCCAAGAGTAAGGTAGGGCGAGCCGTCCCCGGCAAGCCGCACGTCGCCGCAAGGCCAAAGCAGGCTTTGACATTCCGCGCGTACCGCCCTACGCTCACGGCATGGTACCGCAGTGGATTATTGAGCAGAAACGTGACGGCAAGGCGTTGGAGGAAGCTGACATCCGCGCCTTCATCGAGGGCTACACCAGGGGCGATATACCCGACTACCAGATGGCCGCGCTGGCCATGGCGATTTACTTCCAGGGGATGAGCGCTCACGAGGTGTCTGTTCTGACGGATGCGATGATGCGGTCGGGCGACCTGGTTGATGCCAGTAGCATTGCACTGCCCAAGGCGGATAAGCATTCCACGGGCGGGATCGGCGACAAGGTTTCGCTTATCCTGGCTCCGCTCGTGGCCTGCTGCGGGGTCGCGGTGCCGATGCTGTCCGGACGCGGCCTGGGTATTACGGGTGGCACTCTCGATAAACTGGAGTCGATTCCCGGTTACCGAACCGACCTGGAGATCGATGCCTTTCTGAAGGTGTTGGAAACGTGTGGGTGCTCCATCATTGGACAGACCGGTTCGCTCGCACCGGCGGACAAGAAGCTGTATGCGCTGCGCGATGTGACGGGCACGGTTCCTTCCATTCCGCTGATTGCCGCCAGTATCATGTCCAAGAAGTTGGCTGAAGGAATGGACGCACTCGTGCTGGATGTGAAGTGGGGCACCGGTGCGTTCATGAAAACGCCCGAGCTGGCGACTGAACTGGCCGAGACCATGGTCAGTATCGGCCAGAATGCCGGCAAGAGAATGGCGGCGGTCGTGACCGACATGAACCAACCCCTGGGGCGCACGGCCGGCAATGCGCTGGAGGTGAAAGAAACCATCGAGACGCTCCGCGGTGAAGGACCGGCTGATCTGGTTAAGATCACGATCGAGCTCTCTGCCCACATGCTGACGCTGACCGGCGTGGCGGACAGTATGGACGCCGCGCGCGAGCGGCTGAAGGGTGTGCTGGCTGATGGCCGCGCCCTCGCCACCTTCAAAGAGATGGTCCAATTGCAGGGCGGTGATGCCGCCGTGATTGAGGATCCCTCCCGTCTTGCCGTTGCGTCACACCAGGTGCCCTGCCCTGCTCCTGCCGACGGTGTGGTCGCCGGTGCGGATGCAGAGGCCATCGGTCGCGCTTGCATCGCCCTCGGCGCGGGCCGCCGACGCGTGGAGGACGACGTCGATCATGCGGTCGGCATCAGTGATATCGTCAAGGTGGGCGAGACCGTTTCCGAAGGACAACCCATGGCCATCATTCACGCCAACAGCTATGAGGCCATCGAGGAAGCCAAGCCTTTCGTGGAACAGGCGTTCTGGGTCAGCTCCTATTCCGTCGTGCCACCCGACCTCATTGGAAAGGTAATCACATGAAACCCACCGAGCTGCTCGCCGCCGCTGCCGCTGCCCGCAAGCATGCGCATGCCCCCTACTCGAACTACCAGGTGGGGGCCGCCCTACTGACTGAAGACGAGGGCGTGATTACCGGCTGCAACGTGGAGAACGCCTCCTACGGCCTCACCATCTGTGCCGAGCGTGTTGCGATTGGCGCGGCTATAGCCGCGGGCAAGCGCAGGTTCAAGGCGATCGCCATCGTCGCTGATGGCGGTCCACCGCCCTTCCCGTGTGGGGCCTGTCGCCAGGTTCTTGCGGAGTTTTGCCGGCCGGACACACCGGTCTATATCGCGGGATCCGGCTACACGGGCGATTACGAATCCACCACCCTCGGCGCCCTGCTTCCACACGCGTTCAGAATGGATTGAGGCGCAGTGTGCCGGCGCGGGCTCAGAAAGATCCGGCGAGGTCTGCGACGGCGTTCCGGGTTTCGTCTTTGACCACGGTCGAAGCCGCTATGCGTTCCTGAAGCAGGTCGTAGTAGGCGTCATCATCGATCGGCAGGTCTACGGGTTGTCCGGTCCAGGCCGACATCAGCATGGCGTTGCACAGTTCCACGCCCTGGATACCTTCTACGCCCGGACTGAGCAGTTCTTCACCGTCGCGGATGGCATTAACCCAATTGCGCATTACCAGCGTGTGCTCAGCTGCCGGCATTTTGCCGACCGGAATATCAATGGTCCAGCACTCTGGCTTGGCGAAGCTAGCGGTCGTAGTCCGACAGAATTCACTCATAGGCACACGGTTACGGCGGAAGGTGAGGGTGTCGTTTTCCAAAACCAGTCGCCCCTTCTCGCCCACTATCTCGAGGCGGTTGGTGCCGGGTGCTTCACCTGTACTGGTGATGAAGACGCCGGTAGCCCCGTTGGCGTATTCCATAAAGGCCGTCACATCATCCTCGACCTCGATGTCGTGGTATTTGCCAAAAGCGCAGTGCGCACTGACGCGCGTTGGCGTTCCGCACAGCCACTGGATCAGGTCAAGCTGGTGGGGACACTGGTTGACCAATGCACCACCGCCCTCGCCCTGCCACGTGGCGCGCCAGCCTCCGCCATCGTAGTACGCCTGTGATCGGAACCAGTTCGTTATGATCCAGTTGACGCGCCGAATCTCCCCCAGCTCGCCGCTGTCGATCAGGTCTTTGATCTTACGATGGGCCGGCTGCATACGCTGGTTGAACATGATGGCGAACACACCGGGCGCATCGGCTGCCACCGCATTCATCTCGCGTACCTGGCGTGTGTAGACGCCGGCCGGCTTTTCCACCAGCACATGCAGACCTTTCTCCAGTGCCTGTATGGCAAGCGGAGGATGGTAGTAATGTGGGGTGGCAATCATGACCGCGTCCACCTGCGCATCAGCAAAGAATGCATCGGGTGTATCGAAACAGGCGGCGGCATCAAGGCCCTGCTCTTGTGCCCACGCCAGGCGTGCGGGGTCCGTGTCACATACGGCCGTTACTTCAGCTCCGGGCACGTTTCCCTTTTGGAAAGCGCCGAAATGACTTTCGCCCATACTGCCAAGACCGATGATTCCAATTCTTGTGTTTTTCATCTACTGGATCCTTATTGGTTCGCCTTTAGCACCGCTTTCATAGATAGCATCTAGAAGTTCCATAACAATCAATCCCTCTTCACCGGTCGCGATATGGGGACGGTCAGCCAGCAGGGCATCCACGAAGTGGGCCATTGGGCTGGTGACACCCGGTACAGGGGGGCGGAGTTTCATGTCGTAATGCGCCCCATCGCGTTCCTGGTAAATCGTGGCCTCAAAATCGTAGGTGCCGTTAACGTTGTGTTGCAGCAGGCCGGCCTTGGTTCCGAGCAGACGTGTCTGCATCAGCTCCTCCTCTGCGATATTGGCCGCCCAACTGGCTTCCAACTCCAGCGTGGCGCCGTTTTCGAAGGTGATAAGAGCGACGGCCATGTCTTCGACGTCGAAAGCCTTGCCCTGCTGTCGGGCCAGCTCCGAGGCAATGTGGTTGTAGGTACTGCCCATGACCCAGACGGGGCGCGGGTAGCCCATCAGCCAGAGAGCCAGATCGAGGCGATGCACGCCCAGGTCGATCAGGGGACCGCCGCCCGAAAGGGCCTTGGTGCCGAACCAGCCGCCAAACCCCGGCATGCCGCGTCGACGCAGCCACTGCGTGCGCGCATAGTAGATATCGCCCAGCGTGCCCCGGTCGACCTCGTTCTTAAGCGCCCAGGACTGTGGGCTGAAGCGGTAGGAGAAATTGATCATGAGGCGCTTGTCCGCCGCCCGCCCGGCTTCGATCATCTCGCGGGCCTCGTGCGCATTCATCGCCATCGGCTTTTCACAGAAGACGTGGGCCCCGGCTTCAAACGCCATCAGCGTGTAGGCGTGGTGGAAGGTGTTGGGCGTCGCGATTGAGACGATATCCAGGTTCTCCTCAGCGATCATTTCGGCCGCATCGGTATAGCGCCCCGGCACATTGTTCTGATCACCAATTTCGGCCAGTCGGTCTTCCTGCTGATCGCAAATAGCCACGACTTTGGCCTGCGAATGCGCGTTAAATCCGGCCACATGATGGCGTCCCATTCCCAGTCCGATCACACCGACCTGCAAAGCCTCATCCATCGTAGAACTCCTTCATTTGGGGGCTGTCTTTATCAGTACCTCCCCTATAAGGCAAGTCCACAGACCAAACACCCCCCCTCCTTTCCTCTCCAACAACCATCACCACCAACGCCCCAACCCCATACCGCCTACAATACACATAAGCAAAGGCGTGTCATAATTAGCCACGATCGTGGCCAATTATGACACGCTAATGAGGAGCTTCGTGGTGCTGGATATGCAAGAGGTCATCCTCTCAAATAGCTTCTATTATTGATTGTTATCCATGTAGGCGCGCAAATAGAGCGCACATCGCCCGCAGCACATGTAAGTATCAGCGTGTCAGATTTTGCTACGATCGTGGTCAATTATGACACGCATTTCCTGGCTCTTGGGCTCTGTGGTGGTGGGGCTGTTTGGGTTGTTGCGGGGGGCGCAACGGGGGTGGGGACTATTCTGCCGGGGGGGCGGTGAGCCAACGGATGATCTTTTGGTCGGCGGCGGGGAATGGGTAGGCGTTGAGCTCGTCGATACCTACCCACTTGACAGCATCGACTGTAACGGCACGGGCGCGGCCGCGCTGGGGGCGACACTCGAAGACGTGCAAGGTCATCTTGAAATGGCTGAAGGCGTGTTTGATGGCTCCCAGCTTGCGCACGACGCGAATCTCGATTCCTATCTCTTCGGCAATCTCGCGGATGGCGGTCTGCTCAAGGGTCTCGTCGGGCTCTTGCTTGCCGCCGGGAAACTCCCACAAACCGCCCAGCATCTGGTCGGGGCGACGGCGGGCGATCAGGAGTCGATTGCCACGGCGGATTACACAGGCGGCGACATCGATGTGCGGAACGGGTTTGCGCGAGGGGCGCACGGGAATGGTGGCGGTCAATCCCTCGGCACGTGCGACACATCGGCGCCTCAGGGGGCAGTGCGCGCAGTTGGGATTGCGTGGCTTGCATACCAGCGCGCCCAGTTCCATTATGGCCTGATTGAAATCACCGGCACGATGCGGCGCGATGACGGTGGCCACTGTTTCTGTCAGTTCGCGGCGCACGGCGGGCTTCGTGGAGTCCTTCTGAATCCCTAGCAGCCGCGTGAAGACGCGGACCACATTCCCGTCGACAGCCGGGACCACTTCGTTATGGCAGATGCTGGCAATGGCGCCGGCGGCATAGGGGCCGATTCCGGGCAGCGTTTGCCAGTCGCCTGCCGTGCGCGGTAGTTCGCCGCCCCGCTCGTTCATCACTATCCGGGCGGCCTTGTGCAGGTTGCGGGCGCGCGAGTAATAACCGAGTCCCTGCCAGATCTCCAGTACGGCCTGCAAGTTGGCTGCGGCGAGATCTCCGATGGCAGGAAAGCGTGTAATGAACCGTTCGAAGTAGGGTATAACCGTGGCAACCTGTGTCTGCTGCAGCATGATTTCGCTGATCCATACTTTGTAAGGATGCGGGTCGTTGCGCCACGGCATGGGGCGCCGGTGACGATCGAACCAGCGCAGCAGTGCGCAACGTATGCCCTGGGAGTCGGTGGTGGTCATAGCCGGAACGATAACCGGATGCGGCGAGCTGTTACCAGTCATAAGCAGCATATCGCCCGTGACCTCTCGGCCATGGCCGTGCTAGTGTTCCACGATCAGGAAGCAATCCACCACCATGACCTCTCGACTCTCGGCCAACACGATGACGCAGCTCCACCGGGCCTACCGGAACGAGTACGGCTTGACCTGTCTGCCGGTTGCCGCAGACGGGACCATCACGGATCAGGGCCGCAGTTCGACGTTGCACAACAACGCCGTCTTCTGTCAGGCGCGATCACATGCCCTCCAGGAGGCCGTGCGCTGGGGAGATCCGTACGCGTTCTTCATGGCTCCGGGTCTCATGACATGGATTGTGCCGCTCGTGTACGGGGAATCGGTGGAGGGGGGACTCAGCGGCGGGGAAGTCCGCATCGAGGGTGATGCAGCGGATACGACTGAGCTGGTCAACTACATTGTCTCGGCCGGGGTCGGCCGCAAATCGGCCGCTGCCTATGTCGGCAGGATTCCCGCCTGGCCACAGCCACGGGTACATGAAGCTGCAGCCAGTCTTTTTGAGCTGTTCTACCAGGTTAGCGGATGGACACCCACCCTTCTGACCCGCAACCGGGCCGACGCGCTGCAGCAACGCCAGATCGCCGAGGCCATCCATGAACGGAAACGTCGGCCGGACCGCGCCTATCCGCTTGAAGAGGAGCGCATTCTTCTTTCGCTGATCCGTGTAGGCAACCGGGCCGGTGCACGTAGCATGTTGAATACGATGCTGGCGGCGATCTATCTCTACTCGCCACGGGAGGCGGTGATCCGGGCCCGCATCATCGAGATGATGGGCTACCTCGTACGGGCCGCGGTGGAGGACAGTCCGCTGCTGGAACCGTTGCTGGAACGACAGCAGAAATGGATGGAGCAGGTTTTCAGCACCGAGGGATTCGAGGCCTTGTGTAAAGTGGTGCGCCAGGCACTTGACGATTTCATGGATAGCATCTTCGAACAGGGCTATGGTCGCACCAACAAGAAGGTGCGTAAGGCGCTCGACTACGTCGCCACGCACTACACCGAAGATATTCGACTCAAGGATGTTGCGGAGCAGGTAGACCTTAGCACGTTCCGGATTGCCCACATGGTGAAGGACTACACGGGGCGAACCATCCTGCAGCATGTCAAGCGGCTGCGCTCGGAGAAGGCGCGGCACCTGCTCGAAGAGACGTCCCTCACCTGTGCCGAGATCGCCTACGAGGTGGGGTTTTCCGACCAGAGTTTCTTCACGCGTCAATTCCGGGAAATGACCGGCACAACGCCCGCCAGGTACCGGCGGGAACGTCGCGGGATTGCGTAGCGCTTGACCTCCCCGCGGCCCGCCCGGAGGTCGGGCCCTACCTTGCCTGGGGTGGGGTAGAGCCCGGTATGACTGTGGCCCTTTTTTCCGGTGGATTTGGGTGGCATGACTCGCTAGTATGTCTCGACCCCGAACATGGAGTGCACCGACATGACAGACGACAACGGGAACAACGAGAGCAGTGACCGCCGTGACCTGGGCAACGTGCTGCGCGAATGCCATGAAAAGGAAGCATTCAACTTCGCCCTCTTCCAGCATAACCCTTCCGCCATCACCGTGGTGGACCGTGAAGGCAAAGTGGTGAAGAGCAACCTGGCGCGCCGTCATGCCCACGACTCCCTGCCGGAGCTCGGGCGTGTTCTTTTTTCCGGCGACTCCGAGTGCGACATCATCATGAAGAGCGAACTGAAGAAGACGCTCGAACAGAACGTGGTGCGCGAAGTATCTGATGTACGCTCGGGCGGGCATATCTTCGCGTACACCCTGGCGCCGTTCACGCACGGCGCCATCGTGATCCGCCAGGACATCACGGAGCACAAGCGCGCCGAGGCTCAACTGGTTCAGGCCCAGAAGCTGGCCGCACTCGGCACACTGGTGTCCGGGGTGGCCCATGAAGTCAGCAACCCCAACAACGTCATGTTGCTCAGCCTGAAGACGATCCGCCGCATCACGGATGACCTGCTTCCCGTTCTGGACGAACACAAAGAGAAGGAAGGCGACTTCGACCTTGGGATCGGTCCCTACAGCGAAATCCGGGAAGACATACCGGAGATGGTGGCTTCCTGTTACCGCGCGGCGGAGCGCATCAACCGGCTGGTGTCGGATCTGAAGAATTACGCCCGCAAAGAAGATGGCGAAGTGCGCGACCTCTTTGACGTCAATGCGGTGGTGCAGGGCGCTTCCGAGCTGATGAACTCAACGATAAGCAAGGCGACGCATCACTTCAGTGTGACGTGTGCCGACGACCTGCCCCCCGTGAAAGGTGCGGCACGAAGAATTGAACAGGTGGTGATCAACCTTCTCAGCAATGCCTGCCAGGCGGTTCCCAACCAGGACTGTGCCATCTCGCTTTCAACGGCTTACAACCCGGCCGCTAACGAGGTGCATATCATGGTGCAGGACGAGGGTGTCGGCATTCCCCCCGAGGCCGTTTCCCAGATAACAGACCCCTTCTTCACAACCAAGCACGATACCGGCGGTACCGGCTTGGGGCTTTCCATCTCGCGGCAGATCGTTGAAACCCACGGCGGTGCACTGGTCTTCAGTTCCGCCGGAGGTCGCGGCACACTGGTCACCATCGCCCTGCCCGTACCCAGGGGTAGCGAGGAAGAGACGGCATGAGTACACCCGCCTTTCCGGTGCATCCCGTTCTCCTGGTCGACGATGATAAGGATCTGCTCCGCAACTACGTCTATACGCTGCGTGCCGATGGCATCACAAATGTCATAACCTGCGAAGATGGCGCCGGTGTGGATGCGCTTATGAAGGAGCATGAATTCGATGCCGTGTTGCTCGACCTGAATATGCCCCGCCTCTCCGGCCGGGATGTTCTGCCCCGCATTGTGCAGCGCCACCCTGACTTGCCGGTAATCGTTGTGACCGGCGTGGACGAAGTCGATACGGCTGTCAAGTGCATGCGCGCCGGTGCGTTCGATTACATGGTCAAGCCCGTCAAGGAAGAGCACTTGCTCACCGGCCTGCGCCGCGCGCTCGATGTGCGGGATGTGCGCCGCGAGAATGCCTTGCTCACTCAGCACCTGCTCTCAACCGAATTGACCCAGCCAGATGCATTCAGTGATATTGTCACGAGCGATGCTGGTATGCGGTCGCTGTTCCAGTACATAGAGGCCATCGCCGGCACCCCCCAGCCCATCCTGGTAACGGGCGAGACCGGTGTTGGCAAGGAACTGATCGCGCGGGCCATTCATCAGTCCAGCGGGCGGACCGGCGAGTTCATTCCGGTCAATATTGCCGGACTGGATGACAACGTCTTCTCCGACACGCTCTTCGGCCACGTCAAGGGCGCCTTTACCGGTGCCATGGATGTGCGTAAAGGCCTGATCGAACGGGCCGAAGGGGGCACGCTCTTCCTGGACGAAATTGGCGACCTGAACAGCATGTCGCAGGTCAAGCTGCTGAGGTTGGTGCAGGAGCGAGAGTATTTCGCGCTGGGTTCCGATAGCGCCAAACGTACCAACGCCCGTATTGTAGTGGCGACGAACCGGGACCTGCAGACGTTGCAGCGGTCCGGCGATTTCAGGGAGGACCTCTACTTCCGGTTGCGCTCCCACCATGTTAATGCCCCCCCGCTTCGCGAGCGGCGGGGAGACCTGCCCCGCCTGTTAGACCATTTCCTGGCGCGCTCGGCCACGGAGATGAAGAAGAAGAAACCCACGCCGCCGCCTGAATTAGTTACACTCCTTTCGACCTACAGCTTCCCCGGCAATATTCGCGAGTTGGAGGCTATGTGTTACGACGCCGTCAGCACCCATAAGAGCGGCGTGCTGTCGATGAGCACATTCAGGGATGCGATCTCTCGCGAACAGGGATCTGTCCCTGAGTTACCCGCACTTCCCGTACCCAGCCCTGATTTTCTGAGTCCGGATCAGCCCCTGCCCTCGATACGACAGGCTGAACGACTCCTCATTGAGGAGGCCCTGCGCCGCACGGATGGCAACCAGACCATGGCTTCACAGCTCCTCGGCATTACTCGCCAGACCCTGAATCGGCACCTCAAAAACATGCGCGCGCAGGAGGAAGATCAACCGTAACATTTTTTGACACTGTACAGCTTTTACACATGCATGGCGCCCTGTATTTCCGGGGCGCCATTTTTTGTAACTAGTTATAAAGGAGTACGTTATAAAAACTTGAGTCATCCTGGCACGCTCGTTGCGATATATAGCCGCACAAGCGAGCGTGGGAGTAAAAAGGATGACACTCAAAAGCAACAACATGATCGGGCGGACGCTGACAGCGGCTGCAACATTCATTCTGGCCGCCACGGTCGTGAGCCATGCGGCGGGGCAGGCCTACAGCCGCCGGATCGCCGTTTGCGTCGGCATCAACGACTATCCCTCCTACGCTCCCCTCTCCTGCTCGGTCAACGATGCGGTTGAGATGTCCCAGGTTTTCAAGAGCTACGGATTCGACAAAGTCCTGCTGCTGACCGACGAAGAAGCCAGCCGCGATGACATCACAGCTGCTCTTAAGGAAGTCGGCGACGAAATCGGCAAGAACGATCTGTTCGTATTCTTCTACGCGGGCCACGGCTGGACCGGCAGCGATGCCAACGGCAACCAGATGGGTTACCTGCTGCCGGTAGAGACCCGTCGCGGACATGAGGCCGATGACGGTCTGTCGATGCAGAAGCTGCGCGACGCCGCCGATCGTATGCCGAACCGCCACAGCCTCTTCATCATGGATTCCTGCTACTCAGGGTTTGGCATCTCAGTTGCCACAGATTCTACCGACTGGACCTCCTCCCGGAGTATTCAGATGCTGACCGCCGGCGGTGCGTTGGATCGCGCGTTCGAAGCCGATGGTCATGGTCTGTTCACTCGCTACATCCTCAACTACTTCCACCGCTCCGGGGGGAGGAACAGCGGTGTTTCGGCTCTGAAGCTGGCGGCCTATGTCCGCAACCGCGTCAAGCGTGAGACTTCAGGCTGGCAGACGCCGCACTTCGGTCGCATGGGCGCCGGCGAAATCGTGATCGCCATGAGCGATCCCGCCACACCGGCCCTGGCGATGGCGAACTAGGGTCCTGAGCACTACCCCGCACGCCGGAACCGCATGGGCGTTGTGCCTGTCAGGCGTTTGAAATGCTTGATGAAGTAGCTCTGGTCGTTGAATCCCACTTCGTAGGCAATATCGGTGCAGCTCTGTGTCGTGTTGGCGAGGAGCTTCTGCGCGTGGTTCACGCGCATCTGGTAGATCAGTTGCATGACCGTGCGACCGGTATAGGTCTTCATCAGGTGGGCCACTCGGCATGGGCTCAAGCCTACTTCGTCAGCCACGTCACGCAGGGAGATGGCCCCGGTGTAGTGGCGGCCGATGTAGTCCAGGGCCTGCGATACTTTGACATTCGAGCGGTTGACGCCCTGAAGATAGATGGCGTCGATGAAATCATCCAGTGCGGCCATGAGTTGCTGCGAGAGTGCCTCGAAGCTTTGCGCCGCCACCAGCTTCTCGGTCCAGGCATGGTTACGCTCAATCATAGGCTCCAAGAGCGGGTTATCTTCGATGGCTGCCCGCGACAGGCAGCTCAATAGCTCCACGGCCCGCGCGCGCAGCACCACCAGCTTGGGCGAGGACATGTAGATCACGGACAACATCTCGTTCAGCAGACTGCGCGCTGCCGGCCGGTCGCCCGTGCGAATAGTGGTCAGCAGCATCCGCTCTTTCTCAAACGCATAGAGTGCCGGTTGACCTTCGCGCCGCTGGTCCTCGATGGCCCGGTTCAACTGCTCCATCTGGCTGCGCCGGAGACGAGTCTCATCCAGCAGCTCCGTATGCCACCCGCTCTGCTGATAGAATATGTCCCTCAGATCGGCTGCAGCCGATTCTGTCCGGGAAGGGTCCCAGACCGGGAGGCCTTCCAGCAGATCGCCGGCTTCACCCGGCGAAAGCCCATGCTTCACAAGGTAGTTTCGTGTTGGCTTGAGGGTCTGTCCCTCTGCCAGCGCAAGCACCTCGCCGCCTATCAAGCCTCCGTATATCCGTCGCTTGTCCTCGAGTGCGACCATCCATGAAACAATGCCCGGTGCCGCTTCGTAGATATAGGGCACCCCCTGGTTGATGCTCTGCTGCAACGCGTAGTTGCGCCGGCGCGATGCGTTGTCGAGAGCCCCCAGCGGGTCATCCGATCCGCCGCTGACCTGTCCGGTAATATCCATCAACTGGATGCGAAGTCCGTGCCGCCCGCGATAGTCGCGACCGACTGAATCTAATAGACGCTTCGACAATATCGCCATATCAGTTCTCCTCTGCCCTCCACAAATATACGAATCTAGACATATTTTCTGAGTCTTTCAACACTATCGTTATATTTTACACAAAAAAGCGACTAGAAGACTGCAGAACATCCACGTAGCATGTGTTTTCTGCTGAGGAGAGAAGGCGATCGGATATCGCAGGGATTTACAACCAACACGAAGGAGTACCATGAGTGTATTGCAGGACATTGCCGAGAACCTGATGAAGGGTAAGGCCAACGATCTGAAGGCGCTGGTTGAGCAGGCGCTGGGTGAGGGAGCCGCACCGGGCGAGGTGCTGAACGACGGGCTGCTGGCCGGCATGAGCGTCATCGGCGAGCGTTTCAAAAAGAACGAAGTGTACGTGCCCGAGGTCCTGATTGCGGCCCGCGCCATGAAGGCCGGAATGGAAATACTCCAGCCGCAGCTGACCGCCGCCGGCGTGGAACCGATTGGCGTGGCCGTCGTAGGCACGGTCAAGGGTGACCTGCACGACATTGGTAAGAACCTGGTCTGCATGATGCTCGAAGGCGCCGGGTTCAAGGTGGTTGACGCGGGTATCGACTGCGATCCGCAAAAGTTCGTCGATACCGCCCAGGAGAACAATGCGGCCGTGATCGGGGTATCCGCCCTGCTGACCACGACCATGACCAACATGAAGTCCGTTGTGGATGCCGTGAAGGGTTCGGCCATTGCCGACACAACCAAGGTTATGATTGGTGGCGCCCCTGTAACACAGGCGTTCTGCGACGAGATCGGCGCTGATGGCTACGCTCCGGACGCTGCCTCGGCAGCCGACCTGGCCAAGTCGCTGGCCGCATAGTCAGGGCGACAGGCTGAAGGAGAAGAGGCACAAGGCTTTGGCCTTGTGCCTTCTTTCTTTGTGTTCTCTGCGCTCTTTTGCGGCTAATCCCCTGAAATCGCCGCGGCGTCTTCCTCGTACTGCTTCAGTTTGCGGTGCAGGGTGCGACGGCTGATGCCAAGCTCTTCGGCTGCCTTGGTACGGTTGCCGTTCAGTTTCTCCAGGGTTGCCATGATCATGCGCTGCTCGGTTGCGGCGAGCGAATCACCGCCGCGCATGGTGCCGCCTGAAGGGAGTACCACGGATGGCCCCGCGGCCTTCACGGTCTCGCGTATGTTGGCCGGGACATCACGGGCGGTCAGCCGGTTGCCACGCGACAGGACCACCATCTTCTCGATGGTGTTGCGCAGTTCACGGACATTGCCCGGCCAGTTATAGCTGGAGAGGATGGTGACGGCGTCGGGCGTGAAGCCATCGATCTCGCGTCCGTTGCTCTGGTTGAACTCATCCAGGAAATGACGGCACAGCATCGCCACATCTCCAATGCGCTCGCGTAGCGGAGGCAGAGTGATGTTCACGACATCGAGCCGGAAGAACAGATCCTCGCGGAACTTGCCTTCTTTCACCAGCGTCTTGAGATCCTTGTTGGTCGCTGTAATGAGTCGAATATCTGTTTCAATCGTCTCGTCGCCACCCACCCGTTCGAATTGTCGCTCCTCCAGAACGCGCAGGAGCTTGACCTGGATAGACGCATCGATCTCCGAAATCTCGTCCAGAAAGAGCGTGCCGCCGTCCGCCAGCTCGAAGCGCCCCTTGCGACGCGACATGGCCCCGGTGAAGGCGCCCTTCTCATGTCCAAACAGCTCGCTTTCGAGCAGGTTCATGGAGAGTGCCGCACAGTGCACGGCGACAAACGGTCCGCGCGCACGATTGCTGAGACGGTGAACAGCGTGCGCCACCAGTTCCTTGCCTGTCCCGCTGTCTCCCTGTACCAGTACCGTTGCCTGCGTTGGAGCCGCCTGCCGGATCGTGTCAAAGAGTTGCGCCATGGCGGGCGAGTTCCCGATGATGTTCTCCACGCCATACTTGTCGTCCAACTGTTTGTGCAAGTTGGCGTTCTCCGTCTCCACCTTCTGTGAGCGCAGGGCGCGTTTCAGCACCAATTCGAGTTCATCCAGGTTGACCGGCTTGGTCAGGTAGTCATGCGCGCCGCGTTTCATCGCCTCGACAGCCGTCTCTACGCTTCCGTAGGCCGTGAGCAACAGGCAGACCAGGTTGGGATGCCGAGCCAGGGCCCGCTGCACGAGGGTCAGACCGTCCATGCCCGGCATACGAAGATCTGTCAGCAGGATGTCGGGTGGATCCTCGGCCATCAGCTCGAGCGCGGTATCGCCGCTCTCAGCCGTGGCTACACGGTACTCACGTCGCAGGGCCCGTTCCAGCCCTTCGCGCGTGTTCTTCTCGTCGTCCACAATGAGGATTGAAGGTTTCTCTTTAGCCATCATATGTCTCCCATGCCCATAGATCATGCCTGCGGCCCGCCCGGAGGTCGGGCCCTACCTTACCCTTGGTTGGGTTGGGTCCGCTCTTCGTGCGGGCCGGAATCCCTTCCTTTTCTCCGCGTTGGCTTTGCATCCAGCAGGCGAATGCTTCGCTCTGCCAGGGGGAGCAGGACCGTGAAGCCGGTTCCGGTGTCGGGCTTGCTCATTAGCTCGATCTGACCCCCGTGCTCCTGCACGATGCGTTGCACAATCATCAGGCCCAGGCCCGACCCGCTCGACTTCGTGGTGTGGTACGGTTCAAAGACGCGGCTGAACTCTTCCGGCGGAATCCCAACACCCGAATCCCGGAACGAGATGCCGAAATACTCGTCCGTCGTAAAGAGCACGATCTTGAGCTGGCCACCATCGGGCATGGCTTGAAACGCATTACGGATGATATTGAAAAAGACCTGCTTGATCTGCCCGCCATCCACCTGAATACGCGGGAGCTTCTCGGGTCGCTCGATTTCGATGCTGATGCTGCGGTTCTCGACCTCCTGCTTGAGGAGCGCCAGCGTGTCTTCCAGCAGCACCTCAATCTGCTCAGGAGCCCGTTCCGGTTTGGTGGGGCGTATGGCCTGCAAAAACTGCGTAATAACCTGGTCCAGCCGCGCCACTTCGGTGCGCGCCACCTCGGTTAGCTCGTGCAGGTAGTCGAGATCCTCCGCACCGGCAGCACCGCTGTTGTCGCTATCCTCGCGCATCTTGCCGACCTCACGGTCGAGAAGCTGCAGGTGAATGTTGAGTGCATTGAGCGGATTGCCAATCTCATGTGCCACCCCGGCCGCCAACAGTTTCACGGCATTGATGCGTTCCGACTCCAGCGTCGATGCCTCCTGCTCGCGCTCGTGTGTGACATCGCGCAGGATCACCAGCGCACCGCGGCTGTCGATGGAATCCTGGTGCATCGGTACCACGTAGAAAGTCAGGAAGCGTTGTACGGGATAGGTCATCTCTATCTCCCGCGCTACCATCTTCGACCACTCCTGAGTGTCCAAACTCAGAATGCGGTCCCAATCCATCTCGCCAAGATAGCGCGAAACCGGCCGTCCCCGCTCCGATTCCAGCGTGAATCCCAGGAACTGCTCCGCCGCGCGATTGGCGTAATCCAGGTTGCCATCGCTATCCACCACAAGAATGCCTTCCTGGATCGACTGGAAAACCATCTCCAACAGTCCACGATCCTGCGCCAGACGCAGGAAGTGCGACTGCAAGCTCTCTGGATCCAGGCGATCCAGTCGCTCGATCAGACGCTCAACAAATCCTGATTTCATTGGCATTTCTAGCTGTTCCTTGTCTTATGGATGCGACAATATGGCACAAACATATGCGCATTGTCTGGGTTTTGCAAGCGGAGAATATGGGTCATTGTGGCGTGTAGACCGGCGTGACCTCGTCGGCTCGCGCGGACCGGAATGAACGCCATGGTCATGACTCATACCAGTCTCAGGTACTTGTCGGTTGGTACTAGCGCGTCATGCTGAGCTTGTCGAAGCATCTCATGCATAAGCTTAGACCAGAGATTCCTCGACTTCGCTCGGAATGACAACCAAGGGGTTTTTCCGGAAAGAAGCGACTGTTGGTATTGGTCCCACTTATACTGAACGGGCCAGTTCGTGTTCAAAAAAGCCGCTTTTTTAGTGACATCTCAGCAGATCTAGTATTCTATTCCTCATTCTTGTTGAAGGAGTCGAACGGATGCTCTATTTCGAACGGGGTTCGGAAACCGATGTGATTACAAAGGAAGAGGCGCGCCAGGCGCTGTCCGGAGTATTCGACCAACTTGGCCAGCGCGAACGCGTTCTGGCTATTCCTCCCGACTTCACCCGCTTCCATTCGCAAGCCGGAATGCTGACCCGGTTTACTTATGATTACTACGGCGATCATCTTGCTGATGTGCTCCCTGCCCTGGGAACGCATTCGCCTATGACGGCCGATCAGCTTGACGAGATGTTCCCGGGCATCCCGCATGACCGTTTTCGCGAGCACGACTGGCGCAGTGGAGTGGTGACGCTGGGCGACGTGCCGGGTGACTATGTGCGGGAGGTGTCGCAAGGAGCAGTCGACTATGCCTGGCCGGCCCAGGTGGATCACCTGCTTGTGGACGGGGAGCACGACCTCATCCTTTCCATCGGGCAGGTCGTGCCGCACGAAGTGATTGGCATGGCCAACCACAGCAAGAACATCTTTGTCGGCACTGGCGGGCCGGAGGGGATTAACAAGAGCCACTTCCTGGGTGCTGCGTACGGCATGGAACGCATGATGGGGCGGGCGGACACGCCTGTGCGACGGGTGTTGGACTATGCCTGCGAGCATTTGGCGGCAGAACTTCCCATTGTCTACGTTCAAACGGTGATCGGACGCGACGATTCGGGACAGCTTCAGTTGCGCGGCCTCTATATCGGCGACGGGCGCGAGTGTTTTGATCGGGCGGCAGAACTTTCGCTTAAGGTGAATTTCGAGATGGTCGAGGAACCACTCAAGAAGGTGGTGGTCTATCTCGATCCTGCCGAGTTCAAGAGCACGTGGCTGGGCAACAAGAGCATCTACCGCACTCGCATGGCAATTGCCGATGACGGCGAGCTGATCGTGTTGGCTCCCGGTGTGTGTGAGTTCGGCGAGGACCCGGAAATCGACCGCCTGATCCGGGCTTACGGTTACATCGGCACCCCGGCCGTGTTGGCGGCTCTTGAGGAGCATCCCGAGCTGGGCAATAACCTGAGTGCCGCGGCCCACCTGATCCATGGCTCCTCAGAAGGACGCTTCACCATCACGTATTGCCCGGGGCATTTGAGCGAAGAGGAGATTCGCGGGGTCAACTTCAACTATGCGCCGCTGGACGACATGCTCGAGCGCTACAATCCGGCCACGCTGACCGACGGGGTCAACGTGATGGATGACGGCGAGGAGATTTTCTACATTTCGAATCCGGCCATCGGCCTGTGGTCATGGCGAGATCGGTTTGAGGGGAACTAGAATCACGTGTGTACAACTCGTGTGTCATCCCGAGCGAAGTCGAGGGATCTCTACCGCAACATGGATAAGAGATTCCTCGCTTCGCTCGGAATGACAAAGACCAACGTATTGTGAGAGTTCGTTTGTGAGACAGCACACTAGCGAGGAAGACAGGAAGCAACTATGACAATACCATTCAAGATTGAATTAGAAGGCAAGACCGCCGTGGTGACCGGTGGTGGAGGGGTGCTGTGCAGCACGATGGCCAAGGCGTTGGCAGAATGCGGTGCCAAAGTGGCGGTGGCAGACCTGCGCCTGGAAGCCGCCGACGCGGTGGCCGCCGAGATCACCGAGGCGGGCGGAACCGCGATTGGGGTTGAGTGTAATGTCCTCGAGCGTGCAAGCCTGAAGGCGGCATGTGAGAAGATCGAGTCGGAGCTGGGGCCGGTCGATATCCTGATCAACGGAGCAGGGGGCAACCATCCCAAGGGCACCACCTCCATGGAGTATCTCACCGAAGACGTACTGGCACAGGCTGACGCAGATGCCACCACGTTCTTCGATCTGGACCCCAAGGGCATCGAGTTTGTCTTCAATCTCAATTTCCTCGGCACGCTGCTGCCGTCGCAGATCTTCGCGCGCGGCATGGCCGAACGGGGTGGGGGGGTCATCATCAATACCTCATCCATGAATGCCTTTACGCCCCTGACCAAGATTCCGGCCTACAGCGGGGCCAAGGCTGCGGTCAGCAATTTCACACAGTGGCTGGCGGTGCACATGTCGAAAGTGGGGATTCGGGTGAATGCCATTGCTCCCGGATTCTTCCTGACCGATCAGAACCGTTCGCTTTTGACCAATGAAGACGGTTCGCCCACAGCACGCGGCGGCCAGATCATTGGTCAGACGCCTCTCAACAGGTACGGTTCTCCCGAAGAGTTGGTGGGCACACTCCTGTGGCTGGTCTCGGATAGTGCCGCCGGATTTGTGACGGGGACGGTGATTCCGGTGGATGGAGGATTCTCGGCTTTTAGCGGGGTCTAGAGCTATGTAGCGCTCCGGCCAGAGGGAAGGCCCCTTGGCTCGACCGGTTCGGAATACCGAACCGCTAAGGCCTGCGGGACCTTCCCTCTGGCCTACGCTGGGGGCAGAGTACCCCCCTGGGGGTGCCTCATGGTTGGATGGGGAGAGGGATGCGCGGGATACCGTACTGCTAAGGCCTGCGGGACTTTCCCCCCGGCCTCCGCTGGGGTATCTGACGAGGTGGATGGTTATGGTACTGCGTTGACCTGTGTGGGTTGTATGAGAGTAGAAGACAAGTGAGATAAAGAAAGGGTGACATATGAAAGACAAGGCAGATATCGGATTGGTGGGATTGGCTGTGATGGGGGAGAACCTCATTCTGAACATGGAGAGCAAGGGGTTCACGGTGGCGTGCTTTAACCGCACGGTCAGCAAGGTGGACGACTTCATTGGTGGTCGTGGGGCTGGCAAGAACTTCATCGGCTGCCACAGCGTCGAAGAGCTCGTCAACAGTCTCGAGCGGCCACGCAAGGTCATGATGCTGGTTAAGGCGGGCGCACCGGTCGATGCGTTGATCGAACAACTTGTCCCGTTCGTTGAGAAGGGCGACATCATTATCGATGGTGGTAACAGCCACTATCCCGACACGATCCGCCGTTACGAGGAGCTGAAGAAGAAGGGCATCCTCTATATCGGTACCGGTGTTTCAGGCGGCGAAGAAGGCGCCTTGCTGGGGCCCTCGATCATGCCGGGTGGCAGCCCGAAGGCGTGGCCGGAAGTAAAGGACATCTTCCAGTCTATTTCGGCCAAGGCTCCCGATGGCTCGCCGTGTTGCGAGTGGGTAGGCAAGGATGGAGCCGGCCATTTCGTCAAGATGGTCCACAACGGCATTGAGTATGGCGACATGCAGCTTATCTGCGAGGCCTACCACATCATGAGCCAGGGCCTTGGGATGACCGCCGACGAGATTCAGAAGGTCTTTGCCGAGTGGAACGAAGGCGTGCTGGATTCCTACCTGATCGAGATCACACGCGACATCCTATCCAAGAAGGATGAGGACGGGTCGCCCCTGGTTGATGTGATCCTGGATACGGCCGGTCAGAAAGGTACGGGCAAGTGGACCTCACAGGCCGGACTTGATCTCGGCGTGGGCATTCCGCAGATCGCCGAAGCAGTGTTTGCGCGCTGCCTGTCGGCGATCAAAGACGAACGTGTCGCCGCGTCCTCAAAACTGCGCGGTCCTAAGGTCAAATTCCGCGGCGACCGTGAGAAGTTCATCGACCAGCTCCAAGATGCGGTCTACGCGTCGAAGATCTGCTCCTACGCCCAAGGCTATCAGCTCATGCGCGCGGCGTCTGAAGAGCATGGCTGGAAGCTGAACTACGGTGAGATCGCGCTGATGTGGCGTGGCGGCTGCATTATCCGGGCGCAGTTCCTGGATGAGATCAAGCTGGCCTACGCTCGTCGGCGCAAGTTGCCCAACCTGCTGCTCGCGCCTTACTTCAAGCGCGTGGTGCGCCAGGCACAGCGGCCGTGGCGCAAAGTCATCCAGACCGCCGTCAAGCTGGGCATTCCCATTCCGGCCATGAGCTCGGCCTTGAACTACTACGACTCGTATCGTTGCGAGCGCCTGCCGGCGAACCTGCTGCAGGCCCAGCGCGACTACTTCGGCGCCCACACCTACGAGCGCCTGGATAAGCCGCGCGGCGAGTTCTTCCACACCAACTGGACCGGACGCGGCGGCACAACAGCCGCCTCGACGTACGTGGTCTAGACACACAACGGGCGCCAGGATTCAGCCGAACCTTGGCGCCCGTTTTCTATTCGCACCTAGAACGTATACGAAGCACCGAGGGCAAGGACGGGGTAGACCGTGAAGTCTTCTACATCATCTTCCAGGTCTTCGATCTCGTTGTCGATGGCCGCATTCAGTTGGTTCTGGAGCGTCGGATCCGAGGCCGAGGCCGTGAGAGCTATGTCGGCGCTGCCCTGCAGCATCAGGCCCAGATCAAATACAAAACTCCAGCGCTGGTCTGCCTCGGCCGCGTTGCCCCAGCCAATGCCGACATAAGGAGCGAAGGCGCCGAAGTCGATTTTACCGTCCAGCCTGCTGACGTCATAATCCACGTCATCGATTTCAATCGTAGAGTCGGTCGTGACAGAGAGATCCACTTCGTTGCCATTATAGAAGGCGCCCGCGGACAGGCGGAACCCGTTCGCCCACGGATGCCAATCGGCAAGAGCACCCAGGGACATGAGGTCGAGTGTCACCTCAATCTCATCAACGACCTCGTCGATCGCGGCTTCATCTTCATCGTCGTCGTCAAACTCGAAGTCATCGTACGTGTAGCTGAAGAAGTTCCCCACCACTCGCACATTCAGCTTCTCGTTGACGCCGATGGTGTAGTCCAGACCTATTCCCATCGAGCCAAGCTTGACACCCAGACCCATCTCTCCTTCCGCTCCGCACGCAGCCGTCGCCACCAGCGCGAGGAGCACACACACATATACCCACTGCCTCATCTCTGCCTCCCTTTGTTCTGTTACCCACTACTAATCACCAACCACCACCAGCACCGGCCAGGGGGAAGGTCGCGCAGGCCTTTGAGCGTGGTATTCCACGCTCTCCAGCCAAGCGGCCTTCCCCCTGGCCGGTGCGCTATATCCCGACACCGGTGCTGATACCTATCAACCAGTAGTCCCGATCCCCGTCGTTCGAGCTCCAGGTATAGCGTCCCATCACTTCCAGTAGCTGGAGTCGTGAATTGAACCAGATCCGCATCCCTGCTTCGGCGTGTCCTCCCCAGTAAGAGGTGCCCGCGCCGGAGTAGTCTTCGCCGTGTACCACGAGTGAACCATTCTCGCTATCCGCTTCTGCCCGATTCAATGCGTAGTTGTAGCTGCCTCCTGCTCCTGCGAACGGGGCCACACGCCAGTGTGGCATGAGGCGCAGCGTCATGCCTATTCCGCTGTATGTCGTTTCTTCCAGACCGTTGTAAAACAGGCGAATGAAGTAGTCGCCGAAAACCGGCGTGTTGACCAGCCAGGTGCCGGAGCCGATGGCGATACCCCAGATGTCCTCGGATGGATTGAGCAGAAAAGCAAAACTTGCCCCCGCGGGTTCCTCGTAATCTTCGCGGTTGTAGTCGTCATTCCAGATGTCGGCGCTGCCACCCATTGCACCCAAAAGCGAGATGGCCAGCAGGAGGAGCAATACTTTACACTGACGGTTCACGTTATTCATGGAGATGATCATCATGATGCCAAATCGCAAAGTCTGCAAGTATCGAGCGTCCCTGGATAAGCATGGTCTTTCCCTTTGGCTCGTTCCACGCACTTTCGGCGCGGCGGGGACGCCGCGCCCTACCCGAGTCGATCAACCAAGAGCCATGGGGACTATCCTGAGGTGTTGGTTCAGCCAGTTGGGTAGGGCGGACCGTCCCGGTCCGCCGTGCATGGGACTCGAAAGGGAAAGACCATGCCTGGACAAGTCACAGGTCTTCCACTATGCCGTGATCCTAACGACCGTTCTCCTCTGGCAGGGAATGGTCTTTGCGGCACCAAAACCGCCCAAACTCCTGGATCGTGACGAAGTCGTAGAAGCGGCAGAGGCCGTGACGACAGAGGCCTATCCCAACGCCGATGATGTGGTCGTGGATGAGACCATCCAGACTGTCTACAAAGAGGACGGCACTTACCAGACCTGGGACGATGAGTACATCAAGGTCCTAACGGAGAAGGGCAAGCGCTCGCACCAGACTGTTTCGCGCTATTTCACGCTACCCTATGGCACGGTTGAAGTCACGGACCTGGCGGTGATCAAGCCGGACGGCACCGCGGTGGAGCTGGATGTCGCGGCCAACAGCCGCGTCATGGTGAACCCGAGCCAGATGAGCGCCAACATCTATAACCCCAACAGCAAAATTCTGCGCGTGAGTGTCCCGGGACTGGAAATCGGCGACCTGCTTCATATCCGTTCGTTCCGCGATACGGTCAAGGCGCGTGTACCGAATACGTGGAGCGACTACACGGTTTTGGAGTACACCGCCCCGATCGTTCGCCTCACGCTTGATGTTAAGGGTCCCAAGAGTCTGCCCCTCAGCAACATTCGCCTGTATGACGCTGTGAGCAACTCGGTGACATTTACCGAATCCTCCTCCCGGCGCGGCCATCGCTATCGCTGGGAGGTCCGCGACGTCCCGCGCATGTTTCCGGAACCGAACATGCCGTCGCTCCACACCGTGGTGCAACGCCTGCTGATAAGCACGATTCCAGACTGGGAGACCATCTCACGCTGGTACTGGGAGCTCAGCCTGCCGCACCTCGAAGCCGTGACACCCGAGATGGAAGCAAAGGTAGCTGAACTGGTGGACGGTGTCACCGGTCGCACCGAGAAGATCGAGCGCATCTTCACATTCGTCTCGCAACAGATCCGTTACATGGGCATCACAACCGAGACCACCGCACCGGGCTATGAGCCGCACGACGTGAGCATTACGTTCGGCAACCGCTATGGCGTCTGCCGCGATAAGGCTGCCTTGCTCGTTGCCATGCTGCGCATGGCCGACCTGCCGGCCTATCCGGTGCTGATTCATGCCGGTCCACGCAAAGATGAAGAAGTCCCGCAGCCTTTCTTCAACCATGCCGTTGTTGCGGTGGGCAATGATGACGGGTCCTACACGCTGATGGACCCGACCGATGAGAACACCACGGAGCTCTTCCCTTCCTACCTGGGCTATATGAGCTACCTCGTGGCACACCCGGAAGGGGAGGGGTTGCGTACCTCACCCGTGGTGCCGGCCTCCCAGAATCTGCTTTCCATTGACACAACGGGCACGTTGGGTGCGAACGGCCATATCAGCCTCTCCAGTCAACTAACCTTCAGCGGCATCAACGACAACGCCTATCGCAGCCACTTCACCCGCTTGAAACCGGAGGAGCGACGCCAGTTTTTCGAGGGTCACCTCAAGCGCCGCGTCGCCGGTGCCACCCTGACCGGCCTCACCATCGCACCGCCCAACATGCTGGACACAACCCAGCCGTTGGTCGTTAAGCTCGATTACGAAGCGCCCGATTATCCCATCCGTGGAGAGCACCACACGATGCTCGCCATCCCATGGTTGAGCGATACGTTGGGCTATGCCAACTACCTGCTCGGGAGTACCGGTCTGGACGAGCGCAAGTATCCGCTCTACACACGACTGACCGCCGGGGTCGAAGAGGCCTTTACCGTGTCCCTCGATCCCGTCGCCGCACAGCACCCCATCACTCCAGCCGCGTCCACGCTGTCTGCCGAAGGCTTGCGTTACGGACAGGCTTTTGGCGTGACGAATAACCAGCTGCATGCCTCGGCGTCCTTCGCGATCGATTCCGTGGAGTTCTCGCCCGAGGCCTACCTCGAGTTGAAACAGCTCCTCAAAGATCGGGAATATGAGCAGCGCAAACGCGTCATGTTCGCGGACGCTGTGGCAAAGGAACCCGAGAACGACATCCGTATACTGGCGGATGATCTAACCATAGACATCACCGATGCCACGCACTGGACATCACGGCGCAAACTCTCCAAGCAGGTTATCACCTATGCCGGCAAGAAGGATCACTCCGAGCTGAAGCTCTCTTTCAATCCGGCATGGGAAACCGTGGAGTTGAAATCGGCGCGCGTGATTAATACGGATGGCTCTGTGCACAAGGTTGTAGAAGACGAGATGAACGTGATGGACGCGCGCTGGGTCGGCGGCGCACCGCGCTACCCGGCGGAGCGGACATTGGTGATCAGCCTGCCCGGCGTTGAAGAGGGCAGTGTCATCACCACCGAAGTCCTGCGCACCATCAGCGGCAAGCCATTCTTCTCGTTGCATAAAACCTTCCAGGGCTTTGATCCCGTGGATGCAGCCTCGGTCACGGTGTCCATTCCCACCAACCTGGCGCTCCGCGTGTCGGATCTGACCGATACCGATGATTACGACATCAGTACTGTGGGCGGGACCACAACACACACCTGGCGGCTCGATCCGCAGCCTGCGATCAGGCCGGAAGATGATTTGCCGCCACGCTGGAGCTTCATGCCGGCCCTGATTCTATCAGCCGGAGACTGGAACACCTATGTTGATGAACTTCGTGTCCGGCTCAGCGTGGCTATGACCAACCAGCCGGCCTGCGAGCAGAAAGCCCGTGAGTTGACGGCCGACGGCGACGATAAGATGGAAAAGGTCTTGGCCATACGGGATTTCGTCGCCCGCAACATCCGCAGTGCGGGACCGTGGCTGACCGCTCTGCCCTGGGAGGCGATCACACCGGCCGATACGACACTGGCCGATGGCTATGGAAACTCCACCGACCGGGCCATCGTACTGGCCGTTATGTTGAATGCTGTCGGGGTCGAAAGCGAGATGCTCCTTGCATCGTCCTGGGCGCCACGGATGGAGTCACTGCGCGAAGCGCTGCTCGATACGCCGCAGCGCGGTCTGTTTACGCATCTGCTGGTCAAAGTCATGGATGGGCGCCGCGTGGTCTACCTGAATGAGACCGACCACTATGCCCGGCTCGGCAGCACCCCTTTCGAAGGCCGCGTGGCGCTTGACCTGGAGGGCGAACCCACGGTCATCGAGCCCCCGCGCACCATGAAGGAACGTTCACGGTCAGACTTTCTCCTGGAGCTCGACGACAACGGCGATGCGCAGCTTACTGCTACGCGTGCCTACTACGGCATGGCCTTTGGAGCCACGCGCCGCCTATACGAAGAGTTGCCGCCCGAGGAGCGGCGGCGGCATTTCATGGAGTTGGTCGCCTCCCTTTCGCAGGCATCCGAGCCGCAGGGCGGGCTGTCCACCGATTTCAGCATCTACCCGGGCTTTCGATCGTTTACGGTCAGTATCCCCCGTTATGCCGTGCGGGACGGGAAGTACCTCTATGTCACACTGCCGGCCGGCGTCGGTGATCTGCTGCGACTCAACACCGATACCCGCGATGGCGCCTTCTATCGCTCCGAGCCGCAGCGGACCACCGTGCGCTACGACCTGAAGCTGCCGGCCACAACCAGGAAGGTGCATATGCTGCCACCGGAGATTGACTGGCAAGGGCCGGATGGTTTCGGCACGATCCGCTTCGAACAGCAGCCGACCGACGATCCACACCATGTGACCCTGACGCAGGAGGTCGATCTTCACCCGGCTGTCATCCGCCCCGAAGCCTACCCCGTACTCCTTAAATTGCATCAGCAACTTCAACACCCGTCGACCAGAACCGTTCTGATCGAGCTGGAGTAGAGACGTGACGGAACGAGAGGCAGTGCTCTTTGTTTACGATGGGGAGTGCCCGGCCTGCCGGGCCTACAGCCAAGCTGTGCGAATCCGGGAAAGCGTGGGCGAGCTCAGGCTGGTCAATGCCAGGGAAGACGCAGACATAGTGGCAGAGATCGCCGCCCAAGGTTTTGATATCGACCAAGGCATGGCCCTCAAGATCGGCACCCAATGGTACACCGACGCAGATGCCATACACGCCCTGGCCCTGATCGGCACCCGCTCCAACCTCTTCAACCGGCTCAACTCCCGGATCTTCAGATCCAAACAGGCCTCAGTCATTCTCTATCCCATGCTGAGGGGCATCAGAAACCTGCTGTTGAAGCTCCTTGGCAGAAGCAAGATAGCCAACGCTCCCCGAGGCTGACTGCACAGGCAGTTCCACTCACCGTCGCGGCTACTTCTCTTCTTCGAACCCGAGGCTGACGGAGTTGATGCAGTAGCGCTGGCCGGTGGGTTGGGGGCCGTCTTCGAAGACGTGGCCGAGGTGGCCGCCGCAGTTTGAGCAGATGACTTCAATGCGGCGCATGCCGTGGCTGTTGTCGACATGTTCGGTGATGTTGGTGGCGTGCGAGGTCTGCCAGAAGCTGGGCCAGCCGCATCCGGAGTCGTACTTCTCGTCGGACGTGAACAACTCCACGCCGCAGCCGGAGCAGGTGTAGGTGCCTGTCTTCTTGTTGTGCAGCAGTTCGCCCGTACCTGCCGGTTCAGTGCCTGCTTGGCGCAGCACGCGGTATTGCATGGGGGTCAGCTGTTCTCGCCACTGCGCATCGGTCTTCTCTGAGCTCGTAGTCATGGTCTTCTCCTTTGGACAACAGGCCTGATGGACGGCCGTGTTCGGTCGGCATGCGGCCAACAGTGAAAGTAGACACAAGCATGTGAGTGTCCTCATGTGATCTTCCTCCTATACTGGACGACGTGTTGCCCACATCATCAGAGTTGCTCAAAGGAGATGCTTCGACAAGCTCAGCATGACAACTTCTTAGAAAACTCGGTAATTCCGGAGCTGTCATCCCGCCTGCCCGCCATAGCCCAGCGGGCGACGGCGGGAGCGAAGTCGAGGGATCTCCTTTTGGGCAACACGCCGTGGAACATTCTCTTCAGCAACTCGCGCAAACTTCGGGTTGTTCCCGGCTATTACGATCGTCACCTCGCCCTTAACCTTGCCCTCGGCAAATTGCTCTGCCAGTTCAGAGAGGTAGCCGCGCGAGATCCGCTCGAACTTCTTGGTGAGTTCGATGCAGACGGCGGCCTTACGGTCGCCCAGCACCTCGTGGGCGGCGCTGAGGCATTTGCCGACACGGAAAGGGGATTCGAACAGAACCAGCGTGTGGGGCAGATCCTGCTCGGCTTCAAAGAAGCGTTTCAAGGCGCCGGCTTTGCGTGGTGGAAAACCTTTGAAGGTGTAGCTTGAGGTGGAGAGCCCCGACACAACCAGCGCCACGGGCACAGCCGAGGCACCAGGGATCACCTGCAGGTCAAGGTCGTGCTCCACGGCCAGTGAGACCAGGCGGTAGCCGGGATCGCTGATCCCGGGCATGCCTCCGTCAGAACAAAGCGCCACGGTCAGGCCATCTTCCAGGGCGCGCAACAGCCGCTGGCCCGCCCGCTGTTCGTTGCCTTCGCGATAGGAAATCAGTTCCCCGGGACGGGGGATCTCGAAGTGCTGCAGCAGAATACGGGTCCGGCGGGTATCCTCACAGGCGATCACATCCGCCGCCTTCAGGGCATCGACACCGCGGCGACTCATGTCATCCAGGTTCCCGATTGGTGTTGCTACCACAGTGAGCATTATCTACCCCCTTCGCCGGGGAAGTGAACGTTATGGGCGAGCAGGGCCTCGACCATGCGCTCCTTCAGGGCATCCAGCCCCTTGCGTTTGCGGGCCGATACCACGACGGCATCATGGTGTGTCATACACAGGCTGTCCAGTTGATCCTTACCGGCAGCGTCGCTCTTGTTCAGCACAAGCAGAAACGGCACATCACTGGCCCCAATCTCCGCCAGCGTCTCGTGAACCACCTTGATCTGCATCGCGATGCCCGGATCGGAGGCGTCGGCGACGAGCAGCAGCAGGTCGGCCTCGCGCGTCACATCCAGCGTGGAGCGGAACGACGCCACCAATCCATGCGGGAGGTGGCGAATGAACCCCACGGTATCGGTCAGGAGCAGCTTGCGATTCTCCGCGGCGTGCACCAGTCGGGTCTTGGTGTCGAGTGTCGCGAAGAGTCGGTCGTCCACGTAGGCATCCGCGCGGGTGAAGGCGTTCAGCAACGTCGATTTGCCTGCATTGGTGTAGCCGACAAGCGAGACCAGTGGCCAGGGCCTGCGCTTACGTACGCTGGCGCGTCGTTTGCTGATCCGGTCCAGCCGTCGCTTGAGATCGCTGATGCGGCGGCGCATTGGGGCATTGCGCAACTGGAGCGGGCTTTCGCCGGGACCGCGCATGCCGATGCCGCCCTGGAAGCGTTGCTGTTTTCGGGAAATGGGTATCCGCGAGACGAGGTACTGCAGCTGGGCCAGCTCCACCTGTACCTTGGCCTCGGCCGACTGGGCGCGCCGGGCGAAGATCTGGAGAATGACTTCAGTGCGGTCGATCACCTTGATGCCCAATGCGAGATCAAGGTTATTGACCTGCACCGCACTGAGTTCGTTATCGAAGATGACCAATATGGAGCCGCTCTCATGACAGGCCATCTGGATATCGGCCAGCTTGCCTTCTCCGATAAAGAGTGCGGCCGTGGGTCGTGAGCGGCGTTGGGTGATGCGGCCGACCACATCGGCTCCGGCGGTATCGGCCAGCCGCTCCAGCTCAGAGAGCGAATCTTCGGCCTCCTTCCGATCCCGGTGCCCCAGTACCACCTGAACGAGGAGAGCCTTCTCGCGGGGAACAGTTTGCGTGGCTGTTGTCCTACTTTTCAGCCTGCACCCCATCCTTCTTCTTGGTGCGGAAGAACTCGCGGCGCAGTTCGCGGCGCGTCTTGACAGTGGGCTGTTTCTGCCAGGTGCGGAACTGCGTGTAAAGTGTTTCGTCGTCAAAGGCTCGGCAGCGCTTTCCGCCACGCCACTGGCCGCGCGGGTAGCGGTAGAGCCAGCAATGGTCGCCGAGATTAAGGAGACAGGCGTGGCACTTGCGGACGGGCTTGACGCTCTTCTTCATGTTGATTGAAGCATCATGATGACTTGCGCGCTACAGTTTCTCGCAGCGTATCGACGGTTGTGCTGAACCGATCCACGTTGCGTCTGTCGAGGTCCATGAGTGTTTCATGTGCCTCCAGGAGCGTCTCGGGCATGGGAACAGACTTCTCCAGCAGGGGAATGTCCTCAAGATAGAACGGAACCGAGCCGACGCTGGACCGAATGTCGAAGGCAGCGTCAAACCCCATGCTCTCAAGCAGGATGTTGATATCCTCCTGCGTGGAGAGCAGCGTGGGTTTACGGTGATGGTGCGCGATGAAGCGGCGTGCAGTCTTGGCCAGCAGGCCCAGAGCGGTGCTATCCATATACTCGGTCTTACGAAGATCGATGATGATATCCGAGGGGGGCTTTCTGAACACGTCTTCGATGAACGCATCGAAGCGCTGGCTCATGGTGAATGTGACACGGCCGGTAAGCCTGATGTGACACACGCCGTCTTCAGTCGCCGATTGGATGTTGAATTCACTCACGACAGATCAAGGATACTCGGTTCGAGGTTGAGGGTTCAAGGCTCAACGGCGTGTTGCCCAAATCATCACAGTTGCTCAAAGGAGATGCTTCGACAAGCTCAGCATGACAACGTCTTAGAAAACTCGGTAATTCCGGAGCTGTCATCCCGCCTGCCCGCCATAGCCCAGCGGGCGACGGCGGGAGCGGAGTCGAGGGATCTCCTTTTGGGCAACAAAGGTTTGAGAGAACTATACCCTCTGTACAGTCAGAACCGATATATCGTTCGGCGGCATGGTTTGCCCGGCAAGGTTGAGACGTTTCACCATACGCCCGATATCGCCATCGCTCTGTTCCACAACACTCTCCAAGTGCTGCTGTCTATCCATGAGACCGTCTTGATCAAGCAAGTCCAGGACCCCGTCGGAGAAGAACGCGCAGACAAACGAAGTCGGCAGGTCCAGCTCTGTGTTCTCGTATGTAGAGAAGGGGAACATCCCCAGGGGCGTTCCTTTGACCTTCATGCGGTCGGCGGTTCCGCCACTTAACATGATCGGGTAGGGAAACTGTCCGCCGCTGGCGAACGTCAGGCGGTTGGTATCGCTTTCGATAACGCCATAGAAGAGCGTGAGATGTTTGCCGACATCCTGCCCAAGCAACTCCGTGTTCAGTCGGGTCAGAAGCATGGCGGGATCGAGCACCACCTGTTCTTCACCGTTCATGAAGCGTTCCCGCGCATAGGACATGAAGCTCTTCAGCAGGACGGTGATGAATGCGGAGGAGACGCCGTGCCCGGATACATCGGCAATATAGAAGCCTACATGTTTCTCATCGATGCGGAAGTAGTCCACGAAATCGCCACTCACGTAGAAGGATGGTTCCAGATAGCGCGAGAATACAAGTGGCCCGATCTGCTCGATGGGCGGGGGCAACAGACTGGTCTGAATTGATTTACCGGCCTCCTCATCATCACGCAGTTTCTGGAGGGAGTCTTCGAGACGGCGGTTGGTCTCGATCAGTGTACGCGTACGGTTTTGAACCCGGGTTTCCAGCTCCTCGTTAAGCCCCCGTAGCGAATCGACTGCGCGCCGACGCTCCGTGATGCCGACAATGATCCAGATCAGGCCCTCCAGCTCCTCTGTGCTGTCGGCGCTACTCACTGTTGAAATCGAGATGTCGCCCCAGAAGACACTGCCGTCCGGCCACTGGAAGCGTCTTTCCGAGCGAAACGTGTTGCCCTGGCCGTTAATAATTCGATCCATCATGCGCGTCAGGGTCGCCCGGTCGTCTGAATGAAAATGGTCCAGCACAGATTGGCCAACCAGCGACGTGGCCGATTCCCCAAACATCTGACTCAGCCCCGGGTTGGCGCGTTTCACAATGCCGTCGCAGTCGGTCAGCGCCAACCCGACTGCTGTATTCTGAAAGAAGGCACGAAACCGTGTTTCCATCTCGTTCAGCAGGGCCCGGGTCTGGGAAACTTCCGCGACCTCGGTTGAAAGACGCGCCGCCATCAGGAACACCATGCCCATATAGGAGTACTCCAGCAGGTAGATCGACTGGATCATCCCGGCCGCCACGGCGGAATCGTGGACGACCCCGAAGAAGAAGCAAACCAACGCCGCCATGAGCGGAACCGCGCGCTGGGGACTTTCGCGCTGGTAGAAGCGCAGCCCCACGATCAGCATGTAGATGAACGCGAGAATGCACAGCAGATGGAAGGATGTGCCCACAAGCGAGAACTCCACCTCACGATAGCTCACGGATCTGCCCAGGAAGCGGAACGCTCTCAGAACCGGGCGGTCAACACGGAAGATGATGGAATCGGGTGCCGCGGCCATCGTGAGGGCCATCACCACAAAGAAGCCCGTGCTGGCCAGGCGGAAGCGTCGAGACACAGCCCCAGTGTAGTCGGAACAGAACCAGACAAACGCGATGCCGACAAGTGCAAGCGACAGCATCTGGGCGCGCTGCCACATCATGCCATCCTCGGCGGCAACGGATGTGTAGAGCCCCGCGCAGAAAATGTCGTATAGCCCCATCGCGAAGCAGGTCAGTGCAAACGTGATATCCGTGCGTTTGCGACGGCGATGATAGGAGAGCAGGAGATGGTAGATGCCCGTGTACAGCGTGATGCTGGCCAGAGAACAACTGCCGGAACTGACTGGGACGCGATCATGAGGTCCTTACGGTTTCAACCACCACGGAAATCAACCACGTTTTTCCATAACAAGCAAGCACCGGCTTGTGCCGGGATGCCAAACTCCTGATCCTTTGCGATCTCGGCTCGCCGGGACGGCTCGCCCTACCCAACCCATCCCGCTGCAGGCAGGTAGGGCGAGCTGTCCCCAGCGAGCCGAGATCGCAAAGGATTAAGGTGCCAAAAGGTAGGTGGTGAGTGGCGGGTGATTGCATCTCGTTCGGCGCCTTGCTATAAGCTTTGGGCTATGAAGAACACTCTGGTTGTCCTGGCGGCGGGAATGGGGAGTCGATACGGTGGACTGAAACAGATGGACCCCGTGGGGCCGTCTGGCGAGTTCATTCTGGATTACTCTGTCTATGATGCCATTCAGGCCGGATTCGAGCGGGTCGTATTCGTCGTGCGGAAGGACATCGAGGAGACCTTCCGCGAGGTCCTGGGCAACCGCATTGGCCAACACATCGAGACGGCTTACGTCTGCCAGGAGATGACGGTTGGCCTTAACGACTACCCGTTGCCTCCCGAGCGCCAGAAACCCTGGGGCACAGCCCACGCCACGCTGGTCTGTCGCGATGCCGTGGACGCGCCATTCGCCGTGATTAACGCCGACGATTTCTATGGTCGCCAGACCTTTGGGGTACTCGGAACGTTTCTAGACGAGACCGCCGCCGATGCATCCCGCTATGCCATGGCCGGCTTCACCCTGCGCAACACCGTGACGGCGCACGGCACTGTCGCGCGCGGCGTTTGCGATGTCGTGGACGGGCAACTGGCCGGGGTGGTCGAGCATACCGCGATCAGCGCCGATGGAGACAGGTTTTGCTCTGAAGAGAGAGGTGAGAGCTTTCCCGGTGACACCATCGTCTCCATGAACACATGGGCACTGAAGCCTTCTGTTTTTACTGCGCTGGAGAAGCAGTTTGCCGAGTTCCTGGCCACATCGGGACAGGAGCCGAAAGCTGAGTTCTTCCTGCCGAGCGTCGTGGATACCATGATCAAACAGGGCGAGGCAACGGTCGATGTTCTGCCCACGCCCTGCACCTGGTTCGGCACCACCTATGCGGAAGACAAGGCGCGCGTGGTTGAGGAGATTGCCCGGCTGGTGGACAACGGTCGCTACCCCCGCAGCCTGTGGGGATAGCAACCCCCCAAAAACCCTTCTATAGCTGGATATTCGGGTTGCATTGGTCCGATCGTTTCGCTTACGTTTCTCAGGGTGTCAGAAAGACACGCGTTATTCATTAACACAAAAAAGCAGAGGACTACCGTTATGGCAAAAGCCCTGACCAAGACCCAGATCATCGCAAAGCTCGCCGACCAGAACGACATGACCAAGAAGCAGGCCAAGGAGTTCCTGGAAAGCCTCGCCGCATTGGCCTACAAAGGCGCCAAGGACGGCTTCACGATTCCCGGAATCGGCAAGCTCGTGAAGGTACGCCGCAAGGCTCGCATGGGTCGCAACCCGGCCACGGGTGAGAGCATCAAGATTCCGGCGAAGACGGTTCTGAAGTTCCGCATCGCCAAGGCAGCCAAGGATGCCGTGCTCCCCGCCAAAAAGAAATAGCGGATAGCAGCTCCATAAGGAACGACCGCAGGACATATGTTCTGCGGTCGTTTTCTTTCTAGAGAGGGTTGCCCTGTGGCGGCGGGATGCTATGATTAGGGGCATGAAATCAAAAGTTGCCATTCTCCGCACGTCACCTGCCACAGTCCTGGAAGACACGCACCGCCTGATGAACCTGGCGGACTACCAGGAGGCGCTGCCCAAGGACAGGGACACCGCGCTTAAGATCAACATCAGCTGGCACTTCTTCATGCCGGCTTCCTCCACCACGCCCTGGCAGCTCGACGGGGTCATTCGCTCCCTGAAGCGTGATGGATACGATTCCAGCCTGATCCACGGCTGTCATAATCGTACCGTGGTGATCGATGCTCACTTTGGTGAAGAGCAGAACAAACAGATCAACGTCATCCGCAACCATGGCCTGCGCAATGTTCATCTCTACGAAGGCGAAGAGTGGATCAATGTTCGCGATGCCGTGGGCGACCTGGCCGACAAGTTCCTCTGCCTGAATGAGGTCTACAAAGATGGCTTCATGATTCCCAAGAAGTTCATCGGCTCCAACATCATTCACCTGCCCACGATCAAGACGCATGTCTTCACGACCACCACCGGCGCCATGAAGAACGCGTTTGGCGGACTGCTCAATGAGCACCGCCACTGGACCCATCCGGTCATCCACGAGACGCTCGTGGACTTGCTGATGATTCAGAAGAAGATCCACAGCGGGCTCTTTGCCGTGATGGACGGAACCTTCGCCGGTGATGGCCCCGGTCCGCGGTGCATGGTGCCGCACGTCAAGAATGTCCTGATCGCGTCATCCGACCAGGTCGCGATTGATGCCGTGGCCGCCAAACTGATGGGGTTTGATCCGCTTAAGGACATCACCTTTATTCGCCTCGCCCACGAGCGGGGTCTCGGTTGCGGCGATGTCCGTGACATCGAGTTTGTGGGCGACACGGATGTCGCTAACGAGAACTGGAATTTCGTGGGACCATTTAAGAAGATGACTTTCGCCAGCCGGATGCAGCACAGCATTTACTGGGGCCCGCTGAAGAAACCGATCGAGTGGACCCTGAAGACCATCCTCGCCCCGTGGGCCTACATGGCCAGCGTGATCTACCACGACACCTACTGGTATCCGGCCCACCAGAAACTTGTGCAGGATATCCTGCACAGCGACTGGGGCCGTCTCTTTCATAACTGGGAGCAGCTCGAGATTGTGGCAGACGACCTGGCGCGCCAGGGCTGGGACGACGTGGGTGCCGAGCCGATGGAGTTGAAGCCGGAAACCCTGAAACTCATGCGCAAATCGATGAGTCTGCTGGGCACCTGCATGCGTGAAGCGCCCGAGTTTTCGGCCAGGAAGCGTCGGAAAGAGGGGTAGTGCCCTGCATCACCATTGCGTCTGAATAGCGGGTGTGTCATCCCGAGCGAAGTCGAGGGATCTCCGCCCCGCCATGAGGCAGAGATCCCTCGGCAAGCTCGGGATGACATCAGCGAGGCGAACGATGTTGCCTGCTGCCGACCACTCAGATTCCGAAGAAGTCCCAGATCTTGCTGAGAAGTGCTTTTTCGGAGGGCTCTGCCGTGTGCTTGCTGTTCTCGGCGTCCACGGACTTCTGCAGCGTGGCCATCTCGGCGGCACGGGCTTTGAGGGCCTTGGCAAAGTCTTCGGCCAGGCTCTTCTTCTCTCTCAACAGCTCTTGCAGAACCAGGTGCGAAAGCTCGAGAACGTGGCAGTCGCAGACGGCCACCACCGTGGCGCTACGCTCTTCGCCGGTCAGCAGGCTCATCTCGCCGAAGTAGTCCCCGCGCTTGAGCAGGGCCACCTGTGGCGAGCGCGTATCGGCACCCAGGTGAACTGACGTGCTCCCTTCCAGAACAATATAGAACCTGTTGCCGGCATCGCCCTTGCGCACCAGTGCCTCGCCGGCACCATAGATCTTCTCTTCCATGCGTTCGGCAACCTGGTCTCGCTCTTCCTTGGAGAGATGACTGAAAATAGGAATCTCGCCGAGCAACACCTTGCTGGCCGCCACTGACTCTGCGCGTTCGCGCTCGGCCTTGGCCTCCACATCGTTCATGGGGCGAACGTCACGGATCGGGAACGGTATCACGATGTCCTCCCGCTTGAACTCGTACCACACGCGATCCATCATATCGCTCTGGATTTGCTCCAGGCGGGAGAATTCGCGGATAAAAAACTTCACAGTGTAGTCGATCGAGAAATCACCGTAGTTGTGTAGCCAGACCAATGGGGCCGGATTGGTCAGAATCTCGGGAACCGCCTCGCAGGCTCGCAGAATGGCCCCGCGCACCTTGTTGGGCGGCACGCCGTAGTTCACGCCGATCTCCTGCGTGAAACCGTGGCTCTGGGTGGGACGCGAGTAGTTCACGATATACTCGCGTGCGATCGTGGCGTTCGGGATAATGATGTAGTCGAGCATCTTGGTCTGCAGCCGAGTGGCGCGCCAGGTCATATCGGTCACACGTCCCACGAAGTCGCCCACGCGCACCCAATCGCCAATCGAGAACGGCCGCTCGCCAGTCAGGGCCAGGCCCGCAATGAGGTTGCCCAGCGTATCCTGGGATGCGTTACCGAGAATATACCCCACCACGATTGTTGAAAACGCCAGGAACTTCAGATCCACGTCGGGATACATGTGCTTGATGATCAGGTAGAGCGCAAGCGACAGCAGCGACCAGCGGAACGTGGCGCGCAGAACCACCGGTACGGGCAGGCCGCCACGCCGGTGTCGGATGAAGACATCGAACATCAGCAGGTCGAGCAGACGAACCGCGATATAGGCAAACGTGGAGAAGAGGGCAGCGTAGATCACCCGCACGTACCCCTGCCCGATGTGGGGGCGCATGAAGAAAGAGACCGACGAAACCAAGAAGAGAACGTTGAGGGATCCGCGGAACCGGGCGATGGCTTTCAGTCGCTTGAGAAAGAACAGTGCTCCAGTCAGGACACCGAAGGCCAGAACGGCCAGAATCGCATCCATCAGCAGATCGTTCGTCATGCGAATCCCTCGCTCTATTGCCTACAGGCGAATACCGGCCGACAGGCCAACAGCCACGACCGTGTTTTCGATTCCGGCGCCATCCGGACTTGTACCTTCCTCACCGTCGGGTCCTGTTTTTACGAACATGTCACCCGTGAATTCGGGAATCACCTGTGCATCCACCGAACCGGCAATGAAGATGGACTCGGTGAGATCTATGCTGACATCCAATCCCGCCGCGAAGAAATCGCCCCCTTCGAACTCTTCACGGAAGTAAAGGTTGCGCAGAATGTGGTGATCCTTGTCCTCGGCCATCACGAGAGGACTGTAGAGGAAATAGCCCGACGCACGTACACTGGCCCCCTCCGTGGCCAGTTGAATACCGACGTAAGGGATGTCAAAAGTCTGTTCGTAGTCGATGCCATTCTCTCCTCCGAAGGAGCCCACGTCATCACGGAACCCGAAAGTCGAGTAGATGTAGGTGCCGCCGAAGTCGCTCCACTCCCAGAAATCGTGCTTATAGCCCAGCAGACCGCTAACCTGAAATGGGCCGAGCTCAAAGAGCCCCAGCGAGGCGTTGATGTCGATGCTGTAGGCTGACTCAATATCTACTTCGCTCTCAGAGAAATGTGTCCAATCGCCACTCTGTGGAGCCTGCCAAATCCAGTCGTAGTCCTCCATGCCGCCGCTACCTTCGTTCACGGCAAACCACGCACCCGCATTGATGCGAAGATCTTCGCCGAGCTGAGCCGAAATGGTACCCCCAGCCATTGCCAGTGACGTAATGTCCCAGATGAGTTCCGACACTTTGTACTCGGGAGCTTGACCGTATGAGCGAGCTTCGCCAGCGTACACATACTCACGCGCCTCGCCTCCCACGGCAAGATACGACCCCTTGATCGAAAGAGACATCCCGCCAGCTTCGGCGAGGGGCAGTTCGGCACTTTCATTGGCGTGCAGAGCCCACGCGGAATTCGCTGACAGAGCCAGCACCGCAACGAGAACGACCTGAACCCAAGACTTTGAACAACTAAACACTACGGCCTCCTATGGTTTTTGTAGCTGGCACAATCTGTGACGTTTGCGGTTGTTTTGCAAGTTGATTTCCGAGACTCAGTTGGTGCCTGGGAACAGAAGCCGCGCACGGTGAGGCATATGATGCTACTGCACCGCCAAGCGGTAGAACCGTTGGTCCACATTCTCGACATTGACCGTATGCGTCATCGTACCCGTGAGGCCGGGTATATTTGATGCTGCCTCAACGGCCATCCATGACTCCGTTACGTCCACGAGCGATGTGCGCTCATAGAGCGTGTAGGAGCGATCATCAAAACCGGCCCATTCGAACACCACGACCGTGCCGGAAGCCGAGATCCCGCTTCCGGTTGATCCAAGCAACACCAGGTCGGATGAATCCTGCACAGAGAGTGCAACCCCAACACTGTTGATCGGGTTCACCGGATTATCCGCCCTGATCTGGACCATGCCCGGTAAAAGGCCGGTTGGCATACCTGCGCTGTCGAGCCGAACGGTCGCCATGCTGTTCCCGCCGGGCGCCAGACTTCCGCTGTTCGGAAGCATTCCTAACCATCCGCTCGTGGGCGAGGGGAACGCAACGGCAATATCGTCAATATACCAGCCTTCTTCTACAGCCGCCCAATCCGACCCGAAACGCAAGCGTAGGTGTACGATCTGGTCGGCATAGGCTGATAGATCAAACGAGGTCTCGACCCAGCCGTCGCCATCGCCACCGAAACAGGGTGTATCGTAGGGAAACGGAGATTCGTCGTTGGGCGTAATGCGGTGCGGATATCCGCCCACGGGTGAAATCTGGATGAACGACGATCCGCCGTCTGTGGAGATTTCGACAACGCCACCATCCCAATAGTGGTCGTCGTTCAGCCCTGCATCGTACTCGATGTCGGCCCAGTACTTGAAAGTCAGGAATGTGCCGCTGACCGGAAGGACTGGCGGCAGCTGCAGTGATGCATTGATCCTGTTGACGTACTGACGCGAACTGGGGCTACCGCAGTACCAGGCATGATCACCCGAGTAGGCACGGTTGGTCGATACGTGCCACAGATCATTAGCGCCACTGTGAGTCGCTCCGTTTGGACCCATCTCCACAGCATCAATCCAGCCGGCATCCGCCAGCCACGTCAATCCCGTATTGCCGTCGTTGGATAGCGTGACCACCACATGATGAAGCGTATCCGCCTCCACCAGCATCGCAATGTTTGTGGGGGTGTAGCTGAACACAGGGTAGACGACATCAAACGAATGACCCGCTGTCTGGGCCGTATATCCTGCATCGTCTTCGGCCTCGATCCAGTAAATAAAGTGGTCGTCCAAAACACCCGGTGCCGGAATCGTAGCCCTATAGACATCACCCGTTCCGGATAGCATGGGGACCTCGTTCCATCCGTCGGGCACCTTGCTCCAATGGAGCGTGGCGGAGGCCACGCTGAAATTATCGGTCACTACCGCCGTCACCTGCCACGGTGCAGGATGTCCCTGCGGGTCGGCCAGCGGCGTATGGCTGATCGCCGGCGGGATGGGGTGAGAAGCGGCGTCTCTTGGGTTCGTTCCGTCGGCCGATTCCCGGTCATTACTGAATCCATCACCATCCAGGTCATCCGTGGACAGCGGGGCCAGGCTGCCGAAGAAATGCCGCTCCCACCAGTCCGGCAGATCGTCGTCATCGCTGTCTTCGTCTTCCGGCAGGTAGATTGCCACAGCGTGGCGCGCTGTGCTCATCCCGATCGCTGCCGCCGGATTCACCGCCATGTTGGTTGCGTCGGGCCAACGCTGTCCGCCAATCTGCCACTCCACGAAACGTTCTTCTACCGTGCCGTTCATAACCGGATCCGGTGCCGCACCGGTCTGGCCCGGCAGGCCTGCTTCCCACCATGTTACGCTCTCAATCACGCCTGTCGGCAGGGAAGACTGCTGCAAACTGTACTGGAACTGCCACTGCCAGATCAGTGCCGTGCTTTCTTCAAGGGCGAACGCGACCTGGTTGGTCGAGCCCTCGGCCGGCGGGCTCCCGAGCGCCTCCCACCCAACGCATTCGTAGCGATGAGCTTCTGTTTCTTCTGCAAATCGGTCCGCCTCCGCCTCGACGGTGACACCGTACGGCATCGTGTGGATGCCATAGGGTGGGGACACCCCGCCAATCGTGCCGGGATCACCAGCGATCCAGATGCTGACAGACGCAACAACTTCAAACTGATGCGGAATCGAAGGAGCGGTAACGGGGTGTGTTCTCTGCACGCCGCCTGTGGTCTGGGCCTCTATATAGTAGTATACTTGTCCTTCCAGTGGCTGGGCCGGAATGGTGGCGCGATACAGAGCGTTCGTTATTGGAACGACGGCCTGTTCCTGCTGGTTTGTGACCAGCGTCATGGGCGCAATCGTGTAGCTGTTTGAAGGGCCGCTGGTATTCCAATGCAGCCGGACCGATCCGGGCACCACGAACGCAGGAGGGGCGATGTTGGCCTCAACCACATAATCGGTCACGGCATTGGTTGTATTTTCGAGCGGTTCGTGATCAATCTGCGGAGCGATGGCGTACATGGAGCCAAGCACGTCCAGGCGCCCGTTACTTACCATGCGGCCGGCAAAAGCGGCGTTGGTCGTCACGCCCGCCATGATGTAGCCGCGCACTTGCTCCCAGGTCGCCGCCGGATAGGCCTCCCATATCAACGCGCAGGCTCCCGCCACTTGTGGCGTCGCCATCGACGTACCATCCAGGGAGCCATAACCGCTGGGAAGTGTGCTCAGTATGTTGGCACCCGGCGCCGCGAGATCCACAGATGTCGCCCCATAGTGTGAGAAGCTAGCCAATCCGTCGGTACTGGTCGAGGCAGCCACAGAGATGACATTGCTCAAGTCGTACGAAGCCGGGTAGAAGTCTATTTCGTCGTTGTCACGCCAGGAGAACTGGGGATAATTGCCGGCGGCGGCCACGAACAGCATGCCCGCCTCGCCCGTGTCTTCGATTGCACTCCTCAGAAGCGTCGAATACCCCCCGCCGCCCCAACTGTTGTTGGTCACCCGAATGGGGACGCCGCGCTCACGCATGGTCCGGGCATATTCAAGGGCATCTATGGCGGCGCTGGTCTGACCACTGCCGCTATCGGAGAACATTTTGAGTATCATTAACCTGGAGTTCCATGACACACCGACCACCCCCGTGCTGTTGTTGCCAACAGCCGCAATGGTCCCGGCCACATGGGTTCCGTGATGGGAGGGACCGTAAACACCGGCATCATTGTTTGCAAAATCCCATCCGTGCACGTCGTCAATATACCCATTGGCGTCGTCATCGACGCCATTGGTCGGATTCTCCCACGGGTTGATCCAGATGTTCGCCGCCAGGTCTTCGTGATTGGTCTTGGTTCCGGAATCGATGACACCGACGACAACCGAAGCGGTCCCTGTCTCGATGTTCCATGCTTCGGGACAGCGCATCTTCGCCGCCCCCCACAACTCTCCGTAGCGAGGATCGTCGGGCACCGTATCCACCATGTCGACCAGGTAGTCCGGTTCTGCCACCTCCGTAATCATCGGTGAGGCGCGGTAGTCCTTGATGCGCTGCGGAACCGTTTCCAGTCCAAACGCGTCAAAGGCAACGAGGTAGTGGTTCTTCCGTTTGAGCCGACGCCTGATGGTCGCACCCAGTTGGCGGTTCAGCGTCTCCAGCATCTCTTCCGTCGCATCGGGATGCAGTCGCACCAGGATATGGTCGGCCACCATCGCCACACGCCACACCGTGAACGATTCGCCGCGCGCCGCGTCATAGCGACGGGTCTCTTCCACCCGCACAAAGGGATACTTGCTCTCGATCTCCAGTAGTCGCGTGCGCCGCGAGATGCCATCCGCACCCGGGGCACTCTCCCGTTCGGCGATGAGGCGCGCATGTTTCAGGTAGGGCGGACTCGGCTGCGCCGCCGTCGGGGGTACGGGCGGGGGCATGGCCGGCGCGCCCGCTGCCATTATCACAGGGAGAGACGATGGCTGTGCCGCGGCCAACAGAGGCACTTCGGGCTTAACTTGCCCTTCCTGGGGGCGCGGATTCAGGGCAACGAGAAGCACCACGACGATGCTTGCCACCCCAATCAAGAGCCAGGTTGTACGAGGACCAATCACACCTGATTATGGCAGAAACGCGCTCAGAACGATAGGTTAGATTTGCAGCTAGTGTCCTGTAACGCACATAGGCTCCCAAAATGCGCTAAGTACTGTCATTCCGAGCGAAGCGAGAGCCTGTGCTGAGCTTGCCGAAGCAAATCTCAGCCTCATGATGTGGCAGAGATCCCTCGACTTCGCTCGGGATGACACACGAGTTATACAAACGCAACTGTGAGACACGACACTAGTATACGACCGGCGCAAACACGGTGTAGTCCGCCAGCTTCTCGCGGCCGTTCAGGAAGGCCAGTTCGACAACAAAGAGAACCGCCGCCACGATGGCGCCACACTGTTCCACCAACCTGGCCGTTGCCTGGGCCGTGCCGCCGGTGGCAAGCAGATCGTCGATGATCACCACGCGCTCACCGTCCTCAAACGCGTCCTGGTGAACGGCCAGCGTTGCAGAGCCATATTCAAGGTCGTAGGTTTCCTCATACGTCTTGTAGGGCAGCTTGCCCTGTTTGCGGATCGGTACGATCCCGATGTTCAATCGCTCGGACAGCGCCCCGGCAAAAAGAAAGCCCCGCGCGTCGATGGCCGCCAACTTCGTCGCGCCTGCAGCCGCCACCTGCTCCGCAAGGATGTCATTGGTGGCCTTGAACAGTGCCGGATCCTTTAGAATCGGCGTAATGTCCTTGAATATGATCCCCGGCTTCGGGAAATCCGGAATATCGCGTATGGCCGTGCGGATGGTCTCTGCATTCATGTGTTGCTCCTCTTAGAAACTATGTGCCCGCAGAGATAAACACAGATATTGGCCGAAGTTTCAAGTCATGGATTCTACCCCTGGCATGCGGCCGACAGAAACTGGCCCAGAATTACCGTTGGCGCAGTCCGGATTTCTGGCCTACTATAACCCGCACTGAAGCCCATACAGTAGAGCGAAGGAGAACAGACCCATGACGAGATACATGCGCCAAGTAACCCTAGCCGCAGTGGTGGGAGCCGGCCTGGTCTGTGCGGCGCATGCGGGCCTCGGGCGCAGCGATCTCTCCGGGGCCGCCCTGAAGCTGCTCCCCGAGAAGGACATGATCCGCGTTACAACCACCACCGGCAAAGTGATGGAGGGCACGTTCGATCGCGAAACAGAGAAGGTTCTCGTGTTGCGCATGGGCACTGGCCGCATCGGGTATGCCAAACCGATCGATAAGACGACCATTGCCTCCCGTGACGTCTTGCCGCTCGATGATTTCTTTATCGAAGCCCTCCTGCCTTTCGAGCTGAACAACAGCACAAGCTTCGAGCTCGCCTTCTATGATGAGAAGATCGCGCTCTTCGATGAGTTTGTCGCCCTGTGTCGCCTGCATGCCAAGGTATCGACCATACGCGAACGGCGCGAGGCCTTCAAAGAGGAGCGCAAGAAGGTGGCCGTCGGCATGGAGAAGATCGAAGGCGAGTGGTATGCCCCCATTGCTGCCGCCGTGAAGAACTTCGACCGGATCAGCAATCTGATGGCTAGACTTGTCAAACGCTTCCCCGGAGTCGGAAGCGATGGTTTCCGCGGACCGGTCAAGGCCCAGAAGCAGTACGATGCGTGGAGTGACGAGCGGCGCGCCATCGCACGCGGTCTGCCCAAGATTGTAACCGAGCGCATTCCACTCGCGATTAAGACCAGGAACTACGATGAGGCCGCGGAAGAAGTAACCGCCTTTCTTAACTTCTACATTTTCCGCGTTGTAGAGGCCGAGGAGGGGAGCCGCGTCTCGTTACGGGGCGGCAACGTAGCCCAGCAGATGGACTTCGGCTATATTACCCGCCTGGAACGCCAGATCGTTGAAGCCTACGCGAAAGATACCCCCGCCCCCAAGCCTCCGGCGGGGGCCAATGAGCCTAATATGGTCTTTGTTCCGGGTGGCTATTTTCTGATGGGCGATGAGGCGTCCAAGCCGGGCAGCGACACGTTCCCCATGCGCATTATCAAGCTGGATCCTTACCTGATCGACAAACATGAGGTCACCAACAAGGCGTACCGCGAATTTGTCGACTACGCGAAGTCGACCGGGGACTCGAGCATGGAGCATCCCGATGCACCGCCGCTGAAAGACCACACTCCGGCCGGGTGGAGCCAGGCCAGCTTTGCCGGCGACGATCAGCCCGTGGTGGGCGTGGACTGGTTCGATGCCTACGCTTATGCCAAGTGGAAAGGCAAACGCCTGCCGACAGAAGCCGAATGGGAAATGGCCGCCCGCAGCCGCGATGGGCGTGTCTGGCCGTGGGACAAGGACCCCGTCGCGCCTACCTTCGTCAACACCCCGAAGGGCCGCATTCTCCTGGCCGAAGAAATCGATCTCGAAAACCCGAAACCACGGCGCAAACAGACCATGATGGAGAAGGTGAAGGGCATTGAGCCTCCGCCCCCACCCAAGACCAGGCTACCGACAAAGACCTGGCCCGCGGACAGTCCTATTCCGCCCCAGGCCGATATGGATGACTTCGCCGACATGATCACGCCGACCAGTCCCTATGGTCTCATGCACCTGCCGGGCAACGCGGCAGAGTGGGTGAACGACTACTATTCGCCCCGGGCCTACTATGATGCCCCGTTGCGGAATCCGGCGGGTCCCGAGGACGGCAGAGACCATGTCTTCCGCGGTGGAAACTTCACCTCGCTCAAGCAAGACGAGCTGCAGACATTCGTCCGCGCCAAAGGCGTCGGCCGCCCCAAGAGCCGGAGTCGGCTCCCTTACGTCGGGTTCCGTTGTGCCAAGTCACTGCCCTGATCCCGTGGACACAAGACGCATACTCGTTACCGGTGCCAGCGGGTTTCTCGGATGGAACCTGTTGCGGGAGCCCTGGGCGGATTGGGAATGGATTGGCAGCTCCTATCGCCATGATCCGGAGTTGGGCGGGCCCGATGTTGTGCGTACCGACCTGACCGTACCCGGTGCCATCGCTACGTTACTCGACGACACCCGGCCCGACGTTGTGCTCCATGCCGCCGCCGTAACCGATCTCAACGTGTGCGAACGCGACCCTGACGGTACAGTCCAGATCAATGTCGAGACCCCCGCAACACTGGCGGCCCTCTGTGCCCGGCAGGGCATTCGTTTCGTGTTTACCTCCTCCGACATGGTGTTTGATGGGCGTAACCCGCCCTACGATGAAACCAGTCAGCCGTGTCCCGTCAACATCTATGGGCTCCAGAAAGCCGAAGCCGAAGCGCGCGTGCTGGCGGCCAATCCCGAGGCCGCCATCTGCCGCATGCCGCTCATGTTCGGTGCCGCCGGCCCCTGGGCGCACAACTTCCTGCCCGAATGGATCGAGACGCTGACCCATGGTCGCCCTCTGATGCTTTTCACCGATGAGTATCGCGCGCCCGTGTCGGCAACGGTTGCTCAGAGCGGGCTTCGTATCGCCGTTGAACAACAGGTGAGCGGCATTCTGCATCTGGGCGGAGAAGAGCGACTGTCGCGCTATGACTTCGGGAAGCTACTGTGTGAGGTGTGGGGCCTTGATTCCGCGCTCTTGCAGGCCGTGCGCCGGGCAGACGTGGACGGGATGGCCCCACGACCGGGTGATACGTTTCTTGATAACCATCGGGCCAAGGGGTTGGGTTACAGGGCACCGTCGCTGCAAGAGCAGCTCACGGGGTTGAAGGCGGAAGGGCGTGTTGCTTGATCGCTTCAAGTGCGTCATCAATCTGAAACGGTTTCTGAAGCAGCTGTGCCACGTTGGAGAACTGTTTCATCTCCGCTTCATCATAGTCCTCAAACCCCGCCATCACGATGGTGGGGATATGAACATCTTCGGCCTGCATCAATAGCAATAGCTCTATTCCGTTGATGCGCGGCATATTGATGTCGAGCAGCATGCATTTGCAGTCAGGAGATCGCAGCTTATTGTAGGCCTCGGCTCCATCGGCGGCCGTCTCAACCCGGTACCCATGATGAGCGAGAGAACGACTCAGCACCTTGCGCATGTCCGGCTCATCATCAACAACGAGAATCATAACCTTACCTCCGATGCATCCAGTCTACGCCCGAAGAGCGTACACCGACAAGCAGGAATCCCACAGTGGACATTCCCTTTTTCCTGCGCGCTCAAGCCCATAGGAGATCCCTCGGCTACGCGCCCGCCGTCGCTCGCTGGGCTATGGCGGGCAGGCGGGATGACAGCTCCGGAACTACCGAGTCTTCTAAGAAGTTGTCATGCTGAGCTTGCCGACCTGTCCTTCGTAGCTCGAAGAGCGAAGTGGGAAGCATCTCCTTTGAGCAACTGTGATGATTTGGGCAACACGCCGGGGCGAGCCGGGGTCACTGATCGCCTATAAAGGATTCTGCAGGCGTGACAGAATAGCGTCGTGCAAGAGGCTGTTAGAAAAGATGATGGAGTCGCTGTAGATCGTCCGGTTGCCTGCGATGTCGCTGTATGTACCGCCGGCTTCGCTCACGATGCAGGCGGCCGCGGCGCGGTCCCATGGCTGGTCGAGGATGTTGACGCACAGATCGAGCCGTCCTGCCGCGACACAACCGTAGCTGTAGCTGTCCATGAAGCCGTAGCTGTAGTCCCACTCGGACATGGTCGCCTGGAGCGTCTCGCCGACCGGTTCATTCCGCCGCTCCACCGCGCCAAGCGCACTGCCCGTGGCACGGTTCAACTCGCAGGTATCGGAGACGCGGATCGGCTGGTCATTAAGGAATGCCCCGGCTCCGAGCGAAGCGTAGTACGTTTCTCTCAACGCGGGCAGGCAGATAACCCCGACCACTTGCTCGCCATCGGCCTCAAGGCCGATCAGGCACGCGTACGTGGGTATGCCGCGAATGAAGGGGCGCGTCCCATCGATCGGATCGACAATCCACCTGCGCCCGCTCGTGCCGTCCCGTGCTCCGGTCTCTTCCCCAAGAAACCCGTCTTCCGGAAACGTTTCGCGCAGTCCGTTCAGGATCAGGTCCTCGCAGGCGCGATCCACGGCCGTCACCGGCGAGTCGTCTTCCTTGCGCTCCACGTCCAGCGCGTGCTGTTGGGCAGCCATCTGGATGACGCCAGCCTTGCCGGCCAACTCCAGTGCCACATTCATTTCCTGTGTGTAGTCCATAGCCACACTCTACACGTCCATCGCGGGATGAAACAAGCTTTGAGCAGGGAGTAGGGTGGAGGTCTTCGTGGTTAATCCCCGTTGTCGGTAGACAGGTCGCCCTGCCTGCGCCCTGTGGTCCTCATGCGCTGCTCGATCATGTGGATGAACCCGCCCTTTTTCAGGTGCCAACGTGGCGCAATGAGGTCTTCTTTCGGGGTATCGGTTCTAATCCGCAGAATGGCCATGTTGGGTGGCAGGCGTTGGATGAAGCCGATCAGCTCCTCCGCGTAATCATCCTCATCCATCGTGGGGAAGGGATGTGCCTCGTACTCATCTGCCAGGGCGGTGCCGCGGATGACATGCAGGTTGTGGATCTTCACGCCATCCAGCGGGAGCTGTGCCAGCGTGTCGGCGGTCCGGGCGAAGTGCTCCGGGGTCTCGCCGGGAAGGCCCAGGATGACGTGGGCAATCACACGGATACCGCGGGCGGTGAGCGCGTCGATAGCGGTCTGGCTCTCAGTCCAGTCATGGCCGCGCCGGATGCGGTCGAGTGTGGCGTCGTGGACGGTCTGTACGCCCAGCTCCACGATCACATCGACTTCCTGCCTGAACTCGCTGAGCAGATCCAGAGTGGGTTCCGGCAGACAGTCGGGACGCGTGCCGATGGTGAGTGACTCGAACGGATAACTGGCCAGCACGCGGCGGTACTGTCTCTCCTGTTCGTCCAGGTCGGCATGCGTTCCCGTGAAGGCCTGGATGTAGGCCATGAAATACTCCACACCGTAGCGCTCGCGTGCGAAGTCGACCCCCGCTCTGACTTGCTCGGCGATATCCGCCTTGCCGGTGATCTGCATGCCGCGCGCGCCGTCGCCGGGACAGAACGTGCAGCCGCCGGAGCCGTCATCCTCGCGGTTGGGGCAGCCCCAACCGAGATCGACCGGCACGCGATAGACCCGATGTCCGTACGTGTCGATCAGGTACTGCTTGTAAGTGTAATAAGGCGCATCCACGTCGCTGAACCGTATCGATTGCACCGTGCGAAGCAAAGGAGAATTGCTTTACGGGAGTGTACGACAGCGCTACTGTGGCCACCATTGGGGCCACGCCACAGGCTGGGGCCTGTGGTGGGTGTCCTGCAAGAGGGGAGCTATGTCATGAGTGATGTTGTCTATTCCATCAGTCCATCCGGCGAGCAGTTCGAGATTCCGGGAGCGGACGAGTATAAGAAGGAGTTTGCGCGCCTGAAGCGGCTGGTTAAGAAGAACCGCGACCAGGGCCGTGAGATTGTTGTCGTGGTGGGCGTCGGATTCGTCGGGGCGGTGATGGCGGCCGTGGTGGCCGACTCGACCGACAAGAAGGGCAAGTCGACCAAGTTTGTTATCGGCATGCAGCGACCCAGTACGCGCAGCTACTGGAAGATCCCGCTGCTCAACCGCGGCCTGGCGCCGGTGGAATCGGAAGACCCCGAGGTGGATGTTCTGATTCAGCGCTGTGTCAACGAGAAGAAGACGCTCGTCGCAACCTACACGTACGATGCCCTTAAGCTGGCCGACGTGGTGGTGGTTGACGTGCAATGTGACTATCTCAAGGAAGACCTGGGTGACTGTTGCACCGGGTCGGCAGATATGGCTGCACTCGAAGCATCCATGGCCACGATCGCGGAGAACATTCCACCCAAGGCGATGGTGCTTATTGAAACAACCGTGGCCCCGGGTACCACCGAACAGATCGCTTATCCGATTATGAAGAAGATCTTCGAGAAGCGTGGCATCCGGTCCGATCCGGTTCTGGCCCACAGCTATGAACGCGTCATGCCGGGGCGCGACTATGTCTCCTCGATCCGCGATTTCTGGCGGGTCTGCAGTGGCGTCAATGCCACGGCGCGTAAGCGTGTGGCCAAGTTCCTCAAGGATGTGCTCAATACGGAAGAGTTCCCATTGACGGTGCTCGACCGCCCGATCGAGTCGGAAACGGCCAAGATTGTGGAGAACAGCTTCCGCGCCACGATCCTGGCCTTCCTGGACGAATGGTCCCTCTTCGCCGAGCGTAACGGCGTGGACCTCAAGAAAGTCATCGAAGCCGTGAAGGTGCGGCCGACCCACTCGAACATGATCTTCCCGGGGCCGGGCATCGGTGGCTACTGTCTGCCCAAGGACGGCGGCTTGGGGGTATGGGCCTACAAGCACATTCACGGGTGGGAAGATGACATCTTCAAGATCACGCCGCTGGCGATCGACATCAACGATACGCGCGCATTGCACGTCGGCACGCTTGTACGTGATGCCCTGCGCAACATGGGGCATCCGATTGCGGCAGCCGACATCCTGCTGATGGGTGCATCGTACCGTGAAGATGTGGGGGATACGCGCTACAGCGGGTCGGAACTGATCGTACGCAAGTTGACCGAGATGGGGGCTGATGTGCGCGTGCACGATCCGTATGTGAAGCACTGGTTCGAATTCAAGAACCAGAGCGTGCAGGTGGAGCACGATGGCGACTTCGCACCGCACAGCAAGGCGGCCTTCTTCAACCGCCAGGCTCACCTGGCGAAGCTGGAGATGGAACCCGACCTGCTTAAGGCCATGAAAGGTGTTAAAGCCATCATTCTGGGTGTACGGCATGCGGAGTACCTGGATCTTGATCCTGACAAGGTAATCAAGTCGGTCGGGAAGCCGTGTGTCATCATCGACTGCTTCTGTATCCTCAATGATGACCAGATCAAGCGCTACTGCGAGCTGGGCTGCGAAGTGAAGGGGATGGGCCGCGGTCATATCCGGCGGATCAAGGAGCAGGTGCGCAAGAAACGGTAAGGCAGCAGATTGCTGTTTCCCAGTCTGCCGGATACGCGTTAGTGTATGCGGGTGACTGAAGCCGCCATAGAGCCGATCGATTCGACGTTCACCTGGCGTGACCGCCTGTTGTGGTGGCGTGTGCGTTGGGGTATTGGGCGTATGAGCTTCGCGGTGACGCCCGGCCTCTATGCGCTCAATGATCCCACGCCTGAGTCGGATGTCTTCGTTACGGCCAACTATCGCATGAGTGTGGACCATCTGCGTCGTGCGCTCGTGGGGCGCAAGGCCTGGATCCTGGTTCTCGACACCAAGGGCATCAACGTCTGGTGTGCCGCGGGCAAGGGCTCGTTCGGAACTGACGAGCTGGTTAAGCGTATCGTCGAGACCGGACTTGCGCGGCAAGTCAGCCACACCAAACTCATTCTACCGCAGCTTGGCGGTGTGGGGGTTGATGCCGGCGAGGTCGGCAACCTGACTGGATTCATGGTCCGCTACGGTCCGGTGCGTGCGGCTGATCTGTCCGCCTACATTGATGCCGGGTACAAGGCAACGGATGACATGCGCCGCGTCCGATTCGATCTGGCTGACCGGGCGGCGCTGGTGCCGGTTGAGATCGTGAATGCCGGCAAGTTCATCGTCCCCGCCATGGCTATCCTGTTTGTGCTTTCGGGGGTTTCACTGAGCGGGTTCTCCGTGGCGACGATGTTGAGCCAGGGAGTGGCGGCGGTGTTGGCGCTGGGGTTGGCATGGCTGGCGGGAACGGTGGCCGGTCCGCTGCTGCTTCCATGGTTGCCCGGCCGCATGCTCTCGCTCAAAGGCGCGATGGCGGCACTGGCTCTGATCGGACTCTTCTCGCTGCGGGTGTTGCCTGGACTGACCGGGGCGCTGGATTTGGCGGCGTTTTGGCTGGTGGTGCCGGCCATAGCGTCGTTCATCATGATGAATTTCACGGGTGCGACGCCTTATACCTCACCGTCGGGGGTGCGTCTTGAGATGAGGCGGTCTGTACCGCTGCAAGCGATCTGTGCCGTGGCGGCACTGCTGCTCTGGTTGGCTCAACGGGTGGTGGAGGTCGTATGATCCGCTACCTCGACAACGTAACGACCCTGGAGTTGGATGTGGCCAAGTGCGTTGGCTGTACCCGCTGCACACAGGTCTGTCCGCATGGCGTTCTGAATATGGTGGGCAAGCAGGTCGAAATTATCGACCGCGACGCCTGCATGGAATGCGGTGCCTGTCAGCAGAACTGCCCCACCGATGCCCTCACGGTTGACTCCGGTGTGGGCTGCGCCATCGCGATGATCGTCGGCTCCCTACGCGGTACAGAGCCCACCTGTGAGTGTCGCGGTGGAACCTGCTGCTGATCGCAAGAGAAGGGAAGCATGTCCATAACACCCGATTTCGAACATCTTGTGCCCGATGTCATGCTCGATGCGGTCGAGGATGCACTTGGGGTGCGCATGAGTGGGCTGGCGACGCCGCTGCCCAGCTACATCAACCGCGTCTACGAGACCCAGACCATGGACGGCACGCGATTGATCGCCAAGTTCTACCGTCCCGGGCGTTGGTCGCGTGAAGCGATTGAAGAGGAGCACGCCTTCACGCTTGATTGCGTGGCGGATGAGATCCCTGTCGTGGCGCCCATGCGCCTGCCATCGGGCGCAACGCTGCACGAGGCTGATGGGATCTGCTTCGCCGTCTTCGAGAAACGAATGGGACGCCAGTTCGAGATTCGCACCCGCACCGACTGGCTGCGAGTGGGTCGCCTGCTGGGGCGTCTCCACGTGGTGGGCAGCCGCCAGGATGCCACACACCGCACCAACCTGCATCCCGAGGAATCCACGTCGGGCCATGTCGACTACCTGCTGGATAACGGACTGGTTACGCCGGGCTACCGCGCCGAGTTTGAAGAAGTGGCCGATGCCATCCTGGGCGAGATTTATGAGCCGTTCGATGACCCCGAGTTCATCCGTATCCACGGTGATTGTCACGGCGGCAACATCCTGACGCGCCCCGGAGAGGGGCTCATGATGATCGATTTTGATGACATGATGGTGGGTCCGCCGGTACATGATTTCTGGCTACTGCTGCCGGGGCCGGTCAAGGAGTGCCGCGCCGAATTGGGGCTTCTGCTGCGCGGCTACGAGCAGTTTCGAGAGTTTGATGACACCACGCTGCGCCTGGTGGAGCCGCTGCGGGCGATGCGTATGATCTACTACCTGGCCTGGTGTGCGCACCAGGTGGACGACCACCGCTTTCAGCACAACAACCCGCAATGGGGCAGCGATGCCTTCTGGCAGCGTGAGGTGGCCGATCTGACGACCCAGCTACAAGCCATCCGCGAGTAAGGGGTTGAGAGGTTCAACGTTCATAGGTTCAAAGGTTAGGAACAGTTGCTTCCGGCAGCCTTGAACCTCTGAACCGTGAACGTTGAACCCTTCCAGCGAAGCTGCCTAAGCCTCGATCTTGGCGAGGACCTGGCCTGAGGCCACCTGGTCGCCCTTGGCCACGCAGACTTCGGTCAATGTGCCGGAGACAGGTGCCGGCACCTTCATCTCCATCTTCATGGCTTCGAGGATGAGAACCGGGTCGCCTTCATTGACAGGGCTGCCGGTGCTGGCGCTCACCTGGATGACAACGCCGGGCATGGGGGCTTGGACATCCGTGGTTTCACCCGCCGGACCAGCCTGCTTGGGTGTGATCTCGGCCTTGGAAACATTGTCCTCTTTGAGGTCTACCACGTAGGCCTTGCCGTTGACGTGCGCGTGGTTGCCGTCAAAGGTGACGTCGTATCTGTGACCGCTGACAGAGACCGTGTAGGTGCCTGACGGCTTGGCCGGCTTGGAGGGGACCGGTGCCGGTGTGCTGCCGGACTGTGCGTTGGGGTCGATCTTGCGAACGCCCAGCGTGGCATTGCCTTTAAGGAAGTCGATGCCTTTGTCTTTGCAGGTGGCGGCAATAAAGACGTTCTCCTCCGTCTCTTCAATACCTTCTGCCTTGAGCAGTTTGCGCGCAAACGTGAGCCCCTTGAGTGGATCTTCGTCATTGATCTCCAGGGGCGTACGAGTGGTCGGGTCGAGCGCGAGTTGTTCGGAAGCCAGCTTGACAACCTTGGGGTCGGGCGAGACAGGGGTCTTGCCGAAGTAGCCCAGCACCATCTTGCCGTAGCCGTCAGCAATCTTCTCCCACGGTCCGAACATGACGTTGTTGAAGGCCTGCTGGAAGTAGAATTGTGAAACCGGGGTCACCGAGGTGCCGTAGCCGCCGGCGCGTACGACGTCACCCATGGCCTTAATGATGGAAGGAAATTTGTCCATGATGTTGTTGTCGCGCAGCATTTGCGTATTGGCTGTGAGGGCGCCGCCGGGCATCGGGCTCCACGGAATCAGCGGCTCCACGGCGGTCGCCTCGGGCGGCAGGAAGTAGTCTTTCATGCATTCTTTGAAGACTTCCTCGGCTTCACGGATCTTGTCGACATCACAGTCCAATTCAAACTCCGAACCACGCAGGGAGTGCCACATTGTGAGTACGTCCGGCTGACACGTTCCGCCGGAACAGGGCGCAAGAGAGAGGTCGATCACGTCGGCGCCACCTTCAAGGGCTTCGCGGTTGCACGCCACGCCGATGCCGGCCGTGTCGTGGGTATGAAAGTGAATGATGGTGCCTTCGGGCAGCATCTTGCGCGCCCGCTTGATCGTGCGGCGTACCTTGGCCGGGGTCGAGGTGCCGGAGGCATCCTTGAAGCAGACCGAGTCGAAGGGGATCTCCGCATCCAGGATCTTCTGCAGGACTTCGGCATAGAAATCCGGCCCGTGGGCGCCTGAGCAGCCCGGGGGCAATTCCATCATCGTCACGCAAACCTGGTGCTTGAGGCCGGCCTCGGCAATAGCGCGACCGCTATGGATCAGGTTGTTGACGTCGTTGAGTGCGTCGAAGTTGCGGATCGTGGTGATACCATGTTTCTTGAAGAGTTTGGCGTGCAGGCTGACGACGTCGCTGGACTGCGATTCAAGCCCGACCACGTTCGTGCCGCGGGCCAGGGTCTGCAGGTTGGCGTCGGGTCCGGCGGTCCGGCGGAAGGCATCCATCATATCAAAGGCGTTCTCGTTGCAGTAGAAGAAGAGCGACTGGAAGCGAGCCCCCCCACCGGCCTCGAAATGATCGATCCCGGCTTCACGAGCCGCTTCTACGGCCGGCAGGAAATCGTCGGTCAACACGCGCGCACCGTAGACGGACTGAAAGCCGTCGCGGAACGCTGTACACATGAACTTAACTTTCTTCATACCCATGACTCACCTCGATGTAATGCTGGAGAAAAACTAACTCACTAGAATGGACCAGAGAATACCGGCGGCAATGGCCGACCCGATGACGCCGGCCACGTTCGGGGCCATGGCGTGCATCAGGAGAAAGTTGTCCGGGTCCTCCTGTTGACCAACCATCTGCACCACGCGCGCCGAGTCCGGCACGGCCGAGACGCCCGCGGCACCCACCAGCGGGTTGATCTTGTCTTTAAGGAAGAGGTTCATGAACTTGGCAAACAGGACGCCTCCGGCGGTGGCAATACAGAAGGCGGTGGCGCCAAGGCCGAAGATGCAGAGCGACTTGCCAGTCAGGAAATTACTGGCCTGTGTGCTGGCACCCACCGAGAAACCGAGAAGGATGGTGACAATATCGATCATGGATGTGCGTGCGGTCTGGGCGAGGCGCTCAGTTACACAGCTCTCCTTGAGCAGGTTGCCAAGGAAGAGCATACCGAGAAGGGTCAACGCCCCGGGCACGACCAGTGCAGAAATCAGGAAGGCGGCGATAGGAAAGATAACTTTCTCGCGCTTGCCGACTTCGCGGGGCGCCTTCATCCGGATCAGCCGCTCCTGCTTCGTCGTAAGAAGCTTCATGATGGGTGGCTGAATAACCGGCACGAGCGCCATGTAGGAGTAGGCCGCGATAGCGATGGCACCGAGTAGATCGGGAGCCAGTTTCGAGGCCAGGAAGATGGAGGTGGGCCCGTCGGCCCCACCGATGATGCCAATGGCAGCGGCCTCCCTGATTCCAAAGCTGAGGTTGTCCAGCAGGCCACCAAGGAAGAGCGCGCCCATAAGCGTAAGGAATATGCCGATCTGCGCGGCCGCCCCGAGAAGAATCAACTTGGGGTTGGAGAGCATGGTCGAGAAATCGGTCATGGCCCCGATGCCCAGGAAAATGAGTGGCGGGAACACGCCCTGCCGCACGCCGAAGTAGATGTAGTTCAAGACGCTGCCGTCGTCATAGACGCCGAGTGCCATGTTGGCCACGAAGGGAATATTGCCCACGACGGCGCCGAACCCGATAGGGAGGAGCAGGAGCGGCTCGTAGTCCTTTATGACAGCCAGCGAGATGAAGATGATTCCGATGATGATCATGATGGCGTTGCCCCATGTCATCTGCGCGAATCCGGTGGTCTCTATGAATTGGAGGAGGATGTCCATGCGTTATGCCCTTTGCAGAAGATCGTCAGTTGGATGAGCCATACTTCTCGCGGTAAAGCGCCGCCGCGATGGCCACGGCAACACGATCATGATCGGTTACGGCCTTGGTTTCTGAATCGGGGAAGATCTTGGAAATAAGCTCCAGCACGCGCGGCAGCGCGGCGATGAAGGCGCTGATCGCGACAAGGGAGACGAATACGATTAGCATGCCGGCAATAGACACGGCGACCCCATTGGGTTCGGAGGTGACAACGGCCTGCCAGGCTTCTGCAACACTGTTCATGTCAACACTTGTCCTCGTACGTTTGTGGCCTTGAAGAATAGAAAAGCCGGGATTGTGCCTGTTATTGAGGAATAAGGCAAGCAAGGGATGGGGACGTGTCGAAGCAATCGGCTATGCCGTTGGCCTGACCCTTCCTCGGCTATTTCTCGCCGGCGAGTGCCTCGGCGATGTTGAGGCAATGATCCTTGATCTTGTGGTAGCTCTGCAGCATGTCGGTATACATCAGGCCTCCAAGCGGCGAACACCGTCCGCTCTCGAGGCGTGTCATGTGGGCTTTCAAGGCGTCTTTGTATTGGCGCGTAATCTGGGTGCTGGACGTTTCGGCCTTGCTGAGAATATCGGCGTTATCGTCGTGAACTGCGGCTGTGATCATCGCCACGTATTCCGCCACGCTGTCGTGCAGGGCCAAGAGGTGTTCGCGGGCCTCTTCGGAAAAGGTCTCCTCTGAATTAAACTCCTTGAGATGGAGTTTCAGGATGGCGGTCAGGTAGTCGCTGATCGATTCGTACTCGTCGGCCATGCGGAGCTGCTTACGGCTTTCCAGTGCGACTTCGGCCGGCACGTTGCCCTGTGCCATCTCCGCCAGGAATTCCATGATCTCTTTCTGAACGACATCCAGCACGTTCTCGCGATGGAACAGCTTGCGTTCGAGCTCCTCGTCGGGTTCGGCGCTCGTGAGCTGCGTCCGCAGCCAGCCGAACATCTTCTGCACACTCTCGCCCATGCGTTTGATCTCGTCGAACGACTGTTCAACTCCGAAAGCCGGTGTATCCAGCATGCGCACGTCAAGGAAGGTCAAGTGGTGCGCCTCTTTGTGCGGTCGATCAGGCACGAGACGCTGCAGCAGGGCGGCGATGACCTGTATGCAGGGCAGGAAGAGGCAGACGAGCATGACATTGAAGATGGTATGTGAAATCGCGATCCGCTTGGCGATATCGAGATCTGTGCTGATGAAGCGGTCGAGCAGGCCGACGTAGTGGAAGAAGAAAATGCTCATCAGGAACACGCCGATGACCTTCATCAGGATATGCGCATAGGCGGCGCGGCGCGCATTGGTCGCGGTGCCGAGGCTGGCGAGGTAGGCCGTAATGGTCGTCCCAATGTTCTGCCCGAGCACGAGTGCCACGGCCGTATCGAACTCGATAACCCCCGTGCGGGCGAGGGTGATCGTGATGGCGATCGTGGCCGAAGAGGACTGTACGATCGCCGTGACGGCCGCGCCCACTGCGATGCAGCGCAGCACCCCCCAGTAGTCTTTGGGCTGGAACCTGGAAAACCAGGCGATGAAGCCTTCCGCTTCACGGAGCGGGTGCAGGCCGTCCTTCATGATCTCCAGACCGAAGAAGATCATACCGATGCCCATGGTCAGCATCGCGATATAGCGTACGCGGTCGCTCTTCGTGAACAGGTAAAAGAAGCCGGCCAACCCGAGCACCGGCAGGCCGTACTGCAGGACATTGAGCGAGACGATCCATGCCGTAATCGTGGTGCCAAGGTCTGCGCCCAGGATGACGCCGATCGCTTGGGCGAGGGTCATAACGCCGGCATTCACAAGCCCGACAACCATGACGGTTGTAATCGAGCTGGACTGGATAAGCGCCGTGATGACGGTGCCGGTTCCGCACGCCATGAGGCGCCGGTCGGTGACCGCATTGATCATGCGGCGCAGCCGCCGGCCCGCAATGGCCTGCATCCCGTCTGACATGTGCTTCATGCCCATCAGAAAGATGCAGAGCCCACCGATAACGGCGAACACAATCCCGACGCCCAGTTCACCATTCATAGTACAGCAATCCTCTCGGTAAACAGTTCCATTGATCGTGCCGGAACTCTCTCGCCGGCACAAGGGCGAACCCGTCCGCCCCGCCATGAAGTTGTTGGCCTAACCTTTCTCAGAAGGTATCGTGTCCATGCACGCAAGCAGGGAGAGTGACGATGAAAGAGATGCTGATGGGGCTGAACACGGACGTGAATGAGCTGGTATGGGGCCCCCCCATGCTGCTGTTGCTGGTTGGGGTGGGGGTGTTGATCTCGCTTCGCACCCGGTTTATCCAGTTTTCGCGCTTTGGCATGATGTGGCGCGAAACGATGGGCAGCTTGTTCCGTAAAGGCGAGAAGAAGCGCGGCGAAGGCGATGTCTCTCCGTTCCAGGCTCTGACCGTTGCCATGGGCGGCACCGTCGGTGTCGGTAACATTGCCGGCGTGGCCACCGCGATCGCGGCGGGTGGGCCCGGCGCGCTCTTCTGGATGCTGGTTTCCGGGATCGTGGGCATGGCAACCAAGTATGCCGAGGTGCTGCTGGGGGTCCACTACCGCAAGCGTGAACCGAACGGGCCCATGCTGGGTGGGCCCATGATGTATATCGAACGCGGCCTGGGTCCGAAGTGGAAATGGCTCGCCATTGTCTTCAGTCTGTTCGGCGCACTGGCGGCCTTTGGCATTGGCAATATGACGCAGTCTCAAGCCGTGGCCACAGGCATGGCTCAGACCATGGGGATGCCAACGTGGTTGACGGGGGCCATACTCGTGGTGGCGGTCGGCCTTGTTACGCTGGGTGGCATCAAGCGTATTGCACACGTGGCGATGTTCTGCGTTCCCTTTATGACGGTCATCTACATCCTGGCCGCTCTCGCCGTGGTCATGATGAATGTCAGTGCGGTCCCGGCCGCCGTTGGACTCGTCTTCAAGCATGCCTTCGCGCCAACGGCTGCCACGGGTGGTTTCGCCGGTGTGGGCGTCATGATGGCGATACGGTTTGGGATTGCGCGCGGCGTGTTCAGCAACGAGGCCGGCATGGGCAGCGCTCCGATGGCGCATGCCACCGCGGCCACCGACCATCCGGCACGGCAGGGCTTGTGGGGCGTGTTCGAAGTCTTCTTCGACACGCTGGTGATGTGCAGCCTGACGGCGTTGGTGATTCTCCTCACGGGCGCCTGGACCAGCGGGGAGAACGGGGCGGGCCTCACCATCTACGCCTTCTCACAGCAGTTCGGCAGTCGGGCCGGCGCCCTGATCGTCACACTCTGCATGGTTCTGACCGCCTACGACACGATCCTGGCCTGGTGTTTCTACGGCGAGACGTGCACCGCCTACATCGTGGGCCGCGGCAAGATCGTCCGCACAGTCTATCGCCTGGCCTGGCTCCCATTCATTATGCTGGGCGCGATCGGCAAGCTCGATGTAATCTGGAAGGTATCCGACACCCTCAACGGTCTCATGGCCCTGCCCAACCTGATCGCTCTCGTGGTGCTCTCCGGTGTGGTCGTTAAGCTGACGCGGAGCTTCCTGAAGGGCGAGGACTACGAGGCGCCGGCCTAGACCGGGTTGGGAATGAAATCGCCGCGACAGTCCTTGAGGTAGTTCAGGCCGCGCACCTGGCCGCTCATTTCCCGGTCGCCGTTCATGACCGGATCATGCCAGCCTTCGATATCGATGCTGCCCTGGAAGTTCACCCGGCGCAGCTCGGTGATGATGTCGGCCCAGTTGCTGTCGCCGAAACCTGGCGTACGGTGATAGGCGAAAGAGGGAACGCTCTGCGTTTGGCCAGGCAGGGCGATGTCGCCGTGCATTGAAGAATGCACACCGTACTTGCGGACCACGTCCCAGTGCACGCTGGCATCCTTGCCGTGGACATGGAAGATCTTCGGCGCCCACTCGCGTAATTGCGGCATGGGATCGATCAAGCTCACCATCTGGTGACAGGGCTCCCACTCCAATCCCATGTTGTCGGCCGGTACGGCATCAAACATCATCTCCCAGGCGGTCGGGTTGTGGGCGATGTTCCAGTCGCCATCCTGCCAGGTACCGCCCATGTCACAGTTTTCGAACGCAATGCGCACGCCCTTGCCGGCCGCCCGCTTGGCCAGCGGGGTCCAGACACGCTTGAACGCCTTCATGCTCTCGTCGATCCGCTTGCCGCGCACCCGCCCGGTGAAACCGGCCACGATATCGCAGCCAAACAGGTGAGCGTTGTCGATGCACCGGCGCCATCCCTTGAGCGTCTCCTTGTCCCTGGCCCCGGATTCGAGCGGATTGCCGAAGACCGCCAGCGACGAAATGACGGCGCCGGTGCCTTCGAGTACGGCGTTGACCTCCCTGGCCAGCTTTTTGAAGTCGACGCCTTCGCAGGTTTGCCAGAATGTCAGGCTGAACGATTCAAAACCGTGCGGAAGAATCTGCTTAATGTATTCGGGCGATTTCATACCGGTGTTCACCAGTGTTCCAATACGAATATCAGGTGTCGGGGCTTTGGGTGTCTTGCTCATCTCGCTGCCTGCTCCTCTGTCTTGGGGGTTCGCGCATTAGAAGCAGAACGGCCCCGGGAGAACAAGCACAAAGCGCGTTCGCTATCTACTCGCCCTGCACAGTGACGATGATCTGGCGGTTACGCGGTTTGATGTCGCATTCGAGGTGGAAGATTTGCTGCCAGGTGCCCAGAACGGGGCGCCCTTCCGAGACCGGTACGGTTACGGCGGGATCCATCAGGGTGGCTTGCAGATGTGAGTGGCCGTTGCCGTCGTGCCAGGCCTGTTCGTGGCCATAGTCACGGCTGGGCGGGATCAGGCGGTCAAGCAGTTCGGGAATATCGCGTTCCAGGCCGGGTTCATACTCGACGGTTCCGATGCAGGCGGTGCTGCCCACGTTGAAGACGTGGACCGTGCCGGTGGTGATCCCCGACTGCGCCACAATGCGGGCGACGTCATCCGTGATATCATGCATCTCGCGATGGCCGGCGGTGGGGAGTGTAATGATGTCCTGGTATACCATGGCTCTTTCCTATACCGCGCCGCTTTGCACCAACTGGGCAAACCGTCCAAATCGGAGGGCCTCCTGTGTTGTAACAGCAACGGTCTTGAGCGTAGTGCCGCGCGAAAGCGGCGTCAAGCTGCCGCACTCCAAACCATCTGCGCATGAGTTTGCGTTCATGCGTCGGAATACGTAGGATCAGGGCATGCGGATTGAGACACTTCAAGTCGGCGAGAACTTCGTCTACGTGCTCGCCGTGGCGGGGCGTGCAGCAGTCGTGGATCCCGGTGTGGCAGATCCGGTGTCGGCCTACCTGGAAGAAGCCGGGTTAACGCTGGAGCTGATTCTGTTAACGCACTATCACGGCGATCACACCGGGGGTGTCGTGGCGCTGCGGCGGGCAAGCCATGACGTGGTGGGGCCGGCGGGCGGGTCCATAGAGCTGGATCGCACGGTCGTGCATGGAGACAGTATCGACTTTGCCGGACACCCGATACGCGCCCTCGCCGTGCCGGGGCACACGACCCATGACACGGCGTACTATCTGCCGGAGGCAAAGGCACTGTTCACGGGAGACCTGCTTTTCGCATGCGGCTGCGGGCGGATGTTCGAGCGTGATTCGCACCAGATGTGGGGCTCGCTCTGCCGCCTGCGCAATCTGCCCGACGACACGTGTGTCTATGGTGGGCATGACTATACCTTGGAGAATCTCGCTTTCGCGGCCCACCTGGAACCGGATAATGTGGCGATCCGTGAACGCCTCAAGCAGTTCCGTGCCGACCCGGCAGGTACTATGCCCTCGACGATCGGGGAAGAGAAGCGGACCAACCCCTTCCTGCGCTGCGACAGCGAAGCAGTGGCCGCGGCCGCAGGCCGCCGCGGCGGTACTCCCGTCGAGGTGTTCGCCGCTATCCGGGGCATGAAGGACCGCTGGTGATGCGACGCCTCGCGCGGGCGGGCTCGGATGGCTTTCTAGCTTTCTGACCGTTCTTTTATTCTTGCTGACCTTGTGAGACCGTGCGTCGTGCGCTAACGTGACTATAAGGAATGGGCATCCGCCCGAACGGGAGACAGATCGATGCGTGGCCTTCATTTTGCAGTTATTGTTCTGAGTGTGTTTGGAATTCTAGCGGACGTGGTGCTACCCGCCGCCGTGGCGGCCAAGCCGGCCGAGGCGCCGCAGGCCGATCCGGCCGAAGAGCTCTATTTCAGCGCCAATGCGCTCTACAACCGCCGGCTCTACGAGCTGGCGGCGAAGGAATACCGGACCTTTCTCAAGGACTATCCCCGCCACACGCGGCAGGCGAAGGCTGAACTCGGACTGGCCCTGAGCCTGTATGCCCTGGGCGACTACGCGGCGGCCGAACCGCTGCTGGCCAAGGCGGCCAAAGGCGGCAAAGACGAGATGGCCCAGCAGGTAGCGGTGTTGCGTGGACAGAGCCTGCTCAAGCTCAAGCGGGCGGCCGATGCGGAGAAGGTCTACCTGGCTGCTACTCGCACCAACAAGGGGCGTGCGCTGGCGGATGCCTGGGTCGGCCTGGCCGAGGCACGCTTCCAGCAGGAGAAGTGGAGCGATGTCAGGATAGCCGCCACGGCGCTTCTGAAAGCCGCGCCGACCCATCCGCAAGCCGCGCGCGTCCGTTTCCAGGACGGACTGGCCTGCTATCGTCTCAACCAGTTTGCCGGCGCCGCCACCGTGCTGGAGCAGCTCAAGAGTGTGCAAGGGGCACCGCTACTGGTGCACCAGGCACGTTTTCTGTTGGCTGAATGCCGCCGTGAGCTGGGCGAGCTGGACAAGGCAGCCACGGAGTACGCGGCTGCCGCCGGCGACAAGGAAGGCGCTTTCGCGGCCGAGGCACGCTATCGCCTCGGTTTTGTCCGCTTCAGCCAGGCGCGCTACGATGACGCGATCAAGGAGCTGAAAGCCTACCTGTCCGCACATCCCAAGGGCGCACTGGCACCGCGGGCGTCACTCACACTCGGCCAGGCCTACCTCGAGAAGAAGGCCTACAAGGAAGCCGAAGCCACGTTGACCCCGCTCACCATTTCAGCCAAGCCCGATGTCGAGGCCGTGACCTGGCTGGCACGTACCTACTCGCGCCAGGAGCGCATGGCCGACGCGGTCAAGGCTCTGGAGCGTGGACTGCCCCATGCGGCCCGGACCCCGCAACTGCCGGGCATGCTGTTTGACCTGGGGCACGCCCACCTGGCCCTGGCGCAGTACCCCCCATCCGCTGCCGCGTTCAAGCGCATCACGGCCGAGTTCCCGAAATGGGAAGAAACCGCCGAGGCGGCCTACCTGGTGGCCCTGGCCCTGCATCGTGGTGCCGACTACAGCGGCAGCCTGGCCGCCTGCACGGCCTTCCCGGGGAAATACCCCAAGCACGCGCGTTGGCCCGATGCGGCCTTCATGCAGGCTGAGAACCAGCTTCTCCTTGGGCGCGATGACGAGGCCCTCAAGGGCTACCAGCAGTTCCTGGCGGCTCACCCCAAGCACGACAGCGCGCAGGCAGCCACCTTCCGCCTGGCCCAGCTCCAGCACAAGAAGCAGGAGTGGCAGGCCGCTCTTACGCATGCCGGCCCGCTCGCGGCGGCCAAGCCGGAAGGGGCCCTCTTCGCCCCACTCCCGTTCCTGGTCGGCGACTGCCACTTCAATCTCGAAAAATGGGACGCGGCTGTAGTCCCTCTGAAGACCTTCGTGGATGGACAACCCAAAGCGTCTCTGCGCGACGTGGCTCTCCTCAAACTCGGATTGGCCTACTCACACCTCGGCAAGACCGCCGAGGCCGGCAAGACGCTCGCCCTCCTGGCCTCCACCTATCCCAAGAGCAGTCAGCGTCCGGTCGGGCTGGTCGAATTGGGCCGCTTGCAGTATGAAGCAAAGCAATATGGCCCGGCTCGCACTTCGTTCCAGGGCGTCAGCTCCACGCCGGGGGCCGCCCCGACATCACGTGCCCAGGCCGCCTATTACCTCGGTTGGATCGCCCTGGCCGAGAAGAAGGATGCGGAGGCGGTGACGCATTTCACAACGCTCATTCAGAAGCACGGCGATAGCCCGCTCGTTTCAGATGCACTCCTGCAGCTGGGCAGCCTGCAACTCAAGGCCGAGCGCTATCCGGATGCCGCCGCGACGTTGGCCCGCCTGGTTAAGGAGTTTCCCGCCTACGAGAAGGCCGATCACGCCCTCTACAGCCTTGGGGTTGCCGTGGCGCGCCAGGAACAGTGGGCCGCGGCTGCCGCCCATTTCGATGGGCTGATCAAGAAGCATGCCGCCTCGGCGTTGCGTGACCGCACGCTTTATGAGTGGGCCTGGTGTGCCAAGCGCCAGGCCAAGTCTGACCTGGCGATGCAGCAGTACACCGCCCTCCTGCGTGACTTCCCGCAGAGCGAGCTGGCCCCCCGTGCAGCTTTCGAGCTGGCCGAGTTGGAGTTTGAGGCCACGCGCTATGACGAGGCTATCCGCCGTCTCGACAAGCTGCTGACCACGGTCAAGGATCAGGCGCTCAAAGAGCAGGCGCTCTACCGGCTGGGGTGGTGCCACTTCAACAAGGAGGATGCCGCGAAGGCCGCCGCAACGTTCGAGAAGCTGATGGCCGCGTTCCCCAAGACCCGCTTCCTGGCCCATGCCGCCTTCCAGGCCGGCGAAGCCCGCATGCAGCTCAAGGAGCATGCCGCCGCACGTTCCCATTTTGAGAAAGCCGCCGGCCTGCCCAACGAGAAAGAGGTCCACGAGCTGGCCCTCTTGCGCCTGGGCGAGACGCGTGCCCTGACCCAGCAGTGGCCGCAGGCCGAGCAGGCCTACCAGGCCCTGCTCCAGAGCTATGGCCAGGGCGAATGGGCGCGGCGCGGCCAGCTTGGTCTCGGGTGGGCCCGTGAGAATCAGCGTAAGTATGCGCCCGCGATCGAGGCCTACACGACCGTGGTTCGCGGGACACAACGGGACGAAACGGCCGCGCGTTGCCAGTTCCAGATCGGGGAGTGCCTCTTTGCGCTCAACAAGCATGACGAGGCTATCCAGGCCCTGGTCAAGGTCAGCGTGGCCTACGGCTATCCGCGATGGAGCTCCAAGGCGCTGCTCGAAACCGGACGCGTCCTGGAGAAGCAGGGCAAGCCCGATCATGCCCGCGAACAGTACAAGGAAGTAGTGACAACATATGCCGATAGTGATGCCGCCACGGTTGCCCGTGAGCGGTTGCAGGCATTGGGAACAGGCGAATAGGTGAGCGAAAAAGGCGCACCGGGAGAGAGAGAATGATCCATCGTAGACCGAAATCCATGCTGTTGATGAGCCTTCTGGCGGGGCTCTTTGTGGTGACCGCCGTCATGGGACAGGTAGCGGCCGAGCCCGCCGCCGATGGCCCGCCCGAACGGGAGAGCATGTTTTCCCTCATGCGCAAGGGCGGACCCGTGATGGTGCCGCTCGGCATCGCCTCGATTGTTGCCCTGGCCCTCGCGATCGAGCGTCTGCTCAGTCTGCGCCAGGTCAAGGTGATCCCGGCCGGATTCATTCTGGGCCTGCGCGAGCAGATCACCCTCGACCCGGATGGTGCCGGCGCGCATGGCATCCATTACTGTGAGCGCCACGATGGTGCTGTGGGGCGCATCTTCAAGGCGGGCTTGCTCAAGCTGCACAAGGGCGAGGAGGCCGTTGAAAAGGCCGTTGAGGATGCCGGCAGTCGCGAAGTCGACAAGATGAAGCGCAGCCTGCGCGGCCTCTCCGTGATCGCCACTGTCTCGCCGCTGCTGGGCCTGCTGGGAACGGTCTACGGGATGATCTCAGCCTTCCAGACCGCCACCGCCGTCGGCATGGGAAAAGCCGATGTCCTGGCCAAAGGCATCTACGAGGCGCTGGTCACCACGGCGGCCGGCTTGACGATCGCCATCCCCGTGCTGCTGATCTACCAGTATCTCAACTCGCGCGTCGATGCGCTGGTTGACGAGATCGATGAGATGGGAATCGAGTTCATGGCCTCCTGCGTGGACCGCGACAAGGGGTCGGACGCATGAGAATTCGCAAGCCCCAGGAAGGCGAAGCGGGCGTGATCAACATGTCGTCCCTGCTGGATGTCATGTTTATCCTCATCATCTTCTTCCTGGCCACCACGACCTTTCAGCAGGACGAACGCGACATCAAGGTCAACCTGCCCGAAAGCGCCGAGGGCCAGGCCCTGAGCTCTGCCGCCAAAGTTATCGTGATCAATGTCCGTGCCGACGGCACCTATGTCATGGCCAGCCAGGAGACATCGGTTGAGGCGATGCAGGAGACGCTTTTCAAAGCAATCCAGACCGATCCGCAACAGAAGGTGCTGATCCGAGGCGATCGGCAGGCGCTGCACGGTCACGTGGCGGCCGCAGTATCGATCTGTAAGCGCGCCGGTGTCCACGAAGCCAACCTCGGTTACCAGCTACCCCGCTAATGAATTCCATCCCGCAGCCCAGACGCGTCCGGTTCCGCCGCCCGATCCGCATCATCGCGATCGGCGCCGGTGTGCTGCTTGCCGTGGCCGGCCTGTGGGCGCTGCTGGCGCCGGGCAATACATGGCGCTACTACAGCGACGGTATCGCGATCCACCGGCCTGCGCACGCGAGCGTGGTGCGCCGGGTGGTCTGGGAAGACCCCGCCCTGGTGGTGGGCGCGTTCAACGAGGCCGCCGACACCTACGAGCCCTGCATTTCGGCGGATGGCCAGCGCATGATCTTTACGCGTGGCCGCGCCCGCAACAATGCCGACCTGTATAGCTGCACCTGGAACGGGAAGGCGTGGGGCGATCCCGTGGCATTGGAAGATCTGAACACGGCGGCCGATGAACTGGGACCCGCCCTGAGCGATGACGGTCGGCTGCTCTATTTCTACTCGGACCGCGACGGCAGCCGCGGCGGCTACGACATCTGGATCGCACGCTGGGATGGCTTCACCTGGGTGGCCCCGACCAATGCCGGGGATACGGTCAACTCGGTCTTTAACGAGTATGGTCCCGCCCTGGCTCCCGGGGGCGACCGGCTCTTCTTCTCGTCCAACCGGCCGCGTCGTGAGATGAGCGACGCCGAGCGTCGGGCCTGGAAGGCGACCCTGCGCGAGGTCACGTTCCAGAGCGACTATGATATCTTTGCCGTCACGATTCTGCCAGACGAGGGGTCCAACACAGCCGCCCTCGCCGCCCTGCCGCATTTTGGGGAGGGCGATCGCGTGGCGCCGCTCAACTCGAAGCAGGACGAGGGCCAAGTGGTTATCACGCCACGTGGCGACTTCCTCTATTTCAGTTCGAACCGCGAGGAAGGTCGGGGCGGCTTCGACCTCTACCGCTCGCGCCTGTTGCATGGTCGCATCCTGCCGCCCGAGAACCTGGGCGCCCCGATCAATACGCCCTCCAACGAGATGGATCCGGCTCTGCGCCTGGAAGGGTTCGGCCTGGTCTTCAGCTCGAACCGCGAGCAAGCCGACCGGCTCGACTACCGGCTCTACACCTCCACCTCGCGCGACGTATTTGTAGAGTACAACCTGTCGCGCTGGAACCTGTTGTGGTGGTCCCTTATGCGCGTCAAGTGGTGGCTGCTCATCCTGCTGGGCGCCCTGGCCTTGCTGATCTATCTCGTGCGCAACGTGACCAACCCCGAACTGCGCCATCGGCGCAGTCTGCTGCACACCTGCCTGCTCGTTTCGGCTCTGCTGCATGCCTTGCTCCTGTTTGTGCTGGGCTTCTGGATTATCTCGACCGAGGTCCTGAAGACCCTCTCCGATCCTGCCATGGAAGTGGCGGTCGACCTGGATGCCCTGGCCCGCGAGAAGATTTCGCTGGATATCCGCGAACAGGTCACGGAACTGCCGGCCACACCCGACACGCTTGTGGTTGAACAGGTAGAGCGACGCATGCCGATTCCTGAACTGGCCCCGCCCGATCCGTCCACGCAGCCGATCGTGGCGCAGTCGGTCGTGCCGCCCGTGACGTTTGACATGCCGGCGGAAACACAACCCGTTCCGCAGCCGGTGGTGGAGATGCCGACGCCCGAGATCGTGGCACGGCTGCCCGAATTCGACCTGCCGCCCGCCATGCCCGAGCTGGATGAGCTGCCCGCGCCTGCCGCCGAACCGGCGCCCGAGGGGCCGCGACTGGACGAACCCGAGCGCACCGCAACGGTCGCCGATGCGCCGCTCCCCGAACCGGTGCCGGATCCGCTGCCGCCCGATAGCCCGCCGCTGCCCGCAACCGAACTGGCGCGCCAGTCATCTGTGCCCGCTGAGGCGCCCGCCCGCCCTGAGCAGCCCGACCGGCTGCTGGACGCGGTACCCGAGCTGCGTGTTGAGCTGCCCGAGGTGGAGGATATGGCCGCCTTGAGCATGGATGAACGTACAGAGGTGGAGGCGGCCGCGGACGAGGTGATCGCCTCACTGGCCGCCCCTGAAGCCACGGCAATCCAGCCGGCCGCCGCCGTGCCGGTTCCGGAGGGACCGGTGGATGCACGCGTCCAGTCGCCGCGCGAACTCAGCGAGGTGGCCATGGTCTCCTCGGTTACCACCTCGCGCCTGGCCGAAGCGGAGATGTCGACGGTCCTGCGCCCGGCCGACCAGCTCTATACCAATCTCTCTACGCTACAGCTTGCGGCTGAGCTCGAACTCGACATCACCCGGCCGCTGGCCGTTACGGGGGCGGTCCCGGACATACTGCTGGCGGCACCCGAGCAGGCGGCTGTCAAGCCGGATGAGGCACCCCAGGCCGGACGGCCCGAGGCGGTGGCGGTGACGCCGCTGGTGGTGGCGGTCACGCCGCCGCGGGCGACCGAGCTGGACGCCCCGCGCGCGGAAGAGGCCCCGCTGCCCTCCCGTAGTGTGGCGGCGCCTGCCCTGGCGCCCGCGGCCCTGCCTGAGATCGCTGCGCTCGCCACGCCACAACTTGAGGTGGCACCGGCGGCGCGCGCCGGCGCCGCGCCGGCCAGGGCCGTACTCGCAGCTGATCAACGCCGCGCCGCGCCGGGGGAGGCTGGCGAGCTGGCCGCCGCCCCCAGCGAGGTCAAACTTGAAATCGCGATGGCGCCGGCTGAGGCGCTGCCGCAGCCGGACGCCATGCTGCAGATGGCGGTGGCCGAGGTCCCGCTGCCGCTGCCCCGCCTCGAGGGTATCGGTGCGGCCGCGAGCAGCCAGTTGCCGTCGCTCGAGGAGAGTAATACGTTGCGTCTTGAGACCAGCGAAGTGGCCAGCGTGCCCCACTACATGCTGCGTCGCCCGGAGAACCGCGGCAAGATTCTCAATACGCTTGGCGGGGATGAAGAGAGCGAAGAGAGTGTAGAGCGCTCGCTTAACTGGTTGCTCGGAACCCAGGAAGCCGACGGGCACTGGGACATCGCGAAACATGGTGGGGAGCAGAAGCATGACGTGGCGGCCACCGGCCTCTCACTGCTCTGTTTCTTCGGCTGGGGCGCCACCCATGTTGATCCCGGTCCCTACCAGGACGCCACACAGCGGGCGATCGACTGGTTGCTTAGCCAGATGAAGGAGGGCGGCGATCTGCGCAGCAAGGATATGTACGACCAGGGCATTGCCACCATGGCCCTGACCGAGGCCTACGGCCTGACGAAGGACGAGAAGCTGCTTGAGCCCGCCCGCCAGGCTGTTGCCTTTATCGTGAAGGCGCAGCACAAGCAAACCGGCGGGTGGCGTTACGGCCCCGGCGACTCGGGCGACATGTCTGTCTTCGGTTGGCAACTGATGGCGCTCAAGAGCGCCCAGATGGCCGGCCTGGAGGTGCCCGAGGAGGCCTTGACGCTATCCGGCAAGTGGCTCGACAAAGTCGGGGGCGGCAAAGCCCACGGTCTCTATGGCTACCAGGGGCGCAGTCCGGCGCCGGCCATGGTGGCCGAAGGCATGTTCTGTCGCCAGCTCCTCGGCCGCGATCCCACGCATGCCACGATGCGGGAGTCGGCCGCCTACCTCAATACGCGCGCGCCGGATAAAAAGATCGATTACTACTATCTCTATTACGGTACGCTCGCGCTCTTCCAGCACCAGGGCCCCGTCTGGGCCGAATGGAATCCGCGCATGAAGCAAGCGCTCATGAAGAAGCAGAAGAGCGACGGTCCGCAGGCCGGTAGCTGGGATCCCGCCGGCAGCCACGGCAACCGTATGGGACGCGTGGTCTCGACGGCCATGGCGACCCTCTCGCTCGAGGTCTACTACCGCTACCTGCCGCTCTACGGCCTGCGCCCTGCGCCCGGTCCTGTCACGCCCTGATCGCGCTCCTATGCTTCGGCTATCTGGACAGACCGGTCTGGTTGGGCGATGTCATAGTAGACGAGACTGTCTGCCTCCGTATCGAGAATGGCCACGGTGGCGACGGCGGGATGACGCGGACCTGTGATGGCGCCGGGGCAGATGACGCGGACATCGCCGATACGAAGATCGCGTGCACGGTGTGTATGACCGTGGCAAACGTAGGGGAAGCGCTGGCCCCGAATCAGCTCGTCGAGCAGGTCTTCGTTGTCTCCGTGCGTGGCCACCAGGTATCTATCATTTCCGAGCGGCACTTCCACCGTGCTGTACCAGAATGTGATCGAGGTGTCTCGGGTCATTGTCTCCAGCTGGTGAAGCAGATCTCTGTCCATATTGCCGGCGACGAGCCAGGTCGGGATGCCCGTGGATGCAAGAATGTGGAGGCTTCTTGTGCCGCAGATATCTCCACAATGCACGACGGCCTCAACGCCACGGGCGGCCAGGACATCGAGCGCAGCGCGCAGCTTCCGCCTCTTCCCGTGTGAATCGCTTACCAGGCCAATACGCATCTGACTGTTTCCCGGTGTAGTTAGTGACAAGTGCCCTTGCGAAGAAACTGTCATTTCGAGCGAAGCGAGAAATCTCAGACTCATGCATGGGCGGAGATCCCTCGACCTCCTTATGTACGCAGCCACGAAAGTATACCGGTTGCACCTGTCAGACAAGCGCAGGCTTGTTGACGCCTGGGTCAGGCAGGGAAGATCGAGGTGTCCGGCAGTCCGTGTTCAGTGATAGAGTGGTGCTGCAGTACGGATCCGGACGAGGAGACAGCCGCGTGAAACCAACCACGAGAATTGCAGAAGCGAAGACGCCGGGTGGATCCGAGATGGTCCTCTTCCAGCACGACGAGAGTTTCTTTATCCGTGTTGACGGCGAGATTCTCATGCACAGTCGCCAGCACGAATCCGAGCTGGCGCTAGCCCGCCTGGGCTGTGCCCATCTCGCCGATGCGCCCGCCCCCGCCGTGCTGATTGGTGGTCTGGGTCTGGGTTACACCCTGCGTCAGTGCCTCGACATGGTGAGCCCGAAAGCCAGTGTGACGCTGTGTGAGTTGATGCCCGCCGTTATCGAGTGGAACCGGGACTACCTGGGTCTGCTGGCCGGGTTCCCCCTCTCGGAGAAACGTGTGCGGGTCAAGCAAGCCGATGTCGTGCAGACCTTGGCCCGGAACCGGGGAGCGTTCGACGCCATCCTGCTGGATGTGGACAATGGCCCGAGTGCCATGACGGACGCGGGTAACAGCAGACTCTATGGCCGACAAGGCATTGAACACTGCTGTCGTGCTCTGAAACCGCGCGGCTGCCTGGCGGTCTGGTCGGCAGAACCCAGCAAGCCTTATGAGCAGGCATTGGTGCGTGCGGGACTGGCCGTACGCCGTTACCGGGCACCGGCCTACAAAGGCGCCAAAGCAGAGTCGCGCTTCATCTGGGTGGCTTCGCAGGATGCGGCCCAGCTTCCGCCGGGCGGGGGTGAACCCAAACCACCGCCCCGGAAGAGGCGGCGGCAGGGATCCCGGAATGGACGATCTACGCGTCCGTTTTCGGGTAGGTGATCTCGGCGCCTTCCTTCAGACCCTCGACGAAGACCTCGAACAGCTTGCCTTCGGCCTGGCGGTCGAGATGCGTGCGGATCTCCTCGGAGACCTCCTCGAGCGGACGCGAGCTTGCCTCGGTGCGCTCTGTCACCGTAATCAGGTGATAGCCGAACTGAGTCTTCACCACGTCGCTGACGGTGCCCAGTTCCATGCTGAAAGCAGCTTCTTCGAACTCGGGAACCATGCGGCCGCGGGTAAACGAGCCGAGTGATCCGCCCTGCTCTTTACTGGGGCAGGAGGAGTGCACCTTGGCCAACTCGGCAAAGTCGCCGCCTTCGGCGAGTGTGACCTTGACGGCCTCGAGATCCGCCTCAGCTTTGGCGTGGGCCTCTTCGTCGGCCTTCTCATCGCACGAGATCAGGATATGGCTGGCCGTGGCCGATTCCTCGGTGGTGAAGCGCTGGGCGTTCTCGGTGTAGAAAGTTTCGACCTGCGCGTCGGTGGCGTCCTCGGCTTCGGTGGTCTCTGCCTCGAAGAGTTTGCGCATCCGTTCGTTAGCCACGATGGTCGCGCGGAAGTCGGCGACGGTCATGTTCTGAGCCTGGAGCGCCTGTTCCAACGTTACACCCTCGGGTAGTGTGCTGCCGATGTTGGCGAGAACAGCATCAATTTCCTCGTTAGTAACGGGGATGTCCCTGCGGGCGGCTTCTTTCGAAACCAAGGTCTGGGAAATGAACTGGTCGATGGCCTGCTTCTCAAACTGGCTGCCCATCTGAGACAGGAACTGGTCCAGCATCTGGGGCGGTACGCCCTGTCGTGCGGCCATATCGCGGGCCATGTTCATGGCCATGCCGCGGGTTAGAGATTCACCTTCTACGGTTACAAGTGGGGCTTCCATATCTAAGTTTCCTGCCTGTGGTGCGGCGGCAACAGAGGGGTCGGCGGGCGTATGGTCATGCTCCGTGCATTCATGCTCGGCACTTGTGACCTCGGTCTTCTTTCCGCATCCACTCATGAACACTACGCAAACCACGCTCATCAGAACGAGAGAGTCACGCTTCATAACACACCTTCCTTCATTGCCTCGTTTTGCCCCGCATCAACGCACATCAGTGTGCCCTGGAGATCGGAGCAGAGCGATGGAGAGTAGGGGATATGCGTGCCGAGGGAAAGCGCAATCGTCAGCCATTGCTCGTGCCGCGCTGTGACTTGTCGATCATGATCTTGCGCATGCGGATACTTTTGGGGGTGAACTCGACCAGTTCGTCTTCGTTGATATAGGTGATGCAGTCCTCGAGGCTCATCTGTGTGGCGGGTGTCAGGATGACATTCTCGTCTGAGCCAGATGCCCGCATGTTCGTGAGCTGCTTGCCCTTGGCCGGATTGACGATCAGGTCGTTGTCACGGCAGTGCTCGCCCACGATCTGACCGCGATAGACTTTCTCGCCGGGGCCGAGGAAGAGTCTGCCGCGGTTCTGCAGGTTGAAGAGTGCGTATGCCACGGTGGAGGCGGTGTGCATGGCCACCAATACGCCGTTGCGGCGGCCGCGCATCTCGCCGGCATACGCTTCGTAGTCGGCAAACATGTAGGTCAAGACGCCCATGCCGCGGGTATCGCTCATGAATTCGGATTTGTACCCCAGCAGTCCCCGGGTCGGTACCCGGTAGCGCAGGCGTGCCATGCCGTTGTCCTGGTGCATCTCGAGCATGCGGCCTTTGCGTTGTCCCAGTTTCTCGATCACGGTGCCCATGTACTCATCGGCAACATCGATCGTGACATCCTCGTAGGGCTCCAGGCGCTTGCCGTTTTCTGTGCGCATGATGACTTCCGGGCAGCCGACCTGGAATTCATAGCCCTCGCGACGCATGCGCTCGATCAAGATGGAGATATGCAACTCTCCCCGCCCGGAGACCCGGTAGCCGGTACCGTCGGTAAGGTCTTCGACATGCAGCGCCACATCGGAAAGCACCTCGCGCCTGAGGCGTTCCCCGAGATGGGTCGATGTCACGAATTCGCCTTCTGTTCCCGCAAGAGGCGAGTTGTTGGGCAGGAAGGTCATTGAGAGTGTGGGCGGGTCCACTTCAAACTCCGGCAGAGGAATGGGGTCCTCGGGGTCTGTATAGGTGTCGCCGACCGTCACGGTGTCCATGCCGGCAACAGCGACAATATCGCCCAGAACGGCTTCCTTCACTTCGACTTTCTTGTTCTCTTCAAAGCGATAGATCTTGGTGATGCGCGTGGGATTGCACTTGCCGTTCGGCGTGGCCACCACCGCGTTGGTGTTGATGTGCATCGTGCCGCATGTGATCTTCCCGATGCCGAGGCGGCCGAGGTAGGGGGAGTAGTCGATCGACTTGATCTGCATCTGAAGCGGTCCGTCGCGGTCACCGTCAGGGCAGGGGATGTGTTCGATGATGGCATCCAGCAGCGGCATCATGTCAGAGCCCAACGTATGGGGATCCAGGCTGGATATACCGTCCTTGGCGGAGGCAAACACGATATGGAAATCGAGGATGTCGTGCGGGGCATCCAGTTGAACGAAGAGGTCGAAGACCTGGTCGACGGCCCATTCCGGCCGCGCAGCGGGTTTATCGATCTTGTTGATGACCACGATGATCGGCAGTGCGAGGGCGAGGGCCTTCTTCAGCACGAAGTACGTCTGTGGCATCGGCCCCTCGGCGGCATCCACGAGCAGCAGGGCTCCGTCGGCCATCTGCAGCACGCGTTCCACCTGGCCGCCGAAATCGGCGTGACCCGGGGTGTCGATGATGTTGATGCGGTGGTCCCTGTACTCGAACGCGCCATTCTTGGACGAAATCGTGATCCCGCGTTCCCGCTCGAGATCCATCGAGTCCATCAGGCGCTCGCTAACCACCTGGTTGTCGCGGTACATGCCGCTCTGGCGGAACAGCTCATCCACGAGGGTGGTCTTGCCGTGATCGACATGCGCAATGATCGCGATGTTACGTAGTTTGTCTGTCGTGTGTGTAGCCACGCGGGTCCTCTCTTCAAAATGAAGCCGAGGTAGATATCACGTCGGGAACGCAAGTACAATGCTTCATTCGTCGCACCGCATGCGAAGCTGCATTATCCAGAGGCAGGGCCCGCGCGGAGTGCGGGCCCTACCACCCCTTCTCGGATGCTCTTGAACTACCCCCGGATCTTCGCCAGGATCTCGTCGCGCCTGGCTTCCATCATCTCGGGCGTCTTGGCTTCGAGGTTGAGGCGAATGAGTGGTTCGGTGTTGGACATACGGACGTTGAACCACCAGTCATCGTACTCGAAGCTTACGCCGTCGAGCTCGATCAGTTTTCCATCCGCGTAGTCCTCGCGAAGCCTGGCAATCACCGCATCGGTATCGGCCACCTCGGAGTTGATCTCGCCACTGGCGTGGTAGCGCTGGATCGGCTTGATCAGCTCGGAGAGCGTTTTACCTGTGCGGCTCACAATGTTGGCGACGCAGATCACGGCCAGGCTGGAGCTCTCAGTGAAATAGTTATCGCGGAAGTAGTAGTGGCCCGACAGCTCGCCCGCAAAGCTGGCATTGGCGTCACGCATCTGCTGCTTGATAAAGGCGTGTCCCACGCGGCTCATCAGGGCGGTCCCACCATTCTCCTCGATCACTTCCTTAACGGCCCAGCTACTGCGCAGGTCGTAGAAGATGTTGCCCTTCTCGTGTGCCAGCATGTCCTCGGCGATCAGGGCCGTGATCATGTCCATGGCCACGACGGTGCCGTTTTCGTCCACGAATCCGGCGCGGTCGGCGTCGCCATCAAAGGCTACACCAAAGTCGTAGTCACCATTGCGAATCAGCTCCTGCAACGGTTCGAGCGTGTCGACCTTGAGCGGGTTGGCTTCGTGGTTGGGGAAGGTGCCGTCCAGCTCCTCGAAGAGGGCATCGACCTCCATCAGCCCATCCAGCACGCGTGCTTCAACGGCGCCCATGGAGTTGGCCATATCGGCCGCAATCCTGATGGGCCGCGTGATCTCGGCATGGGGGCGAATGTGGGCCGCGTACTCGTCGGCAATGCTGTGCCGGCTGATGGTGCCCGGTGTGGTGGCGGGTTCATCGAATGACCCCTCGTTCACAATCCGTTCAATATCCATGATACCGGTGGCACCGCTGATGGGTACGGCCTGGGCGCGCGTCATCTTGATGCCGTTCCATTCGCCCGGGTTGTGCGAGGCGGTAATCATGACGCCCGCCTCGGCATTGAGGCTGCCGCATCCGAAATAGGCCATGGGTGTTGTGGCCAACCCGAGATCGATCACATCGGCGCCCTGCATCGTTGCGCCCTTGGCAAAGGCCTCGAACAGTGGCTGTGAATGCGGGCGCATGTCGCGGCCTACCGTGACGGACTTGCATTTCAGGAGCGTGACAAATGCGCGCCCGATCTTGTACATGATCTCTTCATCCATCGTATCACCGTAGATGCCGCGGATGTCGTATGCCTTGAAAATACCAGCCATGATGAGTTCCTTTCTTAAGTCGCGGAGCGAAAGCGGGGAATTGTAGGCCCAATGGAGAACATCGATCAAGTAGAACCGCTGCACGCGGCGGTAGCTGTCAGCGGCTGCCAGCGCTCTCTCAGTGGTGATGATCGCCTACGGGATGGGATGCGGCTGTTCAAGTCTATCCTATTCCAAGCGGATGGTGGGTGCCGGTATCGAAGCGGTTGGCGATGGCGTTGCCGACGAAAGCACCGGCGTTCTCAACGGCTACGTCGAGCGTGCGCCCGTTGGCCAGGTTGGCGGTGACGGCGGCGGCAAATGTGCAGCCGGTGCCGTGTGTGTCGCCGCCTTCAACACGCTCGTGCTGGTAGGAGTGGAGCCGTCCGTTCGCGTAGAGGACGTTGACCAAGTGCGGCCGTTGGGGCTGGTTGGCGTCACGCTCACGCATGTGTCCGCCTTTCACGACGCAGGCCACACCGAAGCGCATGGCGATGCCCTCGGCGGCATCTTGCTGCTCTTCCATGGTGCGGATCGGCTGGCCCCAGAGTATTTCGGCCTCGGGGATATTGGGTGTCACGAGCATGGCGCGCGGGAGCAGCGCTTCCTGCAATGTAGCAATGGCGTCATCCTGCAGCAGGGCGGCGCCGGAGGTGGCCACCATGACGGGGTCAACCACAAGCGTGCTGATCCGGCGCCGCCCGACCACGTCGGCCACACTGCGGATGATCCCGGCCGAATAGAGCATGCCGGTCTTGGCTGCCGCTACGGGGAAGCCGTCGCACACGGCCTCCACCTGCTTGGTCACCATTTCGGGCGAGATTGGCTCCACGCCGGTGACGGCATCGGGGTTCTGCGCCGTAATGCAGGTGATGGCCGTGGTGCCGTAGACCTTGTGTGCCGTGAAGGTCTTGAGATCGGTCTGGATCCCGGCACCGCCACCGCTATCGGATCCGGCGATGGTTAAGGCGACGGGTGTGTGATGCGTACTCTGCACGATGTCATTTCAACATCCAACAGCCAACAAGGAACTCCCAACGTCCAACGGAGCGAGGGGTGCGAATGGTGCGCCGGTTCGCCCTGCCATTCGTATGGCTCGCGCACTTGGGAGTTGAATGTTCCTTGTTGGCTGTGGGCTGTTCTTCTCCTATCAGTCGAGTGTCACGGTATCCAGGTACGCCGGCGTCGAGGATGACCAGCCCTTCTCTTTCTTGATCCAGTCGGACAGGGCCATCGCCGCATCGGGTTCGCCGTGGGTAACGAAGACGTGCCGCGGGGCTTCCTGCAGTGCTGAGACATAGCGGTGCAATTCGCTCTGGCCAGCGTGGGCAGAGAAGCCGTTGATGCGTTCGATGCGTGCTTTGACGGCGCGCTTTTCGCCCATGATGCGCACCTCGTCTTCGCCTTCCAGGATAATCCTCCCCAGTGTGCCGTGGGCCTGGTAGCCGATGAACAGGATGGTGCTTTCCTCGCGGCCGATGTTGTTGATGAGGTGATGCTTGATTCGGCCACCCGTACACATGCCCGATCCCGCAATGATGATCGCGCTGCCCTTGACCTGGTTGATCGACTTCGACTGGTCGACCGTACGTGACATCACGAGGCCCGGGAAGTCGCAGGGGTGATCGCCACTTGCCAGCAGAGCGTTGGTCTCTTCATCGAACATGTCCTCGTGCCGACGGAACACCTCGGTAACGCGAATGGCCATCGGGCTGTCGACAAAGGCCATCAGATGCGGGATCTCTTTCTTGCCCAAGAGACCATTGAGGTGGTAGAGCAGCTCCTGCGTGCGCTCGATGGCAAAGCTAGGAATCACGACATTGCCGCCGGCTTTGACGGTCTCGTTGATTACGGTCGCCAGGTCCCCGGGAATCGACTCCTCGCTCTTGTGTTCACGATTGCCGTAGGTCGACTCCATGACCACGTAGTCGGCCCGCTCAAACGGGTTGGGATCACAGATAATCGGTGCATCCCAGCGTCCGATATCGCCCGAAAACGCCAGCGTACGCACCTCGCCGCCGCTCTTGATGACAATCTGGATGCCGGACGAGCCGAGGATGTGCCCGGCATCGTGGAAGCTGGCCTCGAGGCCATCGCCCAGCAGGACCGGCTCATCGTAGTTGTGCTTGACGAAGAGGGGAATCGTGGCTTCCGCATCTTCAGTGGTATAGAGCGGTACGAGCGGGTAGGGCCCTTTTCGCCCCTGGCGCTCGTGGCGGCGTTTCTTGTGTTTGATATCTTCGACCTGGATCCGTGCCGAGTCGAGTATCACGATCCCGGCAATATCGGCTGTGGCACTCGTGCTGTGGATCTGGCCCTTGAAGCCGGCCTTCACGAGCTTGGGCAACAGTCCGCAATGATCGAGGTGACCGTGGGTCAGCAGAACGGCGTCGATGCTGTTGGCGGGTTCGGGGAACGGGTCCCAGTTGCGCGATTTCAGTTTGCGCTCCTGGTAGAACCCGCAATCGATGAGCAGCCGCTTGCCGTTTGCCTCCAGCATGTAGCAGGATCCCGTCACGCCCTGCGCCGCACCCCAAAAACTCAGTTTTGCATCCATAACTTGTCTTCCCTTCTCCAGTGTTGTCACCAACAGATCCGCCTGCGAAGCTTCTTCCGTATGTCATCCCGAGCCTGTCGAGGGATCTCCTTGCCAATCAACATGTCGGAGATTTCTCGACTCCGCTTCGCTTCGCTCGAAATGACAGGCAATTCGTTCCCGAACTTCTTAGCCTTGTTTGGTCTCAACCGGCAATCGAATCCGGAACTCGGACCACTCGCCTTCCTGCGAGGTCACCGCAATCGTTCCATGATGTTCCTCGATGATCTTGCGCGACACGGCCAGCCCGAGCCCGGTGCCCTTGGATCCCTTGGTGGAGAAGAACACACCGAAGATGTTCTCGATCTCCTTCTCCGGTATACCACACCCGGAGTCCCACATGGTGATCTCAATCATGGCGCCATCTTCGCTGAGGGCCGTGGTCAGGCGGATGACTCTTTCCCGGTCTTCCACGGCATCCAGCGCATCCATGGCATTAACGAACAAGTTGAGAAAGACCCGGTGCAAGGCGTTCTTCTCGGCCATCAGCGTGGGCAGATCGCTTGCCAGCGTCTGCTCCAACTGGATGGATCGGTCGCCAAGCTCCTGTTCGAACGGACGGACGACGGATTCAATGACGCGGTTGACGTCCATCTCCAAGCGCATGGGTTCCTGCTCCTTGGCATAGCTCAGCATGTCAAGGATCAGGTTGGTCAGACGGCGCTCCTCCGCGGCGATAGACTCCACGCACACATCGACCTGATCCATCCTGTCGTGCTCAAGCATCCGCTGCATTCCGGCCACGCTCAACTGGAGCCCGGTGATGATGTTCTTGGCATAGTGGGCGAGCCCGGCAATGACCTGCCCCACGGCGGCCAGGCGCTCCTGCTTGATATACTCATCCTGGATGCGCAGCTTTTCAAGGTAAACGCCGAGAATGTTGGCGATTGTAGCCGTAAAGCGCAGGTCGAGCGGCTTAAACGCGTCGGGACGGCTGCGGCGATTGATACAGAGCGCCCCGATCGGTTCTTCGTCGATGGTCAGCGGGGCACATAGGGCGGATGAAATCTTGTGGACCATGATGCTGTCGCTGGGGCCGAAGCGTTCGTCGGTCAATGGGTTCTCTGTCAGCAGCGCCATGCCGTCCTTGACGGCTTCGTTGATGATGGTGCGCGATACGCTGACCGTGGGTGTACTCTCCTCCGGATTGGCGGAAACGGCGTGGAAGGTCCAATCGTCGTTCGCGGCATCGCGGAGCATGACACAGGCACTGTCCGCATCGAGCAGCGCTTTCATGTGGTCGAGTACGCCTTGCAGGAGTGACTCGCGCGTGGCTCCGGAGACGAGAATATTGCTGACCTCACCCACGCCGCGTAGCATCTCGTTTTCGCGGGCGGTATCCGTCTCCTCCACTTTTACGCCGGCCAGGAGGTCGGCGGCGCGATGGTCGAGCGAGGCCAGCACGCGCATAGATGGATCTATGGCATGCAGGGTCGTTTCCGGCGCCGGTGCTGAGTCGGCCAGGCCGTCAATGGCGATATGAGTGCCGCCCACGCGTATGACGTCGCCATCCTTGAGCATGGCGTGCTGCACACGCACATCGTTGACACGCGTGCCGTTGCGGCTGGTCTGATCGTCCACGATCGCGCGGCCGGGGGCCGTTGTGATAGCGGCATGCCGCCGTGAAGACTCCGCATCCGTGAGGCGAAGCTTGCAATCGGAGCTGCGGCCAATCAGGTAAATCCCCGGCTCGTCAATCGTCAGCTCAGTGCCGGCATCGGGACCTTTGATTATCGTGACCTTCATGAGACCTCGCCCGCCATCATGAAAGATGCGCCTCCTGGTCTCAAGTACAAACGGCTCGCTCGGAGAGCTGTCTGCGGCATGCCGGAATGTTTGCCTCTGAACTTGCGTGATGTGCGTCAGTTGCGTAAAAACGGGACATGCCAGACCAGGATGCCACTTTGCCCCAGGGGGGAGACAGCCGCGCAACGGCTGTCGCGGACGTCTCTGACTATCTCAAGACGGCCGAAGCAACTGTGTCGATCAAGAGCGGCGCTACGGTCAGCAACGATCCCGGCCGATTTCATCTTAATCTCCACGCACACGTACTGGAGACGTCCGATGCGGCGACGGGTGCCACCCTCGATTATGAACTGACGAACACCCTGGGACAGGGCGGAATGGGTGTGGTGTATGCCGCGCGCCAGGCGTCGCTTGACCGTCAGATCGCGATCAAGATGATCCAGTCGGATGCATCGGTCGATCCCGTGGCGGCCAACAAGTTCCTCTCCGAGGCGATCGTGACCGGCGAGCTCGATCACCCCAACATCATCCCCATCCACGACCTCGGCAAGACCCCGGAGGGGAAGCTGTTCTATGCGATGAAGGAGATCCAGGGCACCTCCTGGGACAAAGTCATCGCTGAGCAGGACCAGGAGGAGAACCTGCGTATTCTGCTGGACGTGTGTGATGCGGTCGGGTTTGCGCACGACAAGGGAGTGATCCATCGCGATCTCAAGCCGGCCAATGTGATGCTGGGGGGCTACGGCGAAGTGTTGGTCATGGACTGGGGATTGGCCGCCAGTATTGGCAGCGAGAAAGCTGAGCCCCTTTCCGAAAACGCCACCCTGGCCGGCACGCCATCCTACATGGCTCCCGAGATGGCCCTGTGCGACTACAGCGTCATGGGGCGAACCAGCGACATCTACCTGTTGGGCGCGGTTCTGTTTGAAATCATTTCGGGGAAGCCACCGCATCCGGGCGAGAACGCGATGGCGGCGATTGATGCCGCTGCGCACAACGAGATTCGTGAAACACGCCACAAGGGCGAACTGCTGGACATTGCCATGAAGGCCATGAGCCTCAACACGGCCGAGCGTTATCAGGCGGTCCGCGAGTTCCAGCAAGCCCTGCGTTCGCACCAGGCCCACGCCGAGAGTGTCAAGCTCACCGGGTCGGCCGCCGACCGGCTGGATGCAGTCGCCGAGAAGGGCGGTGCCGATGTCTACCGTGAGTTCAACGAGATCATCGGTGGATTCCAGCAGGCCCTGCACCTGTGGGCGGGGAATCGCCAGGCAGTCTACGGGTTGCGGGCCGCTCGCGAGGAGTTCACGCGTGTCTCTCTCGCCCGTGGTGACCTGTCGCTGGCGGCCTCCCAGGTGCGCGCCATAGACGCCGATGTCAAGCAGTGGCCGCTGCCGGGCCTGCAGCTCGCACGTCCGGATGACCTGGCCGAGAAGGTGAACGATGCGCAGGCGGACGCGAGGCGGCGCAAGATCATCGTTCGACTCAGCGTCATCGGTTCCATCGTGGCGGCACTGGCGGCTTTCGCGGTGATGGCGATGGCCTATGTCGTGACCCGCACGCAGCGCGACCGTGCCGTACGCGCCGAGACCCAGATGCAGGAAGAGCGCAACCGGGCCGTCGCCGCAGAGCAGGAGAGGCTCATCGAACGTGATCGCGCCGAGGCCGCCAAGATCGAGGAAGAGCGCCAGCGCAAGCAGGCCGTGGCCGCCCTGGGTCAGGCCGAGCAGCAGAACTACTACCACACGATTGCCCTGGCCGCCAAGCGGATCGCGGACATGCAGGGCCTGGCTGCCGAAACCCTCCTGTGGGAGGTGCCGCAGGGGCAACGTGGTTGGGAGTGGGGCCGCCTGATGTACAGTGCGCACGAGTGCCTGCAGGCACTGGCCGGACACAAGGGCAGCGTGGCGTCGGTGGCTTTCTCGCCGGACGGCACTCTCGTCGTATCGGCCGGGGCGGATCAGACCGTTCGGGTGTGGGATCTGACCGGCAAGACCGAACACGGCGTGTTCAGCGGAGGCGCCGCAAGCACGTTGCCGCTGGTGTTCACAGACGATGGGAAACGGATTCTGTGGGGTATCCAGAATGGTCGCGTGCAGTTCATGGATCTCGGCACGCACCGCCTGACGTCGAAGGCACTCGAGAAATTCTATGCCTCCGTGTATCAGCGGCTTTTCAGTCCCGATGGCCGGCGACTGGTGGGCGCGGGCGAGCAGGGCGAGTTGGCCGTGTGGTCGTTGGAGACCGGCCGGCTCGTGATGCAGCTTAGCGGACACCAGGGCCTCGTGGAGTCGGCCGCCATGGACCGCACGGGCCTATTGCTTGTGACGGGTAGCCGTGACCGGACGGCGCGTGTCTGGCGACTGAGCGATGGGGCCGCGATTGCCACCCTGGGGCCGCATCCGGGACCGGTCACGGGCGTGGCGTTCGATGCCACGAGCACGCGCGTGAACACGGTCAGCGGCGATGCGTTGCTGCGTGTGTGGGACAGTGGCAGTGCCCGCTCATTGAAGATCATCCCGTTCCTTGGCTTGGATGTTTCACTGGAAGGCGTCGTGTTTGACGCAGGCGCCAGCCGCATGCTCACACTCGGTGGGTCGAGCGCGGTGCAAATATGGGATGCCGGCACCGGTCAGCGCAAGCTGCGCCTGCGCGGACACGAGGCGGTGGTTTCGGCGGCGGCCCTCTCTCCGGATGGCCGCCTGGCCGTGACCGGTGCGCGTGACGGAAAGCTCATGGTCTGGGATTCCCGGCACGAGGGCAGCGTGGTGGTTGCCGGCGGCCATGAAGGCGCGATTGTGGCGGCGCGTTTCGACGTGGCGGGCCGGCAGATGGTGACGGCGGGCGAAGATGGATATGGCAGGATTTGGAGCGTGAATGACGCGAAGCTGATCCGGACACTCGACAAGCAGACCGGGCGCCTGACCGGTGCGGAGTTCTCGTTCGACGGGCGGCACCTGCTTACGGCATCGGACGGAGGCACCACCCGCATCTGGAATCGTGAAACCGGTGGTATGGTGCTAGCCCTGAGCGGCCACAGCGGGGCCATCACCGGAGCGGCTTACTCACCCGATGGAACGCGTATCGCAACGGTGGGCTATGATGGCCTGCGTGTCTGGGAAACCGACAGCGGGAAGCGGGCGATCACGATCCGGGCTGAAACGCCCGTGTCGCGCGTGGTGACCTTCTCTCCGGATGGCCGCTATCTCCTCATGGCCGGTGAGGGTGTGCAGATTTGGAATGCCGTCTCGGGTGATGATATGGGGGCCTTCGAGGGGCATAGCGATCATGTAACCACGGTTGCATGCGCCGTGGACGGCAAGCGCGTGATCACCGGCAGCCGCGACATGACCGCGCGCATATGGAGCCTGCCGGAAGGCGATGAACTGATCGTCCTGAGGGAAACAGACAGTGCCGTATCGGCCGTAGCATTCTCGCCAGACGGCCGCCGCGTGGCCACGGCAGGCCGGCAGGGCATTCGCATCTGGGATGCGGCCAACGGTAGCGAACTGCTGAAGCTGGAAGGACACCAGGGCTGGGTCTCAAGTCTGGAGTTCTCACCGGACGGACGGGCTCTGCTCTCTGCCGGCAATGACGGCACCGCGCGCGTGTGGCCGGCGGTTGACTGGCAGTCGACTCCGGAGGCCGTTGAGGAACAGCGCCAGGCACATCGACAGGCGCGCCTGGATACCTTCCTTCCTGGAGGCGATTAGCCCTCTATGCCGCTCATGTCGTTCCGAAGATGCGGTCGCCGGCGTCACCAAGGCCGGGGACGATGTACTTGCTGTCGTTCAAACAATCGTCAATGGCGGCGGTATAGATTCTGACGTCCGGGTGTCTGGATTCGACCTCGGCAAGGCCCTCGGGCGCTGAAACGATCGAGACCACTGTAATGCGGCTGAATCCCTCGCGCTTGATCAGGTCGATCGCGGCGGCGGTAGACCCGCCCGTAGCGAGCATGGGGTCAACCAGGATAACGATGGGGTTGTTCGTGATCGGCGGCAGTTTGACGTAGTACTCCACCGGCTGTTTCGTGTCGTGGTCGCGGTAGAGCCCGATGAAGCCCACCTTTGCAGTCGGGATCAGCGTGCAAAGACTGTTCAACATGCCGACACCGGCCCGTAACACGGGCACGATCACGATATCGTGCTTAACACGCTGTGCGGTCATGGGGGCGATCGGCGTTTCGATCTCGACCGGTGTCAGCTCGACGTGCTTAAGGGCTTCATAGGCGAGCAGCATGGTGATTTCGCTGGTGAGCTCCCTGAAGTCCTTGTTGCTGGTCTGTTTGTCGCGCAGGTAGCCGAGTTTGTGTTGCAGAACAGGGTGGTCGACGGACTGGTGCATGTGGTCCTCCTGGGTTCTCGACTGGTCGGCACGGGCATTATCTGGTATAGCATGACCCGCGTTCAGTGGAACCATAGAGCATGCTTAGCATTTTGCGAAGAGAAGAATCGGTAAGGCAGGGCCCGCGCTCCGCGCGGGCCGCAAGCGTGACAACAGAGCCATGACCAAAGCCCCCGACATCAACTACGCCGTCGCCGATCGCGACCTGCGCTACTTCGTCTTTGACTGGGACGACAACGTCCTGCACATGCCGACGCACATTCACCTGGAACGCCTGACCGATGAGGGCGAATGGGTGCCGTATTCCGTATCGACCTCGCTCTACAGCCTGATCCGAAACGATACGGAACACTATCGTCCCCCCACTGACGGAGCGTGGGAGGCGGCGTTCCGCGATTTTCGCGACATAGAGATCGAGGAAGAGAACGTGTTTCTGCGTGACACTCGCGAGGCCATCGACCGCATTGTCAGTGGCGAATCCGCGCGCGCACCGAGCTTTGGAACTCTGAAGAAGGTCCTCACCGAGGGGCGCCTTTTCGCGATCGTGACCGCCCGCGGCCACGATCCGGAAGTCTTGAAGGCGGGTGTACGCTACTTCATCGACCGCACATTCTCGCCGCCAGAGAAGCGGACCATGCTGCGCAACCTGCGTGGCTACCTTGAATGGCTCCGGCCGGGTCATGATCGGCACAGCGATGACGAGGTGCTGGAATACTATCTCGGGCTGAATAAGTATCACGGCTGCATGTCGCCGCGCTTCCGCGAGCTGCTGCGCGAACACAACTACGAGGCCGCGGGAACCGAGGAAGGCAAGCAATTCGCCATCCGGGACTTCGTACGCCATGTCATTGGGATTCTCCGTGAACACGGCGTGGACAGGCCGATCAGTGTCGGGTTCTCCGATGATGACGAAGGCAATGCGCGCGCTGTGGAGACATATATCGAACAAGAGCTCGCGCGCGAGTTTCCTGGCGTGAAATTTGCTGTGTACTACACCAACGATCCCGATCTGCCATCCGGTCGCAAGGTGGAAGTGCGCGGGCAACTCAGCCTCGGCCTTTAGAGGAGCGGATTAGCCGCGAAAGAACGCAAGGAACGCAAAGAAGGAGAAGAGGGCATGCTCAAGCTACTTGATTCACGTTTGTATATTCCAGTGCTCTTGGTGGTCGCCATCTGCGGCTGTAAGCCCAAGCCAAAGCCCGTTCAGGGGGCCGGGCGCACATCGCACCTGTCGTTCACGAATACGGCGGAAGTGGTCTCAAAGGCGGAAGTTGATGCCATCAGAGAGACCGGCCGTGTTGAGGCCGACCTCAACCTGGATGGTCTCCCCGACCTGGTGCTCATGCGGGTCATGGATGATGACACGGGCGAAGTGGAGGTGTTCCTGCGCAAGCCTCCCACGGAACCGGTGGAACCGGTCGGGAGTGTGGCGCCGATGGTGCAGGAGAATGCGTACATCCGGGTCGGAACGATCCGGTGCGAGGTGGGTGCGCGTATCACGGGAATCGCAAGTCGTACACGTGGCCGCTATACGGATCTGATTGTGCTCGTCGGCCGTCCCGGGCAGGTGCCCCGAATGGTGCACTACCTGAACGACGGCGCCGGGTTCACGGAGCAGCACTAACCCGCCATCGCCAACCGCTGCCGTAGCGCGGTGCGGCGCAGGCGGATCTCGTTGTTGCGGATGGCCATGCTGATGGCTTTGCGCTGGCCCACGAGACAGACCAGTCTGCGCCCGCGCGTGATGGCCGTGTAGAGCAGGTTGCGTTGCAGCAGTTTGAAGTGCTGCGTGGTCATCAGGATGATCACGGCCGGGTATTCGCTGCCTTGCGACTTGTGGATTGAGCAGGCGTAGGCGTGGACCAGCTCGTCCAGATCAGTGGCTTCATAGTTGATCGGTCGCCCATCGAAATCCACGGTCAGGGTCTGTTCCTCTGCGTTGACGTGTCGGACCAGGCCGATGTCGCCGTTGAACACTTCCTTGTCGTAGTTGTTGCGAATCTGCATGACACGGTCGCCATCCCTGTAGCACCGTCCGAAACGCTGCACTTCCGCGCCGCGCGGATTGAGGGCGTCCTGCAGCAACCCGTTCAGGTTGTCGGCGCCGAGCTGGTTCTTCCGCATCGGTGTCAGCACCTGGATGTCGTGGATCGGACTGAACCCGAACCGGGAGGGAATGCGGCGGGTAATGAGCTGCAGCACTTTGTCGATTACCTCTTCCGGTTGGTCGGCCGAGAGAAAGAAGAAGTCCGAGCCTTCCGAATTATCGATCTCAAGCGCCTCGCCGCGGTTCACGTGGTGCGCGTTGCGGACGATGGCGCCTCCTTTTTCCTGGCGGAAGATGTGATCGAGGCGACGGCAGGCGATGACTTCAGAGTCGATAATGTCACGCAGCACGTTCCCGGGCCCCACGCTGGGGAGCTGGTCCATATCACCCACCAGGATGAGACAGCAGCGGTCGGGCAGGGCATCCAGGAAATGATGCATCAGGGCGATATCGATCATGGAGCACTCATCCAGGATAACGACATCCACTTCCAGCGGGTTGTTGCGGTCGTGTTCGAATCCGTGTGCGGCGGGATTGAACTTGAGCAATCGGTGCAATGTCTTGGCCTCGTGGTGCGTCGCTTCCGCCATGCGTTTGGCGGCGCGTCCGGTGGGGGCGGCGAGTGCAATCTTGAGGCTGCGCATACGATAGACGTCGACCAGTGCGTGGATGATAGTGGTTTTGCCGACGCCGGGGCCACCAGTGATGACGGCGACCTTCTCGGCGAGGGCGGTCTGCAGGGCTTCCACCTGCATGGGTGCAAAGTGAAGCTTCATGCGCTGTTCGGCCCACGCGACGGCTTTCTCCACCACGATGGGCCGGAAGCCGCGGTTGGTGCGTTGCAGGGCGATCAGGCGCTCGGCTACGGCAGTCTCGGCATTGTAGAGCGACGCGAGGTAGATACGGTTATCGTCGCGAGTCAATTCGTTGCGCTCGAGCTCGCTTGCAAGCGCCTCGCTCAGAATCTCGGCCGGTATGTCGAGCAGGGCCTGGGCCTGCAGAATCAGCTCGGCATCGAGGCAGAAGCAGTGGCCTTCGGCGGCGAGTGTCTCCATGGTATAAACCAGTCCGGCCCGGGCGCGCAGCTTCGATTGCGGCGGCACACCCACACTCATCGCCACGCCGTCGGCCGTCTTGAAGCCGATTCCCCAGACGTCGCGGCAGAGCTGATAGGGATTCTCCGAGATCACGGCAACGGCCTCATTGCCATACTGACGGTAGATGCGTGCCGACTGCGCCGTGCCGACGCCGTGGCTTTGCAGGAAGATCATGATGTCGCGCACAGCGTGCTGCTCGATCCAACTTTCCTTGATGCGCTTGCGCCGCTTGGGGCCGATGCCGTCCACTTCGCGAAGGCGCTCGGATTCCTTGTCGATGATCTTCAGTGTGTCTTTGCCGAACGCGACCACGAGACGCCGGGCCAGTTCCTTGCCGATACCTCTCACCATGCCGGAGGCCAGGTAGCGCTCAATGCCGCGTTCCGATGTGGGCGCCACGCAGATCATGGAGGCGGCCTGGAACTGGTAGCCATGCTTGGGATGGCGCGTCCACACGCCTTCCGCGCGCAACGTTTCCCCCACCCATATAGCCGCGCAGGTGCCCACGACCGTTACGGTGTCTTTCCGCTCGGCCACCTTCATGCTGCAGACGGTGTAGCCGGTGTCCTCAGCACGAAAGACAATGCTCTCGACTGCTCCGGTCAGGGCCTCTTTGGATTGGGCAGAATCCTCTGGCATGGCAATGCTACTAGTGGGTGAGGGCGGCCCCCGATGCGGAGCGAAGGAAGTGAACGGCGTATTCGAAGCCTCGCCGGAACTGGTCAATGGAATAGGATTCGTCGGGCGCGTGAACATGATCATCCTCGTGCCCGAAGCCGACAAGCAGTGGTGCCGCTCCGGCGGCTTCGGCCAAGGCCGGAATGATCGGAATGGAAGCGCCTTCCCAGTGATACACCGGTTCGCAGTCGGTCAGTTCGGTCAGTACTGTGCGCGCGAGCTGGACCGGCGGACTTTCCGGGTCGATGCGGAATCCGGCACCGGCAGAGCCGGCATCGTGAATCGTCAACGTCATCGCCTCGGGCGCATGGGCTGTGAGGTGGTCGCAGATCGCTTGCAGACAGTTATCGGGTTCTTGTCCCGCCGCCAGGCGCACCGTCAGGCGCGCACTGGCAGAGGATGGGATGACCGTCTTCATGCTGTCGGCGTTGCCACCACTGATGCCGTTGATATCGAGGGACGGACGGAATCCGAGTCGTTCCAACGGCTTATACTCCGGTTCCCCTGCGACCGGCGGCATACCCACGTTCTTCTCGTAGGCGGCGGGGTCGAACGGCGTCTTCTCGATCAGGGCATGTTCGACAGCCGTGGGATTGCGGATACCGTCGTAGAAGCCGTCAACCGCAATACTGCGATCGGGGGCCAGGAGCGTGGCCAGCAGGCGGGTGATCTCGGTGACGGGGTTCAACGCCAGTCCGCCGTGAAGCCCGGAATGAAGGTCGTGCGAAGGGCCTTGAAGCGTTACTCCCACGTGCAGCAATCCACGCAACCCCATCACAATCGTGGGGGTGCCATCAGGTACCGTGCCCGTGTCGGCCACCATCAGGATGTCTGCCGCCAGCCGATCGCGCCACGGCTCAAGCATGGCGGAGAGCCCGCGGCTTCCGCTCTCTTCCTCGCCTTCGATGACGAGCTTCAGGTTGAGGGTGAGCTGGTCGGTATTCTGCAGGGCTTCGACCGCCTTGATGAAGGCAAACGCCTGGCCCTTGTCGTCCTGTGCCCCACGGGCGTAGAGCCGCCCCTCGCGTAGCGTGGGTTCGAAGGGGGGTGTTGTCCACGCGTCCACCGGATCGACCGGCTGCACGTCGTAGTGCCCGTAGAAGAGAATCGTCGGGGCCTGCGCATCAACGAGGTGTTCGGCGTACACGGCGGGCAGCCCCGGAGTCTCCAGCGTTTCAGCTCGCAGCCCCATAGTCGCTAAATGTGTCGTCAGCCAGTCGGCGCAGGCCGCGCAGTCACCGTGATGGGCCGGGTCCGCACCGATCGAAGGAAAGCGCAGGAACTCCATCCATTCCGAGATGAATCGTTCCTGCTCCTGCTCGAAAACGCTGTCCAAATCACTAGCCATATGGCCATCAACCATTAACCATCCCCCCTGTCTTGTCGAGTGGATTTGGGGGAAAATGGGGTTGAATTCAGAGCTGTTATGCGCGACACTTCTTGGACAGACTTGCGTAGTTCATCGCTACTGTGGTGTGCTGCAACTGAGTTCGTGTGATTCATGTGTCATCCCGAGCGAAGTCGAGGGATCTCCGCCCAGGCGTAGATATGAGATTCCTCGCTTCGGTCGGAATGACAGGACGTATGTGTTGTGAGTGCCTGTCTATTTGACAGGACAGTAGCGGTCTGTCATTACCAATGGGACAGCATCACAAGGAGGTCTGTTATGGCGGACGAGAAGAAGCAAATGCGCATACTGATCATGGATGATGATCGCAGCTTGCTGGATGCCCTGCGCCACATGCTGGAAGAACACGAGCACGAGGTCCACACCGTTGACAATGCCAAGGATGCAGTTACCAAGGTATCGGAGACCGATTTCGACATCGTGATGGCCGACTATCGCATGCCTGGCGAGGACGGTATCTGGTTTATGAAGAACGCCAACTTGAAGCGTTCAACAAAAGTTCTGCTCTGCACCGCCTACGCCAACCGTGAGGTGATCAAGCAGATGTTCGAACTGGGCGCCTGCGGCTACCTCATCAAGCCCTTCGACGAAGAAGAAGTTCTCCGTAACCTCGAGTTTCACGGGGGATAAGGGAGGGCTCCCCCGCGACCTTGTGTCGCAGGAAGCGGTGATCTCAGCCTCCCGCGACGCTAGTGTTGTGTCTCACAAATACGTCTGCATAACTCGTGTGTCATCCCGAGCGAAGTCGAGGGATCTCTGCCTCGACATAAGTCTGAGATTCCTCGCTTCGCTCTGAATGACAAGGCTTCGCGTATTCTGAAACCCCATTTGAAAGACAGCACACCAGGTCGCGGGGGGCGCTCTTTCTGTTTTGATCGACCCCGCCATACCGATCGTGTATGGTCGCCCCGAAACCTGACACCCGAAACCTGACACCCGAAACCTACAGCACTGGGGAACGAACAAGATGGCTAAGGGCAAGAAGAAGTCCGCGTATGCGGCAGCGGGCGTGGATATTGATGAGATGATGAGCTCCCTGGGCGCGGTCAAGCGCATGGTGAAGCAGACGGCGACGAAGGACGTCCTCAGCAATATCGGATCGTTCGGCGGTTTGTTCAAGGCACCCGCGGTGGGCAGCGTGCTTGTCGCGAGTGCCGATGGTGTCGGCACCAAGCTCAACGTCGCCGTCATGGCCAACCGGCATCACACGGTCGGTCAATGCCTGATCAATCACTGTACAAATGACATTCTCGTGCAGGGCGCGACACCGATGTTCTTCCTCGACTATCTCGGCACAGCCAAGCTGAAGGGGCCGGTCTTTAAGGATGTAGTCAAGGGGTTGTGCAAGGCGTGTCGTGAGAACGGTTGTGTTCTGCTGGGCGGAGAGACCGCTGAGATGCCGGGACTCTACCCGGAAGGCGAGTACGACCTGGTCGGGACAATCGTAGGCAGCGTCCAGCGCAAGGCGCTGGTGACCGGCGAGCAGATTCGACCGAAGGATGTGGTCATCGGCCTGAAATCAACCGGCCTGCATACGAACGGCTACTCACTGGCGCGGCGGGTTATTTTCGACCAGGCCAAACTGAAGATCAATGATACCTTCCCCGGCACGAAGCGCAGCGTGGCAGACGTCTTGCTGGCGGTCCATCGCAGCTATCTCAAGCCCGTCCTGGCCGTGATGAAGACCGTTCGCATCCGCGGCATGGCGCACATCACCGGCGGCGGCTTGATCGACAATATTCCGCGCATTCTACCCGAAGGTACGGAAGTGGTCATTGATCGCTCCACGTGGAAAGTACCGCCCGTCTTTGAGTTCATCGGCACGAAGGGCAAGGTCGACCGCGACGAGATGTACCGCGTCTTCAACATGGGCATCGGCTACACGATCATCGTGCGCCCGAAAGACGTCGAGGCCACGCTCAAAGCCCTCAAGAGCGCCAAGCAGCCGGGCATAATCATCGGCAAGGTGGCGGCGACGAAGGCGAAGCCGCGCGTTCGCCTTATCTCTTGACCTTCACGCCCTTGAGGCGACCGGGCTTGGGCAGCTTGCCCACGATCGGGGCGGCGTAGTCGATGAAGGACTGGGTTACGTCGTTGCCGGCCTTGTTGATGTATTTGGCGGGCATCTCGCGGGCGTCGCGGGCGACGGCCTTGAGCGGGACGCGCACGAAGTTCACCTTGTAGGCTTTGCCGGGCTTGCGCTTGATGGCAATCGATCCGCTCTTCACGCCCTGGCAGGCGGTCTTCACGGCAACCGAACCCACGGCGCGGGCCTCTTTGGCATCGACCGGTGAGACGCAGCCCATGAACGAGCGCTGCAGATAGCCGAACGTATCGGAGCGTACGCGCGAGATCGTGGTGCGGGCCTTGATCTCGTTGGCCAGCAGGTCGCCGAGGGCGCCGGTTCCGCTGAGCTGCACGTTGCCGTGCGAGTCGACTTCCTTGCTGAACTTTGCCGCGATGGCCTGGCCCCTGCTATCGGCGATACCTTCGGACACGGCGATCAGGCATCGACCGTACTTCTTGTAGACCGCTTTCACGTCTTTGATGAAGCGGGGCATGCTGAACGGGCGCTCCGGCAGGTAGATCAGGTGCGGACCGTCATCCTCGTAGACGCGGCCGAGTGCGGCGGCAGCGGTGAGGAAGCCGGCATGGCGTCCCATGATGACCGAGATGTGCACGCCGGGCAGCGCGCGGTTGTCGAGGTTGACGCCCTGCAGGGCCTGGGCCACGAAACGGCCGGCGCTACCGAAGCCGGGCGTGTGGTCGTTCGAGCGCAGATCGTTGTCGATGGTCTTGGGGATATGGAAGCAATGGATCGGGTGCTTCGCTTTGATGGCTTCCTGGTTGATGATGTGAACGGTTTCGCAAGAGTCGTTGCCGCCGATGTAGAAGAAGTAACCCACGTTGTGGTCGCGCAGGATCTCGAAGATGCGCGTGCAATCCTCGGCGGTCGGCTTCTGGCGGACCGTGCCGAGTCCGGACGACGGCGTGGCGGCGACGGCTTCGAGCGAGGATGCCGACTCCTTGCGAAGGTCGATCAAGTCTTCTTCAAGGATGCCTTTGATGCCGTGCAGCGATCCGAAGATCTTGCCAATCTGTGCCTGCTTCTTGGCTTCAATCACCGCGCCGACCAGGCTCTGGTTAATAACCATAGAGGGACCGCCACTCTGGGCGATCAACATGTTCTGTTTCTTAGGTGCGCTCATAGTACTCCTTGGCTTGTTCTCGTATTCCCTGAAAAAGAGGGGACATTCTTCATATGTGGTCGGTTTGAAGCAAGGAAAAAGGGCGTCTCTACGCCCCGGCGACCAGTGCCGCCAGCTCTTCCGCTCGAGGTGCCGCCAGTTCAGCCAGCCGTTGCTGTTGTCCTGCCAGCACTCGCGCTCGCAATGTGTCGTCGGATGCCAGCAGATGCATGGCGCTGCACCATTGCCGCGGTGTGGCCTCATCCAGCAGGACGCCGCCGGGTCCCAGCGTCTGTGGCATGCCGCCACAGCGGCTGGCCAGCACCGGCACGTCGTAGTGCATCGCATCGACCAGGGGCAGGCAGTATCCTTCATGTTGACTGGCGCACACGAACAGGCGCGCCGAAGCGTAGCAAGCCGCGAGTTGCTCGTCCGAGACAAACTTCAGAAAGAGAACATTGGACAGGTCGAGCCGCGCTGCCAGAAGCCGTAGCAGCGCGAAATAGCGCGGACAGCTCCACTCCGAACCCGCCAGCACCAGTCGGCTGTGGGCATCGACACAACGGTAATACCAGGCAAATGCTTCTATCAGTGTCTCGATACTCTTGTTCGGTGCAATGCGCCCCACGAAAAAGAAGTTTATGAGCCCGCCGCCCAACATCGCCAGCATACCGGGATCGGGCTCTGCCCGTGTGGCCACAGGTTCTGAGAAGAGAGGCACGGTTACCACCGGTGTCGTCAGGCTGCTCGCAAAGGCCGCGGCATTGTAGTCGGAGACGCTCCACACGGCATCAGCCGCCTGCAGCACCTCGGCTAGCTGGGCATGTGCTCGATCCAGCTGATTCGCAACCCCATCATCCATGCCCCTGAAGAAAGCGGAGGGTGTGATGTTGTGATAGCGCACGACCTTACGGCAACCCGCCGCGAGATAGAGTGCGGTGGCGTCTGACGCTGTCGAGTAGTGGAAGATCAGCAGGTCGACATTGTCGGCACTGAAGCCCGAGAGTGGCTGGCAGTCGTCTGCGTAGCGCGGCGATGTTGACGCCCGCGGGGCAACCAGCTCACAGCTGTGCCCCTGCTCGCGCAGCAGGCGTTGCATCAGGCGGGCCTCCTCGGAGATCGCGTCGCCATCGGCGTAGCCTGCCAGTATCTGCGCAATACGCATCACGTCTCCTCCGCGTCGGGTGCCGCGCCGTGCGGGGATGAATCGCTGCGCAGGGCATCGATCTGTGCCTGCAGGCGTGCTTCCATGGCGAGACGTTGCCGGCGCTCGTCCATCAGGAGGGATGTCAACTGGCTGTTGACGGCACTCTGACGAAAGGTCAACCATTGCAGGGGAGGACGGAGCAGGTTCAGTAGCATCCCGCGTAATCGCGCTTTCAGCCGCTGTGCCCGTGATGACGGGGCATCGATCCGGACCTGATTCCAGTCAACCCCGGCGCGCACATGCAGGGCACGCTGGTAGTCGTCGATGAACTGTTCACCATCCTCTGCGTCCAGAAGCTCCAGCACCGGACGCTCTTTCGCAAGCTGCGCCTCCAATGCCGCATCCTGCAACGCGTCCGCCCCGGCGCTCACCCGTTCCGCCATCGTATCGTCGCGCTCACCCGCTCTCCATACCCCAAGACTCATCCGTTCACCCTATGCCGCAGCGCTCAGGAAATCACGCGCAAAAAAAGGGAGACAACGGGCAAGGCGAAGAATGAGTGAAGGCCGATGGCCGATCAACGGAGGTGGCGCGCCCACGGAGAATCGAACTCCGGTTGCAAGGATGAAAACCTTGAGTCCTAACCACTAGACGATGGGCGCAATGGTTTCAACAGAAGCGCGGTAGAATATCCACAGTGGGATTGACGTGCAAGTGTAAATACGACGCAGAAAAAGAAATTGCGCTTCGCCGTGGAGTGGATAACATATGGGCTTCCTTATTGAACGAGAGAGAATACAACGACAGGAGTCGACAATGAAGTACGTATGTAATGCTTGTGGCTATATCTATGATCCCGAGCTTGGCGACCCGGATGGTGGCATCGCACCGGGAACGGCTTTCGAAGATATTCCCGCTGACTGGGTCTGTCCGGACTGCGGCGTGGGTACAGAAGATTTCACGGCCGAAGGGTAGACTTCGGGCGCGTTTTGCGCCAGCTTAGCTCAGTTGGCAGAGCAGCTGATTTGTAATCAGCAGGTCCTCGGTTCGAGCCCGAGAGCTGGCTT